>JAPYOP010000009.1:4988-88591 GCA_029938115.1 Colwellia sp. | reverse complement strand
AGGGATCCATATTTTCTCCTTTTTCTTTTTTGTTATTTTTATTTTTATTTTTATTTTTATTTTTATTATTAATTAATTTTGGCTAATTCGCCTTGAATGTAAGTTGACCTAATTGCACGATCATCACCTAGTATCATTAAAGAAAACAATTTTTCTGATAGCGTTCTACATTGTTTAATACGCATTTTCATTAAATCTGTTGCGTGATAATCCAATACAATAAAATCAGCTTCGCAGCCAGATTTAAAATTACCGACGGTGCCTTCTAAATCTAATGCTCTTGCGCCACCTAAAGTTGCTAAGTAAAAGGACTGAAACGAATCTAACTTCTTACCTCTAAGCTGCTGAGTTTTATATGCATCTTTTAATGTTTCTAAAATTGAAAAACTCGTACCTGCGCCAACATCCGTCCCCAAACCAACTTTTATTTGATGCTGTTGTGCAAGGTCTAGCTTGAACAAACCACTGCCTAAAAACATGTTAGAACTCGGACAAAAAGCAAGTGCAGAGCCCGATTCAGACAAAGCCCTATATTCTTTGTCGCATAAATGTATGCCATGGGCAAACACACTACGCTCACTGAGCAGTTGATGTTTATTATAAACGTCTAAGTAATTTTCACAGTCAGGATGAAGTGATTTTACCCATTCAATTTCTTTAAGGTTTTCTGACAAATGGGTATGAAGATAAACCCCTGGATGCTCTTTTAATAATTTACCAGCAAAACTGAGTTGTTCGTTACTGCTGGTAGGTGCAAACCTTGGAGTTACTGCATATTGCAATCGACCTTTACCGTGCCACTTCTCAATTAGCGTTTTGGATTCATCATAGCTACTTTGTGCGGTATCGGTTAAGTAATCAGGCGCATTGATATCCATCATGACTTTACCTGCAATCATCCGAAGGTTTTTATTTAATGCTGTTTCAAAAAAGGCTTCCACTGATTCAGGATGAACGGAGCCAAAAACCAACGCCGTAGTTGTACCATTTGTGAGTAATTGATTCAGGAAGAACTCACTGACTTTAAGGGCATAATTTTTGTCACTGAACTGTTTTTCCACCGGAAAAGTATAGTTTTCTAACCATTGTAAAAGCTGTTCACCATAACTGCCTATCATTTCTGTTTGAGGATAATGGATGTGGGTATCAATAAAGCCTGGGACAATTAAACCATTTTCAATATGAGTAATTTCAATATCGTCATCGAGCTGTTCTAGTAGCAATTCTGCACTACCAAGTTGTTTAACTTTACCGTTTTCAATAAGTAAAATGCCATCCTCAAAATACTGATGGCTCGTTTGCTCTATTTCTTCTTGCGAATTTAACGCTGGGTCTTCGATGAAATGTAAAATTTCACCTCGAAAAACTTTCATGGACATTAACTTAAGTCGCTCTTGTTGTTTAAATCATAATGAATGGTTATGGGAGTAGATAAGCTAACCTCATCGCAATTTTCACCTGAGCCTTGACGATCTATAACTAAAAAATCAGAGACTTGCTGTAAAGCTAAACAGTAATGATGCCAAGTACCTTTATGGTAATTAACACCTTGATTTTGTTGAGCTAAAAAAACTTGTATTTTAGTTTTGTCAAACTCACCTAACGGTGCTACAACAACTAAATAGGGCTTTGCTGACAGGGGATAAAATGCTTGGCTCGATAAGGGATGTCGCTCCATGCAATCAATCATTATTTGCCCGGTAGCAAGGTTATTCTCACTTTCATTTTTAGGTGTAGAACGAAAAACACTAATAATTCCAGCGCCCATATTTTCAGTTACATCGATGTTTGCTAAGGCGTTATATCGTTGAGTCAGTCCATAGTTAATGGCTTTTTTTTCCGTTTGATCGGTGACTTCAATCACATCACCAAAAGGTAAAAAAGCGGCTTTCGTTAGCAGTTTTGCCGTTAAAATCATCTTAACTGCCACGGTAAGTTGAATAGCCAAAAGCACTCAGTAATAAGGGAATATGATAGTGTTCCCCTTTACTGTTGATAGTAAAGACGATATCAACATACGGATAAAAAGCTTGCTCGTTTAAAGCACTAAAATAGTCACTGATAGCAAAGTGCACACGATAATTTCCTGCAGGCAATATACGCTCAGCTGCAAGAAAATCAGAGACACGACCATCAGCATTCGTTACTCCCTGTGTTAACTCGTTCCATTTACCTGAAACATCTTCAAATAAAGTGACGGATATACCACTCGCTGGTTTACCACGACTTGTGTCCAATACATGTGAAGTTATCTGACTCATGACTGCGCTTCTTTTTTTTGGTTTAATGGAGGGGTGTTATTTGCCAAATTTGTGATCATTTTTTCAATTCTGATCTGCAATATTTTTCTTTGCTCTGCTGCGGCATTAACAAGCTCGGCTGTTCTATCATTGACAATCCGAAGCGCTAATATGTTTAACATTTGCTGCGCTGTTTTACCTGTTGCACAAACGATAAAGATAAAGCCAAATTTATCTTCATAGTCATCATTAAGCTGTTTCAACTCAATCAAAGCGTGTTCTGTGGCGCTGTTGACGCCTGACTGCTCACCTGCCGCAAGCTGCTCTGTCGCCCGATATTTATCTCTTAAACTTGAAACGTCACCAATTTTTGGATGCCCTTCAAATGCCTGTAAATAATCCGCTTCGTTTAATCCCTGCCAGTTACTATTCGCTTGTGCCGATAATGTTTCAACATTGTCATAAGGCATATCAAGTAGCATTTTTTCAACCCAAGCTTCGGCGGTACAACACTGCATAAACGCTTGATGTGCAGTTTTCAAATCTAATTGATTTAGTTCGGTAATGGTCATATCTGATCCTTAAACTACATAACCCATAATACGCATGCGACTAACACCGCCATCAGGATAAATATTCAATCTGACATGGCTAAACGTTTGTTCATTTCCTTCGAGGGCAAACCATTGTTCACGATCTGCAAACAGCTTCGTTTGCTCGATTATAGTGCACCACTGCATTTTATCTATCGCAGTCGATTTATCGGCTGCATGTGCAGCTTCTAATTTAAACGTATCCGGAAAGTTCCCCTTAAAATGACAAGTATCTATGAGTACTTTTTTGATTGTTGTCAATTTTGCCAATTCAATAATGATCCAATCAGGACCGGGGTCGCGACGACGTTTAGTTTCCCAACCATCACCCATATCCTTACCGCGCTCAGGCATAATTAGATTATTTTTATCACTGAAAAACATATCACTACATAACAAAGCTTTGCCGCCATTGGTAATAGCAGCCGTATCAATGAGTTCGCCGGGTAAAAACTGTTGCCAATCAATGACCACTTCACCATAAACACGAAACCTTGCAACACCGCCATCGGGAAAAATATTTAGACGAACATGACTCCAAGTTTTATCACTTTGCACGACAAAGACATTTTGACTATGGGCGTTAGTATCGTGCTTGGTTAATATTTCTGTCCACTGTGTATTTTCATCCGGATTACCGATAGAAAGACAAGCTTCAATACTAATTTGTGCTGGTGCATTACCACGAAAATGGTGGGTATCAACATCAACCGCTTTGATAATTCCGGGGGTGCCCAAACGTATCACGCACCAATCAAATTCACGGCCATCATCACGACCGTAACTACGACGAGACTCCCAGCCATCCATCCATTTGCCTCGATCGGTATATTTATCGTCAATAAAAACACCGCGACCTGGTTTTAATAAATTTTCCATCTCTGCGAAAAAATCATCACTACATATTAATGTTTCGCCGCCAATACGTTTAGCGGCTAAATCAACGTAGTTTTCAATATATTGTTTCTCTTCATCTGCTGCTTGTACTGATGAGGAATACTGTGTTGTATCGTTCATTAAAACTCTCTTTCTAAAATGACTTTCATGCTAAATTTGTTAATAATCATGCTTCAATAAGGTATTACCTTGAGGTGAACCAATAATATTCTGTTCGCTATACACCAGTTGACCGCGTAAATAGGTGTTAACTATTTCGCCAACAACTTGCTTACCTACATAAGGCGTTATTTTATGTTTATGTTTAATCATATCGCTACTGATAGTGACTTGCTTTTCATCATCAAACACTAAAATATCGGCGTAAGCACCCACTGCAAGCTTGCCTTTTTTGTCATTCAAACCAACAAATTTAGCCGTAGCTGTCGACATTAAATAACTGATGTCGCGTAGACTAAATCCCCGCTGTTTTGCTTCAGTCCAAATCAGCGGCAAACCAAATTGCAATGCCGATATTCCCCCCCAAGCATGCTCTAGATCGCCAGATTCAATTTTTTTCAATTCAGGAGTACACGGCGAGTGATCAGAAACTATAAAATCAATATCCCCCTCTTTTAGCGCTTGCCAAAGTTTCTGTCTATTTTCATCTTCACGAATTGGCGGACAGCATTTAAATAAGGTTTTCCCGTCAGGAATTGTTTCTGAGAATAGCGTTAGATAATGGGGACATGTTTCAGCGGTAAATTTTAAACCTGATTTTTTAGCGTAAACAATTTTTTCAATGGCATCACTAGATGAGAGGTGCACAATATGAATATGCGCATCCACTCCTTGTTCTTTGGCTTGCTCTCCTAACGAAACCATTAGATCGATAGCATCGTTTTCCCACTTTCGCGGCCTAGAATCGAGAAAACTTTGATACTTATCGCCAATTTCGGCAGCTTCTATACTGTCATCTAATGGCTGTTCTAATTCTGCATGGATCAAATATGGCACTTGGTATTTAGCCATTACGGGCAGTGCTTTTTTAACATCCTCAGCGCTAACATTTGGGAATTCATCCACACCCGAATGAATTAAAAAACTCTTTGCACCTAAAACGCCTGCACTAAGTAGCTCATCAAGTTGTGCGGCATTATTAGCGATACTTTCAGGAATGACGCCGCCCCAAAAACCACAATCGACCCAAAGCTTACCTTTTAGTGCATTAAGCTTTATATCTAGCGCTGCTTTAGTGACTGTGGCAGGAATACAATTTAAGGGCATATCAACCAAGGTTGTTATACCGCCTGCTGCTGCCGCTTGAGTTGCGGTATTAAAGCCTTCCCAGTCTGTACGTCCGGGCTCATTTATATGCACATGAGTGTCTACTAAACCGGGCATAATCACTAAGTTACCATAATCGACTAACTTACAATCTACTTGCGCTTCGTAAGGTAAAATAGCATCAATCAAACCATCTATAATGATAAGCGTGGCAGCTTCTATATTCGTTTCAGTGATTACTCGTTTTGAGCGTAAGGCAAGTTTATTCATTATTTTCTCTTGATAAAGTAGAGTCTTGAATAAGTGTTGGTTCCTCTTCTCTACTTTGACTTAAATGTGTATTAGCAAAACTGGCATTTAGCATCGGTGCTATTGCCTTAAAGCTTATTCCTTTTTCCTGACGGTTATGGCTTTGAGTCTTATGGTTTTGAGTACTATGGCTTTGAGTAAGACTGTTTTTTTGGTACAAGCCAATAATTTCTGCTGCGATAGAAACTGCAACTTCCATAGGTCGTTTTCCAGGGACCGCACTTAAACCAACAGGACAGGTGAGCTGCTCAATGATTTGCTGATTAAATTCTCTATGTTTTAATCTGTGCTGAAAACGTTTCCACTTAGTGTTTGAGCCGATTAATCCTGCATAAGCAAAATCATTACGCTTTAATAAAGCCTGACAAATTTCAAAATCCAACTGATGATTATGGGTCATGACGATAAAATAACTTCCCTCAGTCATACTCGTTATCTCATCAACTGGATTATCACTAACAATGCATTTAACGTTCATTGGTGCATTAGTTAACATATGTGCAGGAAACATAGCTTCACGGCTATCAACCCACTTAAGCTGACAAGGTAGGTCGCTAAGAATACTTGTTAATGCTTTACCGACATGACCTGCGCCAAATAGCATGATTTGTGTTTGACTGGCAGCAAAGCTTTCAAATAACACGCTACAGTCACCTCCGCAGCACTGCCCTAACGATGCACCTAAAGAAAAATGTTCTATATGCTGATTTTCCATTCCTTGCGCTAATAATTGGTGGGCAAAAGCAATGGATTTAAATTCAAGATGACCGCCACCAATCGTGTCAAAGTTATCACTAGCGCTCACTACCATTTTAGTACCTGAATTTCTAGGCGTTGAACCATGAACACTAATGATTGTTAGTAAAACGAAAGCGTCCCCCTTTGACTTAAGTAAATTAACCGCTTCAAACCAACTTAATTTATTATCCATTTTTGGCTACTTTTTGCTTGTCAGCAATAGATTGTATCGCCTTTAGCACTCGTTCTGGCGTGGCCGGTGTGTCTAATTCTACAGTTAAACCTTGTTTTCTTTCACCCTCAAGACTGTTAGCAATTGCTTCACGCAATGCAGACCAAACAGAGATAGCCAGCATAAATGGTGGTTCCCCTACTGCTTTAGAATGGTAAATAGTCGACTCACGATTAGCTGAGTCTTGCAATAACTCAACATTGAAAACTTTAGGTGCATCACTAATAGCTGGAATTTTATAGGTTGCCGGACCCGTTGTTAATAAACGTCCTTTGGTATTCCAATGTAGCTCTTCTGTGGTTAACCAACCCATACCTTGAATGAAACCACCTTCAATTTGTCCTATATCTATTGCTGGATTTATTGAATCGCCGACATCATGTAAAATATCTGCTTGTAAAAGTTTATATTCACCGGTGAGCGTATCAATTAGCACTTCTGAAATAGAAGCCCCCATGGCATAGTAGAAAAAAGGTCTTCCTTTGGCATTTTCTCTGTCATAGTAAATTTTCGGGGTACGGTAAAATCCTGTAGATGATAAAGAAATGCGCGCAAAGTAAGCTTTTTGTACTAGCTCCACAAAGCTTATGGTTTGTTCACCCGCTTTAATAATATTACGCTCAAAGACAATGTCTTCACTGTTAACGCTAAAATGTTGTGCCGTAAAATCAATCAATCTTTGCTTGATAGTTTGCGCTGCATTTTGTGCTGCTTTGCCATTTAAATCTGTACCAGATGAAGCTGCAGTAGGCGAAGCATTCGGCACTTTATCAGTACGCGTCGCTGATACTTTAATATTATCGATATCAATGGAAAAAACTTGAGCCACAATTTGTGCTATTTTAGTATGCAGACCCTGTCCCATTTCTGTACCGCCATGACTTACCTCAATGCTACCATCGGTATACATATTTATCAGTGCACCCGCTTGGTTTAAATGCTGCGCGGTGAATGAAATACCAAATTTAACTGGGGTAAGCGCAATGCCTTTTTTAAGGAATGGGTTATTGGCATTAAAAACGGCAATATCTTGACGTCGCTGACTATATTGAGCATTCCCCTCTAATCTAGCGATCATTTTAGCCAAATTATTATCTTCAACTTTTTGATGATAAGGCGTAATATTTCGATCATCAATACCGTATAAGTTTGCTTTACGTACCTGTAGCGAATCAAGTCCTAAATACAAAGCAATATCATCCATCACACATTCAATGATCATCATGCCCTGCGGGCCACCAAAACCACGAAAAGCAGTATTTGAAGCGGTATTTGTTTTACAGCGATTACCGGTAATGCTGACGTTATCTAGGTAATAACAGTTATCTGCATGGAACATTGCGCGATCAACAATAGCATCTGATAAATCAGGTGAGTAACCACAATTACCATTGAGTAGTAAGTCTATTCCTTCAATCACACCGCTATCATCAAACCCGACCTGATAGTGGCTTTGAAATGGATGACGCTTACCTGTCATCATCATATCGTCAGAACGGTTTAATCGTATTTTCACCGGCTGTTGTGTTTTATCTGCAAGTATTGCGGCTAAACAAGCCCACCCTGCTGCCTGAGTTTCTTTACCGCCAAAGCCGCCGCCCATGCGTTTCATGTCAACAACAACACGATTAAAGGGAATGGCTAAGACTTCAGCAACTAGCTTTTGCACCTCGGCAGGATGTTGGCTAGATGAATAAACCATCATACCGCCATCTTCAGTTGGAATAACACTGGCAACCTGACCTTCTAAATAGAAATGCTCTTGACCACCAATAGCTAAGTTACCATTAAGTTGATGTTTGGCTTTTTTAATCGCTGCCTTACTGTTACCACGTTTCATGGTATGGGGCGGTCGAATAAAACTTTGCTTAGCGAGTGCTTGTTCAATAGTGAGCACAGGTGTGCTTTCTAAGTAATTAATTTTAGCTAAAGCAACTGCCCTTTTGGCAAGTTCATGGCTTGTGGCGGCAACAGCAAAAATAGCCTGCCCATAAAACTCAATAACATCTTTGCTTAATATAGGATCACCCGGAAAAACAGCACCTATATCGCTATGCCCAATAACGTCGTCTAAAGTTATCACCGCAACTACGCCCGGTGAAGTTTTAACCGCGGACAGATCCATTGATTTAATATGACCACTGGCAATAGTTGCCATGCCGACAGCTGTATGAAGCTGCCCTGCTGTTTCTAATTGATCGTCAGTATAAATAGCTTTACCAGTAACATGCATTTCAGCGCTTTCATGCTTGACTGAGCGCCCTACGGTCGAAAAGCTATTATTGGTGTTTTTTTGTTCAGCTGATTTGCTAAGCTTACGCATTAAAAGCTCTTTGCACAGAGAAACTTTCTACTCTTGTTTCAACGTTTGTTGATGCTTGACTAATTTCATAAAAACATTTTTTTATCAAATTTTTGGCAACTTGCATGCGGTATTCACTACTGGCTCTAACATCAGATAACGGGGTAAAATCTTGCGCTAATGACGCCATAGCCGCAGCTATTGTTTCAGGGCAATTGGTTTTACCTAATAATGCTTTTTCACAAAGAAAGGCACGTTTGGGAATGCCCGCCATACCACCAAAAGCTATTTGCACCTCGACAATTTTTTGGTCAACCAATTTAAGATAGAAACAGGCTAAAACGGTAGAGATATCATCGTCTAAACGTTTTGATATTTTAAAAACTTTAAGCTGTTTTCTTTTGTCAGATTTGGGAATTTCAATACTTTGTATAAACTCCCCTTCTTCTAACTGAGTCACTTTATAGTCAACAAAAAAGTTTTCTACTGACAATATTCTAGTACGTTGACCTCTCCTTAAGACTAACTTTGCACCTAAAGCGATTAATACCGGAGGCGTATCACCAATTGGAGAGGCGTTACCGACATTCCCCCCCAAAGTGCCCGCGTTTCTAACTTGAGTAGAGCCTAGGCGATATAACATTTGGCCAAACTCAGGATATTCACGCGTAAGCAGTTGATGGCAAGCTTGGTAGCTAACCATAGCGCCGATAGACAAGGTATGCTCTGTTTCGCTAATTTGAGTCAATTCATTGACATTACCCAGTGCAATTAAGCTTTGAATTTGTGCCATACCTTGGGTAACACTTAGCGCTAGATCAGTACCACCAGCGAGCAATTTAGCCTGGGGGTAAAGCTCCACCAAATTAGCTAATTCATCCAACGTTGCAGGAATGTATAAACTTTTCCCTTCACTGTGTAATGCCACCATATCATTTGTTGCCGTGATAGCTTTTAACTGACTAATTGTCGATGCGGCTTGTAACTCGAACTGATCTACATCATCAGTAAAACAGGCTTCCTTTGCTGCAGCAGTAATAGCGCGATAACCAGTACAACGGCACAAGTTTCCAGCTAAGCCATGTTCAATATCTTGCTCAAGGCTTAACTCAAGCGTTTCATCTTTTGCTGCTGCATTATAAATTTTGGCCGTTGGCAAATTTTTATTTAAAGAAAAAAGAGACATAACAAAACCGGGCGTGCAAAATCCGCATTGAGAGCCATGGCAGTCCACCATAGCTTGTTGTACTGCATGCAGTTTTTTCCCTTGTTGCAAGTCTTCTACGGTTAACAATTGTTTACCATGTAAGGCTGACAAAAAAGTTATACAGGTGTTAATTGATTTGTAAGTAAGTTGTTCTTTTTCTGATGTTGCTTTTGTAGAGCATGAAACCTCTGCAAGCACAGCAGTGCATGCACCACAGTCACCCGACGCACAACCTTCTTTCGAGCCCTTTCGATTTAGAACTTGCCTTAAATAATTAAGGACAGTCATATTGGGATCGCAATTTACTATGGTTCTCAGTTCATTATTGAGCAAAAACTGAATGTTATTATCAGACATTAAAACTAATTACCTTAACTAAAATATACATAACCTGAACTCTGCTTAATAAATATTTCTCTAGCAGCTATTTTTACTTACTTCTGCGTTAAATTCACTTGCAATAGGCCAGCTATTGACGCGTAAATTTGCCTTGAATTAAGAAAAACTATCAAGCTAGTGTTAATAGATCTATTTAAATTATAAATTTCAATAGCGTAACTATCTCTTAAACAAAGATCAGGTTACATAACTAATTAAATAATACTTTCTAAAGTTAGTTCGATCATTTCACCAAATTTTAATTGGCGATCTTCAGCTGACATTTTTTCCCCTGTTTTTATATGATCACTTACTGTGAGCAAACAAAGTGCTTTTTTTCCAAATTCGGCTGCCACGCCATAAAGCCCTGCAGCTTCCATTTCAACGGCTAATATTCCATATTTCTCTAATGTTTTAAAAACCTCAAATTCAGGTACATAAAACAAATCGGCAGAGAAAACATTACCCACTTTAGGTGTTTTTCCCAGTCCTTTCGCCGTACTAACAACTCTGTCTAATAAATCATAGTCTGCAATAGCTGCAAAATCGAAATTATTAACTCGTTGACGATTAACGTTAGAGTCGGTACTTGCGCCCATAGCAACAATAATATCTTCTAGCTGAATATCGTCACGAATAGAGCCGCAACTGCCTACTCGAATAATATTTTCAACACCATAATCACGATAAAGCTCGGTAGCATAAATAGAAATAGAAGGAATACCCATGCCTGAGCCCATAACAGATATACGCTTGCCTTTGTATTCGCCTGTGTAGCCAAACATGTTTCTTACGGCATTAACTTGCTTAACATTAGTTAAATAATTTTCAGCAATATACTGTGCTCTTAAAGGGTCGCCCGGCATAATGACTGTTTCAGCAAAGTCGTCTGCATTAGCTGAGATATGAGGTGTTGGCATAATAATGTTCCTAGTGGGGACAAGTATGTATTTACTTAGTATTAGCTTGATATTAACTTCTTTCGATGCGATATAATAAAAACAAGTTGACACATGTGTCAAGATAAACATTATTTTGCCAAAATATATCCATCAATTAGTTATTAACTTTTTTATTGAAATAGCTTATATTTGTTTGAAAAACTTAACGAATAAAACAAAGTCAGTTGGTTAATACCTGTTTCATCAATTATGTGATCTATTTTATACGCAGATTAAAATTGACAAATACAAGGTGTTTATTTCATTAACTAATTGTTCTAATTATTAAATAAATAAAGCCGTAGTGGGTGATTTGAGCAAGTAGAAATGATCACATAGCTAGTGAGATTGGTATAAAATGACAATAGAGAAACATAGTAAGCAGCCGCCATCATCAGGGCGTGTTAGAAAAAAAAATCAATCACTGATATTGAAGGCTGCCGAACAAGATTTTTTAGAGCATGGCTTTAAAGGCGCATCAATTAAAAGTATTGCCGAACGTGCCGGTATCCCACGCGCTAATGTTCATTATTACTATAAAAACAAAGAGGCCATTTACGCTGATATTTTGTCAAAAATCCTAGCCTTATGGGATTCGTCTATTATCGTTTGTGATGAAGAACCCGCTAAAGTTTTAGGTGATTACATTTATGCCAAAGTGATGTATTCAAAGACTAATCCAGAGGCTTCTCGACTATTTGCCAGTGAATTCATTCACGGTGCGCCTAGGTTGCAAGCGTATCTAAAAACAGATTTTAAAACGTGGATAGATGAAGTTAAAGCGATCATTCAAGGCTGGATTGAACAAGGTAAAATGGACGCTATTGACCCACTTTATTTACTTTTTACTATTTGGGGCGCCACCCAACATTATGCTGACTTTTGTCCACAAGTAACTGCGGCAATGGCTAAAGATAAATTAACTGACCATGATTTTGAGCAAGTGGCTCAAACCTTAACTCAAATTATTTTGAAGGGTTGTGGTATTAAAAAATAGAAAGCTTCTGTAGTTAACTCTGAGTAAACTGAAGGTTGATGCTTCTTTGTCGAGTCTCACTACAGGTTATATGTTCCAGACATAACCTAAGTGACCTATGTCCTTATAGGCCTCGTTCGTGTCGACCTACAAAACGATGAGGGCTTATTTATCAGAAGATGGCTTGGTTGCATCTTTGTTTTCTACTATTTTATTAAGATAGCGATCAATTGTTGATTTAGCCGACTTAGTTAAGCCCCCTTTATTGTGCTGATCTTTTAATAACGACTCAACTTGAGAAAATAATTGATCAACACTCACATCAACGTTTACTTTGGCTTTTTGACCAAACAGAGTGCTTGAGCTTTTAGTCGCTTTTTTTTGATCACCAAACAAGTTTAACCACGAGTCCGTTCGATGACCAAAGTCCATTAATTTGTGAAAATAACTTTGAGACAGTGAATGGCCTTTAAAAATATCAATAAGTCCAAAAATAATGGATACTGGGCTTAACAACAAATCACGTATGGCATCCATAGCTAACTTAACTTGAAAAATAAACATATCTCGAATCAAAGTCCAACGAGCTATTTCAGGTTCTTGCATTCACTTCTCCTTTTTAACAACAAATAAGTCTAATCTATTAAAACATTTTTATCACAAAACTTCCGCTACTCCTCAAAGGTATGAGATAGTGCCTTAATAATACCGATAGAAAGAGTTATCACATAATGAAATTTTTTACTTTGCTAATGTTTTCTTTATTAACATCAGCCTGCAGTCAACAAGAAGTATATAGCTCAAAAGCCGTTAGTAAGAGTGTACACAGTAAAACAATTATAGAGGCTGCGGCTTTATCTTATGACGGCCAGTTAAATGTTATCGTGAATAATGACGGTGTTTGTCTTTGGCAAAACAAACAGCCATCCAGTACACCTAAATGTTTGTCAGCTACTCACGCACAACATATAGAAATAGCCTATATCAGTATGAACAATGAATTCTTCTACCTTTCCAATCGAGTATCAGTAAAGAAATATGCCATCAATAATTTTCAGATAGTCGGTGAATGGCAGGTCGCTGATAATATAATCAATGACCTTTCGGTTTCAAATAATGGTCAGTTGCTGTTACTAGGCTTTCGAAGTGGTAAAGCTAGTATTATTGATACCCATACTAACAAAGTGACAACTTATCAAAAGCATCGTTTAGATATTAACGCGGTAAGTTTATCTGCAGATGGTCAAATTGCCTTTACTGGCTCAAGTGATAAAAAGGCCCTGTTATGGCATACGGCAACAGGTGAAACTATTTTTGAATTAGATCATGCTACTCGCGTTAATCATGTTGATATTAGCGCAGATGGTTTGGTTGGCTTTAGTATTGATGCCGTTAAAGATCGTAAATTTTGGAATTTAAAAACAGGTGAACTAATTGCAGAGCTAGATACTTATTTGAAATTTATGGAGATAAATGCCTCTGCTTTTTCTGATGACAATAGCTTATTTTTAACAGGCTCACCTAGACAAGTATTACAATTATGGCGAGTTGTTGATGGTGCACTGCTTGCACAGTGGCAGTCATCTATGGAGTATGGTCGAGCATCGGTCTTAAGTGTTGCCATACACGAAGCAAGTACCGAAGCAAGTACAACCACTAAAAGCGCCAAGTCTATTATTGCAACTAATAGTGATGGTGTTTTAGAACAATGGCATTTCCCTGTTAATTAGCTATTCATCGAGAGTATTACTAGCTATATAAATATCAACTTGCTTGATGATAGTAAGTTGATATTTAAAGCGCTCAATAGCCTAAGAAAAAATTAGGATATTGAGCTGAACCCTGTATCTTGAGATGGCTTGGTATATATTTAAAACTGCATTTCAGGAACATTTGTTGGCACAACTAACTCACCTTCAGTCAGTTTCACAATCTCGTCGACACTGACTCCGGGGGCGCGTTCTAATAAATGAAATTTACCTTCTTTTATTTCAATAAAAGCTAAGTCTGTTAGTACTTTTTTAATGCAGCCTTTACCGGTTAAAGGTAAAGAGCAGTTACTTAACAGTTTTGAATCACCGTGTTTTGATGCATGGGTCATCGTGACAATGATATTATCAGCGCCAGCAACTAAGTCCATTGCTCCGCCCATACCTTTGATCAATTTACCGGGGATCATATACGAAGCAATGTTGCCATTAACATCCACTTCAAAAGCACCTAAAACGGTTAAATCAACATGACCACCACGGATCATGGCAAAAGACTCAGCTGAATCGAATATTGAAGCACCTATAGCCATAGTTACTGTTTGTTTTCCGGCATTTATTAAATCTGCATCTATCTCAGCTTCGGTGGGAAACTGTCCCATACCAAGTAAGCCATTTTCAGATTGCAGCATTACTTCTATACCTCCAGGCACAAAATTAGCGACAAGGGTGGGAATACCTATACCTAGATTAACGTAAAAACCATCTTGTAATTCACGGGCAACACGTTGTGCAATTTGATCTCTTGATAAGGCCATTATTATTCTCCTTTGTGGTAACTACTCAGCTTATTGCCATTTTGCCCAACTTTGTTGTCAAAAGTACTCATTGAATATCGTCAACTCCGTGCTTTTTCCTAAAATTTGACCAAACTGTTTGCAACCTTTGCAGTTACAATATATTGAATAGTTTACCTATAATTATTTATTGTTGGTTGGTCGAGTGGTACGTTGTTCAATACGCTTTTCAAAAGTGCCTTGAATTAGGCGATTAACATAAATACCAGGCGTATGAATTTCATCAGGATTAAGTTCTCCCGGTTCAACAATTTCTTCAACTTCAACTACGGTGATTTTTCCTGCTGTTGCTGCCATAGGATTAAAATTACGAGCTGTTCTTCTGAAAACCAGGTTGCCGTACTTGTCAGCTTTCCATGCTTTAACAATGGCAAAATCGCCGGTAATGGCTTCTTCTAAAATGTAATCACGCCCATTGAACTGGCGTTCATCTTTGCCTATCGCAACTGGCGTACCAACACCTGTAGCGGTATAAAAAGCAGGTATTCCGGCACCACCGGCACGCATTTTTTCAGCTAACGTACCTTGTGGTGTTAATTCAACGTCTAATTCTCCTGACATCATTTGTCGTTCAAATTCAGCATTTTCACCTACATAAGAGGCGACAATTTTCTTAATTTGGCGATCGGGTAATAACACACCTAAACCAAAATCATCAACACCGCAGTTATTTGAAACAAGGGTCAAACCTTTCGTTCCTTTGCGTTTTATCTCGCTAATTAAATTTTCGGGAATACCACACAAACCAAAGCCACCTGAGATAACAGTCATGTTGTCTGTTAATCCCGCCATTGCTTCTTCATAGCTACTCACTACTTTATTAAATCCTGCCATGTCAATTTACTTTCGTTGAATTATTGAAGTGTCAGCATCTTACAATTGAAACCATTTGTAAAATTGATTAATATTAATAATTGATAATTATTTTTTATGAATAGAGTGTTCAGAAATGAATATAACCATTAAACAAATTCGCGCCTTTTTAGCTGTAGTAGAGGCAAATAGCTTTGCAGAGGCTTGTGAATTACTTCATATATCACAGCCAGCCTTAAGTATTGCCATTAAAAACTTAGAAGAAACCGTTGGTGGAAAACTGCTTGCAAGATCAACCAGAACTCTCTCTTTAACACCCGAAGGTGAGGTTTTTTTACCTGTAGCCAAACGCTTATTAGCTGATTTTGATAATGCTTTTCTTGAACTTCATGAGTTGTTTTCTTTAAAACGAGGCAATTTATCATTCGCTGCTATGCCATCATTTGCCAGTACACATTTACCACAACACCTACTATCTTTTAACAAAGAGTATTCTGCCATCAAGGTTAAAATTCATGATGTTATCGCAGAGAGTGCGGTCGAAATGGTACAAACAGGTAAAGTAGAATTTGCTATTAGTTTTGATCCTGACATTACTAAAGATCTAAAATTTGAAACGCTCTTTTCAGATAAGTTTATTGCTGCATTTCCCAAAAATCATGAATTGATGAATGTCAGCAAGATGGAGTGGCAACACTTAGTAAATTATCCATTCATTACCTTACAACGACCGTCAAGTATTCGATTATTGATGGATGAAATGCTTGCAGAACAAAACATATTTTTAAATGTTACTTTTGAAACAAACCAGCTAGCGACTGTGGTTCAAATGGTTGCAACTAAATTAGGCGTTAGTGCAATTCCTTCTCTATATAAACAACAGATGCAATCTTTAAATGTTGAATTTCGAGAGATAACCGCACCAGTCATTAGCAGAAGAGTGGGTATTATAACTCGTCGCAGGTACCCTTTATCAACAACAGCACAAGCTTTTATAGAAATTTTACGACACTATTACCAGTAACATTTACATTGCTCGGATGTATCAATGGCATTACAGATTAGAATGTCCGAAATAATCAATTTTATCGCCGATTAAAGCATAAAAAGAAAAACAAAAAGTCATTAGCATAGTAAGCAGTGAAATCAAGATGCAAATTTATCAGCTAAAGAGAAATGTATGAAACGTTGGAATGGTTGGGGAAATGAGAAAAATAACTTTAATTTTGAGTTAACAAAATCTTCACAGGATTTTATTGAAGGTATTGTTGGTAAGTCTACCCCCTTAGTAGACGCAACTTTAAACGAAACAGTCGCTAAAGTGCCACAATCTCGTGCACCACAACATAGGTTAATTGATACCGACAAAGAAGTACGCTTGCGCCATTGTCGTGGTCAAAGTATTCCTGATTGGCTGGCAATGCGCAGTGGTGATTTTGGTGTGTACCCTGATGGTGTTGCTTTTCCTACCAGTAGTGAAGATGTGCAAGAGTTATTAGCTTTTGCCGCAAAAGAAAACCTCATTGTTATTCCTTACGGCGGTGGTACCTCTGTCTGTGGTCACATTACACCTGAAGAAAGTCAGCAACCAATAATCACAGTTGCCCTGACAAAAATGGATAAATTAATAGCCTTTGACGAAGTAAGTCAAATAGCCACCTTTGGCGCTGGTACATTAGGGCCTGATGTTGAAAAACAATTACAAGGACACGGCTACACTTTAGGTCATTTTCCACAATCTTGGGAAATGTCTACGGTGGGTGGTTGGGTTGCTAGCCGCTCTAGTGGTCAACAATCTCTTCGTTATGGTCGTATCGAAAAAATGTTCGCTGGTGGCCGCATGGAAACATTGCAAGGCACGTTAGACATTCCAACTTTCCCTGCAACTTCTGCCGGCCCAGATGTTCGCGAAATGATTTTAGGTAGCGAAGGCCGAATGGGTATTATTACGGAAGTAAAAATGCGCGTTACTAAAATTGCCGAAGAAGAAAACTTCCACGTTGCCTTTTTCCCAAGTTGGGAAGTAGGTATGAAAGCAACCCGAGAAATAGTACAAGCAGGCGTACAATTATCCATGATGCGTTTAAGTAACGCCGTTGAAACAGCTTCACATTTAAAACTAGGTGGCCATGCTCGCGCTGTAAGCATAATGGAAAAATATCTCAGTTTTAAGGGCTGTAAAGATGGTAAAACCATGTTTACTTTTGGCGTTACAGGCAGTAAAGAGCAATGCAAATCAGCATTGAAAATAGTGCGTAAACATATTAAGCAGCATAAAGGAACATACATTGGCACACCTTTGGGCAAACATTGGCAGCATAGCCGTTTCCGTAGCCCGTATTTGCGCCACGGCTTATGGGATGTTGGTATTATTGTCGATACGATGGAAACCTGTCTTGATTGGTCAGTAGTAGCTAAAGCCGTAGATGGCATGGAAAGTGATATTGCTAACGCCCTTGCTATCGAAAAAGAAAACATTCACATATTTACCCACCTGTCGCACTTTTATGGTCAAGGATGTAGTGTTTACACCACCTTCCTATTCCGAATGGGACCTGATTATGCCCAAACGATGAAACGTTGGAAAAAGTTAAAAGCCGCGGGTGCCGAGGCAATTGTTAGGTTTGGCGGTACCATTAGCCATCAACACGGCGTAGGTAAAGATCATGCAAAATATTTACCCGCTGAAAAAGGGGAATTAGGTATCAAAGCTATTAAAGAATTATGCCACGTGTTCGACCCAGAAGAGCGCATGAATCCGGGGAAATTAGTACTTTAATATCCCTGGATTTTAGCGTTAAGTATTTTAAAACTAGGTACTCTAAGCTAAGCAGCGACCTGCTTAGCTTTTTCTCAAGATGTAAAGATATAGAGCAATAACATGAAAAAAGACCCCGTATCTTTTTCCGATAAACAATCAATTTTAGCGCAACTTGAACACGATAGTGAACATCAATGGGATGTTGTTGTTGTTGGTGGCGGTATTATTGGCGCAGGTATACTGCGAGAGGCAACTAGAAAAGGTCTAAAGACCTTGCTTATAGAACAGCGTGACTTTGCATGGGGCACGTCAAGTCGTTCATCAAAAATGGTGCACGGTGGTTTGCGTTATATTGCCCAAGGTGACATCAAATTAACCAAGCACTCGGTACAAGAGCGTGAACGATTACTAAGAGAAGCCCCCGGCTTAATTAACCGCATGGGCTATTACTTTTTAATTCGCAAAGGACAATTTCCAGGTCGCTTTGTCATGAGTACCCTACTCAGCATTTACGACTGGCTGGCCGGTATCAAAGATAACCGTTTTTTCAACAAAAAAGTTATTACTAAAACCTTTAACGGTATTGAAGAAAACAAATTAAAAGGCGCTTGTTATTACACTGACACCGTAGTTGACGATGCACGTTTAGTATTAAGGGTATTGCAAGAATCAATGGCTGATGGTGGGCAAGTTCTTAACTACGCTAAAGCGGTTAAGCTCATTAAAGATGATAGCCAACAGGTGACTGGCATTGTTATTGAAGATACATCCAAAGATGAAATAGCAAGCAGCGAGAATAATAAGCAAATAGCCATAAAAGCTCATGTCGTTATTAATGCCACAGGTGCTTGGGCTGATAGACTTCGCAGTGAAGTGATTAATGAAAAGCGCATCAGACCACTACGCGGTAGCCATTTATTATTTTCTCAGCAAAAATTGCCGATAAACGCAGCTTTAACGTTATTTCATCCTGAAGATAAAAGGCCTGTCTTCATCTGTGCATGGGAAGGTGTGACATTAGTGGGCACAACGGATCTTGATCATAATGAAAGCTTAGATATTGAAGCCAGTATTAGTCAAGAAGAAGTCGACTACTTGCTTAATGTTATCGCCATGTATTTTCCGAAAAATAATATCAAAGCCGCAGATGTTCTATCAAGTTATGCAGGTGTTCGCCCGGTAATTACTTCTGATAACTCATTTAATGAAAGTCAACAATCATCAAGTAAAAAAGCACCATCAAAAGAACGTCGCGATCACGCTGTTTGGGCAGATAAAGGACTAATTACTGCCAGTGGTGGTAAATTAACGACCTTTAGGTTAACGGCTATCGATGCGTTGAATGCAGCAATGCCGTGGTTAAAAGATAAAGGTCTTCAAGATAGAGAGCTTAAAGGTAAAGGGCTAGAAGATAAAATAAAACTAAGCCAGCAAACCAGCTCAGATAAAGTTTTTGATACACCTGACATTAGCGATTTAAGTAATATAAATTTAAAGCACACAACGAGTGAATGGCAACAAAGAATGCTTGGCCGTTACGGCTCTAATGCAAAACACTTACTTTCTGATGCCAACAGCAATGAAATATCCTTAATTGAATCAACACAATTTTGTTTAGCTGAATGTCGCTGGGCGGCAAAACATGAAGCCGTGAATCATTTAGATGATTTACTGCTGCGCCGTACCCGTTTAGGTTTATTGCTAAAAAATGGTGCTCAACAGTTATTGCCACAACTTGGCATTATTTGCCAACAAGAACTTGGCTGGAATGAACAAAAGTGGCAAGATGAAGTGTCTCGCTATCAAGCCCTTTGGCAAAAACACTATAGCCTGCCAAAACAGTAAACCCATTGAATTAATAAGATAATAACCATGAGCCATACCCATAATAAAGCAGACGACTACCTACTTGCCATTGATAATGGTACGCAAAGCGTTCGTGCCATTATCTTTGATATTAATGGCCAAGTCGTTGCCAAAAGCAAAGTAGACCTCGATGCTTATTTTTCTAAAGCACCTGGTTGGGCAGAGCAAGAGCCCGATTACTACTGGCAAATGTTATGTAAAGCTTGTCATGAACTTTGGCAGAAAATTGATTTTCCTAAATCAAAAATAAAAGCGGTTGCACTGACCACTCAGCGCGCCACTATGGTTAACTTAGATAAAGCAGGTAGACCTTTGCGCCCTGCTTTTGTTTGGTTAGATCAACGAGAACAAAAAACACTCGATAAAATGAGTTGGTACTGGCGCGGCTTATTTAAGGTTGTCGGAGAAAGTGGCTCCATCGAATATTTTCGTTCACAAGCTGAAGCAAACTGGATAAAGCATCAGCAACCTGATATCTGGAAAAACACCCATAAATATGTATTACTGTCTGGTTTTCATAGCTTTAAACTAACCGGAAAATATGTCGATTCAGTGTCGAGTCAAGTTGGCTATTTGCCTTTTGACTTTAAACGTCTTGCTTGGTGTAAACCGCTTGATTGGCGCTGGCAAGCACTGCCAATAAAGCCAGAAATGTTACCAACACTTATCCCCTGTGGCTCAGAATTAGGTAAAATCACCGAGCAAGCAGCAAGTGATACTGGTATCCCACAAGGCTTATCCCTGATTTCTGCTGGTGCAGATAAAGCCTGTGAGGTACTCGGCTCAGGCTGCATTAGTCCTGAAGTGGGTAGCTTAAGTTACGGCACCACAGCGACCTTTAACACCACCAATGAAAAATATGTTGAAGCGATTAAGCATATACCCGCCTATCCTGCGGCTATGCCTGAGATGTTCAACACAGAAATGATAGTGCAACGTGGTTATTGGATGGTAAGTTGGTTCAAACGTGAATTTGGCTTACGTGAACAACAACTTGCCGATGAACGCGGTGTAGCGGCAGAAGTATTCTTTGACGATCTCCTTAAAGAAGTACCTCCTGGCTCTATGGGACTAGTACTACAACCTTACTGGAATCCGGGTATTCGTACACCAGGGCCAGAAGCAAAAGGCGCGATGATAGGTTTTGGTGATGTTCATACCCGCGCTCATATTTACCGCGCAATTATTGAAGGTTTAGCTTACGCACTGCGTGAAGGTAAAGAGCTATCGGAGAAAAAGTCCGGTATTAAAATAACCAAGTTAAAAGTTTCAGGTGGTGGCTCACAAAGTGATGAAGCCATGCAAATTACCGCCGATATATTTGGCCTTACCGCAGAGCGTCCACATACCTTTGAAACCTCGGCTTTAGGCGCAGCCATTAATGCGGCCGTAGGTATTGGTTTGTATGACAGTTATCAAACAGCATTAAAGCAGATGACTCATGATGGTGACAAATTTGAGCCTATCGCTGAAAATATGGCGATATATGATCAACTTTACCATGATGTTTATCAAAAAATGTATCAACGTTTGAGCCCGCTTTACAAGTCAATACGTGCTATTACCGGTTACCCTAAATAATTATACCGAGTCCATTATGTTTACTCATTCAAAAATGAAATGTTTTGCTGATAAAGTTATTTTAATTTCTGGCGCAGCTTCAGGGCTAGGTCGTGCCTTAGCGCACACATTAGCAGCCAATAATGCCACAGTTATTGTTACCGATATAAATAAAGCAGACTGCCAACAGGTTGTAAATGACATAGAAAAATCTGCAGGAAGAGCAAAAGCCTATAACTTAGATGTCACTCAAGTAGCGCAGTTTGAACAAGTTATTGAGCAAGTTGTTAATCAATACAGTCAACTCGATATTATTATTAATAATGCCGGTATTGCGGTAAGTGGCGAATTCAAAGACATTGATGCAAGCACGTGGCGCAAAATTACCGACATAAACTTTCTCGGCATGGTCTATGGATCTCAAGCCGCCTATAAGCACATGCGAAAGCAAGGTTTTGGACAAATAGTTAATGTTGCCTCGATGTACGGTTTAGTTAGTTCTCCCATGGTTAGCGCCTACGTTGCTACAAAGCATGCTGTAACGGGGTTTTCACAATCATTACGGGATGAAGCACGCGGCTATGGCGTTAAAGTCAATGTGATTTGCCCTGGTTTTATCGCAACAGACTTGTTTAAACATGGAACATATAAAGGGCTAGATAGAGAGCAGACTTTATCTGTACTGCCTTTTAGTATGATGAATGTTAATGTGGCTGCACAAAAAGCGGTAACAGGTATCGCAAGTAATAAAGCCATTATTATCTTCCCTCGCTATATAAAACTATATTGGTGGTTAGCACGAATAAGTCCTAACTTACTAAAACCAGTTCATCGTGTTTTTCTTAATAAATACAGAAAAAAAACACAACTGAGCAACAATAAAGAGACATCATAATGCCCGCTATTTTTATAACCGGTGCTGCTTCTGGTATTGGCCGAGCAACTGCTGAATTATTCCATCAAAAAGGTTGGACAATAGGATTAGCTGACCGAGATACCTCTGGTTTAGAGCAAGTCCAAGAGAGTATGGATAAAACGCGCACTTGCTTGCTTACAATGGATGTAACTGATGAGAGTTCAGTCGCTGCTGCGTTTGTTAAGTTCAATGACTTTAGTGGCAATAATCTTGATGTGTTATTTAATTGCGCTGGCATATTACGTATGGGTGACAACTCAACTATATCTTTAGCTGACCAACACCTAACCATGCAAATTAATGTCGGTGGCATTCTAAACTGCATTCATTACGCCTTACCAGCTCTTAAACGTAAAACCACAACTAAGGTAGCTACAACAACTGAACTTGCCCATATTATTTCAATGAGCTCTGCTTCTGCCGTATATGGCACACCACAGTTGTCAGTTTACTCTGCTAGTAAACATGCAGTAAGGGGCTTAACTGAAGCACTCAATATTGAACTAGAGCCACAAGGAGTATGGGTTAGCGATATCATGGTGCCCTATGTAAAAACGCCCATGATAAATGAGTCAACTCAGCAAGCCGCCAGTGTTAACAAAACCGGCGTTAATATCGATGCCAGTACTGTTGCTAATGCGGTGTGGCAAGCGGCGCACAGTAAACGTGTGCACAGACAAGTTAGTGTTGCGATGTATTTACTTAGCTTTGTCCACTGGGCATTACCTTTTAGTCGTAAGTGGCTATTAACACGTCTAGCAAGTTAGTCTTAATTATGCGTTAAATTTTGCAAAAAAGAGTTATAAACCTGCGCACTTTCTCTCGGAATTTCCAGCATCGGCATATGACCTATATCTGGCCACGTTTTGGTCTGAATGTTTTTTACGCCCGCTTGCCATCTATCGACATCACTGACATCTATTAACCTGTCTTTTTCCCCCCACAGTAATAATACTGGCGATGATATTTCAGGCAGATGTTCATCTAGTTTTTCATCATAAAAGAACGCTTTAAACATTTGAGATAATTGCGCTTGCTGGCTTTTATATTTTTCATAAATATACTGATGAATGAAACTGGGGAACCAAGGAGGTCGTGCCATTGTCATGGCATAAAAATAATCAAATTCTTCGCGACTACCAATAATAAAAGGGTTTTTTCCTTTTACCAGCATTTTATCCATATCACTCTTGTTAGATGAGCTTAACCCCGCGGGGTCGATTAATGCTGCACTTATCACTCTGTTTGAATAATCTTTAGCAAACTGCGCTGCAAAAAAACCACCCATGGAATTTCCAATCACATGTGCTTTTTCAACGTTCAATTTATCAAGTAGCAGACTTAACCTATTGAGTTGCGATTTAGCATCATAATTCCAATTTTTTGAAAATCCTGTTTCACCATGTCCAGCCATATCGGGGATAATAACATTGTATTTTTTACTAAAAAAACGAGCGAAACGTAACCAAACATCTTTATCTGCACTAAAACCATGGAGCATAACAATGGTTTCACGCTGCAAAAATTGATTTTGATAAAAGTGTATTTTCATTTCTCCAATATCTATCTGCTGCTTTTTAAAACCATATAAAACTGCTTCTGCTTTAATCGCTAACTGATAAGAGGCTCTCCCCATACGTACTGGCATTAAAAACACTAAAAATAGCAATAGGCTAATCAAGCCTAAGCAAAAATATAATATATAGATCATCATCCAAAATACCTAAGATTGTTTAACGGTTAATAAACTCATTATGAGCCTATTAGTGACTAACACCAATGTTTTACGCTCGGTATGATAATCATTTATCAACCAATTGGTCGCAGTTTGGCGCAGAGCACCAACGAGTGAAATACCGAGAATAAGTTGTTGCTCTTTATCCATACCTAAAGACCAATGGGGAAATGCTTTATTGCCTAAAGTAACTAACATTCGTGCAAAATCATTCATATAACTATGATAAAGAACCGTCATTTCTGGGGTTATACCTTCTAATTCAACCAAGCAAACCTGAGCAATTTTGGCGTCTTCTAGCAGAGTGAAATACGTATCCACTCCGGCATGAATAGCCGCTTGTGCTCCATGACTTCTATAAACTGAAATAATTTGAGTTAAAACCGTACGTTTTAAATTTTTCATGCAATGTTCATATACACAAGTCAGTAAATTTTCAATGCTACCAAAGGACTCATAAAAGTATCTATCGGTAAGTTTTGCTTCTTTACAAAGACTACGCACTGTCGCACTACGATAGCCACTGGTGCCAAAAACATTTAGGCCCGCTTGAAGAAACTGCTGATAACGTTGCTGTTTGCGCTGTTGTAAGTTCTGCCCACCATAATTTCTGCCCATCGCCTTTTTATTTGCAGTTATGGTTTTATTTGATTCTGCTGGAATCACCTTATTATTGTCTACTTCTGTCATTTTATAACATTCATCACCGTCGCTAGTTCATTTACATATTAACCTTAAAAAGCATTTGACTACAAGTAACATCAGATGATAAATTAATTCTGACATTACTTGTCGTCAGTTTAATAATGAATCAGCAGAGGTAAATATGAAACTCAGTTATAAAGTGATCATTATTGGTAGTGGTTTTGGTGGTCAACTTGCTGCTATTAACTTAGTCAAAGAAGGCATAACTGACTTTTTAATTCTAGAACGTCGTGATTTTATGGGCGGCACTTGGAGTCAAAATGTTTACCCTGGCGCTGCCGTTGATGTGCCCTCCCCCCTTTATGCCATCAGTTCAGAGCCTTACGATTGGACGCAAATGTATGCCGAGCAAAATGAGCTTAATGCATACACAAATTTTATTATAGAAAAGCATAAACTACGTGAAAAAACAGCCGTTAACAGCACGGTAACTAAAATTCAGTGGCGTGAATCATCACAACACTGGCAAATTGATATAGAAGGACGAGAGTCTTATCAAGCACAGTTTGTAATCAATGCTTCAGGACCCTTGAGTACGCCTACTATTCCTGGCTTTAAAGGTCGTGATAATTTTAAAGGTAAGTCATTTCACAGTAATAACTGGGATAATAGCTTTGAGCATAAAGGCAAGCGAGTGGCCGTTATTGGCAATGGTGCCAGCGCAGCACAAATAATCCCAGCCATCGCTAAAGACGTTAAACATTTAACGGTTTTACAAAGAACACCTCATTGGGTTATGCCTAGAAATGATTACATGTTTAAAGATTGGCAGCGAGCCATTTTAAGAAAAAAATGGGCTTATAACTTACTAAGAAGTACTATTTATTGCATTTTAGAATATCGAATCCTAGGTTTTAAATACTCACAAAACTTATTAAATTTAGTGGGAAGAAGTGCATCGATAAAACACATTAAAAAGCAAATTTCGGATCCAAAATTACAAAAGTTGGTAACCCCTGATTTCGACTTTGGCTGTAAAAGAGTCATTTTATCTGACACGCTCTACCCTGCCTATTGCCAAGACAACGTTGACTTAATAGGTAAGGACAATGGTATTAAAGAAATAACTGAAAAAGGCATCGTTACCCAGGATGGCATTGAACACGAGTTAGATCTCATTGTTTATTCTACTGGTTATGATGCAACTGACGGGGTGATTTCTTATCCTGTAATGGGTAAAAATGGGCAAACTCTAGCTCAAGCTTGGCAAGATTTCCCTCGGGCTTATTTAGGCACTAGCGCTCCGGGCTTTCCAAACCTATTTATTGTCACTGGTCCTAATACCGGCATTGGGCATACTTCAGCGCTGTTCTTAATTGAATCTCAAATGTCTTATATTATGAAAGCCATAAAACAGGTTGAAAAACAAAGCAAAAAAGTTATTGAAGTAAAAGCCGATGCAGAAGAAAAATATACTAAAAATATCCATAAAGAAATGAATCGAACTGTTTGGCAAAATGGCGGGTGTAATAGTTGGTATAAAAGTAATAGTGGTAAAGTAATCGCCATGTTCCCCGGTTTTAGCTTTACTTATCGTCGCTGGGCCAATAACTTTAAAAACACAGATCATCAATTTTATTAAGCTGCCTTCATTTATTTCATATAAAAATGGTATTAAGGAAACGTTTTAACTTTTCCTAATGCCTTAGAACCCACTCTAGCGTCATCAGAAAATCAGCCGTATACAAAAACATTAACAATCGTCAATCAATTAGTTTGACCATAACTAAACTTTACTTTAATAGTTTTGTATTTAACCTTGCCAAAATATACGGTTAAATTGAGCTACAAAAAAAAGATGTGAGTGTGGAATAATGAAAAATTCAACTAATAATGATTTGGACGAAGTAATAGATGAAAGCGGTTTAAGTGATATTAGCAAGCTAGAATCAGGTGATGCTCAAAGCTACAGTTTACTTAAGCAGCACCCACAGTTTGCAGAAAGCTATAGCACGCTGCATGCTCGTCCATTTTTTATATCAACAACCCCATTAAGCATTTCCCATGTAGCATTTCTTCATCAAAATAAGGTAAGCCATCAAGAAGAGTTACTACACTTAAACACGCTTTGCTTTCAATTTAATATAGCGCCACCAAAGAAAAATGGTTTATGTTTTTATCAAAACTTTGGCGTATTTGAATTACGTTGGGAGCGGCATACTGAATTTAGTAGTTATACTTTTATCATGCCGAAACAATTAGCGACTCCCTTTGATAAACTGGCTATAAATATGCTGCCTAATCATTGGCTTAATGATATTTCAGGAGAGATGATTGCTGCCGTACATATTGACATGTTAACCGCAAATGAGAACAGTCTAAATCGTGAATACCTGCGTACTTACTTTGAAGGTGAGCGCTTAATTGGCTCTGAATTACGTTACAATGACGCTATTATTTGGAGTGCTTTTAGATTACACAAAGATAATTTCAATCGTATTCTTATCTTCAACAACATGCTAAATGAATGTCAAAGTGGTCGTGTATTAAGAGCTTTGTTAGAGCTAGAAACTTATAGAAACATGTCTTTGCTCGCTTTTCCTTTAGCGCAAAAAATCAGTGCCAGAGTCAGCGAACTAGAAATTGAACTAGCACGTTTAATAAGAGAGTTAGAAGAAAGTAAACAAACAGAAGATGAAAAGTTACTGTTAGATAAGTTGTCTAAAATGGCTGCTGAAATAGCTGAGCTCATTGCTTTTTCACGTTATCGCTTAGATGCCAGTTGTGCCTATTATGAAATGGTACAAAGTCGTTTAAAAGAACTTGAAGAAAAAGAAATAGATAAAATACAAACTATGGCAACGTTTATTGAGCGACGATTAACGCCGTCTCACCGAACAGTGCAAGCGGCAAAACGCCGTCTTGACGATCTTTCTCAAAGAGTTGATAGAGCCAGTGATTTTCTTCGAACTCGCATAAATATGGTCATTGAAGCACAAAACCAAGCTTTGCTAAAATCAATGAACCGACGTGCACAGATGCAATTTAGTTTGCAAGAAACAGTAGAAGGTTTGTCTGTTGTAGTGATCAGTTATTACGTATTATCTTTGTGTCAGTACCTATTAAGCGCCATCAACAGTTTTGGCTTTAGGTTATACATCGACAGAGTAACAGCCATATTAATGCCGATAGTACTTGCCGCAGTTTGGTTTTTAACAAGGCGACTTAAAAAACGTTTAAAGCAGCAAGACTAGCCAAACTTATGGTTACTTGGATATGTGATTGCGGACATTAAATTTACAGTCACACCACTCATCAATGTTTGCTAATTTTATTAGCCTTGTTTATTGTCTATGTATATACCATAGTTAATTTATCAATACACTCTACTCTTTGACGTTTCAGCTGAGAAAACAATAACTCACTTAATGTCAATTAGAGCAAGGTAAAGTCACTATTTAGATGAAATTAAAACACGTTTGCTTTGTAATATATTATCTATTCTTATCACCTGCTTTCGGTGAAGAATATGATGTAGTAGTGGGAAAAAACAAACCTCCTTATGTGATGAAAAATGGTGATAAAGGCTTTGAAATTGAACTAATTAAAACCATACTCACTTCTCTTGGTAAAGATGTAAATTTTTTATTTGCACCATATGGAAGAAACTCAAAAATTTTTCAAAACAATATTGCCGATGCAATAATGACAATGAACAGTGACTTGGTTGTCTCACCGTATTTTCTAAGTGATGTATATGTTACCTATGAAAATGTCGCTATCACGCAAAAAAAACGAAACATCAAATTGAATACTGCTGCTGATTTAGCTAATTACTCCATCTATGCATTCGACCAATCGAGCAAAGTGTTAGGCAAAGAGTACGCAGAAGCAGTTATGCACTCTCCTAATTACACTGAAGCGCAAGATCAGAGCGTACAAGTTAGAGTTTTATATGCAGGAAAGGTAGATGTTGTCATAATAGAAAAAAACATATTTCAGCATTTAAGTTATTTATCAAAGCATCTTGAAGATTTCTCGGATATCAACGTTCATTATCTATTTCCCAAAAGCCCTTACAGTATTGCGTTTAAGTATGAGAATGAAGTAGTAGCGTTCAATGCCGCACTAGCTAAGTTCAAAAAGTCAGGGCTATACCAAAAGTTACTTAGTAAGTACAATTTAAAATAATAACTTTCTTTATATGACATAGATACGAAGATCTAATTACGAATAACCCAACAATAATCCAACAATAGTTCATTAACTAATATGAACTGAGAATTTTTAGCCGCCAAGTGTTGACGTGGGGTAACTGATATCTTTGAGCAAGGTTCAACATCAATATATCACCCGGTTAAAAGTTTGATTGACGCAGGTCTAAATATTACGATTTCAAGTGATTATGCCACATCAGATCCCGATGTATTAGCCAATATGTTCGGTGCTATGTAACGTAATAACTCTGAAAGTGCCAAGCTAGAAAACTTAATAAAAGCGGCAACAATTAATGGCGCTTATGCCAACTTTCTTGAAAATGAAATAGGTACTATTGAGGTAGGTAAAAAGGCTGATATTGTGGTGTTAAGTAAAAGCTTAATTGATACGCCAACGTATGAGATAGCTGATATCAAAATTGACATGACATTTTTTGAAGGCAAACAAGTATTTAAAAGATAGTTGTATTACTTTAAAGGCCCTGCAACAAAATCTATTGCGGGGCTTATTTACATGAAATGGTATTACGATTTTCTTACCAAATTTTAAGCCACTAAATTTTAAGCCGCTATAGTTCTAATGTCATTTTTACATACAAAACACCCGATTTATTGAATTCGCCACCTTGTTGAATCATATTAAATTTTCGATAAAAGCCAATAGCCGTTTTTCGGGCATCGCACCAAAAGCACGCTATGTTGATGTTTTTAAGTAGATTGATAATATAGGAAATTAACTTTGTTCCAAGACCATTACCTTGAAATTGAACTAAGGTGGCAAACTTTCTAAGCCTTGCCGTATTACCTTCAATATAAACTGAAGCAACGCTCACTAACATTTTATCGAGGTAAACCCCATAATGCTTTGCTACTTCATCACCACCAACTTTACAAAACAACGCAGGCTCGTTCGGCCATAAAACCTTATGTCGTATAGGAAGAACGTCTTCCCATTCTATAGCTCTAATATCCATATTTACCTTATTGTTAACGCTTATATTTAAGCCAAAGCTTATAATAAACAGCATTACATGTAGGGTTATCATCCATTTTTCCATCTCTATCGCAATCAGAGCCGGTCAGCGATTTAACCACGCCTTCACCGTACTCATCTATATCATCTTGTTTTGGTTGAACGAGAATAGTCACTTTTGGTGAATGGTCGATGAATTCTGCTACATTCTTATAGGATGAAAATTCTTCCTTGGAAATAATATTACTGATATCGATAACTTTCGGTTCAATAGCAGCTGCATTGAATGTTATTAAAGACAATAGTGCGAGAAAAAACACATCAAGACGCATCATTTAATAATTGCAACGCCAGCAATTTCAACGACTGTTTTTGCGTCTGCGCGTTCAATGACTTTCAATAAAGTGGTTTGAATAGTTTCATCTTTTCTAGCATCAGTTTCACTAGTAAATTTTTGTTCTTGAACGTCAGCACCCTCTTCTAAAATAAAGCCAATAATAACTTCGGTTGCGCAATCAACCGATTCACCAAAATAAGCGATTGAAATTTGAGGGTAACCCTGAAATCCTTTTTTGATTCGCTTTGCTATACGTTTTGTCGATTTATCTAAGTTCACAGATTAAGTCCTTATTTTTACTTGTAATATACGTTTTATAATTTTGATTTAATTGGCATTAATATCCCATATTTTCAGCATATTATAAACAAGTTAAATTCAGTTTCACCTAAAGCAGCCTATTAAAAATATAGACTACGCTTGTAGTGTTTATAAAGAACGCGCCTTAATAACCTGATACCTTACCTGCTCGGCTGCGGGGATCAGTAGCGCCAAACAATCCCTTATTAGTTTTCATAATACTTTGCGTGCTGCCCATGGATGATTTTAAGTGAACTCTATGCCCCTTAGCTTCTAACAATTTAACCGTATCTACGCTTAATCCTCGTTCCACACGTATTTCATCTGGATACCATTGATGATGAATTCGTGTTGCATTGGTTGCCTCTGCAATATTCATTTGATGGTCAATAACATTCATCACAATTTGCAGTGTGGTCGTGATAATACGTGAGCCACCCGGTGTCCCTGTAACGAGAAATAATTCACCATTTTTTAACACTATGGTAGGTGTCATCGCGCTTAACGGTCTTTTATTGGGCTCAATAGCATTGGCGCTGCCACCTAATAAACCATAACCATTAGGAACGCCAGGTTTCGAAGAAAAATCATCCATTTCATTATTCATTAAAATACCGGTGCCACTAGCAACAAGCCCAGAGCCATAACTAAAGTTCAACGTATAGGTGTTTGCAACAGCATTGCCCCACTTATCAACGACAGAAAAATGGGTTGTTTGTGGGCTTTCATAAGGAGCAAGTTTACCAGGCTTGATTAACCCGCTTGGCGTTGCTCGCTTAATATCAATTTGTTGAGCAATGTTGTGCGCATAAGCTTTATTGGTTAATGCTTTAAGTGGAACAGAAACATAATCATCATCACCTAAATATTCACTTCGATCAGCATAAGCACGCTTCATTGCCTCTGCCATAACATGAATAGTATCAGCGCTATTATGTCCCCATTGGTCAATAGGATAGTTTTCTAAGGTATTTAAAATCTGTACTAGGTGTGTTCCACCCGATGATGGCGGTGGCATAGAGATGACTTCATAACCACGATAAGTGCCTATGATAGGTTCTCTAATTTTAGCTTCATAATTTGCTAAATCAGCAACGGTCATTACTCCGCCGGCTTCTTGCACTGCTGCTGCAATTTTACTTGCTGTAGCCCCTTGATAAAATCCTTTACTACCTTTTTGGGCAATCATTTTTAAGCTGTTAGCTAACTCAGGTTGATATAAGTATTGACCTATTTCTAACGGCTGACCTTTATTTGTGTAGAAAATATCCTTAGTACTTTGCCAACGGCTCAAGCGATTTTTCATTGCCGACAATGAATGAGATAAATCTCGGGTAACAACAATGCCCTGCTCTGCTTGCTCTATTGCCGGCTGCATTACTTGTGCAAGTGTCATGGTACCGTATTCTTTTAGCGCCAACTCTAAACCCATAACTGTGCCCGGCACACCCGATGATAAACCATGAAAACGTGCTTTTCGGTTATCTACATCACCATTTTCATCTAAAAATATATCTTTGTGCGCTGCTGCAGGTGCCATTTCTCGATAATCTATTGCAATAGTTTTTCTCTCTTTCGCAATATAAACCATCATAAAACCACCACCACCAATATTACCCGCGCGAGGGTAGGTAACCGCTAATGAAAAACCAACAGCTACAGCAGCATCAACTGCATTACCTCCTGCCTTTAAAATAGCAACTCCCACATCGGTTGCCATAGCTTCTTGGCTAGAGACCATGCCATGTTCAGCCCAATAAGGTTGAGCTATTTGGTAAGCTGAATAAATGGCAGACTGCTGCTTTATCATGCTAGTTTTAGCATTAACCTCAATAGCACCAACAAAGCTAAAAGCAGAAAATGCAATCACTAATATATATTTTATTTTATCTGTGTACATTGTAACCCTTGTTATTTTTGAAATTGGGAGAACTTAACCTTTGCCTAGCCTAACAATTTTGCTTGTTATAAGCTCGGTAATATAGTTCTAAGTTGAGAATAAATTGAATTGAGTTAATTTAATATTAACTAACAAGTTTTTACTTGGGTAGCATTCATTTAAGTTATAAGAATTTAAAGTTGAATGTGACAATATTTTTGAACTTATATTAACTTCGTTATAACGCTGAAATTAATCTCTCCAAGAGAATAAGCACACAAAATTAATTCATAATTCTGCGTTAATATAACCAATAGCTCTATTTCGACAAATTGCGCCATAGAATAAATTATAAAGCGATAAACCAATCATAGTCGGCTTTACTATTTAACTTTTGTGATAAATACAAGCCAAGCTCTCGCAATTGATCTTTATCGGGATAGTTAATTATCAGGAATTTAAGTTTATTTAATGCTTCTGCGCTCTTCCCTGCACCATCCATTGCTAAAACATAGGTATAGGCATATTGAGAATTCGTGGGTGATAACGACATGGAATTCTCGAAAAAACTGACTGCTTTATCAATTGTTTTTTGACGGACCAGATGCAAACCATAAGAATACTTTATTGCCCCTGATTTAGGTAAGTTTTTCATCCCTTTAATCAGCACTGATCTCACTTGTGCTGGTTTTTGTAGCGAGCGATATAAGTCCGCTAAGTTGATATAACCAGTTTCAAAATAAGGTTCAATTACAATAGTTGATTTAAATGCTTTTTCTGCTGCAAATACATCACCGCTTTGTAGTGCATTAATGCCTTGATTCATACGTCCTTCACCACGCCAGCTACTTATCTCATTTGATAGCTGTAACTCTTTAAAAGCACTAATAAACGTCGTTTGATCTTTGCCTGAAACTTTAGCATCAACTAGGCTCAGAGCTGCGGCAACTCGGATGGCTTTATATTTATCATTCAACAACGGCATTAATATACTAATTTTATCTGCTGGTGATAACAATGTTGCAGCAGTAGTCGCACTAAGGCGGATCAGCGGCTCTTTATGGGTTAAATAAGGCGTTAATATTTCGCTAGTAATAGTTTGTGTTGTGTAAGCTAATTGCTGTATTGCCGATGCCCGACTAATTACATCAAGGTTTTCGTCTGCAATAAGACTAAGATGATCCTCAAGGTTAATCGCTTGACCACTATTAAGAGCAATTAGAGAATGTTTACTGCTTGTTATTGTTTTGGGCTTACCATGCCATTTTTTTAAATTCTCACTTGCCCATTGATTACTTTTTTTATCATGGCAATTTGTACAGGCGTTTGGGCTATCAATCATTTGAGATATATCTGGACGAGGAATTTTAAAACTGTGATCCCTTCTATCATCGACTCCCATATATCGATTGGTTGGCATATGACAATTGACACATTGAGCACCCGCAGAAGCTTCTTCATGCTGATGATGAGTTTTTACGTTATATACTTCAGCGCCATGACATTGCAAACACAAACCATTGCCTTCAATTTTTAACTTCATGGTGTGTTTGTCATGACAATCTAAGCAGTTAACACCAGCAGCAAACATTTTACTTTGTAAAAAAGAGCCATAAACATAAACTTCTTCTTTAATTTGTCCATCCGCATGATAATTGGGAGCAGATGGCAATTGTGGAGTAAATTGATCTAAGAAAGGTTTATTGGCTTTTATGCCGTCTGCTAATGGTGCGCGTAATGAATGGCAGGCAAAGCAACCATCCATAAAGGTATTATTGCGTTTTTCTCCTTGCCAATGTGCCGTTTTGTCATCCAAGCTTCTTAACCATTGCCCTGTAGGATGTTGTGCGGAAGTTACATCAGCACTAACATTACGCTTTGTGGAAGACTTTTCATGTTCAGACATATCACCATGACACGACAAGCAACCAACATTGATGTTATCCCATTGACTGGCAAAACTATTGGTTTCAGTATCATAATTTCTTTCTAAACCATCAGAATGACAATCAGCACACATACCGTTCCAGTTTTGTAATGGCTGACGCCAATGTAACCTGTCTTCTGGACGAATTTCTTCATGGCTATAATTGTGATACCAACGTTGACCACCTTCCTCTATGCTTCTACTATCCCAAGCGAAGGGAAGAACTTGCAATTTACCTTGTTCGGTTTCAACTAAATATTGTTGCAGTGGAAAATGACCAAAAGTATATTTGATCGGATAAGTATCCGTTTTATCATCATAAGAAATGGTTACTTGATATTCATTATCTTTGATAAAAAAATAGGCTTTTTGGCCATAATGCTCAACCTGCTTATTATCAAAATTAGCTAATACTGATGTTTTATTGGCAATGGCCATCGCTTTGGCATGATCAGACTGCTGCCATTGATGTTGAGACTGCTGATGGCAAGAAACACACTGCTGATTGGTTATCGGTTTATCTTTTTGAAACTCATGTATTGCTGATTCAACTGCTTGCACAGGTAACGCAGCAAGAAAACAACTAAAAGCGATACAACCTAAATGGAAAAACTTCAAAATTAATACTTACCTTAAAAAACTAAATTAATGATTTACGTGCCATATTGGCTAACTTCGTAATAAAACTTGATTATACGGTTTCACGTGAGGGAAAACTTGCAATAACTCTTGTTCAGTGAATTGCCAATGTTGTGATAATACGTTACCAATCCAGCCAAAACTATTGGTTGTTGGCATTAAGTCCCGCTGTTGAAATAATTGTTCGTCTTTTAACCCCGGCCAGTCGCCTTGAATCATACCACCATTTACCGCGCCACCGGCAATAAATAAAGCGCTGCCAGTACCGTGGTCTGTACCACCTGTGCCATTTTCTTTTGCTGTTCGACCAAACTCAGTGCCGATAATGACCACAGTATTTTGCCATTCCTTTCCTAAGCCTGCCTTTAACTCAGCCAAACCCTGATCCAATTCTGATAATTTGCTGTTCAGTCGGGTACCTTGATTATTATGGGTATCCCAGCCACCTAGCTCTAACATCGCACAATCAACACCTTGCTCACCCACCATTAACTTGGCACAGGATTTTGCTAAATCTATAAACTTGCCCTGCCGTTTTTTCTTTTTATCTTTTTTATCCCCCACCAAACCACGCACTTCAAGCCCACTTTCCAGACTTGCTCTTAAAGACTCATCATTTTGATATAACTTGTCTAAGGCAGCATAAATATCGTCATCAGCATCTTTAAGGTTTGAAGGATACCAAGTATTTACCTGACTGCTGCTACGTAAACTAATGGGTGTAGAACGAGAAACAGCCAGAGCTCGTTTATTTTTGACCTCAATCGCTCGAGCTAACCAGCCTGAATCATGATCAATTTCACTTTTGCCACTTTCTAAATAATCCTGACCATCAAAGTGCGAACGCTTTGGGTAACCTGATGAAACAGCAACAACGGGCAGTAATGAGTTATCCTGATACCACTGATGCAAATTTTTTAATGACGGATGTAACGCGAAGCCATTTTCTAAGGGTAACAACGGCGACTTAAAGCTGCTTGATAATTTTGGTCTCAGGGTTTTATATTGTTGGTCGAAAGTCGGCACTATCGTGTGTAAAGAGTCCAAAGCACCTCTTAGCAGTAGCCAAACAATTTTAGGGCTACTCACTTGCTTATTTGAACTAAGCGCAAACGCTGAGCTCATAGGGAAAGATAAAACGGCTAAACTTGCACCAGTTAAAGTGATAAATTTCCGTCGAGATAAAGACGACGTAGGTAAATCGTTCGAGTTATTGATTGTTTTAGTATTTTTCATCATTATCTCCGTTGAAACTCAGGGCTCATTAGTAATAACGTTAATGCCTGTTGACGACTTTCTGCTCGCATTACCGAGTTATAAGTTAGCTGACTGATACTGTTACCAATAGATCTGCTCATCACTTTTTCTGCATTTACTCTTTTGTTGTAGCTCGAGATCATGGTTGTCCAATCAATACGGGCCATCAGAGCACTTGCGCCTAACCAGTCTTGTTCATCGTCACTATAACCCGCAGGAGAGCCAGCATTAAAAGGTTGTTGCCCCAAATTTATCAATGTAGAAAGTAAAGCCTTATCTTTAAATTTTTTCAGCGATAACGCTCGTAGCGTTGAAATAACAAACTCCCTTGGTGTTTTGTATTTTTGCGCGGAATTAAGCCAAGCTTCATCGGCATCAAATAAACAAAGCATTACGGCTTTAATATTACCCTGAGTTTTAAGCCAAGTAGTTTCCATTTTTTTTAACAGAGATACAGGTGGCTTTTGGCAGACAAAATGATGAGCAAGCTTATAACAGACATGCTTTGCTGTAGCAGGGTTCATCGCTAAATCATGTAACATTTGTTTGCCTTGTACTATGCCTTTTTGATTATATTTTTTACCGAGAAATTTTCGGTTGCCTGGTTCATGGCCATAAGCACGAAAGACAAAACCTTCGCCGTACTCTTTGCCTGGGCGTTTCACACTCCACCCAGTAATACCCTTCGCTAATTCAATCACATCCTCTTGGCTATAACCACCATCAACACCGAGGGTATGTAGTTCCATTATTTCTCGGGCAAGGTTTTCGTTAAGGCCTTTTTTAAGTTTTTTGGCCATTCTTGAATTAGGGCCGAACGATTTTTCATTATTAAGATAAATAAGCATGGCGGGATGCTGCTCAACCGCCAATAACATGTCTTCAAAATTACCAAGCAAGTGTGGCGCAATAGCTTCTCTTTCCAGTGTTGCGGCAAGTCCTACCATTAACTGGCCATTCGCACTGACACTGAAATGATTAGAGAAAAAATCTAGCAGTCGCCAACTAACACTATTTGAAGAGGTTATTGCTTGCTTTAGGGTGTCTGCAGACATGTTACGTAAGGCAAGGCGAGAGAAGTTTATAGTCATTTTATTCTTCAATTGCATATCGCTGGCTTGCATACTACTAGCTTGCATATTGCCAGTCTGACTATTCATGCTTTTCTGCTTTTTTTGACGTTTTTTTTCTTTTTGATATTTTGCATGCTCAATTAAGACATTATTGGAATGAGGAAAGTCCCCCGTAAAAGCAACTGGGTGTAATTTAGCTTTTATCCAATTTTTTGGATCCTTTTCGGCTTGTGCCAGCTCATTGTCACTGGCACCATAACCAAAACGATTAACCGCAATATTTGCTTTACTTATAATTGTTGATGACATCGAATTTTCTGACATATTTCACCTTTATATAATACAGTTGGATAAAAAATCACACCATCAATATAAATCATTGAACAACTAACGACAGTCTATTTACAATTCTTTACTTAACATGGAAACGGGCACTTCTGCTTTAACTTCTTTGGTTTTTTTATTAATAACTAAATACAAAGATGGCAAAACTAATAAACAAACTAAGGTAGTGAATAAAATACCAAAACCTAAAGATACCGCCATAGGCACAACAAATTGTGCTTGCATTGAGGTTTCAAAGACCATTGGTGCCAAACCGAAAAAAGTGGTCAAGGTGGTCAATATTATTGGACGGAATCTTCTTCTACAGGCTTCTTTTATCGAATCCAGCGCTGAGAATCCTTTTTCAAATTTTTTGTTGGCATATTCCACCAGAATCAAACTGTCGTTAACCACCACCCCAGCTAAGGCCAGCATGCCCATTAAACTAACCACACTTAAGCCGAAACCAAGCACTAAATGACCTAAAATTGCGCCAACAGCACCAAAGGGAATAATGGCCATAATCACTATCGGTTGAAAGTAGCTTCTAAAGGCTATCGCTAATAAGATATAAATGCCCGCTAACGCAAAGCCAGTGCCCAATTGTAATCTGGAAACGCTTTGTGCTATTTCTTCTTGATTACCACCAAACACTACTTTTATCCCTGGATATCGCCCTTCAAGCTCAGGCACTAGATATGTTTTCACCATTTGAGCAACGGCGGGGATATTCTCTTCTGGCAATATTTCAGCCCCCACTCTTTCCACTCGTTGGCCTTTTCGTCTTATAATCCAGGCCGGAGATAAGACCTTGTTGATAGTGGCAACACTGCCTAAAGGCGCATAACCTCCGGCTTTGGTTCGTATTTGCAGTGATTCAATTTTATTGACATCACCACGCTCATGCAAAGGTAATCTAACTAAGGTTGTCACCTGATTACGTAACCGGTGTTGTCTTTGTGCGCGCACGCCGTATAGTGAGGATCGCATCTGAGTGGCTAATTCGCTGGCATCTAGTCCAAGCGCTCGACCATTTTCATTAAGGGTAAGTTTCCATTGGGGTTTGCCCTCTTCCATGGTATTAACCGTTGCCAAGACATTTTCATTGGAATCTAGAAATTCCATGGCATCCTTAGTCGCCAGTGAAAGCACATGGCTATCACTGTGACGAAGTTCAATGGTTAAAGAAGCGGTAGCAACCGCACTTGAGCCACGTCTAGCACCACTAAATCTTAACTTATTTAGATTAGGCATTGATCGAGCATGCTCTCGCCAAAACTCTTTCACTTGAGAAGTAGTATACTCTCGCTCTTCGCTTTCAACCAATAACAAAGCGACTTCAACGCTGTTGTCTCGAATTATACTGCGAACACTAACAATACTCTTTTCAAGACCATAGGCAATGCTCATTGATTTGGCGTTAGCTTCTAACATACCCCGCAACGAAATCGCTTGCTGCTCAGTGGACGAATCAGATATTTCATAACTCGCTTTTACCCACCGGCCATCCATTTTCGGGTATAAACTAAAACCCATTTTACCGCTAAAGGCATATGCCATAACGATACAAAAAATAAAACAGGCCACAGACAGCACTAAACTTGGCCGCTTCAAACATTTATCAAGAAAAGGAAAATATATCTTCTCGATAAAATGAGTTAAACCACCATGACATTTCTGCTGAGCTTTATTAAACCAATGCTCTATTTTACTGGGGTTTTTATTGTCAATATTGGCTAAATGAGACGGTAAAATAAACAAGGCTTCTACCCATGAAACCGCAAAACACAGCACCACCACAATGGGTATGGCGCCAAATAATAATTTCATACTGCCGGGTAATAATAACAAAGGTAAAAAAGCGACAATATTGGTTAAAATAGCGTAAGTCAGCGGCTTAGCCACTTCATTTGCCCCTTTTATTGCCGCTTCTTGATATGACATGCCCTCTTGGATATGAGAGAAAATATTCTCACCGGCAATAATGGCATCATCAACAACAATACCTAACGCGATAATAAAACCAAACATCGAAACCATATTGATGGATACATCAAAGGAAGGGAGAAAAAGTATCGCGCCTAAAAAGGCACTTGGAATACCAGCGACCACCCAAAAGGCGAGTTTAAACTGTAAGAATAAACTCATGATGATCAAAACCAATAGCAACCCCATGAAGGCATTACTCAGCAATAAACTCAGTCGTTTTTGATAATTTTTTGCGTCATCATCAACAATCGAGATACCCGCACCGGGGGGTAACATGGCCAGTAATTCCGGCCACATATCTTCGATGGCATCAGCAATTTGAGAAGGTGTTTGCTCACCCATGCGGTAGATATTTAACTCTGCCGACAGTTGGCCATTAAAAGTCACCAGATTGCGTTCGTCAGCAAAACCCTCGGTGACTTTGGCAATTTCGCCTAACGTTAACTGATCACCGGATTTATCTGAAATAAGCGGTACATTGGCCAAGTCTGCAGCCCAAAACGCTCGTTGATCTATCGAAACAAGAATATCGCCATTAGCGGCTTTAATTTTACCTGCTGATTTCTCTACAACATTCTTTTTAAGCAGGGTTGCAATTTTGTTAAGGGTCAGGTTATAGGCTTGCAAATCTGTTTGCGCCACTTCAACATGGATCTCTTCTTGAGGTATGCCTCTGAGTTTAACTTCTGAAATATAAGCTGATTGCAACATACGGTCACGCACTTGCTCAGTAAGCCGTTTCAAAGCAAAACGATCGAGATCGGCATGAACAATAAGCCCCATCACATCGGAAATTCTGGTGTCTAATTTAACAAAAGGCCGTTCCATTCCCGAAGGAAAAGACGATATTCTATTGACCGCTTGTTGGGCATCTTGATAAATTTTCTGAGGATTAGCCCCCGCTTCTAATTCCGCTTTAACTCTAAGATAGCCAGTAGCAATAAAGGTATCCATTTTACTGATGCCATCAACACCATACAGTGCTGCTTCAACGGGCCCTGCAATCGCCACTTCTAATTCACTCGGTGCGGCGCCAGGATAATACACCTTGACAGAAATAGTATCTCGGGAAGTTTCCGGCATGTATTCTTTGCGAATAATAAAAGACATCACTAAGCCGCCAATTATTAAGGCAAGCATTAATAAGTGCGGGGCAACTTTGTGTTTAATCATCCAGTTGATAGGATTAATTTGCTTATCCTGCATTTTTTTGCCTTTTTCCTTTGCCAAATATTTTGTCTTTTTTCCGTCTTTCTAAGGGTACTGGTTCTGCATTATCGAATTTATTGCGCTGCTTTTGTTGCTCCATTTTACTGGCCATATCTTTTCGTGATTTAACCGGCAAGCCAACACTGGCAATACCCGGTTTTTCGGCTAGTGCTCTATCACCTGGTTGAATTTTTGTCCGGACATAAATAACATCTCGACCTTTAAATAACACCTCAACCGCTCTTTTTTGCAGGGTACTATTTTTATCAACTACCCAAATAGTATTGTCGGCTTGTAACCAGGTGTGCTTGATGGTCCAGGCATTTTCAATGGCTTTACCTTGTAATTGCACATTAAGAAAATCATTAATAAAAACTTGCGGTTGATTAGCCACTTCATCTTGAGGTGCATCAATCGCTAACAGTACTTTGACTTGCCGGTCTTTATCATCTAATTCCGGTAATATTGAAACAAATCTCGCGGATCGAAAATTACCTTCTCCCCATAGACGGGGTTGTGATATTTTCGCTAATTGTTGCTTATCGAATATCGCCAAAAATTTATGGGGGATTTTAACCTCAATCCAATAAACCTCAGTATTCACAACAGAAAACAACGTGGTGTTGGTGGACACTTTACTGCCTACGCCGATGTCTTTTCTCATAATTTTACCGGTAAAAGGCATCAAAACTTGGGTGCGCGCTAAGTTTAATTTTGCTTTTTCTACATTATTCATCGCAACAGACACTTTCGATTTAGCAACCGTGAGTTGTGGCTCGCGTAATACCAAGGATTCATCAATGGTAAAGTCAGCATTGTTGTTTAGCAGTGCTAGCTCTTCTTTAGCTAATGTTTGATCTGCTTGCTCAAGGGAAAGATTTGCATTGGCTTGTTCAAGTTGAGCTTGTTGTGATCTTAATGCTAAATCAAAATCTATGGTTTCAAGTTTTGCTAACCACTGACCTTTTTTTATCATGCCGCCTGGTGTAGCTAACGCATTAATTGCAGCAATATTTCCAGATACCCGCGCATTAATTTTCACCGATTCGGCCGGGATAACAAACCCCGAGGCATTCCAAACAGGCACCACTGAGCCCCTTTCTAATTTACTTGTTAGTACAATACGATGACGCTTGATTTTGTTGTTTTTATAACCCTGAGGTTTTTGTTCAGCTGAATGTAAAATATAATAGCCGAGTAGCCCCCCTAAAATAACAATAATCAACGGCAAAATTTTATTTGAAAGTAAGATACGACGCATTAAGACGATTTTCCTTTGTTATCATTTTTTTTAGTAACTGCCTGTTCGCTCATAGAAAAATCACCATGGCTTAATTCGCGATATAACAAGACCCGATTAATAACAGCTTTTTTATTGGCATCAATCAGTTGTCTTTCTAATGACAAAATACTTTCTTGGGCTTTAAGCAAATTTAAATAATTCGTTTTACCGTTTAGATATTTTATCGTGGTCAATTTTTCTGTCCGCTCTGCTAAATCTAGTTGTTCTGCTAAATTCTTGGTGATCTTCAATAACTGTGTTTCATTAACAAGTACTTGGTTAACACTAGCAATGGCTGCTAACCAAACTTGTTGATAATCAATGACCAAGGCTTCTAACTGAAATTCACGTTGTTTGGTAACTGATTTTCTTTCGCCACTATCAAACAGCGGCAGTGCAAGTGATGCAAGTAAATTACCTGACCAGTCATCAAATAAATCACTCATTGAATTTTTTGCTGTGGAATAATTTGCCCGCAAGGTGATTCGAGGATATTGATTTGCTATCGCCATCGCCAATTGCTCATTTGCCGCCTTAATCTTAGCGAACGCTTGTTCAATGTCAGGACGATACTTTAACACTTGTGCAGGAACACCAATCTCAGGTAGTGCTGGTAATAAAGGCAGTCCATCTAGATCTTTTATTAATAGCGCATGGCTGGGTAACCCCAACCACAAGGCTAATGTTTGATGAAAGATGTATAAGTCAGCATCATTTTTGGACTGTTGTACTTCAATAGTCTTTAATAATTTTTGTTGCTGCCAGATATCTGTTACTGAATTTTTGCCCATGGAGAAACGTCGAGAAATCACCTTTAAAGCATCTTGCGTACGTTGGAATTGATCGGCTAGAACAAGTTTTTTTTCTTGCTCGGAATTTAAACTTAACCAAGCATTGGTAATACTACCGGCAACTAGATTAGCTCGTCCACGGTATAACGCTAACTGTTCTTGATGATTCCAATAAGCTTTATTTTCGTTTGCTTCAATACCGCCCCATAAATCTAACTCCCAACTAGAACTAATTCCAATTGAAGCGCTTTTAATGTCGCCAAAATTGTCAAAATCCGACGAAGTATTAGCATTTAAATTAAGCGTCGGATAAAGATCCGCTCCAGCAATTTTAGCGTTAATAGCACTACTTTTTAATCTTAGATCTTTGGCTTTTAATGATAAATTATCGTTGAGCGCTTGAGAAACTAGTTGAGTTAATTCATCACTGCCAAAATTATTCCACCAACGTCTATCCAGTTTATTGTTGCCTTGTGCGACGAACGATGTTGAAAACTCAATATTATCAATAGCTATATTAGTTTCTGTATGTTGTGCACAACTGGTTAATAATAAGATAAAAAATATAATAGTAATTTTCATAAACCGCATTTTTAACTGATTTCCATGACAATTAGATAATCGAAATTTATTGATGCAAAACAATAATATCTAATCAGACTTACATATCGGGGATACACTAACTCAATCCACCTAAATTGCTAATTAATTTACAAATCTTTACTTTAACAAATGCCTGATGATTTTGTGCCTGTAATTTGTTCAAATTATACATTTTGATTATAGGTGAAATACAACAAATTGTATTACACCAATTACAGAACAACTAATTACAGAACAACTAATTAATGGACGCGAACCCAAAGGTAATTCTTCGTTGATATTGTTGATTTGGCATCAAAACATTACTAGGAAAATGCTTATTATTATCCGCATCTGTATAGTTTTGCGCTTCTAAACATAGTCCTTGATATGATTTAAATTGGCCCGTTAAATAATAACCCGTATAAAGCTGTATGGCTGGCTGGTCGGTATAAACTGACAAACTAACTTGATTTTTTACTGATGTAAGAATTGCTTTGGGCTCTTCAATGGGAGAATTATCTAAAACAAAACAGTGATCGTAACCATTTTTTGTTTTAATAGATTTATCTTCAGTATTTTGTTGACGAATCCCAACAGAAGCTGGTTCTCTAAAATTATAATCTGTTTCCGCTACCCCAAGGATTTTCCCCGTAGGCAAATTTTCTGAATTACTCTCAAGATAGGCTGATGACTTGATTTGTAAATACAAAGATTGACTGTCTTTTTCACCCAAATTAAAATAAGCATGGTTGGTTAAATTAACGGGTGTAGCTAAATCAGTATTGGCCGAATATTGAATACTCAGTTTATTATCTTCACTTAACTCATAGGTTACAGACACGTTTAGCGTGCCAGGAAAGCCTTGGTCTCCATCATCCGATACCAGTAATAAAGTAACCGAACAATGAGTAAGCTTTTGTTTATCAATTTGCCAATAACGTAAAGAGAAATTGTTATCACCACCGTGTAAACAATTCATCCCATCATTTAAGGGTAAATGAAATTGACGACCAGAAAGTTCAAATTTTCCACCTGCAATACGATTACACACCCTGCCACAAGTAGCTCCTAAATAAAACTCATCATTTAAATATGCTTGTGCAGATGAATAACCTAAAATCATTTCCGTAGGTTTGGAATTAACAGGAAACTTAATTGACTTAATTCTGCCGCCAAAATTAATAATTTCAACTGACATGCCATTATCATTGGTCAGTAATACAGTTTCCAAATCTGTTATCAAATTAGCCATTAAGTTAAATATCCATCTGGATTATTTGATTGCCAACGCCAAGTATCCTCCATCATTTGCTCTAAGCTTCGACTAGCTTGCCAATTAAGTTCTTTATTTGCCTTATTAGCATTAGCCCAAAAAGCGGGAAGGTCCCCTGCTCTTCTTGGCGAGACTTCAAATGGGATGATTTTATTAGTGGCTTTTTCAAATGCTTTTACAATAGAAAATACTGAAATCCCATTGCCTGTACCTAAATTAAAGGCTTCAACTCCGCGAAATTCATCGTTACAATTCAACCAATTTAATGCTGCAACATGTCCTTGGGCTAAATCCATCACGTGTAAATAATCACGTTCACAGCTACCATCTTTAGTAGGATAATCATCACCGAAGATACTGAGTTTATCACGTTTACCCACAGCAACTTGCGCCACATAAGGCAGAAGATTATTGGGAATACCTGTTGGATCTTCGCCTATACCACCACTTTCATGGGCACCGATAGGATTGAAATAGCGTAAAGAAACACCTCTAAAACGTCCATTCGAAACAGTCATATCAGCGAGTATACGCTCGACCATCACTTTACTTGCGCCATAAGGGCTAGAAGGTGTGCCTAACTTCATCGTTTCAACATAAGGCACTTCATTTTCTTCTCCATAAACTGTGGCTGAGGAACTAAAGATGAAGTTATGTACATCATTTTCCTGCATCACTTCTAACAAGCAAACAGAGCCATGAACATTGTTCTGATAATAACTTAATGGAATTTGTGCCGACTCACCAACCGCTTTGAGTGCAGCGAAATGAATAACAGCATCAATTTTAAATTTTTTAAATACATGGCTTAATGCAGCTTTATCACAGATATCACCTTCAACAAACTCGACAGATTTTCCAGCTAGCTTTTCAACTCGATCAAGAGATTCAACACTTGAGTTAACTAAATTATCATAAACGATAACATCATAATTATTTTCTAATAGCGATAAAACTGTATGAGAGCCTATATATCCAGCGCCCCCTGTAACTAATACTTTCATTTTTTGTCCTAAAAATAGAAAAGGTCAATTACTAATCAAATGGATAGTAATTGACCTTGTTTAAATTATTGTTCTTTTTACCACCAAGTGGCGTATAAAGCGGTAAGGATAAGTATTACACCCACTGACGCGACATTAAATGATTTAGTTGTGGCAAAGCTCACATCATCTAAACTCACACTGCTATCCGTAGTATTTGGTTTGCCCATGATCGACACAAAATAACAAACAGCTAAACACAACAAGAACACTAAACCAACGCGGTCCATAAATGGCAACTCTGGCCAAGCAAACTTAAGGACTAATGAAAAGACTGCTGAGCCCAATGCAGCCGATAACGCACCCATTGATGTAGCCCGTTTCCAGAACATACCTAACATAAATATAACCACTATGCCTGGCGTGAAGAAACCGGTAAATTCTTGGATATATTGAAATGCTTGGTCAAACTCGCCTAATAAGGGTTGAGCAACGATTAAAGCAATACACAAAGAAACTAATGCAGCAATACGACCAACACCTACATAATGACGTTGGCTTTTGTTGGGCTTAAAGTGAGAATAAATATCCATGGTAAATATGGTTGATATACTGTTTGTCATAGATGCTAACGAAGAGACGATGGCAGCAACTAATGCGGCAAAAACTAGCCCTTTTATTCCAACAGGTAACATTGCCATCATTGCAGGATAAGCTTCATCAGGCTTAGAAAGTGTTGGATAAAGAATAACCGCAGCAATGCCTGGTAGCACAACAATAAGTGGCATTAATAATTTAAGGTAAGCGGCAAAAGCGATACCTTTTTGTGCTTCTTTAAGATCTTTAGCAGCCAATGCGCGTTGAATAATATATTGGTTAAAGCCCCAATAACTAAAATTCATTACCCACATACCACCAAGTAATACCGAAATACCAGGAAGGCTCATGTAATTACTATTGTCAGGACTTAAAATCATGTCAAAATGATCAGGCATAGTCTCGGTCAGAATACCAAAACCGGCTAATACCCCTTGACCATCAGCAACAGCATCTAAGGCTAAATAGCTGAGTAACAAGCCACCAAACACTAATAACACTACTTGTAATATGTCGGTAAATGCAACCGCTTTTAAACCGCCATATAAAGAATAAGCAACTGAGAACACCGCTAAAAATATCATGCCGAACATCCAATCGACACCTGCAACGCTTTCAATAGCCAAGCCACCTAACCATAATACCGCCGTTAAGTTAACAAAGGTGTATACCGCTAACCAAAAGATTGACATGGTGGTTTTTACTTTGTTATCAAAACGTTGTTCAAGATATTGCGGCATGGTGAAAATTTCATTTTTCAAGAAAATTGGCAACATGTATTTACCGACTATCACCAAGGTAATGGCTGCCATCCATTCGTAAGAAGCTATAGCTAAACCAATGGCATAACCCGAGCCTGACATGCCGATAATTTGTTCAGCAGAAATATTCGCTGCAATTAAAGAAGCACCGATAGCCCACCAAGGTAACGATTTACTTGCTAAGAAATAGTCTTCGGTATTTACCCCTTCTTTTTTCTCACTGCGAGAAATCCATAAAGCAAGGCACAATAAGCCTATAACGTAGACAATAAAAATTGTCGTGTCTATCGTCCCCAATTTGTTTGCAAAATCCATAATTTTCCACCTTTTACTTTAAGTTATAATTTTTATATTTAAGCTTGTTATACATTTCAAAGAATTATCTAAATGCACCTTGTGTTGCAATGCATAGGTAAATACTTGGTGATAAACCAAATTCTTTCTCGTATCTGCTGTTAACAACGTCCTTTACTTGTTCGACCATACTTGTTGGCACTAAGGCAACAATACAACCGCCAAAACCGCCACCAGTCATACGAACCCCACCTTCAACACCTAACACACTATCTATCATTTCAACCAAGCCATCCATTTCCTTGGTGGTCACTTCAAAGTCATCACGCAAAGAAATATGAGACTCTTTCATTGCTATACTAATCTTTTCTATATCATTATTCTTTAGAGCTTTTAAAGTAATTATCGCTCTAGCATTTTCACTAATCACGTGCCGAGCACGTTTAAAAAATACTGGGTCAATTTGTTCTTTAGCTGAGCTTAACTGTTCTAAAGTCACATCTCGTAAAGCAGAAACACCAAAGAACTTGGCAACCTGCTCACATTGCTCTCTTCTTAAATTATACGCGCTATCAACCAAGCCGCGTTTTACATTTGAATTAACAATAAAGAGGGTAAAGTTATCAGGAATGGGGGCATCCTCAAAGGATAAACTTCTACAATCTAGCAACATAGCATGATCTTGTTGTCCCATTGCCGAGATAAGTTGATCCATGATGCCACAATTACAACCAACAAAGTTATTCTCTGCTTGTTGACCTATAAGGGCTGCACTGATGCCATCTAGTTCTAAATGATAAAGCTGTGCAAACGTTTTTAAAATGGCAATTTCAAAACTTGCAGAGGAACTTAAACCAGCCCCTTGAGGCACATCACCAGTAACCACTAGATTTGCGCCATTAATTTCAGGGTGTGTTTTCATTAAAGCTTGTAATGTTCCTTTTACATAGTTGCTCCACATCATATCCTGATCAAACGAAATCTCATTCAGAGTAAACTCACTAGTTTGTTGTTCGCAATCATGGGCATAAACCTTAATGACTTTATCTTTACGAGCTGATGCAGCTATAGTTGTGCCATAATTAATGGCAGCGGGAAGTACAAAACCGTCATTGTAATCAGTGTGGTCACCAATTAAATTTACTCGACCAGGTGCATGAGCAATCAATTCTGCTGAGCGTTTAAATTGTTGTTCAAATAATTGTTGGACAAGCTCTTTTTGCTCAACGTTTTGTTGTGCTAAATTTATTTGAGTCATTAGCTTTGCTCCTTATAATGAATATCAGGCAAATTTCGTAATCGTTCAGCTGCTTGTTCTGCGGTAAGATCGCGTTGTGCTTCAGCCATCATTTCATAACCCACCATAAATTTACGAACCGTGGCAGAACGAAGTAATGGCGGAAAGAAGCTAGCGTGTAAAGTCCATTCATCATGTTGTTGCCCATCAAAAGGTGCGCCATGCCAGCCCATTGAGTACGGAAAAGAGCAATTAAATAAGTTGTCATATTTGATGGTTAATTGCTTAAGAATATCCGCAAGTGATAACTTTTGTGTGCTGTTAAGTTCCGTAATACGTGACACAGAAAAACGTGGTAGCAGTAACGTTTCAAATGGCCAAGCAGCCCAATAAGGCACAACCACTAGCCAGTCATCATTCACCACCACAATACGATCTTTATTTTTGACTTCTCTAACAACATAATCCTGTAATAAATTACTGCCATATTTCTCAAAGTAGACCTGCTGCGCATTTTGTTTTTTAACAACTAAAGTTGGTAATTGTTTTTGCGCCCATATCTGCCCATGAGGATGTGGATTAGAGCATCCCATGACACTGCCCTTATTTTCAAATACCTGCACCCAGGAGTAAGTTCCCCCTAATTCTTTACACTGGCTTTGCCATGTATCGACGATAAGTGAAATTTCCTTCACAGATAACTGAGGCAAGGATTTACTATGATCAGGTGAAAAACAAATAACACGACTTTCACCCTGTTCTGTCGCCATTTTAAAAAGTGGATCATCAGTTGTCACCACAGGTGTGTCTTGCTTGATCGCTGCAAAATCATTAGTAAAGACAAAGGTTTTTTTATAGTCTTCGTTGACTTCACCATTGATGCGAGTATTTCCCGCACATAAAAAACAATCTTTGTCATATGAGGATTTTTCTTGTTCATCAAGTTTTTCTACTTGTCCCTGCCAAGGTCGCTTGGCTCGATGTGGGGAAACTAGCACCCATTCATCAATGAGTGGATTATATCGTCGATGTGGATGTTCAGTTGGGTCAAATTCGTTAGTCATAATATTTAAAAGTAATCATTATTTAAAACATACCCAAAGGGTAATCGTTTACCCTACTTTGTGCAAGAACTAATTTAAAATAGATTGCCTCTTGATGACCAACTCATCTTTAGTGTATATTCAAGCAAACACAAACATAATACAGCAATGTAAACAATTACCCTCGGCGATAATAAATGGCAACAATAAAAGACGTAGCTCGACTCTCTGGCGTGTCAGTGGCATCAGTATCACGAGTATTAAATAATGGTCCAAAAGTCAGTAAAAAGACGATAGAAAAAGTATTAAAGGTGATGAAAGAGTTAAACTACACACCAAATGCAAATGCCCGTGCGTTAGTCACTCAAAAAAGTACCACCTTAGGTGTTGTTATTCCTGATCTAGTTGACCCATTTTTTGCTTCTTTGGCTAATGGCGTTGAACAAGTGGCTCGAAAAAAAAACATGCAATTACTATTAAGTACCGGATTAGTCACTGCCGAATCTGAAATGCAAGCCATTAATTTATTGATTGAAAGACGATGTGATGTGATGGTCGTGCATAGTAAGAAATTATCTGATCAAGTATTGATTGATCTAGCTAATAAAGTATCAGGCTTAGTGCTTATAGATCGCTATATTGAAGAGATAGCACATCGCTGTGTTTGGTTAGATAATACCGAGGGAGGTAAAATTGCAGCTCGTCACCTTTTAGCCTTAAATCATAAAAGCTTTGCCTGTATATCAAGTAAATATCAAATTGACGATCCACTACTTAGATTGCAAGGCTTTCAAAATGAGCTACAGTCCGCAGGCGTTGATATTGAACCAAACCTTATTGAATATGGCGATCCTAACCTTCAGGGAGGCGAGATGGCAACTCAAAAACTACTTGCCTATGGTAAGAGTTTTTCTGCGTTGTTTGTTTATAACGATGCCATGGCAATAGGGGCAATTTCTACCTTAGAGGATAATGGTTTTAAAGTGCCATATGATATTTCAGTGCTCGGTTTTGATGATGTTTTACTGTCTAGGTATTCAAGACCAAAATTGAGCACACTCAATTACCCTATTGAAGAAATGGCAATGCAAGCAGCCAACATAGGGCTTGAGCTATCAACCAAGCAAGTAGAATTAAATCTAAACAAAAATTATAAACACATTCCAAGGCTAGTCAAACGAGAATCGACAAGCTTTAAATCCAGCTGACTTCTTAATGTTCCTTTTAATAAATTGTTAACTTAATAATCTTTTCTTAAGGGTTAATATCTTAAAATGCTCGAGGTTTCGAACATTGACAACTATTTAACAACAAAGGACAACGTTACCAAAACAAACCACTCATTAATTAGATTAATGCTTGCATATGCACACCTAAATAGCGTATGTTAACTACAAAGCAGAATGACAACGTTCCCACAAAAAGCAAAAACAATAAGAGAAGTAACAATGAATAAGGTTTTACTGTTAATTTTTCTATCAATAATCGACATAACTTTATGTCTAGCTCAAAACGCTAATTCAAAGGAGATACAGCCTAATATTATCGTCTTTTTAGTTGATGATATGGGTTTAATGGATACCTCTGTTTCATTTATAACCGATAAAAATGGTCAGCCTACGCCACAACCTTTAAATAACTGGTATCACACACCAAATATGGAACAGCTTGCAGCTAAAGGGGTTAGATTTAGTCAATTTTATGCTCAGAGTGTTTGTTCACCAACAAGAGCCTCTTTATTAACAGGGCAAAATGCTACACGCCATCACACCACCACTTGGATCAAACCTGATGAAAACAATCGGGGGGAATTTGGCCCTAAACAATGGAATTGGCAGGGTTTAAATAGCACTGATACTACCTTCCCTCAGCTATTAAAAAACGCAGGCTACAAAACAATTCATATTGGTAAAGGCCATTTTGGACCACTAAACAGTGAGGGTGCTGAGCCAAAAAACATTGGCTTTGATGTTAATATAGCTGGTGCAGCATGGGGGCGACCAAAAAGTTATTATAGTGATAATCACTATGGAAATCACCCAAAGTATAAAGAAGAAAACAAACCATTAACGCACAATATTCCTCATTTAGAAGATTACTATGATAAAGGTGTTTTTTTAACAGAAGCCCTTACGCTTGAAGCTAATAAACAAATAGCTCAAGCGACATCAGAACAAAAGCCATTTTTACTCTATATGTCACACTATGCCGTTCATGCTCCATTTGATAGCGACTCAAGATTTGCCAAACGTTATCAAAATAGAGGGAAATCCAAGCAAGCTCAAGCCTATGCCACCTTGATGGAGGGTATGGATAAGTCATTAGGAGATATCACCTTAAAACTTGAACAATTAGGTATTGCTGAAAATACCTTAATACTGTTTTTAGGTGATAACGGCTCCGATGCCCCATTAGGGAAAAATGATGACATAGCTAGCTCAGCGCCACTTAAAGGTAAAAAAGGCACCAGTTGGGAAGGCGGTATGCGAGCTCCCCTTATCGTCGCTTGGGCTAAAACTAATGCAACCAGCGCAATGCAACAACGACTACCGATTGTCCAAAATGAAATAAACACCCAAATCGCTACGGTATTAGATATTTACCCGACGATTCTTTCCGCAGCCTCAGTAAAAAATCCAGCGGAACAAATTATTGATGGCGTTGACTTAGCTGAGCAGTTTACAGGGCAAATAAATTTACAGCGTACAAATAGTTTTTTAATGCATTTCCCCCATGAGCATAGGCATTCGTATTTTACCAGCTACCGTTTAGACGACTGGAAAGTTGTTTATAATTATTTACCTAAAATAAAAACCCATCATAGAAAAAAACCTGTAAAGCAGTATCAGCTTTATAACTTAAAAAACGATCCTACAGAATCAAATAATCTCGCATCATCACAACCAAAAGAGTTATCTCGCATGATGAATTTAATGATTGCTAAATTGAAAAAACAGCATGCGCAATACCCAATGGATAAACAAGGTAGGACATTAAAACCGATACTGCCTACCTCAAATATTTAACTAACTAAAATAAGAAAGTGAAAGAGCTAAAATTACTATGAAACATTGTTTAAAATTAATAACACTCTTTATTCTAGCTTTTAATTTTATTGCTTGCTCAAGCGGTCAAGCGGTGCAGTCAAATGCATCAATAACTAAGCCTCAAACAAAAGCTGAAAATAAGCCTGTTGTTGATGCAACACCAAATAAACTTATTGAATACAAAAATATTGATGGTATCTCACTGTCTTTACATGTTTTCAATCCTAAAGGTCATAAAGCGAGTGACAACCGCCCTGCTATTGTGTTTTTTCATGGTGGTGGTTGGAATCAAGGTCATCCAAGTCACTTTTATCGTCAAAGTCAACATTTAGCCAATAAAGGCATGGTAGCCATTAGTGCTCAATATCGTGTATTGAAACAACATGGTACAGAGCCGAAAATGAGTGTTATGGATGGTAAGTCAGCAATGCGTTGGGTTCGTTCTCATGCTAAAGAACTTGGTATAAACCCGAATATGATCGCTGCAGGCGGTGGCTCCGCTGGCGGACATGTAGCAACATCTACAGGAACCGCAACCACCATTGAAGATCCTAATGATGATTCTTCCATAAGTTATAGACCCGATGCGTTAGTGCTATTTAACCCTGTATTTGACAATGGACCTGGTGGCTATGGACATGACAGAGTTAAAAGCTATTGGAAACAGTTTTCACCATTACATAATATTACGAAAAATACGCCACCAACGATTGGTTTTTTTGGTGAAAAAGATACCGCAATAAAAGTTCCTTCAGTGCTTAAGTTCGAGAAACGAATGAAAGAAGCTGGTGTTCCTTTTGAAATGCACATCTATAAAAATCAACCTCACGGCTTTTTTAATGAGGTAAAATTCGATGAAACCCTTTTGGAAATGGAAGTTTTCCTCACTAAGTTAGGTTTTATTTCTCCTGTTAAATTATCGAATAGCAACACTTATTATATTGATAGTAAAAAGGGTAATGATCGAAATTCAGCTTTAACACCAAATAAACCTTGGAAGAGTCTTAAAAAAGTCAATAATCAAACTTTTCACCCCGGTGACCGCATCTTATTTAAAGCAGGCTATCTTTATAACGGTGTACTAGAACCCAAAGGTAGAGGGACAAAAGATCACCCTATTGTTATAAGTTCTTACGGTGTAGGTAAAAAGCCTCTTATAAATGGTTGGGGGCAAAAACTTCATACTTTGTTGCTGTACAATGTCGAATATTGGGAGGTTAACAACCTATCTATTACCAATAAAGGTAAAAATAGCCAAGCGAGAAGACACGGCGTCACTATTCATGCCCAAGATATTGGAGAATTACATCATATTGTTTTAAACAATTTAGAAATTCACCAAGTAAACGGAAATTTAAAGAAAAAAGAAGGAGCTGGTGGTGGTATTGTCGTGATAAACCGAGGAAATAGAACGCCTTCTCGATTCATCGACTTACAAATCTTAAACTCCCATATTCATCATGTAACACGTAATGGCATAAATTTTCATGGTAACTCTCGAAGAGATAAATGGTTTCCTAATTTAGGTGTGCACATCAAAGGTAACTTAATTGAGCAAGTACCGGGTGATGGTATCGTGGTTATTGCCAGTGACGGCGCTATTGTTGAGCACAATATACTAAGAGATTTCCCCGACATTTTACCTGAAGGTGATGCTGCTGCAGGTATTTGGCCTTGGAGCGCTGACAATACCATTATTCAATTTAATGAAGTCAGTGGCCACAAAGCAAAGTGGGATGGCCAAGGATTCGATTCAGATTTCAACTCGTTTGGCACTATCATTCAATACAATTACAGCCACGACAATTATGGTGGTTTTTTATTAGTTTGTAATAAAGGACAATCACTTGGTGAAAATAATAATAAAGGCACTGTTGATACCATCATTAGAGGGAATGTCAGCATAAATGACGGCATTCGCCCCTACCCCACCCACGCAGGCATTTTTTCACCTACGTTTCACATTACTGGCCCGGTGGAAAACACTCAAATTTACGACAACATCATCATAGTGCCGAAAAAATCAAAGGGACTGGATAACACTTTAATCGATATGGATAACTGGGGCGGACCTTGGCCAATTAATACCTTATTTGAAAATAACCAATTCTATTTTGAAGATGAAATAGCGATTAACCATAAAGATGTTAAGAGCTTTGTGTTCAAAAAAAACCATTTATCTAAACCGGTTCAAGGCATCGAAAATAATGAGAATAATATCTCAGCGGATAATCAATTTAATTTAAAAGCATTAAAGCGCATGGCGCTAAATAAACTGAAAGAGTATAAAGATAATGAATAAAAATAAACTTACGATTGCAATTCTAACCGGCTTATTGGCATTATCCGGATGTAACACTAATCAAGACAGCGAACAAAATACAGCTCAAACAAAAAATGTCATTAAACCAGCTGATTATTGGCAAGACCTTAGCGTATTTAAAGTAAATACAGAAGAGCCTAGAGCTACTTTTGTTCCTTATGATTCAGCGGATAAATTATCTGCTGATGACTATGCAAGTTCACCACATTACAAGTTACTCAATGGCAATTGGAAATTTAATTGGTCGGCAAACCCATCATCAGTACCCACAGGTTTTTTCAAACCTGAATACGATGTATCATCTTGGGATGAACTACCTGTACCTGCTAATTGGCAAATGCATGGTTATGACTACCCTATTTATACAAATATAGAATATCCATTTCCGAAAAACCCACCTTTTGTGCCAGAAGATGATAACCCAACGGGTGCCTATAGAACCAACTTTACCGTGCCTTCAAATTGGGATAACCAACAAGTTTTCCTTCATTTTGCTGGCGTAAACTCAGGGTTTTACCTATACATCAACGGTAAAGAAGTGGGTTACAGCGAAGGCTCTAAAACCGCTGCTGAATTTAACATCACCCAATATTTACAAACAGGTGATAATGTCTTAGCCGCTAAAGTTATTCGTCATACCGATGGTAGTTACCTAGAAGATCAAGATTTTTGGCGTGTCAGTGGTATTGAACGTGATGTTTATTTGCATACAGCTCCTAATACTCATGTTAGAGATTTCTTTGCTAAAACAAGTTTAGAAAACAATTACAAAGATGGTGTATTAAACCTTGCCATAGACGTTGCCAATAAAGACGATGCTGCACAGTCAGTAAAAGTGAACATTAAGTTGAGCGATACAAAGGGTAATGTTGTTGCGACTAAATCAAGTTCCGTTATTGTAATGGCAGGTAAAGAGCAAACAATTAATCAAGAATTCAATGTTAAAGATGTTGCTGCTTGGTCTGCAGAAGTACCAAATCTCTATCAATTAACGATTGAAACTCAATATAGTGATGATACACCAACACAATATATTGGCGAGCAAATAGGCTTTAAATCAGTTGAGCTTAAAGATGGGCAATTCCTTGTTAATGGCAAAGCGATATTACTTAAAGGTGTAAATCGCCACGAGCATGATGAGCGTACAGGCCATGTTGTTACTCATGAAACGATGTTAGCCGATGTTAAATTATTAAAAGAAAATAATTTCAATGCCGTTCGTACTTCTCATTATCCTAACGACCCATATTTTTATCATTTAGCTGATAAATACGGTTTATATATTGTCGATGAAGCTAATATTGAATCGCACGGTTTCCATTATGCCCCTAAAGACACACCAGCAAATAAGCCTGAGTTTGAAGGCATGCACTTAGATCGCATAGAGCGCATGGTTGAACGTGATAAGAATCATCCTTCTATCACTTTCTGGTCAATGGGTAACGAAGCGGGTGATGGCGTTAACTATTTAAAAGCTTACGATTGGATTAAGCAACGTGACGATTCACGCTTGACCATCTATGAAAGAGCTAATCATATAGATAACAACAAACAGTACCGTACACATCAAGATGCAGAAACTTGGATGTATGCACCTGTTGATAAGCTTAAAAAGAAATACATAGGTAAATTTCCTGACCGACCATTTTTCTGGGTAGAGTATGCTCATGCCATGGGGAACTCTAGCGGTAATTTTAAAGAATATTGGGACTTTGTTCGAAGTGAAGACCAGGTGCAAGGTGGCTTTATCTGGGACTGGATGGATCAAGGATTAATCAAAAAAGATGAAAATGGCAACGAGTCTTGGGGCTATGGCGGAGATTTTGAGCCTGAAGGTGTCTATAACGATAATAACTTTGTTTTAAATGGTTTAATTAACCCTGATAGAACTCCTCATCCAGGTTTATTTGAAGTTAAAAAAGTGTACCAAAACTTACATTTCTCTAAAGTAGGTAATACGCAATACGAGCTTTATAATGAAAATTTCTTTGTTGATTCTTCAAGTAATAATATTGCTTGGCGCTTAATTGAAGATGGCGTAGTGGTTAAAACGGGGCAAGTTAACACTATTGCACAGCCACAAAGTAAAGCTTCTTTTGATTTAGCAAAACAAATACCAAGTTTAAAAGCAGGAAAAGAATACTTTATTAACTTTTATGCTACTTCTAAAGGTAAACACCCATTAGTTGATAAAGGTCATTTGTTAGCAAGCGAGCAAATATTATTACAAGAAGGTACTGTAGCTCAATTTAATAACCAAACTACTGGCAAAGTTACTGTTACTAAAAATGCTGATAGTACCGTTGTTAAGGCAGGCTCGGCAACATTAGGGTTTGATAAGTCAGGCTACTTAACTTCTTATAAAGTTAACCAAACAGAGTTATTAAAAGAGCCGCTTAAGTTTAATTTATGGCGTGCACCAACAGATAACGACTTTGGCGGTGATAAAAGATCTTACGTTATACAGGCCAAACTTTGGAAAGAGGCAACAGTTAACCAAGTGAGTGAAGGCATCAAGGTTATTTCACAAAAGTCTAATTCATTAGTACTTGAGCAAACGGTGGCACTTGCTGACGCAGAATCTTCAGTAAGTTATCAGTACACCATCAATGGCCAAGGTGAAGTGAAAATTGATGTAGCCTACTATTTTGCCGGTAATGCTAATGAAAAAGTAAAAATCGAAGACCTTAAAGGCAAGTTTAACAAGTTTAGTGCCATCCCACGTATTGGTACTAACTTCCAGATGCCAGTGGAATTCGATCAAGTGACCTATTATGGTCGTGGTCCTCATGAGAATTATTGGGATCGTAAAACGTCCGCCTTTGTCGGTCTTTACCAAGGTGAAGTACAAGATATTGCTTTTGAGTATATCCGTCCGCAAGAAAATGGTAACCGTAGTGACCTACGTTGGGCAACATTAACCAATGAAAATGGTATTGGGCTTAAAATTTCTGGCTCACCATCATTTGACTTTAGCGTCCACCACCAACCGATGAGTGATTTTGATCCTGGCTTTGAAAAAGCGCAACGACACTATACTGATATAGTTAAACAAGACCTGGTGAGTGTAAACGTCGACTTTAAACAAACAGGTGTCGCTGGCGATAATAGTTGGGGTGCCCATGCATGGGGAAAATATCAGTTAAAAGCAAAAGACTATAACTATTCATTCATTCTAACACCGATAGATACTGCACCTTCGTATACTACTGAACAAACAATAAAAATAGGTACTCACAACAAGTTATAATTCTCGGCATTCTGCTGGGTTTTAAAAGGGCTAGGTTAAGCACGGTTATATGCCAAGGCTAACCTGCCCTTTTTATGTAACTTAACAAAATAAAGATAATAACAACGCTCAATGATATGCAAATAAGTGTAAAAGAGAACAATCGAATAGTGATGATTGATGCCTTGAGGGGGGTTGCTTTAGCCGGTATTTTTTTATTGCATCATATTCAACATTTCAATTTTTTCGTACAGCCCGAATTTACGCCTCATTGGTTGGTGCCGATAGATTTATGGGTTAAAGAGACGATGTACTTTTTCATTGCCGATAAAGCCTTTGCCATATTCAGTTTACTGTTTGGCGTTAGTTATTGGATTATTTATGAGAATGCTATAAAGCGAGGAGAACAGTATTTATTTCGCCATTTTTGGCGCATGATGCTGTTAATTGGCTTTGGTTTTCTTCATGTCATTTTCTTTTCTGGCGACATTTTGATCATGTATGCCCTGTTAGGCATCCCCCTAGTATTAACTCGTTACATGAGTAATAAAATTATTCTACTGACGGCAATTATCTTGTTAATTAATCCTGTCAGTGCATACACCATCGGCAGCTATTTCTTTAACGATACTATCTATAACGTTCAACTTGCTTATCCTGATGGTAATTTAAAACCGTTATTGATGGCTGATTCTTTTTGGAAATTAATGCAAGGTCATTTTGACTATGCTTATTACGGCTCGGTCATCTGGAGTTGGAATGTCGGGCGAATCATGACGATTTTAGGGCTGTTTTTTCTTGGCGTGTACTTGGCAAAAAGCAAAAGTATGACCAAGCGTCCACTGCAGTTTTGGTATTATTTATTGATGCTCAGTTTGATTGGTTGGCTTTTTCTAGATTTAATTAATGATGCCGCTATAACGACGATAAAAGATAAAACTGAACGTAAGTTACTATGGCAAATAATGCAACGCTATATAAAACTTGCCATGATGTTTAGTATTTTATCTACTTTTATTATTGCTTGGAGGCACAACAAAGGCGACGTATTTGTTGCCAAGTTTGTCCATTTTGGTCGTATGGGACTTAGTAATTATTTATTTATGTCAATTATTGGCAGTTTTTTATATTACGGTTGGGGACTCGCCCTATACAAATATTGTGGTGTTAGTGTTTCGGTAATAATAGGTATCACCTTATTAATACTACAAATGAAGTTATCTACCTATTGGATAACGCATTATAAGCAAGGACCATTGGAAAAGTTGTGGCGTAAATTAACTTGGATTGAATGTAACACCAAGCCAAGGGCGTATTAGTCACGGCGTTAAAGCTCTTCATAAAGATTTACAAAGATATCTTTGCATGATTACTGTATCGATTGATCAAACCGCTATGGCAATGTGGGCACACAGGCGTATCAATCATGCGCGACTCAAGATCTGTAATGATTAGCTGAATAAATTAATCACATTTTAAAAGCTTCTATATATTCTTAACTTGTTTATCTATTAGGTGCTCTAGCGCCACTAATAGTTTTTCATGTCTATGCACTTGGTTCAGGTATATTCTCAAATTAATGATAACTGTCATTCCGGTAGTCTTTTGAACCGGAATCTCTATCAATTAAAACAAGATCCCCAACTAAAACACCTCGGGGATGACATATTGTCTGGCAACCTGAGTTATCTGTATAGGCATGTAGTTTGCTAAATTGTGCGAGTATCATAATTAAATACCCGCATATTTGACATTATATACATCACAGCAACAATTTAAGGGAACATAGCCATATTTATAAACAGCTATTAGCCTTGATAATATAACTTTATTTTGTCTTTTGACACCTGTTCGTGATTAATACTGAAGTTTCTAGATAAGACCTTGAGCAAGCCAGTTACATCACCTGTTTTAAAAACGCCTGCAACTTTTACATCTTTAATACGACTATTCTGCTCTAACTCAAACTGAACGTTGGTGTAGCGACTTATTTCAATTAAGACTTCCGCTAAAGACTCACCAGTGAAAATTAGTTTACCTTCGAGCCAAGAAAGTTTTGCCGCTTTTTCAAGCGTACCAACCTTGACTGTTTTTTGAACAGAGTGGTTACCTAAAACCAATTGAATTTTTTCATCTTTTGATACAGATGTTTCTTTGCTAGAAAGTTTTGTATTGTTAGTGCCAACGAGTAGCTGAAATTCCTCAATTGGCTTCTCTTTAACTAAAACCTTTCCGTAAGTTACAATAAGCTCTACAGAGTCATCTTTTAATTGCACATTAAAGGCGGTTCCTACAGCTTGGATTACTTGTCCACCGGCTAAAACACTTAAGGGCCTTGATGTATCATGGGCAACATCAATATGTATTTCACCTTGCTGAAGTTCAATAACTCTTGCTTGGGCTGTATAAGTGACTTTTACCAAACTATTGGTATTTAGTAACAATTCACTGTTGTCGGGTAATTGTATTTTACTCGTTTCACCAACCTCTGTTTGATAACTAAATGAATTTACGACAACAACTTGTGATTGTTTAGCTGAAAAAACATCACTATATTTTAATGGCGTTAGAAAAGAGAAAGATAAGCCAATGACTAGTGAAGCGGCTATAGCACCAAGCCAAACGGGTCGTTTATTCTGTTTATTATTCGTTAATGGAAACATGTCTGCTAAGCGAGTAACATCATCCATTTTGTCCCACATTTGAGCAATTTCAAACATGGTTGCCATATTTTCAGGGCAATGATGGAGCCATTGTTGAAAAGAGATGATTTGTTTTTTATTTAGTCCATTATCTAGTTTGGCTATCCAATCACTAGCTTGATCGAGGACAGTATCCTCATTAGTGTTGCCAATATTTAGTTGATGTACATTACTCATAATAACCTCCTTGTTTTTTTGTTGTTTGTTTTGTTTGTTTTCGTTGATTAGCTGATAATCCTTGTTGAGATTCACGCAAAAATAACATGCAACGCTTAGTTCCATTTGAAATATGTTTTTCAATGGTGCTTTCGCTTAATGAGAGTTTCTGAGCTATTTCTTTTTGTGAATAACCATATACTTTTTTCAAAACAAATACTTTACGAGTTTGTGTTGGTAGATGTCGAATAGCATCACAAAAGCTGGAAAACTCTTCATTGGTTTCGACCTGGTGATAAACTTCATCTTTAGCATCGTTAGACAACATTTGTTCAAACTCTTGCCAGTCATCAACTTTGTCAACGAGCCTTACATTGGCTTGTTTTTGATAATCAAGTGCCAGGTTACGTGCAGTAGTAAACATAAATGATTTAGGTGAATGAATTGTACCTTCAACATTAACTTGGCAAAGACGCACATAAGTTTCTTGCACTATGTCTTCTATTTCATGAGGAGGCACAATACGAGCTACTACTCTTTTAATGCTTTCTCTAGAGATAATAAACAACTTATGGAACATATTATCTTTTATCATCCAATTTCTCCGATCCTAAATCTGCTATCCTACATCTATGACGACTGAACAAGGATTTTCCGCCAATCTTTTTATCAACAACTCAATATTATATTGAACTTTGTTGTAGTACACTAATTTAATAATTACAATTCTACACTATTTATAATTATTAAAAATATCATTTGAGTTAGATAGAAAATTTAACCCGATAAAATATTCATGTTCAACTGTGCATACACTACACACGAATTAGCAGTTGTATAATTTTATTAATTTCATTAATTTCATTCTACGCATTTAAGTAACTATATATTGCTAACATTCATCCAATGTATATCGTCTACATCTACCTTCATTCTGAATAGCCCATTTTGCTGTCATTTATTTAAGCGTAAAATAGTTCAGCATTTTTTAGCTTTAGTGTTCCTTAGTTATAGTGGTAATGCTTTGAGCACAGATTATCAGGTAACAAAATCTTTTAACATTCCCAGACAAAGTGCTTTATTATCGCTAATAAGTTTTGCTGAACAAGCTGATATTACCTTGCTCTTTCCTGCTGACAATATCGAGAATGTAAAAACCAATCCGTTAATAGGTAAATATTCAATCGCACATGCATTACAATTGTTAATAAAAGATAGCGGATTAACAATTGAGCTTGAAGAAAGTGGAGAGTTCTCAATATTAGTCGACTTAGCTTTCGTTAAGCAAACAAAGATAAAGAGAGAAAAAAGTGCGGTTTTGTCTGCAAAAGTAAAGAGAACCGCTAAAAGGGAGCTAAAAAAAACACAACAGAAAATCGCAGAAATTGAAATTATTACTATTCAAGGCATTAAAGGTAGTCTGCGACATTCAATGAATCATAAACGTTTTTCTTCAGAAATTATGGACAGCATTTCCTCAGAAGATATCGGTCAATTACCCGATGAAAACATTGCTGAAGCATTACAACGGGTAACGGGTGTTCAAATGTCTCGTAGCTCTGATGGTGAGGGGACATCTATTCAAATAAGAGGTATATCTGATAACAACGTTGAAATTAATGGTCAAGCGGCCTCTGGAAGTAGTGGCGACCGTAACATTAACTTTCAGGACTTATCCTCAGAGTTATTCTCAGGTATAGAAGTATTAAAGACATCAACCGCTAAGCGTATAGAAGGCTCTCTTGGCGGCACGGTAAATTTAAAAACCCGTCGCCCGCTTAATATTAATGAAGATCATGTTGCAACCATTACTGCAAAAGCTAAGTATGTTGAATTACCTGATGAAATTGTTCCTGCTTTTAATGTTTTCTTTGCTAAAAACTTTCGTGATACCGATTATGGCGATTTTGGTTTTATCTTAAATGGTGGTTCCAAGCAAATAGTCACTCGAACAGATGCCTATGGTGCTGGTGATTTTGATACCGCTACTGGTTTGTGGCTAAAAAAAACAGGTGTAGATGTGATTAAGGGCGGAAATAATAACCCTTTTATAGAAGCGGGGCCTTTTCAGTATGCTGTTGATGAAAATGGACATGGCAATATCGATGTTAATGGTGATGGCGTAGCCGATGAAAATGATGTGTTTTATATGCCAGCCGGTTTTCGAAGCTTTAATCGTGCGTTAGAATCTAAAAGATCTTCAATTAATGCCAGTTTGCAATGGCAGCCTAATGATGAACTCAATTTATTTCTTGATTATACCTATAACGAAAGTCAACAAGATGAGAGTAGCTCTCAAGTTAATGCGCAAATAAACTATTCTCGCTCCTATATAATTGCAGAAAGCGAACAAAGCTTTGATAGCATAGGCAATGGCAATTATATATTGGCAAACGGCATGATAGGTGCGGCTAACTTACGTTATGGAGGCTCTCCTTCAACCAAAACTATTTGGCGAGACTCACAAAATTTCACCTTAGGTGGTGACTATCAGTTAACTGATAAGTTAAATATTGCCTTTGTTGTCAACGCAGGCGACGGTAATAGTAGCACCTCACAGTCATCGTTAAACATGGCCTATGATTTTAATGATGATAATAATATCAATCCTGATGATAATTTAGGCATCGTCTCATACAACTATGCCGATTCCTTAGTACCCTTTATAACCTATTATGATGATCCTTTTACTGCGGGTGGTCCGTCATCAATTGATGATCTTAATGTAATCGACATTACCTCTTTGTCTCACCCTGATTTGAATTTCAATCAATTGCAACGTAATGCCGATGATTCTGCAAATAAAGATGTTTCAACTCAGTTTGATTTGACTTATGAACTGGACGGAGACTTCATTACAGCCCTTAAAACGGGTATCAGATACTCAACTAAAGAATTTAATAAACAGTCTTGGCAAAATCAAAACCAAAATAAGGCTTTAGTTTCAGATGGTTTAACTGAGAAAGTCAATATTCGTCAAGTTGCTGTGAATCCTGACTCAAATGCATTGGAAGAAAGTAAACAAATCGCTGAAGATTTCCAACAATGCTTTACAAATGTCTCTACTGATTTAGATCATGGTGGCAATATGCCAGAGTCTTGGGCTACAACACATTGTGATAGCGATTTCTTCACTGAATATTTTAACATGCATGATATCAGAGCATTCAGTGAAACACGCGGTGCTGGCTACTATGAACGTCCAGAAAGTCAATACACTGTTGATGAAGAAACGATAGCTTTGTATGTACAGACTGATTTCATATCAGAGCTGGCAAGTTTAGACTTTTTTGGGAATTTTGGGGGGCGTTATATCGACACTAAAACAAGCTCTACCGGACTAGTAGATGCTGATCCCGGCAAAGTACCTATTGCTTATAACACAGTAGCGTTTGAAGGTGAATATCAAGCGTTTTTACCTAGTATGAATTTAAACTTGGCACTTAGTGATAATGCCATCCTTCGTTTCGCTGCTTATAAGGCTATTTCTCGCCCAAGTTTAGCTAAATTATCGCCAGGTGTTAAATTGAAATTAAATGATGAACTAGGAGAAATAGTTTCAGGTACGGCTAAACTAGGTAACCCGAACCTTAAACCAATAAAAGCGACCAACTTTGATCTTTCATACGAATGGTATTATTCAGAGAGTAATATGCTTTCTACTAGCATTTTTTATAAAAATTTAGACTCTACTATTTCAACTTCTCCTGTACTCACTCTTATGAAGATAAGTGGTGAGTTGTGGTTAGCTACCCAACCAGCGAATTTGCCGGGCACTAAAATCAAAGGTGTTGAATTTAGCGTACAACATAGTTTTGATCACCTTGATGGTCTATTTTCTCATACGGGCATAAGTGCAAACTATACCTATACCAGTGAAGATAGTAAGCTATTTGATCAAGAAGGAGATCAAATAACACGTAAAGGTTTATCTGAACATAGCTACAATTTATCAACTTATTATGATGACGGCACTTTAAGCTTGCGTTTAGCTTATGCATGGCGTGATGACTTTGTTCGAAGAGAAAATGTTGTCTTAGGATTTGGCTCGCCATATCTGCTTCCAGAGATAGAGAAAGCGAGAGGGCAGTTAGACTTTAGTGCCAACTACAAGTTAAATGAGCATTTTAAAATTAATTTTTCGGTGATCAATTTTAATAAATCAACTACTGAGCGCTACTTAAAATACCCACAACTTACAAACTATATAGCTAATTCTGGTAGTCGTTATCGCTTGGCTATTATCGCTCGCTATTAGAGGGATAATTTATAACTGTAAAACAACCGCGTAAACTTTCTTATCGCTAGTTTTTGTTTTAACTAATTTATAAGATTCATTTTTTCAGGTTAAACTATTATTTTTCATATTTATTTTTAATGTTTCCATTATTTAATAGCGGAAAATTTATCTTAATTCGTCTTAAGGAAAGTCAAGGCTATTTTGTGCTTTAGCAAAGTAGTTTTGATTTATAAAAACATTATAAATCAAAAATCATGAAGCAGGCAAACAATAGTCTGTCCATTCAAAGTGGGGAAATAATGAAAAAATCCAAAATAAGTTTAGCGTTACTAGCTGCACTGTATGTGCAAATACCGTCTTACGCCGTTGCTCAAGACGTCGCATCAGAAGAAGAAATAGAGGTTATACAAGTAACGGGTATTATGAGTAGCTTAAAAGAATCATTAGCATTTAAAAGAAATGCTGATAATATTGTAGACAGTATTCATGCCGAGGATTTAGGTCAATTTCCTGATCAAAACGTTGCCGAATCTTTACAAAGAATATCTGGGGTGGCTATTTCACGAGAAAATGGCGAAGGCTCTAAGTTAACTATACGAGGTTTTGGTCCAACATATAACGTGGTGCAGTTAAACGAAAGAACCTTAGCAACTACGGATGCTTCTCGTTCTCTTGATTTTCAGTTACTTCCATCAGAACTTATTGCAGGTGCTGAAGTAAGTAAATCACCTATGGCTAAAACGCCAGAAGGTAGTTTGGGCGCCTATGTAAACATTAAAACCGCCCGCCCATTAAGCAAACCAGGTTTCCAAGCCGCAGGCTCTGTTCTAACTAAATATAACGAATTAACAGAGGATTTTAGTCCTAAAGTATCAGGAATTATTAGCAATACCTTTTTAGATGATAGATTTGGCGTACTATTGGGATTTAGCCATGAAAAAAGCACTAACCGAATTGACTTAGTTGAAACTAAACTATGGGATCAAGTTCCAGCAAATAAAATTACGGGTGACATTCATAATGAACAAGGTGAGGTTGTTACACCAGCATCGCTTTGGTATCCGGGTCGTTATCAATTTACCTTAGCTGAAGAAGAACGTGAACGTACAGGGGCAAATTTAACCTTTGAATTTGCTCAAACAGACGATATTATTCACACGGTAGATTATTTATACAGTGACTTTAGCCGCCAAGAAACGAAACAAGGTATGCAAGTGCCAATGCAAAATAATGGCTGGCAAAATGTTATTGCATCAGATGCAGGCACTGCTATTGCAGGAGAAAAGACTGGCGGAAAACCTATTGATGGTCAATTTGGTATTCGTGGCTCAGACACAAAAACTCAAGCCATTGGTTATAATTTTTTAGCTTATGTAGGTGATTATACTTTCAATTTTGATGTGTCGCATTCAACGGCTGAGGCTAACACTGGTCAAGACGATTTAGTACCTCATTATACCGATGGCGCAAATTCAACGCCTGAAAATCCAGCCATTTTTGATATGAGAGATAATAACATAATCACTTATACAACGCCCATCGACTTTACTGATCCGGCTAACGCTAAAGCACATTTTAATAACGTTAAACAACAAGAGTTATCCGATGAAATTAACGAAGTTCAATTTGATGTAAGTTATGACATTGACAGCGGTGTATTAGTTTCCATTGATGCCGGTGTTAGCTATTTTGATCGTGAAAAGATAGTGGATGATTATCATATAAGTAAAGGTTGCGCAGATTTTACTCAATCACCAAAAGGCCCTAGTACTTGTAACAAGAAGTTTGATTTGTCCGATGATATATTTGCGGTAAATAACACGACTGATTATTTATCTGGAGAAAGTGGCACCTTTCCTCGTCAATTTATGATAGTAACTGATTTAGCTAAATATCATGAAGAAATAGGGGCGCTTCGAGCAGAGGCTTTATGGCCAAATCCACTATATGACGAAACGCTATCAACCGCTACCGAAGAAACACGAACTTCAATCTATGCTCAAGCAAATTTAGCTGGAGATATTGGTGATTATAGCTGGGGTGGTAATATAGGACTTCGCTATGTTGATACAGAAACCATCTCTCGTGGTCATGGTAAAAATAGATTATCAATCGATGTTACCCTTGAAGAAGGAGTGGATGATGAAGGTGGTGTTACTTACACTGAAGAGCTCAATGTCACTTATAGTGAGCCTGGACAGATTATGCGGAAGAATTCGTATGATAATTTGTTACCCAGTGCTAACTTTAGGTTAGATATTAATGACAAAATAGTTGCTAGAATTTCTGGTGCTAAAGTAATGTCTTTACCTTCAATTACAGATATTGGCACAGAGACAAAATATACAGATAATAAGCCTGATAATTTTGCTCGTAAAGGCGGAAATCCCTTTTTAACGCCGTATGAAGCGACTCAATTTGATTTAACTTTGGAGTATTATGAAGATAATGGTAATGCATATGCGGTGAACTTTTTTACTAAGGATATTAACACCTTTATTTCAAAAAAAGTCACCTCAGATCCTACACCTGATATTTGGGTTGATGGCGCATTACAAGACTTCACTGTTTCATGGACAGATGAGTATGGCGAAACGCAAACGTTATCTGAACTGATTACGCAAAAAGAAAATCGTAGCGGCGGTAAAATTAACGGTATTGAACTAGCAGGATTGCACTATTTTGATTACCTACCTGGGTTTTTAAGTGGTTTTGGTCTTCAAGCCAACTTAACCTTGCTAGATAGTAAAGATAGTAATTCAGATACAATTGAACTTGATGGCATCACAGCACCGGCTAATGGTTTAGAAGGTTTTTCTGAAACTTCATATAACATCATTGCCTTTTATGAAAAAGATGACTTTCAAGGGCGTATTGCTTATAACTGGCGTGATGACTTCTTGCTAAAAAGAAGTGGTTCACGTTATAAAAATGGTGAAGGTATTCCTGAGCATGTTAAAGCTTACGGACAGTTAGATGCCAGTTTTGCTTATACAATATCTGAAAACTTTAAGGTAACAATTGCTGCAACTAATTTAACTAATGAAAATACACATGAATACTTAGACATAATGGAACGTTTAGGTCGTATTCAATATACAGGGACTCGTTATACATTAGGTTTACGCGCTAAATTCTAGGATTTAGCGTAACCTGTTAAGCTGGTGTTATAGCATAGTGCTGGACATCAGCTTTTTTTTGTTAATTAAAAAGAGACCTTGGAATAATGATAAAAAAGAATAACGAGTTCATTTCAATAATAACAATGCTCTTTTCTTTAATAATACTCTCACTGTTCTGTCTAAATATTGCTCACGCTCAAGTAAAATTAGCGACCGTTTTTGCTAACAATATGGTTTTACAACGTAACTTACCTATTAATATTTGGGGAAATGCCAATAAATACGAAAAAATAAAAATCACTTTAAACGGAAAAATCTTTCGAGGCCAAACAAATAAAGAAGGTACTTGGTTAATCACGTTACCTGCACAGCAAGTAGCTACAAAACAATCGATTTCAATAGTGGGTGAAGACGCAGTCAAATTAAATACCATCGAGCATAACTCTATAATACTAAGCAATATCGCTTTTGGTGACGTCTGGCTAGCCTCTGGTCAGTCTAATATGGCATTTAAGCTTAAAGAAGCTCTGAAGAGGTTCCCACAAGAAGATAAGCTCGAGCAATACCCTGACATTCGTCAATTCAGCGTTGTTAGGAACTACCATTTTAAGGGTCCTTTAAATGATTTAGAAAAAGGCTATTGGTTAGAAGCGAATAAAGAAACTGTCGGCAACTTTTCTGCTGTAGCTTGGTTTTTCGCTAAAGATTTATATCAGCGCTATCAAGTGCCTATTGGCATTATTTCTTCAAGTGTCGGTGCCACACCAATTGAGTCATGGATGAGTTATGAGTCATTAAAAGTTTCCCCTAAAGCTCAAGCGCTTGCTTATAAGTTAGCTGATGACGAATATATTAAACAACTTCAAAATGAATACGCTCAAGAAAGAAGTAATTGGCGAGAAAAAAACAATGTACCAACTAAAAAGATACCCTTTATGTTGATGCATCGTACCAGCCTAGATTTCAAGCCGGTAGGTTTTTACAACGCTATGATAGCACCATTAGCCAATATGAAATTTTCTGGGGTGATTTGGTACCAAGGTGAAAGTAATACGGCTGAGTATCAAAATTATTCAAGTAAATTCTCAACCATGATCAATCAATGGCGATCGTTATTTAGCCAACCGAAATTACCCTTCTTATTCGTTCAATTAGCTAACTTTCTAAAACCAGATTACATGCCGACAGAAAGCAGATGGGCAAGCCTTCGAGCAGAACAAACTAAGGTGTTAAACACCGTAGAAAATACCGCCATGGCTTTAGCAATTGATGTTGGTGAACGGTACAATATTCATCCGCTAGACAAACAAACTGTCGGCGAACGTTTAGCCTTAGGTGCTCGTCATTTGGTTTATGGTGAGAAACAGTTAAATTACACCAGTCCACTTATTGATCAAGCTGTATTAACAAATAGCCAAGTAATCATTAGCTTTAAATACATAAACAAAGGGCTTGTGGTCAATGGCGATAAGTTAATGGGTTTTGCTATTGCTGGAGAAGATAAAGAGTATATTTGGGCAAATGCAACATTGGACAAAAATCAGGTAACGGTATGGCATGACAGTATAAAAACACCTAAACATGTGCGTTATGCATGGGCAAATAATCCCGAGAACGCAAATTTATATAACGACCAAGGTTTACCAACCATACCGTTTACCGTTAAACTTCAATAATTGAACGGTGTATTGAAAAAATTAAAATGAATGTTACCGGTGAAATGTTATGACTTTTAGATTATTAACGGCTTTATTGTTGTTATCAATTGCGCCGTTATTAGTTTCAGGAAAAGTAGTTGCCCAAGAGTTGTTATATCTTTCGTCGGGCGATGCGTTTGAGGTTAAAAAAATTAACCGACAAACAGGCAAGCTGCTTAATTTCCAAAGAACAGAGCTTAAAGGGTTATCTGTTTTTACCTTTTCACGTAACAAAAAATTCCTTTACGCTAAAGCGAGTATCGATGGTAGTCGAAAAAAACCATCCATAGCGACCTATAAAGTCCAAGCGGACGGCAAATTAGTCTTTGTTTACAATGCGCCAGTAACGGCTAAAGTGACTGAGTTGAAAACCGACCATACCGATAAGTTTATAGCGGGTGCTGACTATGGCAAAGGAACCGCGTCGATATGGCAGCTTGAAAATGGCGTATACAAGGGAGAGCTTGTTCAAGAGATAATGCTTGAGAAAAAAGCACATGCGGTACGTTTTTCTCCAGATAATAAAACCTTGTTTATTCCCGCCACAGGGCCTAACAAAATTTTACAATTAGCTTTTGACCAGGAAACCGGAAAAGTAACTCAACATAAACCAGCAATAGGACCAAGTTCAGGCGCAGCGCAACCAAGACATTTAGTGTTTCACCCAACATTAAAAGTTGCTTATTCAACACAAGAAAGAATCAAGCCGGGCGTCGCGGTTTGGCAATGGAATCCTGAAAAAGGTACGTTGGCATTAACTCAAGCATTGACTAACTCTGATGATACCAGCGGACGGATCACCAACGCAGACTTGCACATTTCGCCCGATAATAAATTTCTTTATATTTCAAGTCGAGATAACCAAAAGCAACTCGACCAGATAATTGCCTACAAGATTAACGCAATAGATGGCAGCTTGAACTTGGTAAAAAAATTTCCAAGTGAACACTTTCCTCGTTCATTTACGCTAAATAAAAGCGGTGACTTTATTTATGTGGCAGGACAAAAGGACAATAAACTCGGCGTTTACAAAGCCGATAAAATGACCGGACATTTAACAAAAGTGATACAATACCCAACGGGTAAAAATCCTATTTGGGTGGAAACATTGATACCTTAGTTAGATAACTCTGCTTGATTAATCAGCAGTAATTCTACATATTGCTCCAAACTTATATATTTTGAACAGTATGACGTTATGAATAACGTCATACTAAAAGATAATTGTTTGAACAATGTCTGCCGCAATCAGCATTATCAACTTAGGTGTCAATAAGCTGAAAGATTCTTTTGATTTTTATATTGCTCTTTGGTTTCCATGAATAACTACCATATCCATAAAGTTGTGATCATAGTCACTATCGAAGAAAATTACTGAGCCCTGCTTGTATTATTAAACTTTGTTACTTTGCAGTGACTGAACCATCGCATGAAAGCCAGTGCAAGCAATAAGTATATTAGCCTGTCACCAAGCGCCCCACCTGATTCACTGCTTTTAACTGATGGGATTTCTGGCTCTGGCTCAGGTTCCGCCGCAATTAGTGATATGACCGTAATAGAAGTAGGAGGTAGCGAAGTAGTAATTGAACCATCTGCAATGTATACATCATCAACACTTGCCAAGGTTGGGTTTTCATCCCAATCATCCATTCCCTGAAAGCGGGTTACTGATGCATTGCCTGAATAATAATATTCAGAATTGATGATGATATCAGTATTGTGTTGAGCGCTAGCTTTATTGACAATAAACAGATTTAAATCCCCGGTATCTTCTTCAAATGCTGCATAAGTGACTAGGTCTGATTCATTACTGCTGATTTGCACAAGATCATTTTTAATGAATTGCGCCCAAAGCTTCATCGGTTGAGCCACAGGTAGTAAGTTATTGGCATTGTCCATTGCATCACGAGGAGTACCTTCCAAAGCATACCAGTGAGTATTCCAGAAGTTAGCATATTCGGTATTGGGACTTTTTAGGAACTGACCTATTTGATCAAAATTAATAATACCTTTCCCTGTATTATTTGCTGTATCTTCGGCATCTTTTCTCCATGTTGATGGAGCAAATTCTGACACCACTATTTTCTTGGTTGCCGATTCATTCACACCAATCAACTTAACATTGTTCGTATTGGTATAAGCCGCGTATGAGCCCTGATAGGTGGTGTAGTCACTAATTGTGATAAAGTCTATCGCATTACCGCAGGTATTAATAACAGCTTGAACTTGACCTCTATCCCAACTTATACCGATGAGAATATCAGGGTCTTCTGCTTTCATCACACTCGAGTATGAACTCGCTAAGTCGCACAGGGTTGAAACGGTAAAACCTAACTCATCTTTCCACATTTCATTGCCAATTTCCCAATACTTTACCTTGTAATTATTAGTGACATTGGCATATTTTACCCATGCTGCGGCAAGCTCTTCGCCAAACCCTTTGGCTGGGTTATAAGCAACATTAATATGGGCTTGGGCGCCTACTTGGTTGGCGATAGCCATGAATTGATCAAAATTCATGGTGTTTTTCGCAGCATTACCGTACCACCCAGGTCCCCAATAATTAGTACTTGCGTCAGTATATGGGGCAGCAGCCCAAGCATAATATAATGATTTCTTGCCGCCAGGGTAACGTAAGTGTTTAACGCCTGTTGCAGCAAGTGCATCAGCTAAGGGAGTAAAGCCGGGATCTCGGTTTAAATCACTATCTATCCCCGCATTAAGGTTTAGGCCGTATTTATCAGTAACATCACTAGCAACAACAGTGGAAGTATTTACAATAATACTCACTTGTGATGAAGCACTTAGCGTTATATTTACAAGACAGATAAATAGTAATACTTTAATGAAATGTTTCATAAGCTGCTATTTATTCCCTTTGTAAATATTAGTTTCAATAGGTGCTATAGCGCCCAAATGAATTTTCCCATTAAGTTTATTACCCAATATATCTTTTGTTACGGTTAAACCACCACTGCGACTATTACCTTGTAAACCGTTACTTTTTGGTAGCGGGATTATTTCAATGCCTTTGTTAGCAACTAAAAGATTATTAGTCGGTTGATAATCGGCAATAGTATCGCCACCATTGTTAACAAATAAGGGTTCGCCAATAATGGCAGTACTGTTTTCCATCACCCCTACAATCGGCCAATCTTTAGCTGTTAAGAATAAGTTATTGGTCATATTCAGATTTTTGCTTGGGTTTTTACCTTTAACTAACTGATATCTTTTTTGAGGTAGATAATAGCTACCCTTTTTAAAGTAGAAGATATTGTTAGCGATAACAGCACCATTGGTATCTTGATGGGCGGCGAGTTGCGCAACATGGTCGACATATACGGTATTGTTATAGATATAGTTATTTTGTGGCGCAATATTAGGATTAACTTTTCTGCCTTTCATACCAACAAAGCCACTAAGCCATAAAGTTTTTCCATCATGGCTCGCTTTGCCATAAGGACGATTCTTATCACCCTTTACACGATAACCATCATTAATACTCACATTATAGCGATAGCTGTTATTTCTGTTATTACCCAAAATCTCAATAAAAGCCCCTTCATTATTCATGCTTAAATTGTATTGAATAACAATATTTGAACAATGAAAATCAATATGAAATCCGGCTGAATCCGCTGGGCCCACCGCATTTTTAAATTCGTTATATTCAACCAGTACATCGTTGGCATTCCATGTCCACATACCACTGCCACGCCCCCATTTACGCGCATCAAATTTGCCGGTATCAAAGTCACTACTACTGCCCGTTTTGTCGGTTATGTTGTGGGACACTAGGCTAGCATCAACGCCGCCAAACATAATGCCTGGACCACCAATATCGTGCAGGTAATTATTTTTTAGAGTGATATTCTTAATAAGTTTCTTTAATATTGGGTAAGGAGTGCTTTGAATTCTCGGATTATTCGCTGTCGCTTTAATGCCAGTATGGGCAATGTCATATATTTCACTATTTTTAATAGTAACGTCTGTTAAAAAAGTCTTTGCACCACTGCTGCGATTAAACAAATGAATGCCATAACCATAAGCTTGGGTACCATTTTGGGTGTTCACATCGCCAGCACGGTCGATTCCGCCAAAGTTGTAATGAAAAACATCATGAATTTTTAAGTTATCTAAGATGATGTTGCCAAACGCATGGTTATATTTTTTGTCGATATAGATTAAAACCCCAACTCTCATCGCCTGAGCATTTTTTCTATCTCGAATTTTCTGCGGCTTACCACCATTCGCCTCAATATCAATGTTGCTGACATTAATATAACGACTGTTTTTTATTTCAATGCCCGCTAGTTCTCCAGCAGCGTCGATATAAGCACGTTGACTATTGTCTTCTAACTTGCCGCCAAACGTTGATATTGTAATGGGCTGTTTGGCACTGCCTGACTTATTCAGTATGCGTAAACTGCCATTGAATTTATCACCGGCTTTCAGAAAGATATTATCTCCGGGTTTCAGGGCAAGGGTATTTATTTTACTAAGAGAAGCGAATGGTTTCGCTTTAGTGCCCTTGTTTTTATCCGCACCATCATGACTAGCAACATAATAATCTTGTGCTAATACCACGGGCGAAAAAATAGAAATATTGATGAGCAGCAGTACGAATTTATACTTTACTTGCCAGCATGTTAAGTTCATCATTTTATTAATACTTCCAATTTTGCAGTGTGCTGAAACATAAATTTACTCAAAAGCATTTAGTTGCCAATTCTCTTGCCATTTGATAAACATAGCGCCATTTTTAAATTCAACAGGCAGCCAGATATAACGACCATCAATGGCATTTTTAGGTCGCCAGATGTCGAACATGGCAATGAATTGGCCGGGCTGATCGTATCGTTCTAACAAAAAGGTACTTTGCCCACCAAAGGTCTTTTCTGGGCCAAAGTTGTTTTGAGCGTTTACGCCTGTAGTAGGATTACTTAGTTTTTTCCAAGGGCCCATTATTTGCTCTGCTACATATTGTCTCGCTGGATTTGGACGCCAGCCCGAGAGCCCGGAAGTTAGTAAATAATATTTACCCTGATGATAAGCGACAGCGGGTGCTTCGTTTCTCCCTCCAGGGTGCAATCGAGTATAAATTCCTGTATGTGAAAGATAATCATCGCTTAACAAAGAGACATGTAACGTTAAGTTCTCTTCAGAAGAATAAACTTGATAAGCCTTATCGTCTTTATCCACGTACACCGTCATATCACGCGCCATTTGACCACCAGAAAAATCACGAGCAAAAACCTTAAGCACGGCTAAATTGTCAATGTTACTGGCAAGTGTTTCTGGCAGTTCTTGCCCTTTCAGTAACAAGCCTACCGCTTGCTTTTCTGCTTTACTAATATTCATCGGATAAGTCTTTGCATTAGGACGCAAACTTTTGATAAATAGGTAAGGGCCTGTTGGTTTATCTGACACCGCAACGCCAGTGCGCGCGGCTTTGTATCCTTGCCCTTTTAACTCAAGATGAAACCACATGACAAATTTGCCGGTTTGCTTGTTATAAACCACTTTAGGGCGTTCAATGACCGAACCTTTAACAATATCACTACTAGGATCATCAGACACTTTGAGTGCAATTCCAGCATCTTTCCAGCTTGTTAGATTGCTTGAGCTATAAACATGCACCCCTACATGCGCTTTGTTTCCCTCTGATCCGGCAATTTTGTGCTCACCAAACCAATAGTATTGCCCTTTATGATGCAATACTCCGCCACCATGCGCGTTAATATGAACACCATTATTGTCATGCCATATTTTTCCGGGATTAAAGTCTGCTTTTTGCTTTGAGGCTTGCTCTTTGGCTTTAACTAAGAGTGTTGAAAAAACAAAAACAAGAATAACGCTAATATTAGCGACTATTCGATATTGTCTAAACATTTTAGTCATTAAATTAGCCCCATGCTTAATGCATTTCTTTGATTGCTTCAATACGCTGTTGTAAGCGCTCAACCACCTCAGGATATCCAGGAGCTAAATTCACTTTTTCCTGCCAATCATTGGTAATATCAAACAATTGAGGTGTAGTTTTCAAGCCATTTTCGATAGCCGTTTTATTGGCTAACCATTCTGGTGTTGTACCATTAAAAGGCGCGATATATTTCCACTTTCCACTTCGTAACGACAGAGTAAAAGACTCTTCTAACATCTCATCCCTACCCTTTGCTTTTGCATCTAACAAAGCAGACAATATATTCTTACTATCGATTGCTTCTCCTTTGACAAGCTCCAATCCAACAAACTCAGATAATGTTCGATACAAGTCAATATGGCTAATTAATGCTGAACTGTCGCCTTTATTTTTTAGACCATTTGGAAAAGTGACAATCATTGGAACGCGAGTTCCTGCTTCATAGGCACTATATTTTCCGCCTCGATAACCACCAGAAGGATCATGGTCACCACGCATCTCTTCAGCCATGTCAGCATAACCGTCGTCCATAACCGGACCATTGTCACTTGAGAAAATAATCAGGGTATTGTCATACAAACCTAGTTTTTTTAGTTCATCAACAATGCGACCTGTCATCCAGTCCATCTGTAAAATGGCATCGCCTCTTGGTCCCATGCCTGATTTTCCAGCAAATAATGCGTTTGGTACTCGTGGTACGTGAATATCATGAAATGGAAAGAACAACATAAACGGCTCATCTTTTGCCGATTGAATAAACTCTATGGCTTTGTCAGTAAATACAAAGGGAAAATCTTCATCTACCCACTCAGCTTCTTTACCGCCAGCCATCCAGCCAATACGGCTAATGCCGTTTACTATGGTGGCACTGTGCTGTAAATCAGCCTTTTGCTTTAATAACTCAGGGTTCTCAGTGCCAACAGGACGTTGACCAATGCGTTTTTCATAACTCACTGTAATAGGTTCATTGGTATCCAAATTAACCACATGATGGTTCTCTAAGTAAACCGTTGGTACTCTATCGCCGGTCGCTGGCATCAAAAAGCTATAATCAAAGCCTAATTCTAAAGGGCCTGGTTTTACTGATTTATTCCAATCTACAAAACCATCCCCTAAGCCTAAATGCCATTTGCCAACTACTGCAGTTTTATATCCCGCTCGTTTAAACATTTTTGGCAGCGTTGGTTTAGTATGATCAATGATAAGTGGCGCATCACCCGGTAAAATAGCCGCATTATTTCTAAAGGCATATTGGCCAGTTAATAAAGAATAACGTGACGGAGTACAGGTTGCTGCTGAGCTATGTGCATCCGTGAAGCGAATACCTTCATTAGCTAAGGCATCAACATTCGGTGTTTTAGCTGCAGTCATCCCATAGCTGCTGATGTCGCCAAACCCTAGGTCATCTACATAGAAAATAACTACATTGGGCTTATTTTCTTTAAGATCGCTATCTAAAGTACTTACCTTGCTGGATTGGTCTACGCCACATGCAGTCAACAGCATAGTGATCACACCACTGATGAATAGTTTTTTTGTCATGATTTTTTACCCTCGTTATTCTTATTTGGTTTAAATTGCTTTTTAGGCTGTCTTTATCTGAGCGTTAAATATTCTTATTCGAGCTATACTATTGCATGAGCTCCTTGATATTTGGCTCTATAGCTTTTGCCCATACGATATATTGGTCTTTATTTGGATGTAATAAATCGCTCATCACTGACTTACTAAGAACACCATTGTCATCAAGAAATAGATGATTAATGTTTAAATAATAAACGCGTTCTTCGTCTTGATAATTTTTGATAATGCTATTGATATCATCGTTAATTTTACGTAATGGATCATCAAGGTTTGAACCGCGAGGAAATATCGCTAAAAGCAATATTTTAGTATTTGGTAATTTATGTTCAATGGTATTGAGGATTTCTTTTATCCCCAAAGCAGTATCTTCAGGGGTATCCTGACGATGTCCTGTGTTATTAGTTCCTATCATCAAAACCAACAGTTTAGGATCGATGCCATCAATGGCACCATGATTTAATCGCCATAATACGTGCTCAGTTCTGTCAGCACTAAAGCCAATATTTAAGGCATTACGGCTACTGTAGTATTCATCCCAGACCTTTTTACCTTTATTATCCCATGCGTGAGTGATTGAATCGCCAAGGAAAACCAGATCAACTTTATCCATTTTTTCTTTCAGGGCTATTTTTTCTTCATGTCGTGGATGCCACCATTTTACCGCCCAAACTTCCGACTGAGCTTCGGGTAAAACCGACAGCGGTTGTTCTTTTAAAGCCGTGCAACTGGTGCACAACAGCACTAAACACAGTAAAAAAATTTTCATCTATTCTTCCTATTATTATTTAGTTATACAAATTTGATTAATACTATTTAGCATTTTTAGTTGCTTGCTCAAGTTTGCTTTTTAATTGTGCTTTAACAGCAGCGTATTGAAGGTTGTCTGTTAAATTAACGATTTCATTGGGATCAACATTGTTGTAATACAGCTCTTCTTTGTTATTGCCGTATTTGATGTAGCGCCAGTCTTTCGTTCTAATTGAAAAACTTTTCGCCCCCTTTCCCCCCCACAATTTCACAACGGTTAAAGCGAAGCGCTCTTTGGTATCTACAAGATTTTCTTGCCCTTCGATTAATGGTTTAAGGGATGAACCGCTTATTGGTAATCCTTTATCATTTTTGCGATTGTCCCCTTTTACATTGGCGTAATCGACAAAGGTTGGGTATAAGTCAATTAAACTTACGGGCTCTGAAATGGTTTGTTTTTTCTTAGTACGGGGATCAAAAATAATCATAGGCACTTGCGTTGAACGTTGCCAGAGATTATTTTTAAATAAGTTGTTCTTTTCACCTAAGTTATATCCATGATCAGAGGTAAAAACGACGATGGTATTGTCTTTATAAATACTGTTATTTAAGGCGTCTAAGACTTTACCCACCTGCTCATCCATAAAACTAATACTGGCCATATAAGCTTGATAGTATTTACGTAGTGCTTCATCTTTTGAGCGAAATGATGCCATAAGCGTATTGTAATGTTTTCTACCTAAGGACGACTTAGGCGCATACAAACTTTCAAAATGAGTATCTTCATCATCTTTGTCAATAAAATCTGGTAGCTTAATATCAGCTAATGGATAGAGTTCAAAAAACCTGTCAGGAGCAACTAATGGTGTGTGTGGTCTAATAAAACCGACACTTAAAAAGAATGGTTTTTCAAGCTTGTTTTTTTCAAATTCAGCCAGTTTATCAACAGTCCACTGGGCATACATTTCATCTGGCAATGGATCTCTGTCAGTTTCATTTACATAACGAAATGGCTTCTTAAAACCACCATAATACCAGCCATTATGACCCGGTTTATTACCCGTAGGCTTAACATTGGGTACTTTTGAAAGCGGGATAAAGGTTGAATCTAATGGCCCTATATCAGTGTTATAAGGAAACGGAACGTCAGGGTGTCCAACGGGCTTTTTGCCATTAAAGGCTAACGGAGTGTAATCGGGTCTAATTCCGAAATCATCCCATGCTTTTGCCCATTGATGATGGGTTAACTTTCCGGTACCAGCGCTATGGTAACCATGAAAACTAAGTTGCTCCATAATCGTTCTTGAATTTGCCAGAATAGGATTTTGTCGCCAATTACCAAAAGCATATTGACCAGACTCATGGGGCTGTATACCAGAAAATAGGCTAGCTCTTGACGGGCTACAAATTGGCGCATTTGAATGTGCATTAGTAAACAGCGTCGCTTGTGCGGCTAACTTATCAATATTTGGCGTTTTAACACCTGTGCTATTATTCATAACACCAATAAAGTCATTAAGATCATCTGCCATAATAAATAAAATATTGACTGGTTTTTCTTTTACAACCTCTGCTGCTAACACAAAGTGGCTAACTATCATTGAGAGGAAAACTAATGTTATTTGACTAAATTTTTTCATTTTTTTCTCTTGCTAGAAGCCTGCTTATTGCAGTTTTTCTAATGTCTTTAATTCGACCTTCGGCTTCCATTTCTTTAAGTGCTTTGGTTAGAGTAGGAATAAGAGAGGCATTATCTTCATGCAAATAGTGATATAAATACACTTGAGAAATAGCTGACTCACACATCTTTATACCTTTAATGCCACGTTTTTCAAGTTGACTTAAACCTGTTAATTTAGCTAATACCACAACATCTGTTCGTTCTTTGTCTAACATCTTAAATAATTGGTTACTGTTCGCAACAGGTATTACTTGCATACCTTTTGTCCCATTTTCGATAAAAATATCTCCTCGCTTAATGCCAATAACATATGGCTTTAAAGCTTGCCAATTAGGAAAACAATCAATATCTTTTTTCGTAAAAACTACACCTTCAACAACATTAATAGCAACAGGTACCCTTAATAAATTTTGGTAGACACTTTCAATTCCTTCTATGCGACCAACCTCGCCATCAACTGTACCCTCATTAGCCATTGCAAGTGATCGTGCCGAGGGAAATTGTTCAATTTGGACATCAAAACCAATGCGATTATAGGCTTCAACTATCACCTTGCTAGAAATATCAGTAACAGGATCTTTTGCTCCTGAAAACACAAACACTTTTTGTGCGTATACTGGTAGTGCAAACAATAGAAGTGTTAAAGAAAATAAAAGTCTACTCATAATTTTTTATTTTTATATTGAAACGGTATAATTTTCCCACCTTTATCAAAGAATATTTCATCAAAATGCACTGAGCGTTGCTTACCTTGGTTTGATAACAATTTACTGTGATAAAACACATACCACTTATCGTTAAACTCAGTAATAGAACCGTGACTGGTGCCAGCACCAACAGGTGTCATAACTTCACCGACAAACTCAAATGGACCTTGCGGCTGAGTTGCTATGGCATAAACTAAAGTGGTGTTTTTTTCCCAGCCGTTTGAATACATGTAGTAATAGTATTTACCACGCTTGAATACCCAAGGACCTTCGCCATACCAACCACCACCGCTTTTTTCAGTAAAATGGTCAATACCATTAATCTGAACGGGTTGAATGTTGCCATCAAGTTCTATCATGTTGTCTTTGAGCTTTACTACCCTAGCGTCACGACAACCAAAATACATATAAGCTTGTCCGTCATCATCGATTAATATTACTGGGTCTATCGGCTCTCGTCCGACAACCTTTTCATTGCCTGTTTTATCAATAAGTGGCTTTCCCAACGGATCTTTAAAACCAGCTACAGGTGAATCACTTACCGCAACGCCAATCTTGGCCTGCTCTACTGGGTAATAAAAATAATACTTACCGTTACGCATAACCGCATCTGGTGCCCATGCTTGCTTCGAAGCCCATTCAATATCATCAAGACCAAAAAAAGCACCGTGATCAAGCCAATCAGTCAAATTACTGGTTGAGAAAACGTGCCAATCAGTCATATCAAAGTGCTGCTGATGATTGGTGTCATCTCTATCGTGAGAGGTATATAGGTATAATTTACCGTCGAATACACGAGCAGACGGATCCGCCGTATACATGTGACGAATTAACGGGTTGCCAATATGTTTAAAGGCAACCTCTTGCTTGCTAGTACAACCAAACAAAATGCTCGCGAGTACTAGGGTTAATAAAAAACATGAAAAGTATTTATTCATTATTTTACCTTATTTTTTTTATTCTTCTTTTTCTTCTTATTTTGCTTTTTTGATTGTTTAGCTGAGTCATTTTTTAGACGGGCTCTATCCGCACCGAAAATACTCCATTGTGAAATATACTCTTCCACCGTAGGTGCTTCATTTTTTGGCAATAAAGCCGATAATTCGTCAACCTTAGCTTTGTATTCAGGTAGTTTGGCCAAATTATGCCATTCGTTGTTATCGTTTTGATGATTATAAAGCTCTTGTGCTCCATCAAAGTATTGAATAAATCGCCAGTTTTCAGTACGTACCGCGTAATTACCACGCCCCCAACTCGCAATAGCGGGCGCTAAAACGGGAGATGATTGATTTAATAACTGCGGCACTAAACTATTGCCATCCACATAGTCAGGCGCTTTTATGCCTGCCATTTCTGCCAAAGTTCTATAAACATTTATTAGCGTTACTGCTTGGGTAACTTTACGCCCTTGAACAATTTCTTTTTCTCTTCTGTCGTGAATGATAAAAGGCACACGATTAGCTTCTTCCCACAAGGTAAACTTTTTGAATGATTTCTTTTCACCTAAATGATAGCCATGATCAGACCATAAGATAACGATGGTATTGTCTGCTTCAGGGCTTTGTTCAACTGCAGCTAATATTCTGCCCACATTATAATCAGCCCAAGCAATGCATGATAAATACGCTTTTCTTACGTCGCCCCACTGGTTTTTCGCGGTAAATTTTTTATCATCGCCTGCGCGGCGCATGCTATTACCTTCTTTACCAATATCATTTAGATCACTTTCTAATAAGGCTGGTGGAGTAATATTTTCAGGTAAAGCATCATAAAGATCTACGGGACAATCAAAAGGTAAATGGGGTTTTACCAAACCAATTGCAGCAAAGTATGGCTTATCATTTTTTTGTTTATTTTTAATAACATCAATACCGTATGACGCTACTTGATGATCAAACATCTCTTTGTATGGGTTAGTTGTTGGCCTGAATGAATTTTTTTTGTTTGTAGCGAAACCTTTATCTTTGGCAAACGTTTTTGGTTGGTGGTCAGCATCTAAATAACCTGTCCATTCTGTTTCACCATATTCTTTTCCATGATGAATTTTACCCGATCCATAAGTGTTATAGCCGTTGTTCTTTAATAACGTGGGTAAGCTTGTGTATTTTTGTTTAAGCTGTTTATGAAGATCAAATTCATAAAACGGATATAACCCCGAATTATATGGCTCAACACCATACAACAAAGCATTTCTGCTTGGCGAACACCCCGGCGCAACACTGTGGGCGTTCATAAATGCTACACCTTCATTTGCCAACTTATCCATATTAGGTGTCATCGCTTGAGGATGCCCCCCCATATAGCCGACCCAATCATTCATATCATCAATAGCAATAAAGACTATATTTGGCTTTTTAGCTTTATCATCTCCCATCGGCTCAGCAAATAGGTTTACTGAAAAAGCCATGGCAATAAACACACCGACCAGTTTTGCTTTTAAAAATGTTGGTTTATTCACTTTTATACTCTTCTTTAATTGTTTAGTTATTTAGTTATTTAGTTATTTAGTTATTAAACTATTTGTTAATTATTCT
>JAPYOP010000009.1:0-4888 GCA_029938115.1 Colwellia sp. | reverse complement strand
TTTAGTTATTTAGTTATTTAGTTATTTAGTTATTAAACTATTTGTTAATTATTCTGTTATTAAATAACCTGAATCGATGCGTTTTAAATTAGCCCAATCAACAAAAACGTCTAGTTCTAATGAGCTATTGGCTGTGTTATACGGTATTGTGCGTCATAACTTTTCAGCTGTATTTTTTTATACTTAGCGCCTTCCATATAAAGGTGTTGAGGTGTTGATACATCCCACTGACCAAGCGTTTTTAACATTTTAACAACTCGCTTAGGATGCTCTGCTGCCACATCGTTTAGCTCAGCAACATCTTCTATAACGTTATAAAGCAAAGGTAGACGGTCAGGGAGACGAATTAACTTCCAATCACCATCACGAATAGAGGCGCTCACAGTAAATCGCCACTTCATCTCTTGGTTTGGGTTACCCGCTTTTTTTCCGGTAATGTAAGGTAAAATATTATGACCATCAATTTTGTCTTTCTTCGTTATTTTGCCTCCAGCTAAGTTAACAAACGTCGGAGTTAAATCTAGGGTTGTCACTGGGTTTTCATAACGAGTATTTGCTTTAATACCTTTTGGCCAAGACATAATAAATGGCACGTGAATACCACCTTCTAATAAAATCCCCTTTGAACCACGAAAAGGAGCATTAACTGTTCTAGATTTTTTGCCTGTGCCAGGTCCGCCATTATCACTTAAAAATACCACGACAGTATTTTCATAAAGGTTATTGGCTTTTAATTCAGCAATAATTTTCCCAACATTAATATCTAAACGATGGATCATAGCCGCATAAATACGACGATTTTTATCTTTTATGTGTTTATAGAGGTCAATATCTTCTTGAGGAGCTTGTAATGGTGCGTGCGGGGCATTGAACGATGCATATAAAAAGAAAGATTCATTCTTATGACGACGAATAAAATCTGCACTTTCATTACCTGTATCATCAGTAATATAAGTGATGGCATCAGGCGTTTTATAATTACTGATTAATGGCTGTAAGTATTTTTCATTACTACTAACATCAACTCGGAAATAATCGTGCCCACCGTAAGGGTAAGTCCAAACATCATCAAAACCACGTTTTTGAGCTTGAAAATGGCTTTCATCCCCTAGATGCCACTTACCAACTAAACCATTAACGTAACCTTGCTCTGATAAACGATCGGCAATCGTTTTTTCAGTAATAGGTAAACCAAAATACTCGCGATTATACTGAGGGCTAGGGTTGACATTATTGTTATCAAAACCAAAGTTAACTTGATTACGGCCAGTGATTAACCCTGCTCGTGAAGGGCCACAAACGGGCGCTGAAACATAGCCTTGGTCAAAAATAACGCCACTTTTTGCTAAAGCATCAATATGTGGCGTTTTAATTTCAGTGCTACCAGTAAAACCAACATCGCCATAACCTAAGTCATCCGCTAAAATGATGACAAAGTTAGGCTTTTGCGTTTCACTAGCAAACACTGAAGTTAACCCTAAACTCACACAAAGGAGACTGAAAACAGCCTTTTTAACAAGCGGATTTAATATCATCATAGCGTCTAGTATCTGCCTTTAACTATTTCTTTAGTGCGCACTTTCAGTTGCTTGACTAAATCAGGATTTTGTTTGGCAATATTATTATTTTCACCCGCATCAACACTTAGGTCATACAACTGTTCAACACGCGCATAACCACCACGAATTTTTTTCGATTTAATGAAATTTGGATTTTGCTTGCTGGTAGGAATAAATTTATAATTATTATGACGAAGTGCAACATTTCCTAACGACTCTTCTAATAAATCAGTACGGCCGGTATCTGATTTACCTAACCAAGTATCGAGCTGTTCTAAGCTGTCTATCGCTTCGTTATCGCTAACTTCAACACCAATTAGTTTAGCCACTGACTTATAGATATCCATTTGTGAAACCAAAGCATCACTAACTTTTGGCTCAATAGTACCAGGCCAATAGGCAATAGTTGGAACACGAGTTCCCGCCTCTAATCTGCTATATTTACCGCCACTAAATGGACCACCAGGTTTATGATCTCCAATTAATTCAATAGCACTATCGAAATATCCATCAAATAATACGGGACCATTATCACTGGTAAAAATTATTAAGGTATTTTCAGCAAGGCCTAATTTTTCTATCTCTTTAATAATACGTCCAGTCATCCAATCCATTTGCGCGATAGCTTGTCCACGAACACCCATAGTGCTTTTATCTTTAAATCTATCGTTAGGTAATCTTGGTACATGAATATCGTGATAAGACTTAAATAAGAAAAACGGTTTATTTTGGTTTTCTCGAATAAACTCGATCGCTTTATCAGAAAACACTTGAGCAAAATCTTCATCAACCCAATGAGCTGATTTACCACCTGACATATGACCAATACGGCTTACACCGTTGACGATAGTTTCATTGTGCTGTTTATCTGCAACAAAACGTAATAATTCTGGATTTTCGTACCCTGTAGGCATATCACCTATTTTGCCTTTATAACTGACGGTAATAGGATCGCTTTTATCTAAGTTAACAATGTTGTGGTTTTCAACATAAACCGTTGGCACGCGATCGCCAGTTGCAGGTAATAAAAAGCTGTAATCAAAACCAATTTCTAAAGGGCCTGGTTTAATATCTTTATTCCAATCTAGATTGCCATCACCTAAACCAAGATGCCATTTACCGACAACACCCGTAGTGTAACCAGCTTTTTTAAACATTGAAGCTAAGGTCGGTTTACCCGGCTGAATTAATGCAGGTGCATCGCCTTTTAATATTTTGGCTTTATTTCTAAAACCATGTTCACCTGTTAATAACGAATAACGAGAAGGCGTGCAGGTGGCCGCTGAAGAATGTCCATCGGTAAAACGAATACCGTTATTGGCTATGCGGTCAATTTCAGGTGTTTCAACACCTGTAGCTCCATAACTACTTAAGTCACCATAACCAAGATCATCAATATAAAAAATAACGACATTAGGTTGTTTTTTATCTTCATGTTTAGCGCTAGCTACTTCTTTTTGCTCAACAACTTTTTGTTCCACAGCTTGCTGGCTACAGCCAACAAGTAATGCTGCCGTAACTACACTGGTTATAAACTTGCCTGATTTAATCATTTGTTTTTCGCCTTATTTTTTCTTTTCTTCTTTTTATCGTTTGGTTTAGACTGCAACCAGTCATTTAGACCTGGAAATGCAGCCGCTTTTAAATCTTGTTGCCATAGTTGATAACTTTCATCTAAGTTATTATAGCTAGTCTGTGCTCTAGGCAATAAATTACTCGCTTCAACATGATCTTTTTCTATATCAAATAAATAAGTTTCATTGGCTGTTTTAACGATTTTATCTTTACCGCGACGCATGGCATATGAATTAGATTTCACATGACGCCAAAATAAAACATCATGTGGGCTGCCTTGATCTTGATGAGTAATAAAAGGAATTAAATCAACACCATCAAGTGGCTTGTTTTTACTAATATCTACATCAGCTTGACCAACAATCGTCGCCATAATATCTAATGAACTGACAGGCTTATCATAATCAACGCCTGCAGGTATAGAATTTGGCCAACGAGCAGCAAATGGCACTCTTATACCGCCTTCAAACAACAAGTTTTTATGGCCACGTAACTCGCCATTATCTGAACCATTACTTTTTGCGCCGCCATTATCTGACAGAAATACCACTAGCGTATTTTCATCAATGCCCTGTTCTTTTAAGGTGGCTAATACGCGGCCAACACCATCATCAACAGCGGTTACCATTGCAGCATAGGTGCGGCGCTTTGTATTTTTTATATGCTTGTTACGATCTAAGTATTCTTGAGTTGCTTGTACTGGAGCATGCGGCGCGTTATATGCTAGATATAAAAAGAAAGGATTATCTTTTTCACGTTTTATGAAATCAACTGCTTCATTTGACAACTCATCGGTTAAATATTCATCGGTATCAACTCGCTTATCATTTTTTAAGAGTCTTGTTTTATACCAATCAAATTTATATTTAACATCACTTAAGTCATTTAACGTTAGCTCTTCAGGGAAATAGCGGTGACCACCAGTTAAAAAACCATAAAAGAAATCAAAACCACGTTTATTAGGATGTAAATCTGGATGAGTACCCATATGCCACTTGCCAATAATTGCACTGGTATACCCTGCAGGTTTTAATACTTCTGCTATGTTTTTCTCACTAGTAGGTATACCATTTTGAGGCACACTGGGATCCATGGTTGGGTTAAAGTTAAAGCCAAAACGATCTTGATAGCGCCCGGTTAACAAACCAGCGCGAGATGGGCCACACACAGAAAAGGTAACATAACCATTGGTAAACCGAGTGCCTTCCTTGGCAATAAGGTCTATGTTAGGCGTTTTTATATCGGTACTACCATTAAAGCCGACATCTTTATAACCTTGATCATCGGTTAAGATGATGATCAAATTTGGTTTTTGTTCAGATTTATTAGTAGCATCACTAAGATCTGTTGCTTTGACATTCGTACTCGCTATGAGCAGCAAAGAGAGCGCAACTTTGAAAAGTGTTGTTTGCATTTTTATAGTTCTAAATATTTATAGCGTATTAACATACTAATATTTTTCGCTTGCCAAAACAACTTATAAATGAAAACGTTTACCCTCCTCATGAGTAACCCATAACCCCGAGCTACAGAAGAAGTATGCTTATCATTAAATAACAAGCACATACAAACAAAACAAAGCAACTCAAAAACCAAGCGAAGTACGCTAAACCATTTGAAAGCAACAGATGTTTGCTGATGTGTTTTGGAAACGTGAACATTTAAAGGATTAGTTTCATTGTCAGTAACCTAACGAAACAAATTTGTGGATTTACTTAAAGTTTTGAGAGTTGAGAGTTGATATTTATTGCTGA
>JAPYOP010000008.1 GCA_029938115.1 Colwellia sp. | reverse complement strand
AAGAAAAGCCCATGTGAGAGTAGGACATTGCTAAGCTTCTATTAAGAGAAGCCCGATGCGAAAGCGTCGGGCTTTTTGCTGTCTGGGTGAAAGAAAAAATCGTCGCGGATTTACGCAGACAACCACAGATTTAGAGAATAAATGAAACCGAATGATGAAAAGTTAGATTTTTTTTGTCCACACTACTAGACTGCTCAAATTAGAGAAATAATAAATAGGTTTCGTTTAGCTACTTGATGGAAATTTTCCCATGTGGATATGGTACCATTAGTTATAAATTTTCTGTTTAAATCTGCACTCTATGCATACTTTAGAAACCTGCTTTAATTCATTTAAGCAATCGATTACTGATTATAATCTACCTAAGTGTTTTACTTTCCCATTTTGCTATGAGCCACATCCGCTTTGTTTATTAGCGGCAGAAGAGTTGCAAAATCAACTGAGCAATCATCAGTTATTGCAACAAGAGTTTGAACAGTCTGGCAAGATGTTTGGTGTGCTATTAGTCAAAAGTGCAAATGGTGACATCGGATATCTGAAGGCATTTTCGGGTAAGCTTCGTATTTATGATGAAAAGCTTGCATTTGTGCCACCAATTGTAAATATCGATAATCAAAGTGACTACTTCCTTGGTGAAAACCTAATTATAAATCAGCTTAATGATAAAATTGAAACGCTAGTTGCTAATCCAAAAATTGATGAATACCAACAAGTGCTAAACTTAATATTTGACCAACAAAATGCACAGCTTGATCAACACCGAAACCAAATGACCCTTAATAGACAAACAAGGAAAGCGAAACGTAGTCAAGTAAGAGATAATTTAGCGGATGATGATTTAGCCGAATGCCTTAAGCTACTAGCCAAAGAAAGTGTGCATGATAAAAATCAACTGCGAGATTTAAAGCACTACTGGGCTGATCTAATAGATGACGCGCAGAAAAAGCTCTTGTTGTTAACAGATGAAATTACTCTAATCCAAAATAAACGCAAGCGTCTATCAACAAGGTTACAAACAAAAATCTTTAAACAATATCGTTTACTAAACAGTTCTGGTATAGAAGAGGATTTAGTTGAGCTTTTTAAAAGTGCCCCTTATCCTATACCTCCAGCAGGCACTGGCGACTGCGCGGCACCAAAACTATTACAGTATGCATTTCAGCATAATTTAAAACCGCTCGCTATGGCTGAGTTTTGGTGGGGACAGGCACCAAAATCTGAAATACGTCAGCATAAAAAATTTTATGGGGCATGTTCAGGAAAGTGCCAGCCAATTTTAACTCATATGCTTGAGGGTATGGCTATAGATGATAACCCTTTATTGGTCAATCCTGCGCAGGGAAAGGAGCTGAAAATTGTTTACCAAGATGATGATATTGTAGTTGTAGATAAGCCATGTGAGTTTCTATCTGTGCCGGGTAAGAATATCAAAGATTCTGTCTACTTAAGGATCAAGAAATTGTTTCCTCAAGCATCGGGTTCACTTATTGTACATCGATTAGATATGTCGACATCTGGGTTGATGGTGTTAGCATTAACAAAACGTTCCCAAAAAAATTTGCAGCAACAGTTTATTAATCGGACTATTAAGAAGAGATATGTCGCATTACTTGAGGGGGAAATTGAAAAAAAACTTATGGAAGGTCAAGGTGAGATAAACTTGCCATTACGCGGAGATTTTTATGATAGACCTAGGCAATTAGTGTGTTATGAACATGGAAAACATGCGAAAACCCAATGGCAAGTAATTGATGTTATAAATGGAAAAACGAAACTCTATCTTTACCCTGAAACGGGTCGAACTCACCAATTGCGAATACACTGTGCTCATTTTTATGGACTTAACATGCCTATATTAGGTGATGATCTGTATGGTAATGGCAGCGTAGATAGTCATAGCAGTAATAAAAAAACTCAACGTTTACACCTGCATGCACAGAAGTTAACGTTGAGTCATCCGGTGACCAAAGAAATAATGACTTTTGAGGTTGATGCTGACTTTTAAAATGACTTTAGATTTCCTCACTTACTTCATCTTGAAAAATATCCTCTATTGACATTTTAAACAAACGTGCTGCTTTAAATGCTAATGGTAAACTGGGATCGAATTTACCTTTTTCTATAGCATTTATCGTTTGCCTTGAAACATCTAACGCAGAGGCGAGTTGTGCTTGGGTCCAGTCACGCTCAGCACGTAATACTTTTAAGCGATTCTTCACTGAAACTTCCTATGACCAGAGATCATTCCGACAAAATAAGTCAAACACATGATTATCACTAAGTGTGCTATTTCCGGTTCAAAAGTAATGAGCTTAATGTCTTCCAATAACTCATAAGTTAGACCTACCACTAAGCCTACACCTAATGATAGCCCCATAGCGTCAAATAAAATTTTCTGCTGCATTTCGTCTAATCCTCTTAAGTAGCGCCTATTGGATAATAGCATTCCAAAACCTATCCCTAGGCTTATTACAACGGCAATGATAGTTATTAGGGTATCAAACGCCCAAACATATTTGGGAGCAAATGCTGCTATTGCCATAGATACTGCCCAAGCAGCACTCCACATTTTTAGATTTTTTTCATTTTTATTGTTTTGAGTTTTATACTCACTAGTGACAACTTTTTCAGACTTGCTCATAGGAAAACACCTTATACCCATTAGATTTGTTAAATTAAATTTACTTTTTGTAAAGTAAATTTGACTTTTATTGTAGTGCTAATGTTTTTTGGTGTCAAGCGTGCTTTACATAAAGATTGGTTTTGATTACTTTAAGCCGACTGGAAAGTTTTATTTTTACTACTATAATTAACAGTTAAATGGAGTTACCCAACAAGGGGATTTGAGATGAGAATACTCGTAGTCGATGATATGCCTTCAATGCGGCAAGTTATGATGCATATGTTACGTAGTCTAGGTTATGATAGTTTAGATGAAGCGGCAAATGGCGTTGAAGCATTAAAAAAACTAAGAGTTCAAGATTATGATTTGTTGATCACAGATCTGCATATGCCGAATCTAGATGGTAGACAGCTATTAGAAAAAGTTCGGTGTGATAAGAGATTAGCAAATTTACCTGTATTGATGGTCTCGTGTGAAGATGATAAAAAGCAGATAACCGATGTAATTTCAGCAAAAGTAACCGGATTTATAGTGAAGCCTTTTGATGCGAGTATTTTAAGAAAGCATTTAGATTGGATTAAAGAAGAAATTCAAATAGTATAAGCAATAAAAATGAAAAACCCATCGTGAAGATGGGCTTGATATTTCAATAAAAAGTTATTTTAATTAAATGGTTAGTCTTTAACTTCGGCATTATGGTAAACGTTTTGTACGTCATCACAATCATCTAGCATGGCAATAAATTTTTCAAAGTTAGCTAAATCTTCTTCACCCTCAATATCTACATACATTTGCGGTACCCAAGTAATTTCTTCTACTTCAAGGTCAAACTCAGGCATAGAGTTAGCAAACTCAGTTTTTATTTTGAAAAACTCAGTGTGTGGCGCATAAACGGTAATAATACCATCTTCTAATTCAACATCAGAAATGTCAATGTCAGCCATCATCAAGTTTTCTAATACCATTTCATCATCTTCGCCTTTAAAAGCAAAAACTGCTTGATGATCAAACATGTGAGATACCGTACCAGATGAACCTACTTTGGAATGTGATTTGGTAAAGCATTGGCGAACATCTTTAATGGTTCGGTTACCGTTATCGGTTAAGCAGTCAATAATTACCATGCAGTTACCAGGGCCAAAACCTTCATAACGGGCTTCAACAAAATCTTCACCACCAGCACCTGAGGCTTTTTTTATCGCATTTTCAATTACATGGGTTGGTACTTGGTCTTTTTTTGCTTTATCAATTAAGCCACGTAATGCCAAATTACCGTCAGGATCTACGCCACCATTTTTTGCACAAACGTAAATTGCTTTACCGTACTTTGAATAAACTTTGGTTTTTGCACCAGCGGTTTTCGCCATGGATAATTTGCGGTTTTGGTAAGCTCTGCCCATTGATCTGCTTCTTATTTTGTCTAAAAACTAATGGGCTAGATTCTATCAGGGGAAGCGGGCTGTTGACTAGTACTTGCGATTAACTATTTGATTATTATCAACGATAAGTACTTGCTATGTTTGTATCAATTTTATACTTTAGATAGTCAGTAATTAAAAATTAATAGTAATATCAAGGAAGTAATCTATGCAATATGACGAATACAAAGTACTTTATGTAACTGAAGGCGGTTGTGGCACCATTTTACTTGGCTCTAGTGGTTTGCCTTTAAAGCGCTTAGAGGCAACATTGAATCAAGAGGCTAGTGAAGGCTGGCAATTGGTATTCCAAGTAATTGAACAAAAGCGATTTATGTTATTTTGGAGTCGTGAGGCTGTTATTTTAACCTTGGGCAGAAGTAGAAGTTAATATACGTGATGAATAAAGTGCTTAAAAATACGGTACTAAAAGCCATTCGTTATTATCAAACTACTGGCGGCTCAGTGAAGCATTTTGCGACGAGTTGTAACTTCACGCCAACGTGCTCTCATTATACCTATCAAGCGGTCGAGCACTTTGGTGTGTTACAAGGTGTTCGATTGGGAGTTAAACGTATTAGGCGTTGTAATGATAGAGATTGCGTAGCTATTATTGATGATCCTGTGCCGTTAACTTTGCCAATAATTAAGTAAAGATAGGAATATAACAATAAAAAGGATTTATATTATGGGATTAATACTTGATAAAGAGCAACTTCGATTAGAGGAAAACCAATTAAGAGAGCAAGTGGCTGCTCTATCTGTTGATCAAAAAAGACAGTATTATGCTCAAGAATTACAGCAGATTAAAGATCCTGACACCTATGCCGCATTAAATTGGGCTTTTGTAGCCGGTTTGCATCATTTCTATTTAGGGAAATGGAAACGAGGTTTAATTAATTTAGCTTTGATGTTCGGTGGTTTATTATTATACATTGTTGGCCCATTTACTTTAGTCGGCTCAGCACTGATCCTATTTGTATTTATTATAGAATTACCACAATTATTCAACAGTCAAAATGTTATTCATCGTTATAATAACCAGTTAATGAATGAACTATTAAAGCAGTTTGATCATCATTCTCAGGATTAACGGTATAACAATGAATAAATTAATTTTTTGCTTCGATGGCACCTGCAATTCCCCAGAAGACTCCGATGACTTTTTTGAAGATAGTAGTATTAGTAACATATTAAAGCTCCACGCTTTTTTTGGTGGAAAGCTTAATCCAGTGAATGGAAAAAACGAGATATTAAATAGTCAGCACAGCTTTTATTACAGTGGTGTTGGTACGCGCGGTAACTGGCTCAAGCGTAAGTTTAACGCAATGTTTGCACCATCTTATGGTGACATAGATGATATTCTTGATGAAGCAAAGGCTGATTTAAACGCTAATTTTACAACGGGTGATGAAATCTATATTTTTGGTTTTAGTCGCGGCGCTGCTATTGCACGTATGTTTGCGGCTCACTTACCACATAAAGTTAAATTTCTAGGGGTATTTGATACCGTTGCCGCCACTCGTGGTTCTCTTGATTTAAACCCTGATACTTTTCCTGCCAGCGGAATAGTTTTTGAAAATGGCACACTTGGCTCGCATGTTGAAAAAGCACTACATTTATTATCCTTAGATGAAAAACGCATTTTGTTTCAACCAACATTATTTAATCATGATGATAGAGTGACTGAAATCTGGTTTGCTGGTGTGCATTCTGATATTGGTGGTAGCTATTGGTTTGATGGTCTATCGGATATTACGCTACAATTTATGCTTAATAGTGTCAGTGATAAACTAACCATTAGTAATGTTGATGAGATTGATTATGCAGGGCTTAGTATATATGGCGCTCAAGACTCTATTTGCATTGACGACCTTAATATTAAACCTTTAGTAGATGGTAAGTTGCATAACCAAAAACGTACCAATACTAATTCAATCACGTTAGCGCCTCGATTAGTTAGAGTCAATGTAGACTATGTTAAATCGAAGCATGTTCCTATTATCCATCACAGTGTCGAAGAACGATTTCAGTTAGTAAGTGACTATCGACCTTATTCTTTAAGAGATACACGCTTTAAGATTATCTATGCACAGGACGTCGTTGGTGAAGAGCAACAAGGCATCAGAAGCTTTGATTGATTTTTAATACGAACACTGCATGCCATGACATAGAAATGATACAATAATATTTTATTGACTTATCGTATTCGGAAACTTTTTCTTTATGAACAACCAAACTTCAATTAATAGCAAAGCACCTGATATATCTATCGTTATTGACTTTTTGAAAAAACTGCAAGATAAAATTTGCCATGCGTTAGAGCAAGCTGACGGTAGCGGTAGATTTATTGAAGATAATTGGAAACGTAAAGAAGGTGGCGGCGGCCGCACCCGTGTAATGACTAATGGCGCCGTAATAGAACAGGGTGGAGTCAACTTCTCTGTAGTTTCTGGTGATAAGTTACCTCCCTCTGCAACCGCCCATAGACCAGAGTTAGCAGGACGAACGTGGCAAGCTTGTGGCGTTTCTTTGGTTATTCACCCTAAGAATCCTCATATTCCTACTTCTCACGCGAATGTACGTTTTTTTATTGCTGAAAAAGAAGGTGAAGAGCCTGTTTGGTGGTTTGGTGGCGGATTTGATTTAACGCCATTTTATCCAGTAGAAGAAGATGTGTTGCATTGGCACCAAGTAGCACATGACTTATGTCAGCCTTTTGGTGAGCAAGTTTATAGTGATTATAAAAAATGGTGTGATGAGTATTTTTACCTTAAGCATAGAGATGAAACGCGCGGTGTTGGCGGATTATTCTTTGATGATTTAAATAAGTGGAGTTTTGACGTTTGTCTGAATTATATTGAAGCAGTAGGGCAAGGATTTATTGATGCTTACGTGCCGATAGTCAATCGTCGAAAAAATGATGAATTTACAGAGCAGCAACGACAGTTTCAGTTATACCGACGCGGTCGCTATGTTGAGTTTAACTTAGTGTTTGACCGAGGCACTTTATTTGGCTTGCAGTCAGGTGGACGAACAGAGTCTATTTTGATGTCGATGCCGCCTTTAGCTCGTTGGGAATATAATTTTCAAGCAGATGAAAATAGTGAAGAAGCAAAGCTTAACCACTATTTAGAGCCACGAGACTGGTTAACGGAGTTATCAGCTAATAAATAACTTTATTGTTTAGGTAAATGACTCTCTGAGGTATCTATTCCCAAGTAAAAGCAGGATATGTAGGCAAAGTTAATGGTGCTGATGATCCTGCTGCGACATTAGTTTTTGCTTGAGTTATTAAATCTTGAATATCATCTTGAATGCGGTAGCGTAAATCATGAACTTGCTCCCACTTATCCGAAAACTCATCTGAAGATTTTTTGTTATCACTTTCCATATATTGTTGTAGCAATGGACCAATAATACCATATGCTGCTTTTAATCTTTGTGCCTGTTGATTTTCAAAGCTATTGATTTTATTTAAGTAAGTTTGCATTGGTTGACTTACCTCTACCTCTACCTCTACCTCTACCGCTACTTCGTTACTTGCTGCAAAGCTATCAAAGTATTCTACGTATTCAGCTAAAGAAACTTTGTCAGCACTAAGCCATTTTTGCATAGTCTGTCTATTTAATATTTTAGCTGAATTAGGGTCTACCACCATAACGGTTGGTGTGCCGTAATAAACAGGCAGTTCAAATTGTTTTACAACATCAAAGCCTTTTTCTAAATAGCCGACATCAATAAATAATACTTGGTAGTTATCTTGAAGTGTTTTTTGCATTTGAGGTGTTGAAAACTTTTGGGCTAAACCTTTGCTGTCATGACACCATTGTGCTCCAAGTACGAATAAAGCTTGTTTGTTCTGAGCTTTTGCTGTGACTAAGGTTTGTTCAACCTGAGTAGAAATATCCGTTGTAGGTGTGAAAATATACTCAGTTAATACAGTAACTTCTTCCTGATCTGAATGTTGTCTATTAGCACAAGATAACGTTAACAAAGAACACAACAGAACTAAAAACAACTTATACATGATTTTCAACTCACTTGAAGGGAAATAATTATTATGGATGCATATTAACAACAAAACATAGCTAAAACATAACTAAAACATAACTTAAAGTGTAGTTTAGAGGTGACCTACTTTGACTAAAATAGCCGTATCTTGTTCGACATAGGGATTATGACGACTCATGTGTGGACTTCTTATCCAAGTTCCTGCGCTATAACGGCCATGCTCGTCAATAAATTCACCACTGAGTACGTAAATTTCTTCTCCGCCGCTATGCACATGCGGTTGGAATTTTTCACCGGCAGGCCAATGAACTAAAGCCGTTGATTCACCTTTATAACTATGCAAAGGCATTACTTCTAAATTACCTATACCGGGTAACCAAGGGCTGTTATTAGTGTCAATACATACTTGCTCTTGATCACCATCTTGAAATTGGTGTAATTTCACTAACAACAAGCAGCCTTCTTTACTAAAAGGGGCATGAGCAAAGCCTTCTGGATTACGTAGGTAGCTTCCTGCAGGGTAGTCACCTGTTTCATCTGAAAACACGCCTTCTAATACTAATATTTCTTCGCCTAAAGGGTGCTCATGTTTACTAAAACTAGCACCAGCGTCATAACGAACTATGCTAGTAGCATGACCTCGTTCAGCTTCTTCACGTGCTAAAGGTTTGCGTGAAACACCCTTCATCGGGCTAGGCTGCCATTCTTGCGTTAAGGTATTGATAACAATTTGCTCTTTAAAATTCATATTTAACATAGATATGCCAAGGTAAACCGTGTCAGTATGAGCATATTACTCTTTTCCACTGATTATACTCAAGTGAATTCAAAATACAGGTTTCAGTTGGAATTATAAACGTCTTTAGGCAAGGCATTGATTTTAGAGAATAGTTGTTCTATTGTCTAAATTAATAACGCCGCATAAAACGTTTCTAAAGCAACCCTACGGGGACGATTGAGCAAATCATCTTATTCGTAGCATCCTTTTTTAAGGGAACAACCATGAATAAAAAGATGCGCCTTGAATATGAATCGCTCAATCGTCCTGAAATCCGTCTTTTGAGTTCTCTTAAGTATATGATAAGTACTATCAAATAATGATAAATTTCGCCGTAATAGGTACCAGTAAAATAACCGATATTTTTATCGAGGCAGCCAAGCAAGATGCGCGTTTTAATTTAGTCGGCGTTTACTCTCGTCAAAATAAAACGGCACAAGACTTTGCCAATAAACACAATATTGAACACTGTTTTACTGATTTAAGTTTGTTGGCTGAAAGTAGCATAGTTGATGCCGTGTATATTGCCTCACCCAATAGCTTTCATGCTCAGCAAAGTATAAAGATGTTAAATGCATCAAAGCATGTGTTGTGTGAAAAGCCCGTGGCGATAAATTGCCAAGAACTAGCGCAAATGACAACAGCAGCAAAAAACAATAATGTAACTTTTATGGAAGCGATGTTAGTGCCTTTTTTGCCAAATTATCAACAAATAAAAAAGCATAGTAAAGCACTAGGACAGATCACAAAATACAGTGCGTCATTTTGTCAATTATCATCTAGATATCCTGCATATATACAGGGAGATAATCCGAATACTTTTAATTTAAATTTTGGTAATGGCTCTTTGATGGATATTGGTATTTATCCACTTTATTTAGCTATGGACTTATTCGGTCTACCAGATAACATTAGCAGTCAATGTTATAAATTGCCCTCGGGTGTTGATGGTTATGGCAATGTATTGTTAACGTACCTAACACAGCAACAATCACAGCAGAAAGCACCGCAGCAAATACAGGCCCATATCAGCTATTCAAAGTTAAGTCATGGTGCAAATGTTGGAGAGTTACAAGGTGAAAATGGTTATCTAACTTGGCAGCATTCGTCACTTTTCAATGAGGTTAAATTACATCTAAATGATGGTAGTTGCCAAAATTTAACGTTAGCACAAAGCGAGAATAGAATGACGTATGAGCTCAGTCATTTTATTGATTTAATTGAGAATGGCGAAATTGAATCCAAGGTTAACTGTTGGCAACTTTCTCAACAAGTACTATCCGTAATTGAACAAGTGAGAAAGCAACAACAGATTATTTATCCGGGTGATAAATAATCCTTGAGATAAATGGCACAATAGATCAATTAGAGCAGGTGAATATTCACCTGCTCTAATTGATTACTGCTTAATACCTTCAATATATAAATTTAGCTCAACATTATTAGAAGCCGGGCCTAAATTCATTTTTATAGCGAAATCAGTTAACGCTATGTTAGTGGTTCCGCTAAAGCCAACACGGTAACCGCCCCACGGATCTTTACCTTCACCAACTGTTTGTGCGTCAATAGTTATCTCTTTGCTAACGCCATGTAAAGTTAATGTACCTGTAATGGCCAGTTTACCATCGCCCTTATCGGTAACACTTTTGCTCACGAATTTGGCATTGGCAAAAGCACTTACATCAAGAAAATCATCACTTTTTAAATGCTTGTCTCGTTCTGCGTGATTTGAGTTAACACTACTAGTATCAATATTCACTTCAATTTTAGATGCTGAAATGTTAGCCGCATCATAACTAAAACTGCCACCAAATTTGTCAAATCGACCGGTTAACCAACTATAGCCCAAGTGCTGTATTTTAAAGTTAATTGACGCATGGGCACCTTTGCTGTCAATAATATAATCAGCAGCGTTTACTGTTGGTAAAAATGCGGTTGCAAAAAATGCTGAAGCGAGTGCTAATTTAGTTAACTGTTTTTTCATTAATTTTCTCCAATGGTTGGCGTTTGCCAATAATTCTATTTAGGGTGTTATCTTTATCAATAAAGTGATGTTTAAGTGCCGCTAAGGCATGTAATACCGCCAGTGTTATTAAAACATAAGCTAGCCATTTATGAACAAGCCCAGCGACGTCTTCTTGGTTTTCTATAATAGCGCCAAAAGCAGGCACGGTAATAAATTCAAATACTTCAATGCCTCTGCCGTCAACTGTCGAAATTAAATAGCCAGTTATCATAATGATAAATATTAGCAAGTAGAGCAATGAATGAATAATTTTTCCGGCTTTAACCGCTAATTTGCTATGGCTGGTTAAATGATTTGGCATAATTTGCTTATAGCGCCATATTAACCTAACTAGCATTAAGGCAAAAAATACCAAACCAATGCTTTTATGCAGTGCTGGCGCAGTTTTGTACCACAAATGATAATAAGTTAAATCGACCATGTAATAACCTAGGCCAAATAAGCCAAAAATAGTTAATGCTGACAACCAGTGAAAAAAGATACTGACATAGCCATAGTTTGTACTAGTGTTGTTCAATATTTTTCTCCGTTGCTTTTTATATTCTAAAGTATTTTTGTTTGACGAGAAGCAGTATGACGATAACTAAATTAAATTAATATTGAAGCTTTGTTTATAACTTGTTAAGTTTTACTTAACTAAATTTTGGTGTGTTTTTTATTTAAGAGCAAGTAGATGACGTTAGAACAACTAAAAATGTTGATAAAAGTAGCAGAGTTAGGAAGTTTAAAAGCGGCTAGTGAGTCATTATTCAAAACCCAACCGGCTATTAGCCAGGGTATTAAACAATTAGAAGCGCAATTGGGTTTGCAGTTATTTAACCGTCAAGGTTACCGTTTATCATTAACCGATAACGGCAGACAAATTTACCAGCATGCACTTAAGTTACTCAATGAGGCTGATCAAATAAAACAATTAGCATCATTTTTAATGGTAGGTAATGAAGCAAAAGTTACTATTGCCATTGAAGCGTCTTACGATTTAAAAAGAATATTACCAGTGCTTGAAATGACACAGAATGAATTTCCGCATACCCAAATCATTTTAAGGCAAGAATATATTAACGGTGCAATAGAGGCTGTACAGTCAGAGCAAGCAGATTTAGCGCTGACCACCATTGATAATTTGGCGTTACAATCTGGAAAATACGATGCCAATAAGCTTTATCAAGGCGATTTATGTAATGTTGCCGCGCCAAAATTTTTACAACGTCACCCTAAATTAACCTTAGTAACAGAGCTAAAAGATGAATACCAAATTGTAGTGCAAGACTCTGGACAAAGTAGCCAAGGCATAAGTTACAGTGTGCAAACAGGACAGCGTTGTTGGTATGTAAATGATTTTAGTACCAAAAAAACTTTAATTATGAGTGGTATTGGTTGGGGACGATTACCTGATTTTATGATCAAAGATGAACTTCAATCTAAAACACTAATTGCTATTAAGTTAGAAGATTTTGATACATATGTAGCGCTTAACTATCAGGCGATAAAACTGAAAACTCGGTTGCTTGGCCCTGTTGCAAGTAAGTTGTGGCAGAATTTAGAATCAATTCATTTATAAAGTAAATGAATGATTAAGCTTGTTTCTTACTAGCAGGAGCCAATGCTTGTTCTATGGTTGATTGTAGCAAGGTGATTTTTTGTTTATTTTCTTTTTGCTCAATTTTCAATTGTTGTTTAGCTTTTAGTAAATCATTGGCTAGATTTAATGCGGTCATCAATAAGGCTTGTTCTGGGGTCGCAATAGATTTACTGCTATTTGCCACGCTTAAACGATCACTTAGTTCGGCCGCTGCATTTAACAAGGCACTTTCTTGTCCTCTAGGACAAGCAACTTTTAGTTTGCGATCAATAACATTGATTTCAACAGTACGTTGAGTCATTTTGTATAATTTCCAAGCGTATTTAGTAACATAGCATAAATTGCAGAGTAACCCGCACTATAACTGTGCTGATTTGGCTATGCAAGCAAATGACACCTTTTCTGTTCTTTTTCTTATGCCTTTTTCCTGTGGCAATGTTACGATAGCGCCATTAGTTTTCTTTATATAAAGCGATTCGTTATGACTCAAAGCTCATCTCAGAGTAACAAATTAGATTTTGCTAGCGCCCAAGCCGATATTACCACTGGAAATATTCAAAGCCATGCCAGTGAAATTCATGGTGTATTAACCGGATTAGTTTGTGCGGGTTTTCCATTTGAGGACCAAAGTTATATAACCATGTTAAATGATTTATTTAATAACGGAGAAGGATTTCCTACAAGCGTTAAAGCAACAATCAAACAAATGTTTAATGAACTTTGGGCTGATATTCTTGATGATACCTATACATTTCAACTAATGTTGCCTGACGATGATGACTCCCTTGTTGAGCGTGGTCATGCGCTAGGCGCTTGGGTACAAGGATTTAATTTAGGTTTTGGTTTACAACAAAAAGATACACCTGTTGCTTCAACAGAAATCAAAGAAGTACTGACAGATTTTGCTGAAATTGCCAATATTTCTGATGAAATGGAAGAAGATGAAGACAGTGAGCAAGCCTTCTTTGAAATTGGTGAATACGTGCGTATTTCTGCACTATTATGTTTTACTGAATTGGGTACTTTGCCTATAAAACCTGACAGAAGTGGCCAAGACAACAGCACCATTCATTAGGGATAACCATTTTCATTAGAGATTAACCATGAACAATAATAACCTACCGGGCCTAGCAAAACTTCCTCTTAGCGAATTTGAAACGCATAGAAAAAACTTTTTTACAAAAATGGCCGATAACTCCGTTGCCTTTTTTTCTGCCGCAAGCGAAGTTACAAGAAGCAATGATACTGAGTTTGCTTTTTGCCAAAATAAAAATTTCTATTACTTAACTGGTTTTAACGAACCAGACGCTTTGTTAGTGCTTATTAAACGTGAAGCACAAGAGCAAGCTATTTTATTTTCATTACCAAAAGATAAAAGCCACGAAATTTGGCATGGTCGAAGAGTAGGTCAAGAAAAAGCCTGTCAAACATATGGTTTTGATCAATGTTTTACTTTGGCTGAAAAAAATGACTTGGTTTCACAATATCTAAATGGCACAGGGCAAGTTTACTTTGCTTTTAATGAAGCGCAATTATCTCACCAAATCTTTACTTATTTAGCGCAAGTTAGAGCTAGTGTGCGTCAAGGTGTAAAAGCACCTACCCAGTTAAATGATGCTAGCCCTATTATTGATGATTTACGCTTAATCAAAAGCAGCTATGAAATTGAGTTAATGCGACAAGTGAATTACATATCATGCTTAGCACATCAAAGAGCGATGCAAAAAACGAGTGCTGGCTTGTTTGAATATCAAATTGAAAATGAAATATTGCACGAATTCACTCGCCATGGTGCTCGTTATGCCGCTTATGCCACTATTGTAGCCGGCGGTGATAACGCTAATATTTTACATTACACCGATAATAGTGAATCGCTAAATGACAACGACTTATTACTTATTGATGCGGGTGGTGAACTATCTGGTTATGCAGCAGATATCACCAGAACGTTCCCTATTAATGGTAAATTTAGCACACCTCAAAAAGCCTTGTATCAATTGGTACTTGATGCAAAAACGCAAGTAATTTCAGCAATAAGGCCGGGTATTACTTTTGCCAAACTTAACGAAATTGCCAATGAATGCTTAACTAAAGGTTTATTTGATTTAGCTATTTTATCAGGTGATTTGGCTGAGCTAGTGAAAAACAAAGCTTGTAAAAAATACTTTATTCACGGTTTAGGCCATTGGCTTGGGTTAGATGTACACGATGTTGGCGATTATCATAATAACGATAAAAAAGAACAGTTGCGCGACTTTATTCCTGGCATGGTATTAACTATTGAACCGGGTCTGTATATGCCCCTTGATGATATGGATATAGAAGAACAATGGCGCGGCATAGGCATTCGCATTGAAGACAATATTGTTGTGACGAGCAATGGTTGTGAAAATTTAACGGCTAGTTGTCCTGAAACCATTACTGATATTGAAACCTTGATGGCTAAGTAAATATGATTAAAAATAACCAACATTCTTTCGATATTATTATTTCAGGCGGCGGTTTGTCCGGCTGTTTGATGGCATTAAGTTTGGCAGACTTAGCTAAAGCTGATGGCAGCTTATTATCAATCGCTATTGTTGAAGCAAACCATGTTGCTAAAAAAGGAGCGGATAAAAATGGTGTAAATACCAAAGTTAAAACTAGTCACACGACAACACTTTTTGATGATCGCGTTTTAGCGCTTTCTCATGGTAGCGCTGATTATTTGAATTATCTTGGTGTATGGCAACACTTAGATGCAAATGCTTGTGCCATTGAAAAAATTGATATATCGGATCGTGGACATTATGGAAAAGCGCGACTTGAAGCACAAAACCACGGTGTGTCAGCTTTAGGTTATGTCATTGAGATGGCTTTGATTGGCAACGGTTTGTTAAGCGAATTGGCAAATAAAAGTAATGTGCATTGGTTTTGTCCTGATAGCATTAGTGACATCAACTGGCAGCCAAATGGTGACGTTAGCCTTGTAAGCGTTGAGCTTAATTCAGGCAAGAATTTACATGCAAAATTACTACTTGCTTGTGATGGTGCTAATTCGCCGTGCAGGAAGTTAGCAGGTATTCACGTCAGTCAGAGTGATTACCAACAAGTGGCATTAATTACTAATGTTGCCACTGAAAAACCTCACCAAAACAAAGCCTTTGAACGCTTTACTGAATTTGGTCCTCTGGCGATGCTACCACTTGCTGAGTTAAGTGGATCAAGCCGTTGCTCACTGGTATGGACCATGTCGCCAGAACAAAGCAAAGAAATATTAGCGCTAAATGATGATGAATTTAAGGTACAACTTGAACTTACTTTTGGTAGTTGGCTAGGTGCTATTACTCAGGTAGGAAAACGTGAAACTTACCCGTTGGTATTACTGCGATCTCAACAACAAACGTATCATCGTATGGCCTTGATTGGTAATGCTTCTCATACTATCCATCCCATTGCTGGTCAGGGCTTTAATTTAGGGTTGAGAGATGTGCAGCTTATGGCGAGTTTACTTGAAAAATGTCTACAGGCGGACTCTTTATATACAAGTAACGATATCGGCAGTTTTTCATTGCTTAATGACTATGCTCAACAGCGTAAAAAAGATCAAAAACAAGTTATTGAGCTAACCGATTCACTGGTAACGTTATTTGCTAATGATTTACCACCGTTAGTGGCAGGCAGGAATATTGGTTTAAAAGTAATGAATTATTTTACTCCGTTAAAAAACACCTTAGTTAATAAACTGATGGGGTATCATACCAATTGAAATAACTTATTGACCAACTTAGAGTTACATTAGCAAATTTAGAACAAACAAAATTACTTAAACATAGTTATTCTATATTTCATTAATTTTATGATGTTATCAGTTTGCTAATGAGCTCCCAAAGGGTGAGTTTAAAAGGCATATATGCAGCGTTATTGATTTTGATAAGGGAATAACCATTATCTTCAATCAAAGCCTTGCCTCTAAGCCTTTTAATTATCACTAAGTGATCAATAAGTTACTTCACTTGGTATCAATCGTAGAAGAGAAAAGAATGCAAAAATTTGATTTATTAATTGTTGGTGCCGGTATGGTTGGACTAACGCTAGCTTTGGCATTGAGAAAAAGTACCGATTTAAATATCGCTATTGTTGATACTTTACCCGTGACCGATTTATGCAATGAGCCTGAAGTACGGGTTAGCGCGATTAATCTTGCCAGTAAAACCATTTTTGAGCGTTTAGGTGTTTGGAAAAATATTGAAAACCACCGTTTGCAAGCATATCAAAATATGCATGTTTGGGATAAAGCAGGGGTAGGTAAACTAGATTTTTCCATTGGTGATTTAAGTAGTTTCCCAGAGAATGAGCATCTAGGCTGGATAATTGAAAATAAAGTTGTTCGTAATGCGTTATGGCAAAAAGTAGAGCAAGATGAAGGCATTAGTTTATTCACTAAAAGTAAGTTAGCCAGTATTGCGGTTGGAGAAAGCGAAGTATTTGCTAGTTTTGTGGCCTCTGTTGATGGTTCAGCTAATGGCATGCAAGCCCCCATAATAGCCAAACTAGTGGTTGGCGCAGATGGTGCTAATTCTTGGCTGCGTAAGCAAATGGATATGGCGATGATCACTCGTGACTATGACCATCATGCACTTGTGGCGACGGTAAAATGTCCACAAGGTCATCAAAATACAGCATGGCAGGTTTTCTTACCTTCAGGCCCTTTAGCCTTTTTGCCGCTTTTTCCAAAAAACAGTGACATCTGCTCAATTGTCTACTCAACCTCTCCTGAAGAAGCAAAGCGATTAACACAACTTTCTCCGATGGATTTTTCGAAAGAATTAACCGCTGCTAGTGATGGTAAACTAGGCGCTATAGAGCTTATAAGTGAACGGTACACTCACCCCCTAACCATGCGTTTAGCACAAGACTTTGTCAAAGATCGCATGGTGCTTATTGGTGATGCAGCGCATACCATTCATCCATTAGCGGGGCAGGGGGTTAATTTAGGATTACTTGATGCTGCCGCTTTAGCGCAAAGCTTAGCCAGTTTATCTTCTGAGCAAGATTTAGCCGATCAGAAAAACTTAAAAGCCTTTGCCCGTTATCGCAAGTCTGAAGCCGTTGAAATGATTGCAGCAATGGAAGCTATCAAGCAGGTCTTTGCTGTTCAACAAAGTGGTTTTAAATTACTACGTGGCCTTGGTATGAGCTTGCTTGATAATATAAAACCAGCTAAAAAATTGTTGGTTGAACAAGCACTTGGTTTGAAACATGACTTACCAGCGTTAGCTCAGAAACAGCCAAGTGAATTAACCTAGTTATTTTCCATTTAAATTATTTTTAATTAACAGTGAAAAATTATTCACTGCTAATTATGTTACTGGGTAATTCAAACCAAGTTAAATTTCAAAAAAGGACGCATTTAAAAATTTAAATCCATTTTTTTGCTGTTTGTTTGTTTTAAATTTCAAGATGGTGTTGTTCGTTTGTTGAAAAATCGGAAATCAATGGTTATAATTACTGCAATTATTTAACACCTGTTATCCTTTTGGTAGATACTATGACAAACAAAACTGTATTACATGCAAAACACTTAGCCTCTGGCGCTAAAATGGTTGATTTTTACGGCTGGGAAATGCCTATCAACTATGGCTCGCAAATAGAAGAGCACAATGCTGTGCGTCAAAATGCAGGTATGTTTGATGTATCTCACATGACCATTGTTGATATACAAGGCACAGATGCAAAAGTGTTTTTACGTCGTTTAGTTATTAACGATGTTGCTAAGTTAACGGTTGCAGGTAAAGCCTTATACACCGGTATGTTAAATGAAGACGGTGGCGTAATAGATGATTTAATCATCTATTTTTTCTCCGATACAAATTACCGCCTAGTGGTTAACTCAGCGACACGTGAAAAAGATTTAGCGTGGATGAATAAACAAGCGACAGGTTTTGACCTCACTATTACCGAACGTCCTGAATTTGGCATGATCGCTGTACAAGGCCCACAGGCAAAAGCAAAAGTAGCTAATTTATTAACACCAGCACAAATTGTTGCCGTTGAAGGTATGAAGCCATTTTTTGGTGTGCAAGTCGGCGATTTATTTATCGCCACTACAGGTTACACCGGTGAAGATGGTTACGAAATTATTGTTCCTGATAGCGCAGCGGAAGATTTTTGGCAAAAATTAATAGATGCCGGCGTTGCTCCTTGTGGTTTAGGCGCGCGTGATACTTTACGTTTAGAAGCAGGTATGAACCTTTATGGTTTAGATATGGATGAGACAGTTTCACCATTAGCGGCTAATATGGCGTGGACAATTAGTTGGGAGCCAAGCGATCGTAACTTTATCGGTCGTGATGTATTAACCGCGCAAAAAGCAGCGGGTGATCAACCTAAATTAGTTGGTTTGGTCCTGGAAGAGAAAGGTGTATTACGCTCTCACCAAGTGGTAATTACTGAATTTGGTAATGGAGAGATAACCTCTGGCACATTCTCACCAACACTAGGTCACAGCGTTGCTTTAGCACGTGTTCCTCGTAGCGTTAAAGTTGGCGATACCCTCGAAGTTGAAATGCGTAAGAAGTTAGTTAAAGTACAAGTGACTAAGCCGAGTTTCGTACGTAATGGCAAAAAAGTATTCTAATCCTTCATACTTGAAACTGCAGCTTTATTGTCTTCGTTACTTGTCCCAATTACTTAGTGTACTAAGCTCAAGGGACTCGCAATTTGACGGCTTCACTGCAATTCCAATTATTTAGGATTTGTACTAGTATTATTTATTAGCTTTTGTGCTATAAAAATTTAAACAAATTAAAGAATCTAACAAACAGGAAAAATAAAAATGAGCAATATTCCTTCAGAATTAAAATATGCTACTTCTCATGAATGGGTTCGTAACGAAGGTGACGGTATTGTTACTGTTGGTATCACAGAGCATGCGCAAGATCTTTTAGGCGATATGGTGTTTGTTGAATTACCCGATGTTGATGATGAAGTTAGCGTGGGTGATGATATTTGTGTCGCTGAATCAGTAAAAGCAGCGTCAGACATCTATGCACCAGTAACGGGTAAAGTTATTGAAGTAAACGAAGATCTTGAAGACTCACCCGAGTTGGTAAACTCAGATGCATTTGGTGACGGTTGGTTATTTAAAGTTAAAATGGAAGATGCTGGTGAGTTAGAAAACTTGCTAGATGCTGAAGGCTACAAAAACTCTATCGACGAAGATTAATTTTTCGGTCACATTCAGCTTTTATGCTGCGTTGCTTTTGTTATTCGTCTAAATCACTTAGAGCACTAGGCTCAGTAGACTCATAACTTTAGCAGCCTTGTCTAAAAACTGACTGTTTACGAAAACGAAAATCAATGATAAGCCTCTTTCTTCTTAATAGAACGATGAGGCTTTCTTTTATTCTATATTTGTAAAATTATTTAAGTGAAATTGTTATGACTTCTCAATCACCTGTTAACTCACTTGCGCCTTTATCGCTGGCACAACTAGAACAAACTCAAGATTTTATCCGCCGTCATATTGGCCCCAGTGAAGCACAAACTCAAGCCATGCTTAATGATATTGGCGCTGAATCCGTTGATGCTTTAATTGATGAAATTGTACCAAACGATATTCGTTTAACTGAGTTACCAGCTATTGGGACAAGTAAAACAGAAGTTCAAGCACTGGCTGATTTAAAAGCTATAGCTAACTTAAATAAAGTAAACACATCATATATTGGTTTAGGTTATTACGGCACATTAACACCTAATGTTATTACCCGTAACGTACTGGAAAACCCAGGTTGGTACACAGCTTATACGCCATATCAGCCAGAGATTGCACAAGGCCGTTTAGAATCATTACTTAACTATCAGCAAATGTGTATCGACCTTACCGGTTTACCCTTAGCCAGTGCTTCATTGTTAGATGAAGGTACTGCGGCTGCAGAAGCGATGGCATTAGCTAAACGTGTTTCTAAAAATAAGAAATCAAATCTGTTTTTTATCTCGAACGATGTTTTCCCACAAACAATTGATGTTGTTAAGCAGCGTGCTGACATGTTTGGTTTTGATGTAATTATTGCGCCTGCAAATGAAGCGGCTGATCACGATGTTTTTGGCGCGTTAATTCAATATCCAAGTGCAACAGGTGAAGTAACAGACGTTAGTGAGTTAATTGAAAAAATTCATGCTAAAAAAGGCATTGTAGCTGTTGCAGCTGACATTATGAGTTTAGTGCTATTAAAGGCGCCGGGCGAATTGGGCGCTGATGCGGTAATTGGCTCAAGCCAACGCTTTGGTGTACCAATGGGTTATGGTGGGCCTCATGCGGCATTCTTCACTACAAGTGATAAATACAAGCGCTCATTGCCAGGCAGAATTATTGGTGTTTCTAAAGATACCCGTGGCAATAAAGCTCTACGTATGGCGATGCAAACACGTGAACAACATATTCGTCGCGAAAAAGCTAACTCTAATATTTGTACTGCTCAAGTATTACTCGCTAACATGGCGGCCTTTTATGCGGTTTATCATGGACCTAAAGGTTTAAAAACTATTGCCAGTCGTATTCATCGCTTTGCTGACATTTTAGCAACAGGTACCCGAGTAAAAGGTTTATCACCACTTCATGATAATTATTTTGATACTTTAACGTTTAACGTTGAGAACAAAGCTGAGATTGTTGAACGAGCATTAATTTCTGGCGCTAATTTACGTAACGATGTTGAGGGACAAGTAAGTATTTCACTTGATGAAACTACAACGCGAGCTGATGTTGCACAGCTTTTCACTATTTTATTAGGTGCTGATCACGGTTTAGATGTAGCTGGGCTTGATGCACAAATTATCACGCAAGGTTCAACCTCTATCCCTGAGTCACTTATACGTGAATCGGCAATATTAACGCATCCAGTATTTAACTCGTACCATAGCGAAACTGAAATGCTGCGTTATATCAAACGTCTTGAAAACAAAGATTTAGCCTTGAATCATTCTATGATTTCACTAGGCTCATGTACTATGAAGTTGAATGCAACAGCGCAAATGATCCCGGTATCATGGCCTGAATTTGCTAACATGCATCCGTTTGCACCCCAAGACCAAGCCTTGGGTTATAAAAAAATGATTGATGAGTTAGCCGACTGGTTAGTAGAATTAACAGGCTACGACAAAATGTCAATGCAACCTAACTCTGGCGCTCAAGGTGAATATGCAGGTCTTATCGCTATTCATAAATACCATGAAAGTCGTGGCGATTCGCACCGTAACATCTGTTTAATTCCTGCTTCTGCCCATGGTACTAACCCAGCATCTGCACAAATGGTTGGTATGAAAGTAGTTGTTGTTTCTTGCACCAAAGACGGCAACGTTGACATGGATGACTTAAAATCCAAAGCTGAAGAATTAGCCGACAACCTTTCTTGTATCATGATCACTTATCCGTCTACGCATGGGGTTTATGAAACCACCATCAGCGATATCTGTAATATCATTCATGATAATGGTGGTCAGGTTTACCTTGATGGCGCGAATATGAACGCTCAAGTAGGTATCACTTCTCCGGGCTTTATTGGCGCCGATGTATCGCATCTTAACTTGCATAAGACTTTCGCTATTCCACATGGTGGTGGCGGTCCAGGTATGGGACCAATTGGTGTTAAATCTCACCTTGCTCCATTCTTACCTGATCATGCTTTAGTTAATGTTGATGAAACTACAACAGGCAATGGCGCAGTTTCAGCGGCACCATACGGCAGTGCAGGCATATTGCCTATTACTTACCTATACATTGCTTTATTAGGTAAAGAAGGCGTAACAGCGGCAACTAAATATGCGATTACTAATGCTAACTACTTAGCCACTAAGTTAAGTCAGCATTATCCTATCTTATATACCGATCCAAACGGTCGTGTTGCTCATGAGTGTATTGTTGATTTACGTCCAATAAAAGAAGCGTGTGGCGTAACTGAAATGGATATTGCGAAGCGTTTAATGGATTACGGTTTCCATTCACCAACAATGTCATTTCCTGTAGCCGGCACTTTGATGATTGAACCAACAGAGTCTGAGTCTAAAGTTGAAATAGACCGATTCATTGAAGCCATGGTTTGTATTCGTGATGAAGTTCGTAAAGTTGAGTCAGGCGAATGGACTTTGGAGAATAATCCACTACATAATGCTCCACATACACTAGCGGATATCACTGATGATAACTGGAACAGAGCTTACTCTGTCAGCGAAGCTGTATTCCCTGTACCGAGTGTAGCGGTTGATAAATTTTGGCCAACAGTGAACCGCATAGATGATGTTTATGGCGATAGAAACTTAATATGCTCTTGCCCTCCTGTTGAGAGTTATCACGACTAACCTTCTCTTGTCAGTGTTTATTATGAGAAAAGTTACGTTAATTAAGTTACAAGCGACTGCTATGCTGAAATTGCTATTGCTGTTTACATTTATAGCGATAACTACTGTTGTACGCTCAAGTGAAATGCCCGGACCTCAAAAGCTTACTGTTGCAGCGATTGATTGGTGTCCTCAAATTTGTTCATCAAAAGATCGGCCGGGCTATGTTATTGAAATAATAAAAGAGGTGTTTAGTGGCGAAAAATATCAACTTCAAATAGATTATTTTCCATGGTCTAGAGCGATTAGAAACGTAACCTCGGGTCAATACGATGCACTACTATCGCCAGCAAAAAAAGAAGCACCCCATTTGGTTTACCCTTTGAAAGCTGTCGGTAGTCAAAGAATGTGCTTTTTTGTAAAAGAAAGCTCTAATTGGAAATATGAAGGCGCTGAATCTTTAAAGGGAGTGTCAATTGGTATTGCGACTGACACCTCTATTGAAGAATTAAACGGTTATATGAGCAAGCACCCTGAGCAGTTTCAGTTTCAACCTTATCATGAGCGGTTTGTTAAACAGAATGCTTTGAAGTTGCTAAAAGGAAGAATGGATACTTTTATTTTTACTCTTAATACAACTCAACACACCTTGAAAAATGAAAACTTAGATGGAAAAGTAAAAAACGCGGGATGTACTTCTAAAGCATCGATATACATGGCTTTTACTCCTAATTTAAGTAAGCAAACACTCATAAATGGCGGCGTGGCATATTTTGACAAGCGCATGTCAAAATTGACTAAAGAAGGAACGATAGAAAAAATATTGAAAAAATATAAAATTGAGTAGTTGTAATTGTTTTAAAATAAACGGGCAGCTAAGCAATGGCTGTTCTTTTGGGGCAACCTTATTGTTACCTAGTCCAATAGTCCAATCCTTACTTAACTTTTAGCCAATAAACTCTTCTACAGTTCTTGAGCGCTAGGTCTTTATTGTCTACAATAACGCACTTTTATTTACTTTAGGTCACGAACATGACAGACGCTAAATCGCTACCAACTTTACCCGATCGCCTTTCAGGCAATCCTCGTAGCCCACATCACGTGGCAGAAATTTTCGAACACAATATTGGTATTCGACTGAACGGAAAAGAACGCTCAGATGTAGAGGAGTATTGCATCAGTGAAAGTTGGGTGAAAGTTGCTTCTCCTAAAGCGTTGGATCGTCGCGGTCAACCGCTTATGATTAAGATAAAAGGAGAAGTTGAGGCCTTTTATAGCTAAGTCGTTTTTGTGTCACTTGTATCAAGTTCACAAGTAATTATTTCTATAGTATTAAATAAGCCATAAGGGATAAGTTATGGCATTAAAATTTAATATTCCAGCAAACAAACGCCGCTCCAAAAAACGTTAATTAAATTTGATTATCGATTCTCAGTGAAGAGATGACATTATACGTATACCAACTAATGAAAAATGGTCTACAGTTATCTATAGATGATTTTGACACAGGTTACTCATCATTGTCTTATTTAAAGCGATTTCCTATAGATAAGTTAAAAATAGATCAATCATTTATAGAAGGCTGTCACAATAGTGATGAAGATAAAGCCATTATTACTACCATTGCCGTTTTAGGAAAAATTTGAGCTTAACCCTAATTGCAGAAGGCGTAGAAGAATTAGAGCATGTTGATTTTTTGAAAAGTATTTACTGTGATGAAATAAAAGGTTATTGGTTTAGTAGAACTTTAGAGCAAGATAAACTAATTTCATTTATGAAAGATAGCCTTAGTAATCAAAATGATCTATCTTAAAGATATATAAAACAGATGATAAATTTAGTTAGTGGATTTGTTAGTTCAATAAAAATATGCGTTAAGGTTCTCATATTCAGTGAATAAAATAATAAACTGGCTGTCGCTTGCTATAGAGATTAATACATTAATACGTTCAATAAAAGTTGCTGTAGTGGTTGGAACGGTTCTTATGTTTATTAATCATGGTAGTGTCATTATGTCTGGTAAAATTGAAGGCCATCATATGTTAAAAATATTATTAACCTATTTAGTGCCTTATTTAGTTTCAACTTATAGCAGTGTTGAGTCAAAACTCAATAACTAGTTTATGAAGTTTGTGTTCATGTTTAAATTAAGGATAAACCATGTATTTTGCTAAGAAGAATCCCGTTGCGAATGATGAGACGGTAATTAACAAATCTGTCCTTGAAACTTTAAAGATTAAAGCTTCAATATTAGATCAATTATCTGCTAGTCAGCCGCAGCAAATAGCTCAGGAAATAGCTCAAACGGCACAGTCAGTAAATCAGTCCTCTTCACAACGATTAGAGAACGTTGAAAATAACTATCAGCTTGTGGGTAAACTTGCTGAACAGTCTTCAGTGATTGCTAATTTATCTGAAACATCAGTTTCGACAGCACAAGAAACGTCCAATAAAAGTGCCGAGAGTATTGTACAACTAAAAAGCTTATCTCAAAAGATATTAACCGCAGAGAATAATATCTCTCAATTTACTGGGCTACTTGAAGGTTTAACCAATAACAATAAGACAATTTCACAATTAGTTGAATCAATTAAAAATATAGCCAGTCAAACCAATTTACTTGCGCTTAATGCCGCCATCGAGGCTGCTCGGGCTGGTGAACATGGAAGAGGGTTTGCGGTTGTTGCTGATGAAGTTCGAGCACTTGCCAGCACGGCTAATGATTCTGCTGAGAAAATTCAAAGTGAAATGAGTAAAATTATGGATATATCTGAAAATATAATTCATCAGCAAAATAATGTTGTGAGTAGTATTGAAGAAAGCCGAACCATTACCACTGAGATAATCGATAATATAGATGATATGCATTCACTCTCCTTAGAGAGTAGCTCTGCAGCGAAAGCTGTTATTCAGCAGGTTACCAACCAAGTAAATGACACTAATCAAATTTTGGACAACATAGGCTATATCGTTGATGATACACGTAAGTCAGTTGATGGTTCATCAACTAATGTAAAACTGGGCGAACAAATGATGACAGAATTAGCTCCTTTGGAGACCCTTCAGTCTTAATTTGAATAATTGTTAGTTTTTCTTTAAAGAACAACATGCCTATGGAACTCACCCAGGGTTGAAATGTAGGTCGATGCTTGCCTCGACAAAAAGGTGGGGGCGTTCAAAATTATTTCTCGAGCATCACTAGAAGTTATATGTTCCAGAATAATCTAAGTGACCTTATATCCTTATAGGCCTCGTTCGAGTCGTCCTACAAGTATTTAACGTTATTATTCTGAGCCAAAAGGTTTATAGCCGCCACTGCACTTTGTTGCGGCTGATTTAGTTCATTAATTTTTTTCATTCAGTATTAATCACTAAAGCGCTAAAATATATGCGGTAGCGCGAACATTTTTTAGTATAGATGATGATCAAGAATGTTTGCAAAAAGCCTTTTTTTAAGTGTATAAGCATATCTATGCTTTTAAAAAAAGAATCAAGCCTAAAAATATGGCTGCACAGTGTTTACTGATAACTCAATTACATAGGGCTAGATTACCCCTAAAGGAACTACTAGAACAACAAGGCAAAGACCGCTTAGAAAATAACTGGAAGGTGAATTAGCATGTTAATGATTAAACGATTAATGACTCAGCATCTACCTGGTATGACAACTTGTGAAGAGGTTGATGGTTTTTATATAGTTTTCATGAAAAACATTTATCTTATGCTGAAAACCTTAAATTCAAGCTAGATTCAAGACTGTGCAGTGAATGCAAAACTTATGTACAAAGCTATAAAAATGTCATTGAAATTTCTAACGCTGGCTTTATTAAAGTAAATCCGGTAGAAAATGTGCTAGAGAAATTTATGCAAGTGATCTTAAAAAGTCGCAAGATAAAATGGTAAAAAGTGGCTATTAAATGTGAAAACTCTTATTTTGTTTAACCTAAATACTTTAAAAACTATTGTTTTCACCGGCATTGCTCTCTTTGCGTTTGCTGGAAACTCTGTGCTTTGTAGATTGGCATTAGGGGATGAAGTCATAGATGCGCCTAGTTTTACCGTTATTCGATTACTGTCGGGAATTGTTGTTCTAGTAGCGTTACTTACCGTAACTAAAGGCGATAAAAAAACACTTTCAAAAGGAAGTTGGTTAGCCTCAATTTTACTCTTTGTATATGCAGTAACATTCTCTTTTGCCTATATTTCATTAGACACTGGAACCGGAGCCTTAATTTTATTTGGAACGGTACAGCTAACCATGATTTTAGCCAGCGTAGCCTTTGGAAGTAAGCTTCATTTTTCTGAGTGGTTGGGCGTTTTAATTGCATTCTCTGGATTTGTATATCTCATTATACCTAACTTAACTACTCCTTCTTTTGCTGGTTTTTTTCTAATGGTTATCGCAGGTATCGCATGGGGTGGATATAGCCTTAAAGGTAGGGGCTCCATAAATCCAATCAGTGATACGGCATATAATTTCATACGCACAATACCATTTGTTATTCTCTTAATAGTTCTATCCTTGCGAGATGCTCACTTATCATCATTAGGAATCTTACTGGCGATTTTGTCTGGAGCAATCGCCTCCGGTATTGGTTATGTTGTCTGGTACATAGCACTTCGAAATTTATCTATCATTCAAGCCTCTGTTGTTCAACTTCTTGTTCCAATTATTGCTGCTATAGGGGGGACATTTTTTATAAATGAAATTATTTCTCTACGGTTAGTGTTTTCATCAATTATGGTGCTTGGAGGCATATTGTTAGTGATAATAGGCAGGTACTATTTTGTTCGAACACGATAAAATGAATAACTTTAAAACCTTTTTAAATCGATTTTGCCCATTGTCAGAGCAAACTTTAACGTTTATAGAATCTGCTTTTGTATTTGATGAATTAAAAAAAGGTGATTATTTTGTTCTAGAAGGAGAATATGCAGATGAAATTGCCTTCTTAGAATCCGGTATAGTAAGAGCTTATTATATTAATGATCAAGGTAAGGAATATAATAAATCATTTTTTGTTGGCCCCACCATTATTGGCTCTTATGCATCTTTGATTAGCCGTGAGAAGAACAGATTGCCCCAGCAAGCATTAACTGACTGTACAATTTGGCGGGCAAAATTTGACATGATAGAGCATCTATCCAAAAATAATTATGAAATTGAGCACCTAAGAAGGAAAATTGCTGAACAGTTTTTTGTTTGGAATGAAAAAAAACAGCTTGAGATGGCTTTGCTAGAGGCAAAAGAACGTTATCTTATTTTTAAAGCTGAGCATCCAGGAATTGAGCACCTAATTCCACAATATCATATAGCCTCATATTTAGGTATTAGTCCAACGCAACTTAGCCGAATTCGACAAAAAATCTCCTAGTTTTATTTGCTTTATGTACATAGGTAAATGCATTGCCTTTAGTAAGCTGCCATCCTTGTTGTTCTTACAACTATTGCAGAGGCGTCAACATGGCTCAGACATTAATATATACCAAGCGAGAAGAGGTAAGTTGAGCATGATTATCAATAATATAAAGTGGATTATGCTTTTATCAGGATTACTGACTTGTTCTATGATTTTAGCTGTTTTCGCGCCAGAAATGGCTTTAATAAATATGTTTGGTGAAGCGCTTACTGAACCGTTGGCTCAAGTGATTGTGAGAAGTTGGGGTTTTCTTATTTTCTTAGTAGGTACGCTATTGATGTACGGCGCTTTTAAACCCGAATATCGCAACTTAGTGCTTGTTATAACAAGTTTGAGTAAGTTAATGTTTATTTTATTAATTGTTATTTATGGCTCTCAATATATTGAAAAATCGTTATTAACAATTGTCTTAGATTCAACCTTAGTTATTGTATTTGTTTCTTATTTAGTAAAGGCTAACAAAGTTACTTAATAAATTGATTTTCACTTGAGTACTTACCGTTGGCTTTTTAGCTCAACTTGATATTAAAGCCAACTGCTTATCCTCAAAGTTAATAAGAAAGCCATATTTCATTAAAATAAATTAACAAAATATTAGTCATTTTTTTTTGGTGAATTTATCTTCGGTAAGATATAGCCTTTAGTTGTTAATTTATCAATAGCTTTATTGTAGCTTGCTAAAATTCCACTCTCAATACTCACTAATAAAGTCATATTAGTGCCGTACAAATCAGTATCATCAATTTTGTTATCAGGATTTCCCATGATTAAATACATCGCATTCGTGGCCATCATATTTTGAATAAACTGATATCCCAATGATTTGTATATGTCTTGCAAAGAATAGACTGATGATAGTTGATATAACACATCGTAATCAACATATTGCGAAACACCAGTACTTAATAAAGTTTTCCATGCTGTATCTTGAATTTGTAGCCCTGGAATGAACTGAGTTGTTTGTGACTCTTCTTCTGTTTGAGTTATGTCTTCAACATCATTTTGACTAGTAAGTAGGGTTATAGTTTTCTGATTGTTCTCATGAACAAAGGTCATCATTTTAATATTTGATTGTATTTCCTGTGTAATATTATACAAAGCTTCGCTGGCTTTTGCTTTATGAACCCGATTCTCATTCCATTCATTTGCAGCTAAAGCTAATAGAACACCCGCAACAATTGATGCAACCTCAACAATCATAGATTTGATTTTTTCAGATGTTGGTTTATGCATGTTTTATGTAATGTTAGTTAAATTATTTGCTCATAGTAGCGAGAATAACATTAAAAACATACTTAAATTACGAAGTTAGATATCACACAATCAATGTTATGCCAGAATATTATTACCAAAAAAATTAAAACTAATAAAGCAAATGTCGGCAAAGTGTTTCATCATCAGCAAAATTACTGTATAACGGCGTTATGAAAATTCCAAAACGTATCCAACCACTCGTCGATGACGGTTTAGTTGACGAAGTTATCTCTCAGTTAATGAGTGGCAAAGAAGCCACTGTATTTATGGTTCGCTGTGGCGAAGAAATTCGCTGTGCCAAAGTTTACAAAGAAGCTAATAAGCGTAGTTTTAAAAAAGCAGCGCAATACCAAGAAGGTAGAAAAAGCCGAAACAGTCGACGTGCTAGAGCTATGGAAAAGGGCTCTAAATATGGCCGTAATCAGCAAGAGCAAGCATGGCAAAATGCTGAAGTAGACGCTCTTTATAAAATAGCAGAAGCGGGTGTTCGAGTGCCACATCCTTTTGGCTGTTTTGAAGGGGTATTACTCATGGAGCTAATCACGGATGAAAACGGTGATGTTGCGCCACGTTTAAACGATGTATTGATGTCCAAAGAACAAGCCATTGAAGATCATCAACTTGTCATGATCTATGTTATGCGCATGTTATGTGCAGGTATTGTTCATGGTGACTTATCTGAATTTAATGTGTTAGTTGATGAATATGGTCCGGTTATTATTGACTTACCTCAAGCCGTTGATGCCTCAGCTAACAATAATGCCAAAGCGATGTTAATTCGTGATGTTGACAACATTACTACCTATTATGGTCAGTTTGCCCCTGAATTATTATTAAGCAAGTATGCTCAAGAAATGTGGGCTTTGTATGAAAGTGGTGAATTAACCATCGAAACAAAACTTACCGGCTTATTTGAAGAAAGTAATGTTACTGCAGATGTAGATACTGTTATAGAGGAAATAAAAGCGGCATTTGAGGAAGAGCAAGACCGTATACAACGTATAGCCGAAGCGAATGAAATAGACTAGTAAATATTGTCATAGATGTAAGAGTTTATTTAAGGCGATTCAGAAATGACTCGCCTTTTCTTTTACTACATAAAACACCCGTTTACTTGCTTTTGGCAACTCGAATTGTTGCTTTAATAATCTTAATCTCTTCTTTGGTTCTGCCACTTCTACTACCTAAAGCTTCAATTTTAGTTAAGCTATCGTCTAATCCTTTGACAACTTTTCCAAAAACAGTATGGCGACCATCTAAAAAAGGGGTAGGTTTAAAAGTAATGAAAAACTGGCTGCCATCGGTATTCGGCCCTGAGTTGGCCATACTCAAAATGCCTGCCTCACTATGACCAGCTTCGCCGTCAAACTCACCTTCATATTGAAAACCAGGGTTACCTCGACCATTACCAAGAGGATCACCACCTTGCGCCATAAATCCCGGAATAACACGGTGAAAAATCAAGTCATCATAATAACCGAGCTTAGTTAAATAAATGGTACTAGAAACATGCATAGGTGCTGAATCAGTAAATAGCTTAATAGTTATAAAGCCTTGGTTTGTTTGTAGTTCCCAAAAGTAGTCTTTGCCTTGAGTAAAGGTTAGTAATTGCGGCTTATTTAATTTTGTTTTCCAAGCTGAGTCTGTTTTATCTATTGCTTGTTTAGCAATGAAGTTATTTGTTTTTTTTATGGCAGGATCTGGACCACAACAAGCAGTTAGCATCATGACTAAAAAAAGACTCGCAATAATTTTTTTACTATTATTCATTTAAAGCACCTTATTGTTTCAATTTCAATATATCAAAAGTGTTTCATCTCATTAACTACGGTCAAATATCAGTAATGAAAATTATTTTTTAGCTGATAATTTCTTTATAAATCATTAAATTAATTATTCTGGCCAAGCCTGTAATTTGAGGTATGATGAAGATATTTGTTCACTTAATTTATTTTACCCTTTGGAGAAAGCTCAATGGTTTATTTGAACGTTCTAAATAATCATTTTTCTATAATAAAAAAACTAACGATAATAACGTTAGTAATAGGTTTTGCAAGTGTATCACAAGCAAAAGAGAATGAGCAAAGACCTAGAGCACGTGATATAGGTTTAGTTGTAGGCACAATGAAAACAGGAACTTATAATGCGATAACGGATGTTGAAGGGGTTTTAGTTGGTCATTCAACTGTTATTAAAGAACCCAATATTCATACAGGAGTCACTGCTATTATTCCTGCTGCCGGTAATTTATATAAGAATCCTATTCCCGCTTGGATATACGCAGGCAATGGTTATGGAAAATCAGTAGGCATTAGCCAACTTTTAGAGTTTGGCGAAATTGAAACACCTATTTTGCTGACATGCACACTGTGTGTTTGGTCTGCGGCTGATGCGATGGTTGACTACTTGTTAGAGCAGCCAGAAGAAGGGCAGCATACATTAAACCCTATTGTTGGCGAAACCAATGACAGTATTGTTAGTGACATGTGGCAACACCCTATAAAACCAAAACATATAAGAGAAGCGTTACAAACCGCTAAAAGTGGCATAGTTCAAGAAGGTAGTGTTGGTGCGGGAACAGGTACTCAAACCTATCATTGGAAAGGTGGTATAGGCACAAGTTCAAGAGTATTACCTAATTCGCTAGGAGGATATACCGTTGGCGTTTTGGTACAAAGCAATCTTTTAGCTGGCGCAACACTAACCATGAATGGCGCACCCGTTGGTCGTGAATTAGGAAAGTACGCCTATAAAACAGAGCTAGAGTCAGATAAAAGAAGTGAAGAAAAAATACGTGGTGGCTCTATTATGATTGTTGTTGCAACGGATGCACCTTTAGATTCAAGAAATTTAGACAGGTTAGCAAGAAGAGCAATGATGGGATTGGCAAAAACGGGCTCAGTAGCTGAAAATGACTCTGGCGATTATGTTATTGCTTTTTCAACATCACCATTAGTGCGAAGAGCGCGCACCAGCGAAAAACCTTGGGCAACTGAATCACTATTACCTTCTGCTATGTCTCCACTTTTTACCGCCGTAGTAGAAGCAACTGAAGAAGCTATTTATAATGCATTATTTAAGGCAACCACTGTCGAGGGCCGAGGTAATACCTTAAAAGCTTTACCTATTAAGAAAACAGTTGAGATACTAAAAAAATACCAAGTTCTTAATTGGGATAAAACTCTACCACCAGGGAATAAATAGAAGCTTCACTATGCGTTAAGCTTAATAATTATAGACATTTAAATGAATCAACTGCAACGCTCTTTAACACTAACCGAAGCTACCAATGACTTGCTAAGCAAGTGTGATTTGCCCGCGTCATTAACAATAGAGCACTGTGCTGTTTCATTGGCTATGAGTATGACCTCATATCGCCGAAAACTTACTCAAGAAGAAACCAGTTTCAAACTTATTCAAAATAAGTTTTTAAATGAACTGTGTGTGAAAGCTTTATTAACCAAGCATAGTAAAATAGATGAGCTAGCCGTTAAGCTTGGCTACTCTGAAAGGGCGACTTTTGAGCGTGCATTTAGGAAAAAATTTGGTATAACTCCTTCGCAGTTTCGTGAGTTATCATTAGTAGGTAATAATCATAGTAGCCATAAAAAACTAATAGAAATTGCTGAGCATATGCCACCGATGTCTGGTAGCTGTAAGCAATTGCTTGATGAAAAAGAACAAGACCGTCTTGATTTACAACGTATTGTAGAAATTATTAGTAAAGATGCTATTTTTTCTGCTCGCATTATGGGGCTAGCCAGCAGAGCTATTTACGGTAGAACACCGAAAAACCTTAAAGAAGCCATTAGTCGAAATCTTGGTATTAACATGGTTGTCAATTTTGCGCTTGTTTACGCAATGAAAGATTCGCTTCAAGATCACGTTGAGCAAATGGTTATCGATCAATACAGTGAAGCCTTTTTACTTGCTCCAAAACTTTTTCAGCTTATTCGAAAGTCTTTAGCTTCTACAACTAAATTCGACATAGCTTTAATAGAGCAAGTACTCGTGTTTGCGTTGTTGGGGGTGTTTCTACTGAGCCATAAAAGTGCTTACAAGCACGAGTTAATGTTGCATTCATTGCAAGGTGTGGATGATTTAAATTCTCTTAATAATCATATAAGAGAATCTATGGGGATCAGTGTTTTTTCGTCGTCATCCTTAATGTTGTCACTATGGCATATTGATGCCAACCTAGTGAAACAGCTTAACCATTTAGAAAAAATAAGCCAGTCACGAGCTAAGAGTAGCGAGCAAGATGAGTTGGTATTATTTATGTTGTCTTGTTTATATTTTTCTGCAGCGGGTCATACCGATTTTAGTGAATTAGAGCAAAAAGCTGAGTTGTTAAATGTTAATGGTTTCGCAGAAATTAAAGCACAATTATTTCATTCATAGCAGTAGAAAGTAATCTTATATCAGTTTCTCAGCCGTTAAAGTAATGTTATGAACTTTCTCAGTCGTTAGTAAAAGGGGGCTCGCTATTGACTGAGAAAGTCATAAAAACGTGTTGTTCTAGTGCTAATTCGTTTGTCTGTGTTTACGTAAAACCAATAAAACTAATGCCGTTAAAAAAATGATGTAAGTAGATGGCTCAGGTACTGCTGCAACTTGCGTTAAAGATACATTGTCTATTAATCCGCCTAAAGTGTTTTGTCTGCCAAATGAAGCAAAGCTTAAATTCATTGATTGCGCTTGAGCAGTAAAGGCAACTGATTGTAGTACCCAATTTGGTGTTAAACGACGTGTACTGTCACTAACTAATACAGCAGTCATATCAAAGTTAAAATCAATAGCACTGTCATACCAAAAAACATTAATACCGTTATCGTTATGTCTTCTTGTACGAGGCTTGTAATAAAACTCTAATTGATAGTCAGCGCCAACAATTAATGATTTTAAGGTTTGTGTCATTACCGCATTTGATGCACCACGGGGATGAGAGTCTAATTCAACGTGATGTGAGCCATCTTGCGAGCGAGTAACAACGTTTTTTTGTAATTCTATGCCATTACCGTAGGTAGTTTCCCAGCCGGGCAAGCTATAGAATACATCCCAAGCACGTTTCTTGTTTTTGTATGTATGTAAGTTAGTGTTAAATACTGAGCCTACTGATGTTGAATTATCAGAAAATGTTGTCTGCTCGAAGCTACCATTTGTGATTAATGTGGCGTTAGCAATAGTGCTTGCTACCATTAATGAAATAGATAAGACGATTTTTTTAACAAATAAAGACATATAATAATTGCTTTAGTGGTTTAGTAAGATGTTGCTTAGTATACGTAGCTGAATATTTGAAAATATGGCTAAACTGTCCAATTTTCAAATATAAGCGCTCTTTTATTAGAGAAACAAAGCCCTGTTATTAATCAGTTAACTAAGATAGATGAAAAAATAACCATAAATAATCAATATTAGGTGGGGTGAGCGCATTTTATCCTGTATAATTCGCGACCTTATTATTTTGAGTCTGTTGGCTGTTTTAAAATCAACCACTCAAAAGCAGTTAGTAAAATTTAGGAATATCTCTTGATTACAACATCGAACATTACAATGCAATTTGGCGCAGAGCCGTTATTTGAAAACATCTCGGCTAAATTTGGCAACGGTAACCGCTACGGTTTGATCGGGGCTAATGGCTGTGGTAAGTCTACGTTTATGAAAATACTCAGTGGTGAGCTAACACCAAGCTCTGGTAATGTTTCGGTCAGCACAGGCAACAAAGTCAGCACTTTAGGCCAAGACCAGTTTGCTTTTGAAGAGCACAGTGTTATTGATACTGTGATCATGGGCGATATGCCGTTATGGACAGTTAAGCAAGAAAGAGATGCTATTTACGCACAAGCTGAAATGAGTGAAGCTGATGGCATGCGAGCTGGCGAGCTGGAAAGCGAATTTGCTGAAATGGACGGTTACACCGCGGAAAGTCGTGCCGGTGAAATCTTGTTAGAAGCAGGTATTGACGAATCAATGCATTTTGGTTCAATGAGTCAAGTTGCTCCAGGTTGGAAGTTACGTGTGTTACTTGCCCAAGCCCTATTCGCTAATCCAGATATTTTATTACTTGATGAGCCAACCAACAACCTTGATATTCATACTATCAGTTGGTTAGAAGGTGAGTTAAACAAGCGCAAGTGCACCATGATTATCATTTCTCATGATAGACATTTTCTTAACTCTGTTTGTACTCATATGGCCGATATTGATTACGGTGAATTACGTATTTACCCTGGTAATTATGAGTTTTTCTTAGAGCAGTCAAGCTTATTACGTGAGCAGTTATTATCTGGTAATGTTAAAAAAGCGGAAGAAATTGCTGAGCTACAAGACTTTGTTAACCGTTTCGGTGCCAATGCTTCAAAAGCAAAACAAGCTAGCTCTCGTGCTAAAAAAATGGATAAAATTAAACTTGATGATGTGAAGTCGTCGAGCCGTATCACACCAAAAATCGCTTTCGCGCCGGGTAAAAAAATGCACCGTCAAGCGTTAGAGCTTGAAAGTATCGGTCATGGTTTCGATGGCAAGGTATTATTTGAAAACGGTGATTTATTGCTAAAAGCGGGTGAGAAATTAGCCATTATCGGCGAAAACGGTGTTGGTAAAACCACCTTGTTACGCTGTTTAATGAGCGAGTTAACAAACACTGAAGGTGTGGTGAAGTGGTCTGAAAATGCTTCTGTAGGGTATTGCCCACAAGATAGCGGTAAGTTTTTTGATAACGACTTAACCTTAATGGATTGGATGTCGCAATGGCGCAGACCATGTCATAACGATTTAAGTGTGCGTGGCATGTTAGGTCGATTATTGTTTACGGATGATGATGCTAACAAAAAAGCCCGTAACTGCTCTGGTGGTGAAAAAAACCGCTTGTTATTTGGTAGGTTAATGATGGGCGATATCAATGTATTGATTATGGATGAACCAACCAATCACATGGATATTGAAGCGATTGATGCCTTAAATAACGCGCTTAAAGAGTTTGAAGGTACTTTGATTTTTGTTAGCCATGACCGTGAGTTTGTTTCAAGCTTGGCAACTCGCATTATTGATATTAAAGATAAACAATTGGTTAATTTTCAAGGCTCACTTGATGAATATCTTGCTGGTCAAATAGTTTCTAAAAAAGTAGCTTAAATTTATCTAGGATAATTTGCTCTGTAACCTAACGTTAGATCGTTTGTTTTAATTAAACGGCATTTAACGTTGGGATTATTAACGTTTCTCTTGTTAATAAACGCTGCGCTACTTGTACAGGCACTTGATAAAACTCATTAACGTATTCTTGTGCATTTAGATGCTCTTTAATACGTTTTTTTACTTTACAGGGATTGTTACATTGTAGTGAGAAAACCAAAGTGTACTCACCGGGCGTTTTAGCTGACAGTGATTTAGCATATTTTTGAGTGTCTTCAGGGGTGCAGCCAATTCTAATCACGTCAGAGAAAAACGAATGAGTCATAACGTAGACATTACCAAGTGAAACGTCTGCGCTTTCAACTTGTTGCTGAGAGTCTTCCATATTAGTTTATATCCTTAAATTGATAAGCTAAGTGTTATGCATTTTCATAAATTTAGCCAATAAAGTTTCTTCGCTTTCAACATGGTTAGGATCGGGTTTTACACAGTCAATAGGACAAACACTCACGCAGGTTGGTTTGTCATAATGCCCGATACATTCTGTACACTTATCAGTATCAATTTCATATATGTGCTCGCCCAGTGCAATTGCCTCGTTAGGGCATTCTGGATCGCACATATCACAGTTGATGCATGAGTCTTCTATAAATAAAGCCATAAAAAATTGTTTACTTATCGGCTTGGTTTTGCGCAAAAGGATGACGCGTAGTGCCGCCATCAGTTAAGTAGCGCATAATAATACCAAACTCTAGGTTTAGATCTGTGTCTAGCTCAATGGCTACTTTATGGCCAGAGCCTTTAGCATCCGTTATTGCTTGGCCTGTTTTACTATGGATCATTTTGTTTAAGGTGAAACTAATATTACCACTTGGCGTCATTAACTCTAATTTATCACCAACAAGAAATTTATTTTTCACGTCAATTTCAATCAAACCAGATTCTTCATTTAGTCCTAATACTTCGCCAACAAATTGTTGTGTATTACTTTTTGAATAACCGTAATCATAATTTTGAGTATCAGAAGGGCGGTGACGTTTTAGAAATCCTTCGGTATAACCTCTATGTGCCAAATGCTCTAAATCAGTGTTTAAATCTGGGTTAAAGGCTTTATCAGAAACAGCATCTTGAATGGCTTGATGATAAACTTGAGCAGTACGTGCACAGTAATAAAAAGATTTTGTTCTGCCTTCAATTTTTAACGAGTGTACCCCCATTTTTACTAAGCGCTCTACATGCTCAACAGCACGTAAGTCCTTTGAATTCATGATGTAGGTGCCATGTTCATCTTCAAATGCTGGCATATATTCACCAGGGCGACCTTGCTCTTGCAGCAAAATCACATCATCTATAGGCTTATTAGCAGGTAAAGACTTAGAGAAAGCATTTTCTGGTGTAATTATATTCGTATCAGGCGTATATATCTCAGGCGCTGAATTTGTAGCTTTAACGGCAATAATATCGCCAGTTTCAGTTTCCTTGGCTTCATGAGTATCGTACTTCCAGCGGCATGAATTAGTACAAGTACCTTGGTTCGGATCACGTTTGTTGATATAACCAGATAACAAACAGCGACCTGAATAAGCCATGCACAAAGCGCCATGAACAAATACTTCAAGTTCCATTTCTGGGCAATGCATGCGTATATCTTCAATTTCATCAAGAGAGAGTTCACGTGACAAAATTACCCGCTCAACCCCTTGCTGTTGCCAAAATTTTACTGTTGCCCAATTTACTGCATTAGCTTGCACTGATAAATGAATAGGCATTTCAGGAAAGTTTTCACGTACCAACATAATTAAGCCGGGATCAGACATTATTAAAGCGTCTGGTTTCATAGCTATAACAGGCGTAATATCTTTTAAAAAGGTTTTTAACTTACCATTGTGTGGTGCAATGTTATTCACTAAATAGAATTTCTTTCCTAAAGCATGTGCTTCATTGATGCCTATTTGTATATTCTCTAACGAAAACTCATTATTACGGACTCTAAGCGAGTAACGTGGTTGTCCGGCATAAACCGCATCAGCGCCGTAAGCAAATGCATAACGCATATTTTTAAGGCTACCCGCAGGAGAAAGTAATTCAGGTTTCAACATAAAATTTATCTATTTAATTTATTAAAAGGAAGAAGGTAATTAAGGCGTATTATAAAAAAAAGTGTAAGCATGGGCAATCTAAAATAGACAATTTGAAACCACTCTTTGATTTAGCTTAAGTATTTAATAATTTTATTTTGTACAATATTGAAAAACATTTAAAAAATTCTTGGAGTTAATAAAATCTGTGCTATTTTTAGAGTATAGGAATAAAAATAAAGGGGAATTCTATGGCGACTGAAAATGCCTTGTACACAATATTGATGGAAAAAATAAAACAAGATGATCTCGTTTTACCAACTTTGCCAGAAGTTGCACTAAAGGTGAGACAAGCAGCCGATGATCCCGAAATTAACCTTGGCCATATGGGCGATATTATTGGACAAGATCCAGCGCTTTCTCTAGGTATGATTAAAGTAGCTAATAGTGCTTTACTTGGACGTACGGTTAAAGTTGAAACGGTGACTCAAGCGGTTACTCGTATTGGCTTACGTCAAATTAAAAGCATTGCAACTGCTATGGCATTAGAACAAGTATTTGTTTCTGAAAATGATGTTGTCGCAATGTATATGAAAAAATCATGGAAAAAAACAATAGATATAGCCTCAGTAGCAATCAGTTTAATGAGCCTGTACCTTGAAAAAAACAAACACACAGCATTAACATTAGACACTATTACCTTAGCGTCATTGGTGCATAATATAGGTGTATTACCTATTTTAACGGAAGCTGAACAGCATCCTGATATTTTCGCAAACCCGACATTTTTACAACAAGCTATTATTAAGCTTTCAGGTAAAATTGGTGGCACGATAACCCGTGAATGGGGCTTTTCAGATGAGTTAACTTTACTAGCTGAAAGTTGGAGTGATTTAACTATTTTGCCTAAAGATATTCATTATTTAGATTTTATTCGCGCTGGCGCAATTTATCATAACATCTTCAAAAATGAGTCAACTCAAGAAGTGTTATTAAAAAGCTACGTAAAAAAAGGTCTTTTGCCTGATGTTGATTTTATGAAGTCAGATGAATTTAAAACTATGTGTACTGATGTTAAGTCAATGTTTAGCTAATTGTCGCTGAAATGGAATAATCATTATGAAAGCAACTTTTTAGCTGCTTTTTTTTCATCTAAATATAATTAAAGATGATTACACAGAAATAAACCTGTAATATCTTTAGTATAATAATTGTCCAATATTGTTCTTAAATTTTATGCGATTCCCGTCTATATTTTTGTTCTTCCTTTTTTGTCTTTCTAGTTTTTCATTGTCTGCTCAAAACCGGCCTAAAATAGGCCTTGTACTCAGTGGCGGTGGCGCTAAAGGCGCTGCCCATATCGGTGTGCTTAAAGTTATTGAGAAAAATAGAGTTCCGATTGATTATATCGTCGGTACTAGCATTGGTGCTTATGTTGGTGGCTTATATGCGCTAGGTTATAGTGCTGAGGAAATTGAAAAAATAATGTTGAATTTACCTTGGAATAAAGGTTATTCCGACTTTATTCCAAGGCAATTATTATCCTTTGAAAATAAAGAATTAAGAGACCGATACAATATTTCATTACGTTTAGGTTTTAGTGATGGACAGTTGAAATACCCAAGTGGTTTGTTGTTAGGGCAATCAGCAGGAAACTTAATGAAACTATCAACGGATGTTGTTGCTAAGTTTGATAGTTTTGATCATTTAGCTATTCCCTATCGTGCCGTAGCATCCGATTTAACCACGGCAAAAGCTTTTGTTATAGATAAGGGCAGCATAACTAAAGCGATGCGAGCATCTGCTGCTGTTCCTGGAGTGGTTGAGCCGGTACATATTGACGGGAGATTACTCGTTGATGGCGGAATTGCGAATAACATGCCCATTGATGTGGTGAAGGCTATGGGCGCTAATATAGTTATAGCGGTAGATATTGGCTCTCCTTTACTGTCGAAAAAGGATATTAAGAACACCTTACATGTCTTTAATCAGTTATCGACAATTTTGACCAACAATACCACGTTGGCTCAAAAAAAATATTTATCGACTCAAGATATTTTAATTCGTCCTGCAATTGATGACTTAAGTACAACTGATTTTTCAGTTATGGGTAAAGCGCTTGAGTTAGGAGTACAAGCGGCTTTGTTAGCTGAGTCAGAGCTAAAGCAACTCAGTGTTGATGAACAGCAATACACTTATTATCAGCAGGAAAAAAATAGAAAAAGTTTAGTTTGGTTTAATGCTTTTTCTCAACCAATACTCGCTATTGAATACCAAAACAACTCAAAAGTTAGCTCCGCTGTTATTAAGGAAAAATTTGCCTTAAACGTCGGTGATGTTGTTACTAAAGAACTGCTGCAAAAGGCTATTGCTCGTGTCTATGCTATAAACAAATTTGAACATGTTGATGCTGAGTTTGTTGATTTACCACTAGGGCGAAAGTTAATTGTAACCACTCAAGAAAAATCGTGGGGGCCAAACTATTTAAATTTTGGCTTTAGTTTTGAAAGTGACTTTTCGCATGGGGCCATTGTTGATATAGAATTAGCTTATATTCTAAATGATGTAACCCCATTTGGTGGGATGTGGCTTAATGAGGTTAAAGTTGGTTGGGAATCTATGTTGGCAAGTGAATTATACCAACCGTTAGAAAAGAGCCAATATTATTTTTCTAGCGCTAGATTACAGTATTCTCAAGATAAGTGGGAAGCAACCCAAGACCGTTCAGAACTTACAAATGACTACCTGCAAATAAATACAGAAGTGGGGCTCAACTATATAAATGATGGCTCAATAGCGTTCGGTTTTATTGGTGAAAAGGGTAAACTTGCCTTTAAAAATGATAATGGCACCTCAATTGATTATGATTCTTTTGGTAGTTATCTATCTTTTGCTTACGATAATTTAAATAGTATTAACTTTCCAACGCAGGGTAATAAGCTTTCTTTTGATGTGTTGTGGCGTAATGACAGCTATCAAGACGTTGAAGGAATAGATCCCAAAGATACTTCTGTTGAAGTTAAATTTGATTGGCGCGGAGCTTTTCATTTTCGTAATCATGCTTTTGTAGGAATTGCCTCTTTTGCAACTATTAGTAATGAAGCTAATTTTTCTGTTCATGTAACCGAGCTTGGCGGCTTTTTGAACCTTTCTGGATTTCAAAAAGATGCGTTAATTGGCTCTCATAAATTTTTTGCTGCGATTGTGTACCAATATGATTTAGGTCGTGAATTCTTTGGAAAAGAAAGTTTGCCGCTGTATTTAGGTACAAGCATGGAAACTGGCAATGTATGGATGCTTAATGAAAGTGTAAAATCGTCAGACCTTATTGGTTCAGGTAGCGTGTATTTGGGAACGGATACTAGCTTTGGTCCTGCTGTTTTTGGTGTTGGTTTTGCTTCTGGTGGTCGTAGTTCCGTATTTCTATCCTTAGGTAAAAGCTTTTAAGCTTTCAAACAATCAATATTTTTCTTAGAATGCTTATCTACAAAAATTATGGAAATTAAAAATGTCGATGCAATTGTTAACTGAAAATGAATTTGGCAAAGTTTATCAAGTTGAACTATCACAAGGCTTGCTCGCAATTGTTGTTGAACATTCAAAAGTTAAAGCAAAAGTGAGTTTATATGGTGGTCAAGTGCTTAGTTGGCAACCTCTCGGTGAAAAAGAAGTGTTTTGGTTATCAAAACGCTCTGCTTTTGAACAAGGAAAAGCAATACGAGGTGGTGTTCCTATATGCTGGCCATGGTTTGGTGTACATCCAAATGATGTTGATAATAAATCAGGTAATCATGGTTTTGCTCGTGGACAATTATGGCAATTAAGTGATATTAAAGTCAGTGAACAAGGTGTTGAGGTATGTTTGGATTGGCAAGGGCAAAATATGAGCGATCTGTGGCCATTTGCTTGTCAATTGAAGCAGGTGATATTTTTTGGTCACTCATTTAAACAATCTTTACAAATGACCAATTTAAGTGATGAAGATGCTTATTACGCCGGCGCTTTACATAGTTATTTTTCAGTTAGTTCCCCTAAAAATATCAAAGTAGCGGCACTAGAACAGGCGAGTTTTGATGATAAATTAACAGGGGAATCGTCAAAACCTCAATTACTTGAAAATGGGGTTGGCCCAGTTGATCGAATTTATTATACCAATGAGGTGATGAATATTGTTGATAGTGAGCTTCAGCGAACTATTGAACTTAAAAGTAAAAACACCAAACAATGGGTTTTTTGGAACCCAGGTGTTGAATTAGCTAATAACATGGCTGATATTCATTACAGCGGCGAGCAGGAGTTTGTGTGTTTAGAAGCCGCGAATACACAAATGCAATTACTTGCTGCGGGTCAGAGTATCTCAATAGAGCAAGAGATTTCAGTTTTCAGTAATAAGTAACCATCACATCAGGTTAAGTAATTTACCATTATTCAAAATGTACAACCACTTGATTTCGGCCATTAGCCTTAGCGTTATATAAGGCTTGGTCGGCTTTAATCAATATATCTTCTAGTGCGACATTGGCTAAACTACTGTCACTAACACCAAAGCTGACAGTAATATTGAATTTTTTACTGGTAGATGATGGACTAAATGGAATTTTTTCAATACTTTTTCTTATCCTATCAACGATTTCTTGTGCCTGAAGTGCGTTAGTGTCGGGTAATAAGAAAATAAACTCTTCACCGCCCCAACGGCCGACTAAGTCAATATTTCTCAATTTTTTACCGAGCTCTTTAGCTATTATTTTTAAGACATCATCACCGAATAAATGACCATAAGTATCATTGATAACTTTAAAGTTGTCTATGTCAGCGATAATAACGCTGACATGTTCAAACTCCTTACCTAGCTGTGAATATCTCCAATGAATGAAGCTTCTATTAGGCAGTTTTGTTAAATAATCAGTTTCTGAATCTTTGACCAAGTCAGTTCTAAAATTACGGATGCACAAGTTGAAAATATAATATAAAACCAATGAAACGATTAAAAAAACAATAAATTTTTGTAGGAATAACTGCCAATATGCACTTTGCTCTGTTACAGGAGGCGCGACTATAAAGACCCGCCAATTTAATTCTTTTAATGGTATTTGAGAAACAATTAAATCATCATTGGAAAAGCTAAAAATAGAATTGTCGTTATTATTTTCAGAGTCGCTTCCGCTATTGCTTTGTTTTGCCCTTTGGTAATTTTGGTACCATTCAAGCTCATTAATATTAGTTAAACTATCGCGGCGATGATGAGAGGTGGTTTTCATTAACTGGCTAGAACTCAGCGTTATGTAGTCATTTTCATCAATAAAGTAAACTTCAAAACCGAAGTTTTCTTTAAACTCTTTAAATTTGGTTGAGAAATAATCTAAATCAATGGCTAAACCAACAAAGCCGATAAACTCTTGCTGTTTGTTAAACATTTTAACATCAAAGAATAAATGTGGATTTTCGGCATCACCAAAATCAATGAATTTTGTTTTATTGATGGCTTTTAAGCGATGGTACCATTCGGCATCTTCAGCATTTAAATTGGTCACTTTTCTTTTAGAGTCGATGAGTAGTTGGTGCTTTTCCATTGCGATGAATGAGAGCGTATTGAATTGATTGGAAATACTAGTGATATAGTTAAAAACAATATTGCTATCTATTTTATCTTGTTGAATGTATTCCTGTAAAAATGGATCGCTTGCCATGAATTGAGAAACAGTTATTGGCTTGATTATTTCGCTCGTGATCAATGAAAGCAGTGGCATAATAGCTTCTTGCTGTTTTTGGGTGCTACGAGCAAAAATTTCTTTAAAGGTGAAAAATGAAGTCGCTACTATGACAATAATAGTGATGACAAATATTGCGGTAAGGTAATGGTCAAACTTTTTAATAAACTTCATTGCAAAGATTTCGCCAATTTAAATTTGTTAGATATTGTACAATTCCAACAATGATACTTTAACTGTACGATTCAAATGGCATATGCGCAACTAAATGCGATTAAAAAGTGCTATTAATACGCAGGTTTTTGTTTAATAACACTTGTGTAAATGGAATTTTCAAATAAAAGCCTCGAGGCAAAGTCATAAATGGCTTGCCGTTACGGTCAAAGGCTTTAGTTTTTGCTTTATTGTTAGCGGCTTTAGGTCTTAACTGTAAGACTTGACCATGTTTTCCATGAATATTTTCTACTTCACCTAGCACAATCATATCAGTTAGTTCTTGCCAGTCCATCGCTAAAAGTTGTTCTTCTTCTACAGAAGGGGTCCACAGGAAAGCACTGCCAATGCGACGTTCGCTTAAAGGAATGTTTTTTTCAAAAGGAGTATCGCAAATAATAGGTACCCACAAAACTTTTGATAACTTTTTTTTAAGCCAGCAGTTTTGCCAATTAACGCCTACTAAACCTGTTAATGGGGCGACACAAACAAAAGTGGTTTCTAGTGGTTTGCCTTGGCAGTTTATCGGTAGCGTTTTTAGCTCTATACCTAATGTCGGAAAATCAGGCTCAGGTCTTGAACTAGCGCTTGCGCCAAGTACATGTTCAAGTAGTAAGCCTACCCAGCCTTTATTGCGCTTTAAATCTTCGGGCATTTTTATATCAGCACCGTGAGCAACTTCAGCTAAGGATAATCCTGCAAGGTTGTGCACTCTTTCAAGTAATTCTTGTTCAGATGAGGGAATAGTCATAAAGCGCTAATCATTAATTGAATGGTAATATATTAAAATAAAGCGTTATTATCTGGCAATAGCGGAAAAAATCAAAGTAATCATTTGCTCAGTCGTCATTAATATGGTTGAATCTATGCAAGTATCTTTTAGTTTGTCAGGAGTTCCTGTGATCGATGCCGAAGGCTATAGAGCCAACGTCGGCATAGTAATAATTAATGGCAGGGGGCAAGTGTTTTGGGCAAGAAGGTTCGGGCAACATTCATGGCAATATCCACAAGGTGGTGTTGATGAAGGGGAAACCGCAGAGCAAACCATGTTTCGAGAGTTACATGAAGAAGTTGGTTTAAAACCTGAACATGTGAAAATTGTTGCTTCAACTAAGCATTGGCTGAAGTACAAATTACCAAAACGTTATATAAGGCACGACAGTAAACCTGTTTGTATTGGGCAAAAACAGAAGTGGTTTTTATTAAAATTAACTGCACCTGAATCATCAGTTGATTTACTTAACAGCTCACATCCTGAATTTGATGATTGGCGTTGGGTAAGTTACTGGTATCCAGTACGACAAGTTGTGTCATTTAAGCGCGATGTTTATCGTAAGGTTATGAAAGAGTTTGCCTCACAAGCTTTAGCTTTTTCATATGAAAAACGCCCAGATAGGCGACCTAATCGGCGTAAACGCCCAGCTTGATTATTACTATGATTTATATTTAAAATAGCCTACTTAATGTGGGCTTTTTTTATTTATATCCCTATTAATTTTATACCCCAACAATAAGGAAGCTATGTTAACCACGCTACGCCGTATTGTTCTTGAATTTAGTCAAGATACGCAATTGCAAAGTGCATTAGAGCGTATGGTTAGCCAAATCAAAAATTCACTAAAAACAGACTGTTGCTCTGTTTATCTAGCTAATTATTCTCAACAACACTTCCTATTAATGGCCTCAGACGGTTTAGCAAAAGACTCTTTTGGACAAACCACTATCGGTTTTTCTGAAGGTTTAATTGGCTTAGTTGGTCAGCGAGAAGAGCCTTTAAATATTGCCAATGCACGTAGCCATCCTCATTATATTCATGCGCCTGAAGTTGAAGAAGATGATTTTAATGCTTTTTTAGGTACGCCAATCATTCATCAGCGTAAAGTATTAGGCATACTTTCTATTCAGCAAAAACATGCTAGATATTTTAACGAAGATGAAGAAGCTTTTTTAGTGACGCTAGCGGCGCAACTTGCCAGTGCATTATCTAATGCAGAAGTGAAAAATCTATTTAGCCAAGAAGAAAATAGAGGAGTAAAACAGTTATTAGGTATTGCGGGGGCACCGGGTATTGCTTTGAGTCAAATTGTGGTTTTTCAGCCGAAAGCTGACTTATCAACTATAGCTATACAGAAGGTGAACTCATCTAAACAAAGCGAACAAAGTCAAAAGTTTGAAAGCGCGGTAAATAAAACTTTAGCAGACTTTGAACAACTAAGTCGCAAATTAAGTAATATTATAACTGATGACAACTTAGCTATTTTTGATGTTTACATACAACTGCTAGAGCAGGCAGATATTCGTCAAGAAGTTTTGGCAAAAATAAGTCAGGGTTGGCAAGCAGAAAGCGCGCTTAAACTTGTAATTGAACACTATGTGATGCAATTTGAAGCTATTGATGATAGTTATTTAAAAGAGCGAGCTAGTGATATTCGAGATTTAGGTAATCGATTGTTACTGAATCTGCAGCAGCAAACAACTCAAAAACTAACGCTCCCTGAAGCCTTTATTCTTCTTGCTGAAGATGTAACTGCTTCTATGTTAGCGGAATATCAGCACAAAGGTTTACAGGCCATTGTCTCTTTGTCTGGTTCGGCTAATTCTCATGCCGCTATTTTAGCTCATGCACTTGAGTTGCCTGCAATAATGGGGGTGAATAGCATTCCTGTTGCTCAACTGGATCAACAGCAAGCGATTGTTGACGGATACAGTGGAGAGCTGTTTATCAACCCCGATGAAGCTTTAAAACGTGAGTATCAGCATTTAATTGCCCAAGAAAGCGAGTTAACTAATAAAATTCAACAGGATATTCATTTCCCCACCATTACTCCTGATGGACGTGCAATAGAATTACAGTTAAATGCCGGTTTATCTGCGGGCTTTGAATGTCCTGATAACTTAGGTGCTTTAGGCATTGGTTTATATAGAACCGAAATACCTTTTATGAACCGTCACTGCTTTCCATCTGAGCATGAACAAACTAAGTTATACGAACAGATATTATCAGGATTTCCTCGAAAGCCTGTAACTATGCGTACGTTAGATGTGGGTGGAGATAAGTCTTTACCATATTTTCCTATTACTGAAGACAATCCTTTTTTAGGTTGGCGCGGTATTAGAATTACACTCGATCATCCAGAAATTTTTTTAGTACAGGTGCGCGCTATGATGCGGGCAAATCAACACCATAAAAACTTGGAAATTATGCTGCCGATGATTTCTAATGTGGGTGAAGTTGATGAGGCTATTCGTTTAATAAATCAGGCCTATTTCGAGGTGAAAAGTGAAATAAAGAATAAACTGGCAGCTGAGTGTTCATTACATGATAGAGACACTTATAGTGATCAAAACAATCTACTTCCTCGACCTAAAATTGGTATAATGCTGGAAGTTCCTGCTGTTATTTTTCAATTAGAAGAATTAGCTCAGCGTGTAGACTTTTTCTCTGTAGGTAGTAATGATCTAACTCAGTATTTGCTTGCTGTTGATAGAAACAATGCTCAAGTTGCTAGTTTACATGATGCATACCATCCAGCAGTACTTAGAGCACTAAACTCTATTGCAGAACAATCAGCAAAATACTTAGTGCCATTAAGTCTTTGTGGGGAATTAGCAGGTGAGCCTGCAGGTGCATTATTATTATTAGCAATGGGCTTTGATAAACTCAGCATGAATGGGCATAATATAGCGCGAATAAAGTGGGTTATTCGTCATGTAGATTTTCAAAGGGCAAAAGTTATTTTGTCTCATACTTTAAAGCTTACCACCGCTAAACAAGTTCATAGTTATTTGAATGAGCAACTTGAGCAACTAGATTTGGGTGGTTTTATCCGTGCTGGAATGTAATGTTATTTATTTTTATTAGTTGTATTTTTCTTGGTGCCTTAGCTGGTTTTTTAGCTGGCTTACTTGGCATCGGTGGCGGCTTAGTTGTTGTGCCTGCTTTGGTTTACTTATTACCGCAATTAGGTATTGGTAATGACGTTCTAAGTGCTGAAGTAATAATGCCAATGGCGTTGGCAACATCGCTCTCAGCAATTGTAATGACTTCATCGAGTGCTGCTTTTGCACATCACAAAAACAATAATATTCCTTGGGATTTAACCAAACCATTAATGTTTATTGTGGCTTTTGGCGCGTTGTTAGGCGCGTTTATTGCTGATCACTTGTCAGCGCAAGCATTGACGAGCTTTTTTGCTGGCGCGGTTATAGTGCTCGCCTCTTATATGCTTGTTTCTATTAGCTCTCAGCGCTCTAGGGAGATGCCATCAAAAGCAAAGTTGCAGGTTATCAGTTTAATTACCGGTGTTATTGCTAGCTTAATGGGCATGGCTGGTGGCGCTATTTTAGTGCCTGTTTTAACTTATTTTGGCATGCCGTTGCGACATTGTATCGGTATTGCGACAGTATGTGGTGTAATGGTCGCGCTATTTGGCTCTTTAGGTTATATCATTTCAGGGCTAGATAATCAGTTGTTACCCGCATGGAGTTTTGGTTATGTTTATTTACCGGCCTTATTAGGTATAGTGTTAACATCTTCCTTATTTGCTCCGGTTGGCGTTAAGTTTGCCGCAAAATTACCGGTAACCACGTTAAAAAAAGTCTTTGCAGTATTTCTAATTTTAGTCGCAATGAAAATGATTTTAGCTTAACTAATTGACTGATAAACTTGTCTATTGCAGGTATCAGCTAATTTATATTTTGGATAACAAATGACAGAACAGTTTTTACAATTCCCCATTATTGACCCTATTATTTTTAGCATAGGCCCTGTGGCGTTGCGTTGGTACGGTATGATGTACCTAGTTGGCTTTTTAGGTGCCATGTTTATTGCCAATAAAGCGGCTGATAAAAGTGGTGGCGAATGGACTCGAGATCAAGTCAGTGATTTATTATTTTATGGCTTTCTGGGGGTAATACTTGGTGGCCGTATTGGTTATGTGCTGTTTTATCAATGGGAGTATTTTTTAGCAGATCCTTTATATTTATTTCAAATTTGGCAAGGCGGTATGTCATTTCATGGTGGTTTACTTGGTGTTATTTTAGCTGTTTATATTTTCTCTAGAAAAACCAATAAATCATTTTTAAGGGTTGGTGATTTTGTTGCACCCCTTGTTCCTATCGGTTTAGGTATGGGGCGTTTGGGTAATTTTATTAATGCTGAGTTGTGGGGACGACAAACGGATGTACCTTGGGCTATGGTGTTTCCAACAGACTCTTTGCAGCTACCTCGTCATCCGTCACAGTTGTATGAATTTTTTCTTGAAGGTGTCGTTTTATTTTTTATTCTATATGTCGTTACTCGCAAACCACGAAGTCTTGGTTTAGCTTCTGGCACCTTTTTAATTGGTTATGGCGTATTTAGAACTATAGTCGAGTTTTTCAGAGAGCCAGATGCTCATTTAGGTTTATATTTCTCTTTTATTTCTAAAGGGCAAATATTAAGTATTCCAATGATTTTAGTTGGTATGTTAGTTATATATTTGGGTTATGTCAGTCAAGAAAAGTCATCTATTAGCAGTAATAAATCTGCTAATAGTAAAGCTAAAGTAAAAGGGAAAGCATAATGCGCGCTTATTTAGATTTATGTCAACGCATTGTTGACCAAGGTGTTTGGGTTGAAAATGAGCGTACTGGTAAACGCTGTTTAACTGTTATCAATGCTGACTTGGAATATAATGTTGCGGGTAATGAGTTTCCGATGATAACCACGCGTAAAAGTTTTTTTAAATCAGCAATTGCAGAATTTATTGGTTATATTCGCGGTTATGACAATGCAGCTGACTTTCGAAAGTTAGGCACAAAAACATGGGACGCAAATGCTAACCTAAATGATGTTTGGTTAAATAATATTCATCGTAAAGGTGATGATGATATGGGGCGAGTGTACGGTATTCAAGGTAGGGCTTGGGCTAAACCCGATGGCGGCACGATTGATCAATTACAAAAGATAGTTGATAACCTAAGCCAAGGCATAGATGATCGCGCTGAAATAATGACCTTTTATAATCCCGGTGAGTTTCACATGGGCTGTTTAAGACCTTGTATGCACACCCACAATTTTTCTATTTTAGATGGCACGCTTTATTTAACTAGTTTTCAACGTTCTTGTGATGTACCGCTTGGGCTGAATTTTAATCAAGTTCAAGTGTTTTTCTTTTTAGCAATAATGGCACAAATCACTGGCTTAAAGCCGGGCATTGCCTATCATAAGATCGTTAATGCCCATATCTATGAGGATCAATTAGCTTTGATGAAAGAGGTTCAGCTTAAGAGAGAACCAATGCCATTACCTAAATTGATCATAAACCCTGATATTAAGTCACTAAAAGATTTAGAAACTTGGGTTACTATGGATGATTTTTCCGTCGAAGGTTACCAATGCCATGACGCGATTAAATATCCGTTTGCGGTATAAAGTGTATTAGCAACGAGTTATTAGTTACGAGAGTCGAAAACACATAACTCCCTTATTGTGTTTTCGCCACTCGTCACTTTTTTTGCTAGCTACTTTTGTACAGGATTAATAATTATGATACAAACCAAACTCTTGGTTGACCTTAATATTTTGATCATTAGCCCATTGGTAATATTCTTGATCTTCTAACTTACTTGCTGCTGCTTTATCTAATAATACAATAGCATTCTCATGCATTTGCAGTGCTGATGCTGGGCACATCGCTGAAAGCGGCCCCGCAACCATGTCTTTTACCGCTTGTGCTTTATTAATCCCTGTTGCCATTAATAATACATATCTTGCATCTAATATTGTGGCAATACCCATTGTCATGGCAAGGGTTGGTTGGAACTCGTTTTCATCAAACAAGCGAGAATTATCTGTTAATGTTTGCTGAGTTAACGTTTTAATACGTGTGCGAGACGCTAAACTTGATGTTGGTTCATTGAAGCCAATATGTCCGTTAGCACCAATGCCTAGTATTTGTAAATCGACTCCATTGGCTTGCTTGATTTTTTCTTCGTAAGCTAAGCCTTGCTCTCTTGGGTTTTCACCTTGATTACAAGTTGGCAAATAAGTTTTGCTCTTATCAATGTCAACATGATCAAACAAGTTTTCATTCATAAAGTGGCGGTAACTCTGGGTACTATTGGCGTCAATACCTAAGTATTCATCTAAGTTAAAACTTGTAGTGTTTTTGAAACTTAGTTGTCCAGCATTATGTTTATTAACTAACTGTTGATATAGGCTGATAGGTGTACTGCCTGTGGCAAGGCCTAGTACAGGATCTGATTTTTTATTGATTAACTCTGCTACCCATTCGGCAGCATTCGCAGCAACTTGCTGTGCATCATCAAAAATAATAACTTGCATGGTTTTTCCTTAGAAAAATTAAACTATTGTCCCAAAGGGATCTATACAAAGTGGTCGTCATCAGAAAGTATCAGACATCCGTAAGTATCAGAAATCATTGCTTGTTATTTTTTTTAACAGGTTCAGCCTAAGGCTATGTTATTGATGCAATGAGATTATTCTAGGTACGCTTGGTAAGTTTACACAGAATTTGTATTGATATTAATAAATAATGACAGCGTTGTCATTATTTATTTGAATTTTTTATGATATTAATTTATACGATAGTGGTTCTACCAGTTTAACTGTGTCACACTTAATCCCTCATAGCTTTAATGATAGTAAACATTATGACTAATTCCAGAGTAAACTTTAACGTTAAGCAACAAATTGCCTATGTCACCTTAAACCGAGCTGACAAGCATAATGGTTTAGACAAATCAATGATTGTGGAGTTAGTGCAAGCTGCAAAGCTTATCAATAAAGACAGATCAATTCGTTGTGTTATTTTACAAGGAGCAGGTGCTTCTTTTTGTGCCGGTCTAGATTTTAGTTATGTTGCTAAAAACCCATCAATGATGCCTCGATTTTTCATTAAGCTGCCGTGGAATAAAGATAATATGTTTCAACGTGTTGCACATGTTTGGCGTGATTTAAGTGTACCTGTTATTGCAGTTGTTCACGGCAACTGTTTTGGAGCCGGTATGCAAATTATATTGGCGTGTGATTATCGTATTGCTACGCCAGATGCTAATTTATCTATATTGGAAATGAAGTGGGGTCTTATTCCAGATATGAGTGGCATGGCAACGTTATCTAGATTGACACGTGTAGATATTGCCCAGGAACTAACAATGACCGGACGCTTCTTTTCTGGTGTTCAAGCAGAAGAATATGGTCTAGTTTCAAAGGTAAGTGAAAAACCATTAATTGAAGCACAAGCCTTGGCTGAAAAAATATGCCAGCAAAGTCCTGATGCTATTGCGGCTACCAAGTATCTGTTTAAAAAGACGTGGAAAAAAGATACGAGAATGGCATTGTTTTGGGAGCGCATTACTCAATTACGTTTGTTAGGACGGAAAAATCAACAGATAGCAATGCAAAATGGCTTAGCAAAGAATGCAGCCAAAAAGCCATTTATTGACAGGAGTAGCTTCTAATTCATCATAGTGAAAAACCAAATTAATTTCGACAAATTAGCTGTATAGGTGCATAGTAAGTAGTAACAATTCATCATGGGTATATGAGCAATAAAATGCTAAAAACAACAGAACAATGGATTGAACTTATTGCTAATACTGAGCTACCTGCAATCACGTCTACGGCAAGAATGCTTGATAAATTTTCAAATGATGATAAATCCTCTTTACCAAAACTTAGTCAGGCAATTTTATACGATCAAGCACTTTCTTCTTGCTTACTTAAGGTTGTTAATAATGTTCGACATAAAGGGCTGAATAAAATCACCACAGTTTCTCGTGCAACTGTAGTTCTTGGCATTCAAACCGTTAAGAATGTTTGTTTAACTGCAAAGTTAGTTGATAGTTTGTTGGCTAGTAAAAGTTTGGATTTTCGCGTTTATAAAAAATTAATGCAGTTGATGGCAAATTCATTTTATGCGGGTATGTTGGCCAAAATGATGGTGCCTAATTACAGTGACGAAATACAAGAGGAGGTGTATTTAGCTGCACTGTTATATGGAATTGGCGAAACTGCTTTTTGGAGTAGCGGTGGTAAGTATGCAGATCAGTTAGCGCAAATAGTTGATAGTGAAAGTCCAGGATTTAAGGAGTACTGTGAACAAGAAATTGGTACTACTTTTAATGAGTTAAGCAGAGGCTTAGTTAAAACATGGAATTTGAGTGATCTGTTATTAAAAGCACTTGATGAGCCTGAAAATAGAACCAATGAAGTGAAAACTATTTATTTTGCAGATAAATTGAGTACAAGTATTGCTCAACCAGGTGAGAATGAAGAGGACTTTAATAGCTTATTAGAAGATATTGCCAAAATAATGAACATATCTGTTGAACAGTTAAAGGTTCGTATAGAACATACTCGAGAGCAGGCCACTCAGTTATTAAGATCTTATGGTGCCAATGTCTTAGTCGATTTAATCAAGGTGTTTCCTATAGCAAGTGATTTTGAGAAAAATAAGCGTTTTGCTCCTATTGAACAAATTAGTAAAGAAAAAGCCTTGTTATCAGCATTTATTAATCTAACCAATTTGATGAAATCAAGTCGAGATCTCAATGAGTATTTGCAATCTGCTTTGAAAGATTCGGCTAAAGCTTTTAAATTTCAACGTTGCAGTTTTTTTATGCTCTCAGATGATAAATCACAGGTGAAATCTCGCTTTATTTTTAATGATAGGGCTGAAGATGATCCAACTAAAATAATCATTAATATATCTCAAAGTGATAATGCGATTAGTCGTGTTCTTGACTCTAAAATGCCGGCATTAATCAATGATTACACTCACAGGCAATGGCGGGACTTGATTACTAAAGAACTCGTCGGGTTTATTCATGATGGAGCACTGGCAATTATTCCTGTTAAAATAGGCAAAAGGCCTATAGGTGTTATTTGTGGACAGTTTTTTTCGAACAATAGAAATGCGGGTAAAAAATATAAACCTGAAGATAAAAAGAATATATCTACAGATGATTTTGAGCAGTTATGCTCCCTTATTGAGCACCTTAATATGTGTTTAACTATGATCATGATGCGCTAATTACTTTACTTGATAATTTCTGTTAGAATCACTTTTTCCATTATTATTAGCCATGTTTAATGAACTCATCCCTATCTTTTACGAGTAAATTCACTTTAGATAAGGCACACTTTAATGAATGTTATAGTGAGTCAACCATCTTAGATTTGTCAGCAAAAGCCTTTTTTAAATCAGGTGTTTTAATGGCGTTTGGTTTGATCATATTGCTCTTCACTCCTGTAAATGCTTACGCTGCCTGGTTTATTATTGCGTTAGGTATATTAGAAGCCTTAAGTTTGTACTACAGAAAACCTTGGTGGGTGTTAAGGCAAATGCTTAGTAGGGCCTCTAATAGTGAAGTGGCGCTGACTATTGATGAGAAAGGTGTGCTTAGTGAGTCTTTTTATCATAAAGGCAGAATTTTATGGCAAGATATGACGTCTATACAAGATACCAATTTAGGTTTTGTTTTACACTTTAGTGCAGGGAAAAGTCAGGGTAAAAGTTATTTGTCTAAATCTTGTTTATCCAATGATGCTCAGCAATATATTATTTCAAAGTCTAATCATTAGAAAATATATGGTTAGCGCTAATCCTATTAGGTTAACAAACCTTAAATTTATTATTCCTTTTATCCTTTTCTGGTTGATATTATTTTTTACTACTTATCAATTATTTAATGATTTACTTAGTTACTGGTTGTTTAGTCTTCTTGGCGTTATAGGGGCTATTTTTGCTAACTCAACAGGTGCTGGTGGAGGAGTGATTTTTATTCCAATGTTTGCACAATTAAACTTTACTGAGCAGCAATCAATTGCGACCAGTTTTGCTATTCAATGCTTTGGTATGACAGCTGGCGCTGTTACTTGGAGTCATCATTATTATAGTCAAAAAAGAGACTTACGTTTATGGCAAGGTTATAAACGAATAATTTCAGTTACCAGCGTTAGTGCCATCATTTCTTTAATAGGTGTTTTTGCCTTTCATATATCTTCTCCAACATCCTTGCACATTAGTTTTAGTTGGTTTTCTTTATTACTCGGTTTGTTCATTATTTTGACCGTGTACTTGCTTAAGCCACATCGAGAACGTAGTCAAATTTACCTGTTTGATTATATTGCTCTAATTTTTATTGGCTTTTTTGGTGGCGCTTTAACAGCTTGGTTAAGTGTAGGAGTCGGTGAGTTACTGGTTATTTACCTCATTCTTAGACGGTTTGATATTAATATGGCTGTATCTAGCGCTGTTGTTGTTTCAGCTATTTCAGTATGGGGAGCAATAGGGCTGGTGCATCAAGATGTATATTGGCAAGTATTGATTTTTGCTGGACCTAGCGCTGTTCTTGGCGGAATATTTGCTAAAACACTCGTTACTCATATGTCGGCAACGCGCCTTAAATTATTTTTTGGGCTTTGGTTGTTAATGACAGGAGGTCTGGGCATTGCTTAAAGACAATAACAAATTTAAACGAGCAGTTAACAAGCTTTAACAAAATCAAGTGTAACGCTGTTTTACAATTTCCCTATCAAGAAAACTTACTTACTTGATGCATAGGAGAATTGTTATGACAATGAATTTTATTAATGAAAATATTTTAAATACTGGGACGGTTTTATCTAGTGGTGTTCCTAAAAAAAGCACAATTTTATTGATTGGTAATGATCAACGATTGTCAGATATGTTTCAAAGTCAGTTGCATAGTCATGGTTATAAGATTAAACAAAGGCGCCATGATGAAAGTGTGATTGCTAGCATAATTTTGAATAAGCCTGATTTAGTCATTCTTGATATAGGCTTTCGTAACTTATCAATGCTAAGTGTTATTACTCATATTAGAGCCGTATTTTCGGGCCCTTTATTGTTATTAACTTCACGAGATAGTGAACAAGAGCAAGTGGTTTCTTTTAACCTAGGCGCGGATGAATATCTGGTCAAGCCTATTTCTCAAAACATTCTTAAGGTTAGAGTTGATGCTCTGCTTAGGCGTTATACTGAAGCAGAAGTAGATGAGGAACACACTCCAATAAAGTTAGGAAACTTACAGCTGTGTCCGAGCTCTTTCAAATGCAAGTTAGGGGATAAAAATATTCCTATTACAGGGTTTGAATTTAAATTATTGCAATTACTTGCTGAAAATAAAGGTAAAGTAATGAGTAGGGATCGTATTTATACCAGCATTTTAGGTAGAGAATATAATGGCTCAGAACGTACGGTTGATGTGAGAATCTCGCAGCTACGAGAGAAATTGGCGCTAAAAAATCATTCTCAAGTACGAATTGAAACTATCTGGGGGCAAGGGTATATGCTTAGTCTTGTTAATTGAATCGAGTTTTAATGGTTATAGTTTTGGTATTAACTGGTATTAATTGGTGTAATTAAAAAGAGTATGTAGTACCAATTAATGCCATATTTGTGTCTCCGTACCAAGTGTTTTTTGTTGTTTCATTCAAAGATTCAGCGTGAATAATACCGCCAGAAAAGTGCCATGTAGGACTAACTGAATAACTTGTGATAATGCCGAAGCTATAATTCAATTCTGTTTCATTAAGAGTGATTGAATTATCTAAAATAGGTGTTTGATCATTATGATGATTGAAGTTATTTATTTGTTCTATGTTTGCCATCAATGAGACATTGAATTCATTTTGTTGATGTAAGGTTACAGCACCCTGAAAATAGTACTTGTTCCATCCTGATGCTTGTTTTGATTGTAATATCCCTGCTTCCATTGAAAGTAAGCGAGTAGTGAACTCACCTTTTATTTCTGTTGTAACTTCAAGGGGTTGCGAGCTATCTATTACCGCAACTAAATCTTGAGTTATTAACAGCAAACTAACAGGAGAGCTTTTAGTGACTATGTCACTGTGTTGATTTTTATGTTCTGTTTGTATGGCCTGACTTTCATCAGCGTAGCTTTTCATTGAATATATGGCTAATGGCAAAACTATACTAAATATGATTAAAAGTTTCATGTATTCCCCGGTCGCATCCTATGCTTCATTTCAGGTGCTGCTGATTTATTTTGAGCTAACGTATCGTTTAACACCTGTATTTAACTATAGACAAAAGTTAGAAAAAAATTAGTATTATCTTCAATTAAATCAATTTATTTTCAGCTAAAAAACTAAGCTATTGATTACTGTAAAATAATAAAAAATGTATTATTGGGGCTGCCTAATTTGCTATACTCGCCATCTGAAATTTTACTAAGGCTTTATCTGTTGTTAACTATTTTACGTTTTATCTTGATGTCTGTTGCTTTTCTATTTATTTGCACCGTTTCATGTTTTTACTGTTTGTTAAAACCATTTCACCGAAATAATGTGCATCATACCTCTCGGTATTTAGGTAAAGTAACTAAGCTATTAGGTTTTGATGTTGAAGTAAGAATTCCTGAGTCGGTTAAAAACCTTGGCCCCGTTGTTTATGTGGCTAACCATCAAAACAGTTATGATGTTTTTACTATGGCTAATGCGGTCCAACCAGGTACGGTAACAGTAGGTAAAAAAAGTCTCAAATGGATTCCAATTTTTGGTCAAATGTATTGGTTAACAGGCAATATACTTATTGATCGTAAAAACACTAGCAAAGCCATGAATACAATGAGTATAACGGCAAGTAAAATCACCAAAAACAAGCTTTCTGTTTGGATGTTTCCAGAAGGAACTAGAAGCAGAGGACGCGGACTTTTACCTTTTAAAACAGGGGCTTTTCGTACTGCTGAGTTAGCAAATGTGCCTATTGTACCTATTTGTGCGAGTAATCAAGAAGGTACAATCGAAATGGGCCGCTGGAATAATGGTAAAATAATCATTGAGTTTTTAGATCCCATTTATTTAAGTGAAGATAGCGGTGGTAGTGTTCGTAATATTGCAGACAAAACGCATACTTTAATGGCTGCTAAAATTAGCCAATTAGATGAAGAAATAGCAAAGGGTAAATGAAAATGATTAATGAAGAATTACAGCATTGGTTTGAACATACAGACGCACTTGTTAGTGAGTTACTTGCTGATGGAACTAATGATGAGGTTTATCATACCATTGAGCACCACTTTGCTAGTGAAGATTTTGATTTGTTAGAAAAAGCTGCTATTGCGGCATTCAAATTAGGATTAGAAATCGAAGAGCCTGAAGAGGCTGAACTTGAGAATGGTGACAAAGTATTTGCTTTTGATATTGTCACTGAGTTGATGCTTAATGCTGATTTACTTAAAGCAGAGACTAAGAAAATGTTTGAATTATCCCAACAATGCAATGTAGATTATGATGGTTGGGGCACCTACTTCGAAGAATAACTATGTATATAATGCCCTGAGCGGCATTATTGTTTTTCAAGCTTCATAACGCCTCCTAAATTATCGACAAAATCCATCAAATAAAATACACTATTGGTCATACCTTGTGGTTCCTTAACTTGATTTTTTTGTAGAGAAATTTTTATGTCTGTTGTAATTAGTGGTACTGGGTTATTTACCCCATCTGAAAGTATTTCAAATGATGAGTTAGTTGCTTGCTTTAATAATTATGTTGATAAATTCAACCATGATAATGAGCAAGCCATTACAGAGGGGACGGTAGCCGCATTATCCCATTCAAGTAGTGCTTTTATTGAGAAGGCTTCGGGTATTAAAAGCCGCTATGTCATGTCAAAAGCTGATATTTTAAATGTTGACCTTATGAGACCATCATTTGCTGAAAGGCCTAATGATACTTTGTCAATGCAAGCTGAAATCGGCGTTGCTGCTGCTAAAGAGGCTATGGATGCCGCAAATAAAACGGCAGCTGATATCGACCTTATTATTGTTGCTTGTGCTTATACTCAACGCTCATATCCGGCAATTGCTATTGAAATACAGCAAGCCTTAGGCTGTGGAGGTTGGGGGTTTGACATGTTAGTGGCATGTTCTGCTGCAACCTTTGGTATTATCAATGCGGCTAATGCAATTCGCAGCGGCACAGCAAAAACAGTGTTGGTAATTAACCCTGAGATTTTATCGCCGCAAATTAATTATCGTGATAGGGATAGTCACTTTATTTTTGGTGATGTTGCTACAGCTTCTGTTATAGAAGATGAGTCGACCGCAACAAGTGAACATCAGTTTAAAATTATTGCAGAGCAGCCTATTACGCAATTTTCTAATAACATTCGCAGTAATGTGGGTTATATGAATCAATGTAGCCCAGAAACAGAGCATGATGTTGATAAGTACTTTATCCAACAAGGACGTAAAGTATTTAAAGAAGTATTACCTATGGTATCTAATTTAATTATGTCGCAAATGGATAAAGTTGAGTTAGCACCTGACGATATTAAACGCCTTTATTTACATCAAGCTAATATCAATATGAATAATTTTATTGGTAAAAAAGTGTTAGGTCGTGAGCCAGAAGTAGGGGAGGCGCCAATCATTTTAGATGAATATGCTAATACGAGCTCAGCGGGTTGTATTATTGCTTTACATAAACATCATGATGGTTTGAGTTCAGGCGACAAGGCCGTACTTTGTTCGTTTGGTGCTGGTTATTCCGCTTGTTGTTTGATTCTAGAGTACGTTTAAAGCAAAAAGCTAGCAGTGATTAATATCTCATTGCTAGCTTTAGAACATTTTTTACTTCATATTTAACTCTTATTCAAACAATTGAGCAAAGAACAATTTAATGTAATCCATTATTTTCGAGAAGAAACTGCCTTCATTCACTTCCTGTAACGTTACTAGCGGGTATTGCGCAATGTCCTCACCTTCAAGTTGTAAAAATAATGTACCAACAACAGTGCCTTTGGCAATAGGGGCCGTTAACTGTTGAGTTAATTCAAAGTTAGCTTTTAAGTTTTTACGTTGTCCTCGAGGAATAGTGATAGGTGTATCTAATACTATACCTAAATCTACTTGCTCTTTATCTCCCATCCAAATACGATTAGTGGCAAATTTTTCACCCGCTTTATATGGCGTATATGTTTCAAAAAATCGGAAACCGTAGTTTAATAATTTTTTGCTTTCTACTTTACGATCACGTTCGCTTTCCGTACCCATTACCACTGTAACTAAACGCATATCGCCTTTAGTTGCTGAGGTAACCAAGCTGTAACCGGCATTTGATGTATGGCCTGTTTTCATACCGTCAACATTTAAGCTTTTATCCCATAATAACGAGTTACGGTTATATTGCTTAATGTTGTTATATTTAAACGATTTTTGTTTGTATATAGCATATTCGTTAGGAACTTCACGAATGATAGCACTTGCCAATACGGCCATATCGCGTGGTGTAGTCATATGAGAAGAGCTGTCCAAACCATGGCTGTTTTCAAAAAATGAGCTAGACATACCTAGCTGCTCAGCGTGAGCATTCATTAAGTCAGCAAAGGCGCTTTCACTGCCAGCAATATGCTCAGCCATAGCAACACATGCATCATTACCTGAAGCAACAATAATCCCTTGATTTAATAAGTTCACGGATACTTCAGTACCGACCTCAATGAACATTTTTGATGAATCAGGAAAGTTTTTAGCCCAAGCATTCTCGCTGATCATCACCTGATCGTCATTAGAAATATTTCCATTTTCTAGTTCTTTACCTATGATGTAACTCGTCATCATTTTAGTTAAACTTGCGGGTGCTAATTGCATATCAGCGTTTCCTTCAGCAATAACTTTTCCGGTAGTAAAATCAACTAAAATAAAACCTTTAGCATTAATTTTGGGTGCATCTGGAATAATAGTTATTGCTTGACTCAATGATGAGAAAGTTAAAGCTGAGCCTAGGAAAGAAGCAGTAATAATCTTAAGACATTTATGTGCTATTTTTTGCGATTGTAAGGGCATAATTGAAAGTATATTTGAAGGCATAGTTAAAGGCATAATTTTTAATAATGAGATGATAAAGTGATTGATTGAATAAAAAGCTAAAAGAAAGTATATCACTTATATTTTGGTTGGCTATGGCGGAATTAGAGATAATTGTAAAAATTAGCTTTATTAATTAACCCTTATTAAAGTTGTGTACTTATAAGCTTCTTAAGTAGGCGTTAGGGTATTTGCCTTCTTTCAATTCAACTAACAACTCATTAAGCGTTATGATATTGATTACTGGACCTATCTGAATACGATAAACGCCATTTTTTTCAGGATAATTAACAGTTTGTGAATGTTTTTTTGATAATTCACTTGCTGTCTTTTTTGCTAACTCAAGCTTACTCGTGGCAAAAATTTGAATATAGTTTTTTCCTTGAGTTGCAGAACTATTATTTATGGTTTGTTTAGCTACTGCAGGGATGATCTTTTTAATCTTGGTGTCAAATTCTGTAATGGCAGTAATTTTTACCTTGGCGGTACCTGTTTTTAACATATCAAGTTTATAAGCTGCGCTATAGGATAAATCAACAATACGACTTTGATGAAAAGGCCCGCGATCATTTACACGTACAATGACCGATTTATCATTGGCAATATTGGTTACTTTTAAATAGGTAGGTAGTGGTAAATTTTTGTGTGCAGCACTCATAGCATACATATCATAAATTTCACCATTTGAAGTTAAATGGCCATGAAACTTTTTACCGTACCATGAAGCTGTGCCCGTTTGCTCAAAGCCTTGTGCATTACTTAATACTTTATAATCAATACCACGTACTTCATAAGCTTTATTCCCACCTCGACTATGAACTTCTGCACGAGGAATGGCATCTTTTAACTCTGCTTGGTTAGGAAAACGACTTGGAATACTATCATTGGCATCTTTATAACGCCCAGAACTACAAGCGGATAAGATAAGAGTCATAAGTATTAAAAATGTTTTTTCACTTTTGTTCATACTTTATTCCGTAAACAAACTTTATTTTTTTGTAGCACTTAACGTTGTAGATAGTTCATTCGATAATAAAGCCGGATGAAATAGCATTAACGTTCACCTGATACTATACATGGAAGCGACGATGCGTACTTATAGCCATTAGCATGCCAAATCCCGCCAGTAATGTCACCATGGATGTTCCACCATAACTAACTAATGGTAGCGGTACGCCCACAACAGGAAGTAAACCTGAAACCATGCCTATATTTACAAATACATAAACGAAGAAGGTAAGAGTAAGGCTACCTCCTAAAAGTTTAGTAAAGGCATGTTGCGCGTTAACAGCAATCCATAATCCTCTCATGACTATAAATAAGTAAACAGACAATAAAACGGCGACACCAATTAAACCAAACTCTTCACTAAACACTGAAAAAATGAAGTCGGTATGACGCTCGGGTAAAAACTCTAATTGTGACTGTGTACCATGTAAATAACCTTTTCCTTCAAGTCCGCCTGAGCCTATAGCTATTTTAGATTGAATTATATGATAGCCAGAGCCAAGGGGATCTTGCTCCGGATTTAAAAAGGTCATTACTCGCTGCCGTTGATAATCTTCCATCAAAAACATCCATAATATAGGAGCGAATGCAGAAGCTAATCCTGCACATATTCCTATTAATTTCCAACTTGCTCCCGCGAGAAAAATAACAAAAACACCTGAACTAGCAATCAATAATGATGTGCCTAAATCAGGTTGTTTAGCAATTAATAGTGTTGGTATTAGTACTAAAATAAAGGCCAGAATGACGGTCGATATTTTCACGGGTAAATTGTGTTGGCTAATGAACCAAGCAATCATTATTGGCACGACAAGTTTCATTACCTCTGAAGGCTGAAATTTCATTATGCCTAAATCAAGCCAACGCTGAGCTCCTTTACCAACATGACCAAAGAGTAAAACAGCAACCAACATTAGAATACCTATTACAAAAACAGGCACAGCCCACTTTCTATATGAAAGCGGTGGAATTTGTGCAACAACTAACATGACAACCAATGCAACACCAATACTGCGTAAATGACGATAAATCATGCCCATATTTTGGCCGCTAGCGCTATAAACAATAAATAGGCCAAGTGCCATGAGTGATAAAATCCCTAACAATAGAGGAAGATCTATATGCAGTTTTTGCCATACAGTGCGTACTTGTTGTTGGTCTTGACCTGTGCTGCGCATTATTCTGCCTCAACGTTTTCGATAGCGTTGCTTGGTGAGGAAAGATTGTGCTGATGCTGAGCAGCAACCTTGGTATGTGGTATTGGATTGTCAAGATTAGATGTTATCACTCGATTACCAAAATATTGATCCATTATTTGCCTAGCAACGGGGCCCGCATTGGTACCGCCACCACCCTTAGCAACGTTTTCTATAGCAACAGCCACAACAATTTCAGGATTGTGATAGGGGGCAAAAGCTATAAACATTGCATTATCACGTTTGTTTTCTTGAGTTGTTTTAGCATCATATTTCTCATCTTGTTTGATGCGAGCCACTTGTGCAGAGCCTGTTTTACCTGCCGCGTCATATTTTGATCCTTTAAATGGCGTATAGGCTGTAGCTCCAACTACTTGCACCGTGCGGTGCATCGCATTTAGTACTAAATTCCAGTTTTTTTGCTGTTTTAGTACTAAAGGCGCTTTTTCTTCGTAAATAATTTCTTTAAAACTACTTTGATTTTTTTCTTCACCAACAGTACTTATTTCTTTAATCGCTTTTAAAAAGTGTGGGACTTTACGTTCGCCATGATTAACTAAGGTTGTTAATGCTTGTGTTAACTGCAGTGGCGTTACAGTCCAAAAGCTTTGGCCTATACCTACAGAAAGGGTTTCTCCGGTATACCAAGGCTGGTTGTAACGAGCACGTTTCCATGAAACGCTAGGCATAATGGCTCTACTTTCTTCATGAATATCAATGCCGGTATAATCACCAAAACCAAAGCGTTCCATCATAGTATTTATTTTGGTAATACCAAGCTTAAAAGCTAAGTCGAAAAAATAAATATTACAAGACTGCTCAATTGCCTTATTCAAATCGACCCAACCATGACCCCACTTCTTCCAGTCGCGGTATTTATTTGGTAAACCTTCAAGTTGATACCAACCAGGATCCCAAACTTTAGTGTCAGGTGTGATAGCTCTTTCTTCTAAACCGGTTAACGCTAAAAATGGTTTTACTGTTGATGCAGGAGGATACCCTCGTACACTTCGGTTGATAAAAGGAGAGTCCTTTGAGTTGCGTAATTTATTGTAGTTTTTATTACTGATACCGTGAACAAATAAATTACCATCATAACTAGGGTTAGAATACATGGCTAAAATTCCACCTGTGCGAGGATCCATGGCCACTACAGCACCACGCTTTCCTGAAAGTGCACGCTTGGCTATCATTTGCAGTTCTATATCTAGGGTTAAGGTAAGATCTGTGCCGGGAGTTGGCGGGGCAAAATCTAAGGTTCGAATAATTCTGCCTTGATTATTTATTTCAACTTCTTGATGCCCTATGCTGCCATGTAAAATGTTTTCATAATATTTTTCAAGGCCTAACTTACCTATGCCATGAGTCGCCGCGTAGTTTTCAGATTTACCTGCAAGTTCAAGTTTGTCGGCATCCTTACGATTGATACGGGCAACATAACCTAAGTTATGCGTGGTTAATTTACCAAAAGGATAATAACGCTTTAAACGAGCATCAACAAAAATACCAGGAAACTTATGTTGATTAACCGCGAAAAGTGCCACTTGTTGTTCGCTGAGACGAGGATACAATTCAATTTGCTTGAAGCGTCGTTTACGCTTTACTGATTTGAAAAACTTTTCTTGTTTATTTTTAGTTATGTTAAGTAATTTACTGATCTGAGTAATACTAGCTTTTAGATGGTTAGTTTGCTCTGGAATTACCGCTAAGCTATACACAGGTTTGTTGTCAGCAAGAATAACACCATTACGGTCGTAAATCCGACCTCGATTTGGTGCCACAGGTAATAGTTTTATTCGATTTGAATTAGAACGAGTTTGGTATTTTTCAAAGGATTCGACTTGCAACGAATAAACATTACTAAATAAGATAAGCAATAATACTAATACGCTAGCAAAAGCAATAAAAGTACGACGGGCAAACAGGTTCGCCTCTGCGCTATGATTCCTAATAATGACACGACGAGGAGCCACTAGCTATTCTCGATGATATGGGTGATTGTTATTAATACTCCAAGCGCGGTATAAACTTTCACCAATTAGAATTCTAACCATAGGATGGGGTAAAGTTAATGGTGATAAAGACCACTTTTGCTCGCTTGCTTTGATACACGCAGGCGCTAAGCCTTCGGGACCACCGACAAGCAGTGCTACATCTCTGCCATCAAATTGCCAGCGTTCTAGTTGCTTGGCAAGTTGTGGTGTAGTCCAAGGTTTTCCTTCAACTTCTAGAGTAACAATACGGCTGCCTTTAGGAATAGCGGCAAGTAATTGTTCGCCTTCCTTTTCTAAAATACGGATGATGTCTGCATTTTTACCGCGTTTTCCGGCTGAAACTTCAACTAAGTTAAACGATAAATCACGAGGGAAGCGGCGAGCATATTCATTAAAGCCTTGCGTAACCCAAGCAGGCATTTTAGTGCCAACAGCATATAACGTTAATTTCATAAATTGCTTTAGTTAGTCAATAGAACTATTACTCGGCCCATAACTGTTCAAGATTATATTTATCACGCTGTTCATCAGTCATAACATGAACAATAATATCGCCTAAATCTACGAGTGACCATTCACCAACATCATTACCTTCCATACCTCTTGGCTCTACGCCAGCAGCACGGCATTCCATGGCAACATTTTGCGCTATGGATTTAACATGACGGTTTGAGTTACCTGAACAGATAACCATATAGTCTGCAAAGCTAGCTTTGTCGCCAATGTGAAGAGAAATAATATCTCTACCCTTCATGTCTTCAAGTTTTTCGATTACAAATGCGTTAAGTTTTTCGGTTTGCAAAGTGTTCATCCTAATGTAAAGTTTATTGTTTCATTCGGGAATAAATCACCGATAAGTGTCGTATTCTTATATTATTTTCTTATCTGACTAAGATTTAATAAGATACGAGCTACAATTAAAAAAGTATAAGCTAACAATTATAACACTTTTTGGCGTAACCGTTAACGATAAAGCTTATTTTTGTTGATAAAAGCTAATACGCTTGGGGCAAGTAGATTCTCACAACTTTGATCATTAATTAATCGTTGTCTAATTTCGCTAGAGGAAGTGTTGATGTTCAGTTGTTTATCATAATTAGGCAAGCTACTCGGGAGTAGTAGAATACCGCCTGAGTTATTAGCCCTGAGTGACTGAACACTTTCGACTTGATGTTTATTAAGTAATGCTTTTGTTGCTTGGTTGAGTGTGTTTAATTGATAATTTGGTCGTGTATTTACCACTAAATGGCACAGAGACAAAATTTCTTGATACTTATGCCATGTAGTAAAAGTAAGTAAAGAATCTAATCCTATAATGAAATACAAGCACGTGTTTGGATAGGTTTGTAATAATTCTACTAAAGTATCAACAGTAAAAGAGTGTCCATCGCGATTTAATTCACGATCATCACAGTTGAATAAAGGCTCGGTTTCACAAGCTAGCTTAACCATTTCAACTCGGTGTTTAGCACTGATGTTAGGGTTAGCTTTATGAGGTGGAATGCTGGCAGGAATGAGTAATATTTTATCTAATGATAAATGCTTAGCAACAACTTTAGCTGGTAGGGTATGGCCTAAGTGGACAGGATCAAAAGTACCTCCCAAAATTCCAATACTATTCATAACGAGTTGTACTCATGATTTACAATGTTCATTACTAATTATATTCGTAGTTTAGTGAAAAGTGCTGCATGGTTTCCCCATGATAAAGTGTTAAACAAAGATCTGATAACAGCACAAAAGCATTGAATTCGCTGCTAGTTTTACTTATCAAATCAATATCAGCAAGTCGTGACATTGCTCGTTTAACATTTTTAAGGCTTATGTGACTTAGCGCATTTTGGTATAACGGTTTACGTTTATCCCAAATTCGATATTCTTTATATAGATCATTGAGCTGTTTACCCTGTGCTAGCTTACTTAACATTGAGTATAATTGATTAATTTCTTTATGAAATACCCAAATGATTTGTCCTACAGCTGTGCCTTCTTGCTGTAGTTGATCCAACATTACTACACACTTTTTACAATCACCTTGTAATAAAGCATCAATGATTTGAAAAGGATTAAACTTAGCTTGTTTGATCACTAATTGTTCAGCATCAGTTAAGCTGATTTGGTGGTTATTAGGAAAGAGCAATGAAAGCTTTTGCAGTTCTTGTTCTAAGGCGGGTAAATTACCCTCAAAGAGTTCTATTAATAACGATGAGACTTCTGGCGCAAGGTTAACGTTAATATTTCTCGCTTGGGTTTGTAGCCATCTTGGTAAACCTTTAACATCGATATCGTATAAAGGTAAATAACACCCTAGCTGAGATAATGTTTTAAACCACTTTCTATTAGCGCTTGGTCCATCTAGTTTTCCACCATAAAAAATAAAAATAACATCTTGCAAAGAGGCGTTTTTCTTAATTATTTCACTTAAGGCTAATAAAGCTTTGTTGCCGTTATCGCCAATTTTTATTGTAGAAAATTCCACTTCAATAATGCGCTGATTGGCAAATAAACTCATTGACTGATATTCATCAATGAGTTGTTGCCAATCAAATTTATTGTCGCTACTAAAGCGAATTATTTCACTAAAACCTTGCTGCTGAGCATGTTTTCTTATTTTTATTAAACTATCATTTTGTTGCCAAGGTTCATCACCAAAAACCAACCACACAGGTTTAAAATCTTGTGATAATGTTTGTTGTAATTGGTTATGATAAATTTTCATGAAAACCTTTTTACTTACCTAAGAATTGTAATTATTTAGGACGTGAGCCTACCGTTGGATTCTTGCCAGGTCACGCAAAATCTTATCTGCAGCAGATTGCCTCATTTCACTTAATAATAATGATAACTCGCGAGATTTTGCTAAAGCAAAATTAGGATCATCTTGATAATCTCGGTTCAACTCGAAACGAAAATCTTGCGGTTCTTCATTTTGTCCTACTTCATCAGAGCCAAAGCGTAATTGATAATGCACAGCATAAATCAATTCATATTCAGCTACTTGACCATTGTTAAATACGGATAAAGTTCTTCTATCAAGCTTATCTGAAATAATACGTAGCTCAGGTGTTTTTGCACTTTTGTGTTTTAGCACCTTCACCTGATTACGAGATAAATGCAGCTTAACTAAGCGTGTTAATTCACCATGAACATCACTTGAACTAACATACAAGGTTTGCAGCTCATCGCTAAGCAGATAATCACCGCGTAAGTGAAAACCGCAAGCGGTAAGTAAACTTGATAAAGTAAAAGCGATTATGAGTCGCTTGTAGATCGTAGCTTGCTGCGAAAATTGTCGAAACGAGCATCGACTTACCAAAGAACTCCACGATGAGCTCATATTAATTGGCCACAATGTTCAGTAATCTTCCTGGAATATAAATAATTTTACGAACTGTTTTACCATCGGTAAATTTCAGTACGTGTTCATCATTTAAGCCTAACTCTTCAACTGTTTCTTTACTCGCATCAGCCGCAACTGTTATTTTGGCGCGTAACTTACCGTTAACTTGCACGATGATAAGTTTTTCATCTTCTACTAAAGCGCTATCATCAACGATTGGCCATTGGGCATTTTCAACCGATTCTTTACTATCACCTATTTGAGACCATAAATAATGACACATATGTGGTGTGATAGGCGTTAGCATTAATACCACTGCGCGCAGAGACTCAAGCATTACTGCTTTGTCTTCAGTTGTTGTCATTGGTGCTTTGCTTAAGTGGTTCATTAATTCCATGATGGCAGCAATTGCGGTATTAAAAGTATTACGACGACCAATATCATCGGTTACTTTGGCAATTGTTTTATGTAGTTCTCGGCGAAGATTTTTCTGATCTGAACTTAACTTCAAATCTTGAGTTGAAGAAATATCACCATTGTTGGCTTGAGTACTATTTATTTCAACAAAGTCATGGACAATTTTATAAACACGCTTTACAAAGCGATACGCCCCTTCAACACCTGCGTCAGACCATTCTAAGGTTTGCTCTGGTGGTGAAGTAAACATAATAAATAAACGTACCGTATCCGCACCGTATCTATTAATAACTGATTGTGGATCAATACCGTTATTTTTTGACTTAGACATTTTACTCATGCCCGCTGAAATAACTGGTTTACCATCAATTTTGCTAATAGCAGATGTTACATGACCTTTGTCATCTCGTTCTACGTCAACATCACTTGGCGCAATCCAATCTTGTGCGCCATTGTCAGCTTCACGGTAATAAGTGTCGGCTAATACCATGCCTTGGCACAACAATTTTTTGTATGGTTCATCACATTGTACTAAGCCCACATCACGCAATAATTTATGAAAGAAGCGAGAATAAAGTAAATGTAAAATAGCATGTTCAATACCGCCAATATATTGATCAACAGGCAGCCAATAATTGGCCTTAGCAGGATCTATCATTTGGCTATCATCGTTTGGTGAACAATAACGAGCGTAATACCAAGATGATTCCATGAAAGTATCAAAAGTATCCGTTTCTCGTAGGGCATCTTCACCATTAAAGGTGGTTTTTGCCCATTCTGGGTCATCTTTTATCGGTGAGGTTACACCGTTCATTACCACATCTTCAGGCAATACTACCGGTAATTCGTTCTCAGGAACAGGTACAGATTCACCATTGGCAAGGTTGATCATTGGGATTGGTGTGCCCCAATAACGTTGACGAGAAACGCCCCAATCACGTAAACGGAAATTGGTGGTTATTTTGCCTTTATTTTCAGCAATTAATTTATTACTGATGGCTTCAAAAGCTTGCTCAAAATCTAATCCGTCAAACTCACCAGAGTTGATTAACTCGCCTTTTTCAGTGATAGCTGCTTTGCTGATATCAGAAATATTAGCGTCATCACTCTCTTGGCCTTTAATTACTTGTGTTATTTCAAGGCTATACTTTGTAGCGAATTCATAATCTCGTTGATCATGTCCCGGAACTGACATTACTGCGCCTGAGCCGTAATCCATCAAGACAAAGTTAGCAGCCCAAACAGGTACTAATTTACCCGTCAGTGGGTGTATAGCTTTAAGACCAGTATCAACCCCTTTTTTCTCCATTGCCGCCATATCAGCTTCAGTGGTTTGATTTCCCTTACATTCTTGAATAAAGTCAGCTAGCTCGTTATTTCCTTTTGCAGCATTTTCTTTTGAAGCAATAAGCGCTAATGGATGTTCAGCAGCAAGCGCTACATAAGTAACGCCCATTAAAGTGTCTGGACGTGTAGTGTAAATATCAAAGTTGGCTTTTTTACCTTCAACTAAACCCTCAACTTGAAAGGTCATATCAATGCCTTGTGAGCGACCAATCCAGTTACGCTGCATAGTTTTAACTTGTTCAGGCCAGTCAGTTAACTGGTCCAAATCATCAAGTAGTTCTTGTGCATAATCGGTAATTTTAATAAACCATTGCGGAATTGCTCTTTTCTCAACAATTGCACCTGAGCGCCAACCGCGACCATCAATTACTTGTTCGTTAGCTAATACAGTTTGGTCAACAGGATCCCAATTTACTGTGGAATTTTTCTTATAAACCATGCCTTTTTCATAAAGCTTAGTAAAAAACCATTGTTCCCAGCGGTAATAATCTTGCTTACAGGTTGCTAGTTCTCTGCTCCAATCGTAACCAAAACCTAATGACTTTAGTTGGTTGCGCATATAATCAATATTTTGATAAGTCCATGTGCCCGGAGCACTTTTGTTTTTAATTGCAGCATTTTCAGCAGGTAAACCAAACGCATCCCAACCCATAGGTTGCATAACATTTTTACCTTGCATACGTTGGTAGCGAGAAATAACATCACCCAAACTGTAATTACGTACATGACCCATGTGTAATCGACCACTAGGGTATGGGAACATGGCTAAGCAGTAAAATTTTTCTTTGCTGTCATCTTCAACGGCTTTAAAAGTGTCGTTATCAGTCCAAAAGTTTTGTACTGTGGTTTCAATCGCTTGGGGATTATAAATGGCTTCCATTAATGGTTTCTCGAACGCTGTGTTTAGGTGTTATGCTCAGGTCTCATTTTTACTTGTTTTATCTACTTATCTAACCGCAAAGTTAGTATAAAACACGCAATAAACTTGAGCTTAAATTATTGCGATAGAATACCTTATCTGGCTAGTTAACAACAAGCTAAATTGCTAATTTTGTCTATACTATTAGAAAGGATAAATAGCAATTTTCAAAGGAAAGCATCATGACCAATAAAAAAGAATATCTTATGGAAATTTATCAAGGTCTTAGTAACTGGCTTGATGAAATGAAAGCGCTGCAAAAACCTAGGGTTACTGAACTAGTTAAGCAAGCTAAATTGTATGCTAAAGCAGCTGAAAATATGTCAGAAGAAAAAGTAAATCAATTTACCGATAATTTAAAGTATGACTTGCATGATTTCTACAAGCAGAATCAATCGCAAGCACAACATTCTATTTACTTGGGGCTGCTTAATGAAACGTTATGGTCAAACTTGGCTCAATTAACCGATAAATCACAAGTTGAATGGGCCGAACTAGTAGAAGATTTTGAGCACGATGGTATATACAAAACGGGTGATGTTATCGGTTTTGGTGAACTAGTTTGTCAGCAATGTGATGAAAAAACACATATTACCCATGTTAGCGAAGTGAGTGCATGTGTGAAATGTAGTGGTGACAGCTATACTCGCTTACCGCTTGATCCTTAATTTTTAGTTAGTTCTTATATTGTTAGGACTTATTATTGTTAGTAAAGCGCTTAACTAGTAGACTAGTTACATAGCTTTCTCTATTCAAAAAAAGCATATTTTCTAAAGGATATACATGATCACAACGCCTGCTTTGCATTGTAAACTTACCTCTTCACAACTTAGCTCTACTCTAGTTCCTGAGCTTTTCTCTCAAAAACAGCACCCGAGTAAAATAGCGCAGACATTTGTCGGTCATGAGCGTGCTAAAGAAGCTTTAAATTTTGGTCTTTCAATGTCGGCAGTAGGTTTCAATGTTTTTGCTATGGGCGAACATGGTACTGGTAGACAAACGTTAATCAAACAGTTATTAACCGACCTGGCCAAAGAGCAAGCTGCGCCAGCGGAGTGGTGTTACATCAATAATTTTGATGAAAATCACGCGCCTTATAAGCTTTACGTCAATCCTGGTGATGGAAAACAACTGCTTTCACGAATAAATAAATTTATTGATGAGTTAATGGATTTATTCCCTGAAATTTTTGACAACCCTGCTTACCAAAGGCAAAAGTCAGCGATAGATCGTGATTTTAATAAAAAATATGATGAAGCTATTGGTGCTGTTGAAGAGATAGCTTTAAAAAGCAATGTTTCCTTATATGAAGAAAATGGTGAAGTAGGTTTCTCGCCGTTAGTTGATGGTAAACCATTAAATGATAAAGAGTTCGCTAGTATAAATGAAAGTGAGAGAGCTAAGTTTTATCAATTACTGTCGGAGCTTGAAGTCGTGCTCGCCGAGCAATTACTCGAGTTACCCTTATGGAAGCGAGAGTCATCTAATGAATTAAGGCAGTTGAAAAATGACACAGCAGAGCAAGCAATTAAGCCTTATTTATCAGAACTAGAGCAAGAGTTTAGTGAGAATAAGGGGGTGTTGAAGTATTTGAGTAAAGTTAAAGCGCATATTGTTGATGCATCATTAGAGATTTTAGTAAGTGATGAAGACGATGCGCCAAACGAGAAAGAGTTACGAAAATTAATGGTTGAGCGCTTTTTACCTAATTTATTAGTGCCAAGAGATCTTAACGATGGTGCTCCAGTTGTTTATGAGCAAAATCCAACCTATCAGAACCTTTTTGGCCATGTTGATTTTTCCAGCTTTCAGGGCAGTAGTTATACCAGTTACCGATTGATTCGACCTGGCGCTTTACATAAGGCAAACGGTGGTTATTTACTGCTTGATGTGGAAAAGCTGCTTACTCAACCTCTTGTTTGGTCTCGTTTGAAGTTGGCTTTAAAAACAGGGCAAATAACCATAGAAAACCCTTATTCTGAGATAAGCCAGCCAGGTGCTTTCAGCTTGCAACCTGAAAAAATTCCACTGCAAGTAAAAGTGATTTTACTCGGTGATGCAGAAATTTATTACACATTGCAAGATTATGATCAAGAGTTTACTGAGCTCTTTAGGGTTTTGGCTGACTTTGACCGTCATTTAGATAAGAACGATGAAAACTTAGTCGCTTTTAGTAATTTAATCCGTCAAAGAGCCTTTAAAAATAATTATCCAGAAATTGAAGATGAAGCAGTACTTGAACTGGTTCGCTATGCGCTACGAAGAGCTGAACATCAGCATAAAATTTCGGCCAATATCGTGCAAGTAAATGATTTATTAGATGAGGCTAATTATTGCTGGAATAAAAGTGGTGATAAAGGAGCATTAACCGCCAATCACATTGCTATGGCATTAGCTGCGAAAAAGCGTCGCACAGGTCGATTAAGTGAAATCTGGCTTGATGAAATTAAAGAGCAACAAGTACTAATCAACACAGAGGGTAACTTTGTTGGAAAGGTGAATGGTTTAACCGTATTAGAAATTGGTGATAGTGTTTTTGGTACACCTGCGCGTATTACCGCAACCGTTTATGCGGGTAGCCAAGGGGTGACTGATATAGAAGGTGAAGTTGATTTAGGTAAATCTATTCATTCCAAAGGCGTATTGTTATTAACTGGTTATTTGGGGCATAAATATGGACAGAATTTCCCAGTAGCTATTTCGGCCAATATCGCCATAGAGCAATCTTATGGACATATCGATGGAGATAGCGCCTCAATGGCTGAACTTTGCGCACTAATTTCTGCAATCACTTTATTGCCTATCGACCAAAGTTTGGCGATTACTGGTTCTATTAATCAACATGGTGAAGTGCAGTCAATTGGTGGCGTTAATGAGAAAATTGAAGGATTCTTTCAGCTTTGTAAAGATAAAGGCTTAACAGGTAAACAAGGCGTCATTATTCCTAAAACCAACGTGATAAATTTGATGCTTAATACTGAAGTGATTGAAGCCGTGGCGCGAAGTGAATTTGCAATTTATGCGGTAGAAACAATCGATCAAGCGTTAGAGTTATTAATGTCGACCACCGCAGGTGATATGAATAGTACAGGTAGATATCCTAGAAAATCAGTCCATGGCTTAGCACTAGAAAAATTGTCTCATTTTGCTGAACTACTAGAAGGTGGTGAAGAGTAATAGATTACAAACACCATTTTAAATTATCAATGGTGTTTGTAATATGCTCTGCTCAAGCGTCTCTATATATTGAATATTGAGCTCGCTTGGGTAAAGATTTAATTAACTTAAAAAATCGAACGAAATGATGACCTGCCACTTCGACGAGTAGATCGTCTATTTCTCATACGACTATGTAACTCTCTTCGTTTAGAGCCTAGCCACTCTTCACGAGTTATTGTAGTATCGCCAGCACGATCTTCTTCTCTTTCTCTGTAAGCACAAAACTCAGTAAATGCCTCTATGTCTGGTTGTAGTTCTTCAGCGACCAGTTCAATCATTATGGCATCATCTAAAAAACCTAAAACAGGAATATGGTCAGGTACTAAGTCTTCTGGGTCACTAAAGTAAGCTAAAGCACTAATTACGTCACTACGCTCTTGCTCAGGAATTTGCCATTCACTATCTTCAATCATAGCGACAAGAATTTCTAATTTTTCAAGGCGCAGTTTTACAAACTCAGGCACATTTCCTTGTACTTCTTCACTTAAATTTTTTGCATTAGTTAGAATATCTTGTTCAGACAAGTCTTTTAAACCTGCTTGGGCTTCTCTCATTACATTACGAAAATGATCAAGGTCTGATTCTTTCAATTCAAAGGTTACTTCAAATGCCATTAGAACTCTCCTGTATTTGGCTTTTAAAAAATATTTCATGTTACTCAACTTACTATAAATAGGGAGTTGATAACGCAGTATATATTCGCACTTAACCTTAAATCTATCAGATAAGTAAAATAACGCCACAACTTTTATACAAATATATTTTGTAGATTTCTCAAATGTAAAAATCACAAGTGATAATTAATGGGTAGAACCGAGCGGCAAACCTTTATTTATACTAACTGCGTGTTAGCTTCATATTGATTTTAAATAAAAAGTTTCATTTTTATTAATTTCTACTATGCTTATTTTGTACACAATAAAAACAGTTCGGCTTCGGCAAGGTAAGTTGTCTGCCGCCATAGTGCTTACCTTATAAAGTAAAGCAAACTAATAAAAATAATATTTTTCCAGTTGTTTATCAAAAATAATAATAAACAATGGAGTTGGGGGCGTAGTGGAATTAACTAGTCAAATTAATGAAATTTGGCCAATAGCGGCGTATTTTGTAATTTTAGTCGCTATGCTAATTTTTATGATGGTGCTATCCCATTTCTTGGGGCCAAAAACAAAATCTCGTGCTAAAAATACGCCTTATGAATCAGGGATTGTTTCAGTAGATAACAACAAAACTCGTTTTGGTAATCACTTCTTTTTATACGCAATTTTCTTTGTTATTTTCGATCTAGAAACAATATTCCTTTTTGCTTGGGTTATTGCCTTTGATGACGTTGGTTGGCTTGGCTTTGCGGAAGCAAGTGTTTTTATTTTGGTATTACTCGTTGCGCTTATTTATTTAATTCGCATTGGGGCTCTTGAGCTTAAACATCGTCACCAACCGATGCGAGTACAGCAATTAAACTTCAATAACTTAAACCTCAACTCAAATCTTAATAAAAAGGAACGATTCTAATGGAGTGGTCGTTAACTAAAGCTAAACTCGATGAGCAAATGAGCCAAGCAAAAGCGGTTTCTGAAGAAGAGTTACAGCGCAGTGTCTTCATGGCTAAGCTTGATGACATGGTTAATTGGGGGCGAAAAAATTCTATTTGGCCATTTAACTTTGGTCTAAGTTGCTGTTATGTAGAAATGGCAACTAGTTTCACTTCTCGCCATGATATTGCACGTTTTGGCGCGGAAGTTATTCGAGCGACGCCAAGGCAAGCCGATTTGATGGTTATCTCGGGAACTTGCTTTCGAAAAATGGCACCGGTTATTCAACATTTGTATGAGCAGTTATTAGAGCCTCGTTGGATTATTTCTATGGGCTCTTGCGCTAACTCTGGCGGCATGTATGACATTTATTCTGTTGTACAAGGTGTCGATAAGTTTATTCCTGTTGATGTCTATGTGCCTGGCTGCCCACCACGGCCTGAAGCTTTGCTTGAAGGTCTGTTATTACTGCAAAATCAAATTCAGCACCAACCTCGGCCATTAAGTTGGGTAGTAGGAGAACAATCCGTATCGCAAATTGCTAAACCATCGCTGCGTGATATTAAGCATGAAAGTCGCATTCAAGTAACTAATCTTGATTCACCTGATTTGTCATAAAGGGCTATATTTATGAAAGGATGTAGTTATGACTATTGCTAATAATAAAAAAATAATTGACATGACTGTCAGTAAAGATTGGCAGCAAACTACTGTAATTAGTTTATTTGAAGAAATATCAGCGCTAGCTCCTGATGTTGCTTTAACGCCGGTTTCAGCAATTGAAAACATTGTAGATGACATTCCCAGTTTTTGGTTAGACAAAGATAAACTTTGTAAATTGATGCAAGCGCTAAAGTATGATTTATCTAAGCCTTTTGACATGTGTTTTGACTTAAGTGCTATTGATGAAACTGAGCGTCAGCATAAAGGTAACTCTGTCAGTGATTTTACCCTTAATTATCATTTGCGCTCACATCAGAGAAATCAAGACATTCGTTTGAAAGTCGCCATTTCTGCACAAGATAAAAACATTGATAGTGTCTGTAGCATTTGGGCAAATGCAAACTGGTATGAACGAGAAGTTTGGGATATGTTTGGCATTAACTTCACCGGTCATCCCTACTTGTGTCGAATTTTGATGCCAAATACTTGGCAAGGACATCCACTACTAAAGACTCATCCTGCTCGTGCTACTGAAATGGCACCCTTTACTTTACCCCCTGATGAACAAGATAAAGAACAACAAGCATTGAAGTTTAACCCAGAAGCTTGGGGTATGAAGCGTCAGAATAAAAATAATGATTTTATGTTTCTAAACCTTGGGCCGAATCACCCCAGTGTTCATGGTGCATTTCGTATTGTTTTACAAATGGATGGTGAAGAAATAGTTGATTGTGTGCCTGATATTGGTTACCACCATCGCGGCGCTGAAAAAATGGGAGAGCGTCAATCTTGGCATAGTTATATTCCTTACACTGACCGCATCGACTATCTCGGCGGCGTAATGAATAATTTTCCTTATGTGATGGCAGTAGAAAAACTTGCTGGCATTACAGTGCCAGATAGAGCCAAAGTTATCCGCATAATGACCTCTGAAATGTTTCGAATTCTATCGCACTTACTTTTTTATGGAACTTTTGCGCAAGATATTGGCGCGTTATCACCTATTTTTTATATGTTTATCGACCGTGAAAAGCTGTTTGCAATTATTGAAGCATTTACTGGCGCACGTATGCATCCAAGTTGGTTCAGAATTGGCGGTGTTGCTCAAGATTTGCCTCAAGGATGGGATAAATTGGTTAGAGATTATGTTAATTATTTACCCAAGCGTTTAGATGAATATGAAAAAATGGTTATGCAAAATGCTTTATTGAAAAATAGAACGGTTGATGTTGGCGCCTATTCAAGCAAAGAAGCTTTAGAGTGGGGCGTAACAGGACCTGGATTACGCGCTACTGGTTACTCATGGGATTTAAGAAAACAGCGACCTTATGGGGGGTATGATCAATTTGATTTTGAGGTACCTCTTGGTCACAAAGGTGATTGTTACGACCGGTGCCGTGTACGAGTAGAAGAAATGCGCCAGAGTATTCGTATTATTGAGCAATGCTTAAATAATATGCCAGAAGGTCCGTATAAAGCAGAGCATCCACAAACAACACCACCTGATAAGTCACGCACTATGCAAGACATTGACACCCTAATTCCTCATTTTATTAATGTCACGTGGGGCCCAGTGATACCTGTGGGTGAAGTATCAATGTTTGTTGAAGGAACTAAAGGCATTATGGGGTATCACTTGATTAGTGATGGCAGCACCATGAGTTATCGCACTCGAATTCGCACACCAAGCTTTGCTCATTTACAAATGCTGCCATTGATAAGTAAAGGACAAATGGTGGCTGATTTAATTGCCACATTAGGCAGTGTTGACTACGTGATGGCAGATGTCGATAGATAGCAAAGCTTTGAGTTTCGATCGCTAAGTTGCGAAGTAAATAAAGATAAAAGAAAAGGCATTTATGAACAATAATAATAATGACTTTAGTTTAAACCAGAGAATACCTAGCGTCATGATAGCTGATGAAGAGGTAGATTTTAATCAATACCTTAGCTCAGCAGAAATGTCTGCTATTGAACATGAAGTTTCTATTATGGAAACACGTGAGTCTGTGGGTATTGAAGCGCTTAAAATTGTGCAACAGCATCGAGGGTGGATAAGTGATGACAGTCTTATTGCCATTGCTCAGTGTTTAAATATATCCAGTGCACAGCTTGAAGGGGTGGCTACTTTTTATAATCTAATATATCGACAAAAAGTAGGACATTACGTTATTCACTTATGCGATAGCATTAGTTGCCACTTAACTGGTTACGATGAAATTTTAAACGTTATTAAACAACACCTAAATATTGTGTACGGTCAAACCACATCTGACGGGCAATTCACTTTATTGTCAAATGTTTGCCTAGGCAGTTGTGATAAATCGCCGGCGATGATGATTGGTGGTAAACACTATCATTCTCTTACCTCAGATTCAGTTGTTGCTATTTTAAATGGCCTTAGCCAAAACGTAGGAGAAGGTAATGACTAACACCACTCCTAATGATTCCTCTTCAAGCGAAAACTGGCTTGAACAAGCACTAGCTCAGGCGCTAACCAAACCCTTGACTCATTTGATAAACCTTGAAAACCCACTTGATTTTAATGGTTATATTAAAGCCGGTGGTTATATGGGAGCAACCAAGGCGTTAAAAGAATTTAGCCCTAAAGGTGTATTAGAACTTGTTAGTGATTCAGGCTTGAAAGGTCGTGGTGGTGCTGGCTTTCCTACTGGTATGAAGTGGAGCTGCGTGCCTGCGTTGCAAGAGAAAAAAATATCAACAGATTCGCCTTTTAACCAAAATGCAAACGAGCACGAAAACAGTTACTTAATCTGTAACGGGGATGAAATGGAGCCAGGTACTTTTAAAGACAGGTATCTTTTAGAAGGTGTTCCGCATCAATTGATTGAAGCTATGATCATTGCCAGTTATACCATAAGTGCCAATAAGGCCTATATTTTTTTACGAGGCGAGTATTTTCTTGCGGCAGAGCGTTTGCAACATGCTATCGATGAAGCTTATGAAAACAAATGGTTAGGGGAGAACATTCAAGGAACCAACTATCAACTAGATTTGTACCTTCACACCAGTGCAGGCCGTTATATTTGCGGAGAAGAAACTGCACTTATTAATGCCTTAGAAGGAAAGCGAGCCACTCCTAGAGCTAAACCACCATTTCCACAAGTCAGTGGTTTATTTGGGAAACCTACCGTAGTAAACAATGTCGAAACCTTGTGTAACTTACCGCACATTTTAAAGCATGGCAGTGCATGGTTTAAAGATTTATCGCCTGATAGTGACCCAGGTACAAAAATGTATGCAGCTTGTGGTCAAGTAAAAAACCCAGGCGTTTGGGAGTTACCTATGGGCGTTACTATTCGAGAACTTCTTTATGACTACGCTGGCGGAATGAAAGATGGTGCTAACTTAAAAGGGCTTTTACCCGGCGGCGCATCAACAGATTTTTTAACAGAGAAACACCTTGATACGCCAATGGACTTTGATTCAATTGGTAAAGCAGGCAGTCGCTTAGGTACAGGCGGGCTAATTGTTTTAGGCGATAAGCATTGCCCTGTTGCTATGGTACTTAATTTATTACAGTTTTTTGCGCAAGAGTCTTGTGGTTGGTGCACCCCTTGTCGAGACGGTACACCATGGGCGGTCGAAATTTTAACGCGTATTGAACAAGGTCAAGGTAGCCATGAAGATTTAACGCAATTAAATGAATTATGTGACTTTATGTGGTTAGGAAAAACCCATTGTGCTTTAGCTCCGGGTGCTGTTGAGCCGCTTAAAAGTGCAATGCGCTATTTTAAATATGATTTTGAACAGCACATTGAGCAGGGGTGTTGTCCAATTGAGGCAAATAAGCAGAATCATCAAGAGCAGTTGGTGAGTAATAAAAAGGAGGCGAATCATGGCGAATAATCAAAAAGATAAAAAAATCACAATTTATATTGATGATGTGCCCTATCAAGTCTCAACAGATAACAATCTACTCGCAGGTGTATTATCTAATAAACTAAATTTACCATATTTTTGTTGGCACCCATCAATGGGCTCCGTAGGTGCTTGTCGCCAATGTGCCGTTACCCAATATATGGATGAAAATGATACCCGTGGTCGCATGGTCATGTCGTGTATGACACCAGTGACAGATGGCATGCGTATTGGCCTTAAAGATAGTGCATCGACAAAATTTAGAGAACAAGTTATTGCTGCCATGATGACCAACCATCCTCATGATTGCCCTGTTTGCGCAGAAGGTGGTGAGTGTCACCTACAAGATATGACGGTGATGACAGGCCACAGTTCTCGTCAGTATAAAGGTGAAAAACGCACGTTTACTAATCAATATTTGGGTGAGTTGGTTGGGCATGAAATGAACCGCTGTATTACTTGTTATCGTTGTGTTCGCTTTTATAAGGACTATGCGGGCGGTAAAGACTTTGATGTTTTTGGCTCTCGTAATCAAGTTTATTTCGGTAGACAAAAAGATGGCGCGTTAGAAAGCTCGTTTAGCGGCAACTTAGTAGAGGTGTGTCCAACAGGCGTTTTTACTAATAAACTTTTTTCAGCACATTATACTCGTAAATGGGATTTGCAATCTGCACCTTCTGTGTGCGCGCATTGTTCAATAGGTTGTAATACCAGCGTTGGCGAGCGATATGGCTCAGTTCGTCGGGTGATGAATCGCTATAACCACAATATTAATGGATATTTTTTGTGTGACCGTGGTCGTTTTGGTATTGGTTTTGTTAACTCAAGCAAAAGAATAAAAAGTGTCAAAGGTATAAATACTAAAGTAGGTGAGCCAAGTATCGGCATGTTTAATGAAAAAAGTTTTGCTAAAGAAATGGCGCAGCACCGCGGTGAACATTTTATCGGAATTGGGTCAGCTCGAGCTTCGTTTGAAGCTAACCGGTTATTAAAATACTTAGTGGGTAAAGAGAACTTCTCTCTCGGTTATACTAATCAAGAAATGCAATTAGCCTTAAGACACAAGCAGCTGTTAACTCAGTATCCACAGCAAAGTTTAGCGGGCATAGAAAATAGAGTACAGCATGGCAATGGCGAAAAAGAGCATGACTTAGTTTTTATTATTGGTGAACTTGTTGAGCAAACAGCGCCACGTTTATCTTTAACCATCAAACAAGTACTTAGAAATGCAGCCCTAGATAAAGCGGATAGCATTGGCGTTAAGCACTGGCAAGACTCAGCCGTTCGAACGTATGCAGGAAACACAAGTACACCTTTGTTTTCATTACAGGCACAACCAAGTGAGTTTGATCAAAATGCTAATGGCGCTTTGGTCTTATCCCCCCAACAAATAATTAATTGCTTAACTCGCTTAACAAACATGTTAAAAGATGATTTTGCAATTAGTGATACGGTAGTGATGCTAAGTGGGCAAATAATATCAGCAACAGAGAGTGTCGGTAGTGATAACTCGGATGTAAAAAGCTCTAATCATGAAGATACGTTCTTGTTATTACTCGCGCGGGCTTTATCACAAGCAAAAATGCCATTAATAGTTACTGGGTTATCACTTAAATCGCCAGCATTACTTGCTGCTATTGATGATCTCATGGCTTGTTTATCACAACAATCCCATGGCTTTTCGCCTGAATTAACGATTGTTGCGCCAGAGTGTAATAGTGTTGGTAACCTGCATTTTCTTAGTGAATGTGCTTTATCTATAGAGCAAGTTATTGAGCAGTGTGCAAGTAGTCGAGATGTGCCAACAAGTTTGGTTATCCTTGAGCAAGACTTAGCCCAATTAAGTAACAAGCAAAGTCAGCAACTACGCCAGCATTGCAAAACGATGATAGTACTTGATCATACTCATAATGATTCGACACAAATGTCTGATATTGTTTTGCCTGTGGCTGCAGTGAGTGAAAGTAATGGCCACTTTGTTAATTTTCAAGGACGATTACAGCGCTTCTATTCAGTGCATATTCCAGTGAAACCTATTATGGAAAATTGGCATTGGCTGAGCTTGTTAGCGAAGCACCTCTTTAATCACCATGAGATAAACTTTAATAGTTTAGAACAACTACAATCATTTTTTGCTAAGCATGGTGAACCCTGGGCTTTACAAGTTCTGACCTGTCAAAGAGAGCAGAAAAATCAGACCAGTAATGGCGTTTCTAGGCAAACGCACCGAGCAAGTGGGCGGACTGCTGAAATGGCAAATCAGTCTGTACATGAAGTAAAAACGTATCTTGAGCGTAGTCAAAATGGCGTTTTAAATTATTCTATGGAAGGAAGTGATGCTAGAAATAGCAGTAATATGCCTCATGCGTGGTCGCCCGAATGGAATTCTAATCAGTCAATTTTTCAGCACCAGCAAGAAGTTAATGGTGAGCTGATAAATGCAGCGAATGAAAACTTATTAAACCTTAGTTTATCTGTTTACTTTGATGAATCACCGCAGGTGAGTGTGACTGAAAAGTTAGATAAGTTATGGCCTATATTATCAATAGAAGAACCCGAAAACTTAATTGCTATTCAAAGCCTTCCTTGGTTTTTAGCTGATCAGCAAACAAGGTGTTTACCTGAATTTATCCTCATGTTTTCTGGTAATACCGTGTCAATACCTACGGGCATTGCTGAGCAGAAGAATATACAGCCTCATGATGTATTAAAGCTTTTTATTGATGGTCATGACTTGTTTGCTAAGGCAAAAATTAATATGAAGCAGCCTGATAACACTATATTGGTTAGTTTATTTGATTTACCACACACTAAAAATAATTTCTCTCTTGCTCTTGATAGCATTAGTAAAGCAACCAACGATGAAATCGCTGATTTTCAACAAGGTGAACTGAATAGAGTACAGGCAGCGCAGCAAGAAAAATCCGATATATTGGTAAGGCTCAAGAAACAAGATAAAACTATTCCGATAGCCTTCTATGATATTGCAGGCGATTTTGATGTCGATAACACAGGAGAAGGAAATGGCTGAAATTCTATTTAAGCTCCTAGAGATGACAATTATAATTGCGCTACTTATTCCAATAGCGGCAATGTTGGTCTGGGTTGAGCGGCGTATGATAGGGATTTGGCAAGATAGGCTTGGCCCTAATCGCGTTGGCCCTTTTGGTATTTTGCAATCCTTAGCCGATTTACTAAAAATTCTTGGCAAAGAAGATTGGATCCCACCTTTTAGTGAACGTCTTGTTTTTACCATTGCTCCTGTTATTGGCGCTGTTTGCGTGTTAATGAGTTTTGCTGTTATCCCTTTTTCACCAAGCATTGGTGTCTCAGATTTAAATATTGGTCTATTGTTTTTTCTTGCCATGGCCTCTCTTTCTGTTTACAGCGTTGTGTTAGCAGGCTGGGCTTCAAATTCTAAATATGCTTTGCTTGGCGGTATGAGAGCAGCGGCACAAACAATAAGCTATGAAGTCTTTATGGGGCTATCTGTAATGGGCGTTGTGTTGTTAACTGGGAGTTTTAATTTACGAGAAATCGTGATTGCTCAAGAAAGTGGTTGGCTTATTCAAACACAGTTTTTGGGCTTTATCATATTCTTAATTGCTGGAATTGCAGAAAGCCACCGTTTGCCTTTTGATTTACCTGAAGCTGAAACTGAGCTAACCGCAGGTTTTCACACGGAGTATTCCGGTTTAAAGTTTGCTTTGTTTTTTCTTGGTGAATACTTAAGTGTCACGCTAATTTCGGCGATGTCAGTGGTATTGTTTTTTGGCGGTTGGTTGATGCCTGAGCCATTAGCGTCATGGCTACCGCCATTGGTTTGGTTTATTTTAAAAATACTCTTCTTTGTAATGTTTTTTATTTTACTGCGTACCTCATTACCACGTCCTCGCTTTGATCAATTACTTAGTTTTGGCTGGAAATATATGCTGCCTCTAGCGTTAATTAATTTATTAGCTACCGCAGCCTTCAAATTGGGAGGGTTTTATGGCTGATTCAGAGCATAAGTATCACCATCAAAAAGAAAAAGCCAATGCATTAAGTACTGCAGTGGATATGTTTGTTAGCCAATTAAGAACGATGGCGTTGGTACTTAAACATACCTTTACTAAAGCTGATACGGTTGAATACCCAGAACAAAAACCTTACTTGGCACCAAGGTATCGAGGTCGAATTGTATTAACACGAGATCCTGATGGTGAAGAACGTTGTGTGGGTTGTAATTTATGTGCAGCTGCCTGTCCTGTAGATTGTATTGCCTTACAGCAAACCATTGATGATGATGGCAGAAAACGTGCAGATTTTTTTCGAATTAACTTTTCCCGTTGTATTCTTTGTGGTTTTTGTGAAGAAGCTTGCCCCACTTATGCCATTCAATTAACGCCAGATATTGAATTGGCTGAATATGAAAGACAAAATCTCGTCTATGAAAAAGAGCATTTGCTCATTAGCGGAGTCGGAAAATATCCTGATTATAGCTTTTATCGTCATAGTGGTATTGAAGTAAATATTAACGGCGAGCGTAAAGCTAAAGGTGGCGCAGAGCAAGAGAAGTCGCCAGTAAATATTAAGGGGTTGATGCCATGAGTAATAGTGCTACTAGCCTTTCTCAAGCTCACTTAATGATGGGGTTGAACTCTCTGCAATTGATGTTTTATTTTGCTGCTGCTCTAGCCATTGTTGCTAGTTTAAAAGTCGTAACAGGTAAAAATACTGTGCACTCTTTACTCTATTTAGTCGTGTCTTTATTAGCGGTGGCCGTTTGCTTTTATTTAATGGGCGCCCCTTTTGCTGCAGGTTTAGAGGTTATTGTTTATGCCGGCGCTATTTTAGTACTATTCGTTTTTGCCATTATGATGTTTGGTCTTGGTCAAGATGAAACACTAAAGGCCCCACAAGCCCATGCATTTAAGTTGAGTAATATTAATATATGGTTTGGGCCGAGTCTTATCGCTGCTTTACTCCTTGCACAACTAATTTTTGCTATCGATAACTCTGCTGTACAAGAAAAGTTAACTTCAAATATTATTGAAGCTAAACAAGTGGGCATTTTACTTTATGGTCCTTATCTACTGGCTGTAGAAATAGCCTCTTTTTTACTGCTTGCGGGCTTAATTGCAGGCTATCACTTTGCCAAGCCTGAAGGTGTTAGTTTAGGTCATAATGATTTAGATAAGCAAAAAGAAACAGGAGGGCACTCATGAGCGCTATTCCGTTAAGTCATATTTTAATATTGGCGAGTATTTTATTTTCCATTGGCTTTGTTGGCGTAATTTCTCGAAAAAACACGCTGTTTATTTTAATGAGTTTGGAAGTGATGCTTAATGCTGTCGGTGTGGCATTTATTGGTGCAGGTAGTGCATGGCACCAAGCAGATGGTCAGGTTATGTTTATTCTAATTTTAACGTTAGCAGCAGCAGAAGTTGCGGTTGGTTTAGCTTTGTTAATTCAAATGCAGCGACGTTTTAAATCCCTGGACATCGATTTGCTTAGTAAGCTAAAGGGGTAAGTAATGACTAACTCACTTCCAGAAACCGTATTAGCATTATTGCCTTTTTATCCTTTAATTAGTTTTCTATTATTGATTGGTTTTGGCAAACGTTTATCTTGGCATATGGCGGCAATACTTAGTGTTGGCTCAATGGCGTTAAGTGCAATATCTAGCTTTGTTGTTATCAATCAACTCTCTGTGCAGTCACCAATATTAACTGTCCATTTATGGAACTGGTTTGAGTTAGGTTTAGAGGGTAGCTTAACAGCGAAAATTAATATCAGTTTTTATCTTGATGGCCTTTCAGCGGTGATGATTTCAGTTGTTTCAGGCATTGGCTTGTTGATCCACATATTTGCTGCAGCTTATATGAAAGAGGATGAAAATTTTACCCGTTTTATGGCTTATATGAATTTATTCATCGTTGCCATGTTGATTTTAGTTTTGGCCGATAACTTAGTCTTACTGTATTTGGGGTGGGAAGGTGTTGGCTTATGTAGCTTCTTATTGATTGGTTTTTGGTATCAAGAAAAAGCGAATGTACTGGCAGCAAGAAAGGCTTTTATTGTTACACGAGTAGGTGATACAGCTATGGCTATAGGGCTATTTATGCTGTTTAAAGAGCTAGGACAGTTCAACATTAATGCGTTAACTGAAAATGCGAATATGTTATGGACGGTTGGCGATGATGCGCCTTACTGGATAGCCTTGTTATTACTTGGTGGTGCGGTAGGGAAGTCAGCACAATTACCTTTGCAAACTTGGTTACCTGATGCCATGGCCGGACCAACACCGGTAAGTGCATTAATTCATGCGGCGACTATGGTAACAGCAGGGGTTTATTTAATTGCTCGTATGAACGGTATATTTCTACTGGCACCTGAAGTGATGAATTATGTCGCTTGGTTGGGTGCAACTACTTTATTGCTCGCTGGTATTGCTGCACTAGCGCAAAACGATATAAAGCGCGTGTTAGCCTACTCAACCATGAGCCAAATAGGTTATATGATGTTGTCATTAGGAGCAGGAGCTTTTTCAGCAGGCGTTTTCCACTTAATGACCCATGCCTTTTTTAAAGCGTTATTATTTTTAACCGCTGGCGCTATTATTCTTGCACTGCATCATCAGCAAAACCTTTTTAAAATGGGCGGTTTGTTAAAACGTTTGCCCTTTGAAACCGCGCTGTTTGCTATTGGTCTGGTTTGTTTAATGGCGTTGCCAGGTAGTTCAGGCTTCTTTTCAAAAGAAGCCATTATTGCCCAACTTTGGTCATCAAATACTGCCGGTCCAATGCTGTGGTATTGTGCTATCTTTGGTGCGTTATTAACCAGTATTTATAGTTGTCGATTATTCTTTTTAGCCTTTATGGGAGAAAAACGCTTTGATCATGAATTGCAACCATCATCAAGTAAGTTGTTAAAGCTATCCCTTATTGCTTTGGCTGTGTTATCGCTTATTGGCGGCATATTTGCTAATACTATTGAGCTAAGTTTATCCGCAGTTTTTCCTAGTATCGAGCCATTAAACTTGGATGAACCTCATTGGCTACATAGTGTGGCGATTGCTGCACCTTTTGTCGGTATTCTATTTTCTTGGTTTTACTTTTCTAACTACCGTGGCTCTAATAAAGAGAATTATCAAGACAATCCAAGCGCTTTGGTACTGTTTTGTCGTCTAGGTTTAGGCTTTGACCGTCTTTATGATTTATTACTTGTTAAACCTTACTGCTATTTAGCTAGGTTAAACAAAAATGATCTTTTTGATCAGCTGATCATGCTTAACGCTTGGTATGTTGGTATTTGTCACGATGTACTTAAAAGCAGTCAAACAGGTAAACTGCGTTGGTATGCAGCTGCTATTGGGCTTGCTACTTTGCTTTTATTACTAACACTTAATATTGAATCATTTTCACTGGAGGCAAGCTAATGAGTATAACTTTAGTTATGTCGAGCTTATTTTTTGGTGGCGCTCTCGCTTGGTACATTGAAGGAGTAAAAGCGCAAAGTGCCCGTTGGATAGCATTGCTAACAGTAATAATTGTTGGTTTCTATTTTGTTATATCAATAACAACCGCAGGGCTTGATTTTAGCTCGCTGCAAACATTAGTACGTTTAAGTTGGATCAGTAGTTTTAATATTGAGTATGCTTTAGCCGTTGATTATTTAAGTTTAGTACTGGTATTGCTAACATTATTTTTAGCGGTTATTTGTGTACTCGTTTCTTGGCAAGAGATTCAAACTAAAACCGGTTTTTACTATTTTAATTTACTTGCAGCTATTGCGGGTATCATTGGGGTTTTTACCGCTGTAGATATGTTTTTGTTTTTCTTCTTTTGGGAAGTAATGTTACTGCCAATGACCGCATTAATAGCTATTTGGGGACATGAAAATAGACACTTTGCGGCGATTAAGTTTTTCATATTCACCCAAGTCAGTAGCCTACTCATGCTCGTGGCAATCATTGCCATGGCAACGATACATTTTCAACAAAGGGGTCAAGTTAGCTTTTTCTATCAAGACTGGTTAACACTTAATTTGCCATTATCGACAAGCCTTTATTTAATGCTGGGCTTCTTTATTGCTTTTGCCGTTAAATTACCCTCTGTTCCTGTGCATTCTTGGTTGCCTGATGCACATACCCAAGCGCCAACTGCAGGCAGTGTTTTACTTGCCGGCGTGTTATTGAAAACCGGAGCATATGGTCTAATTCGTTTTGTTCTGCATTTATTTCCACAAGCGAGTATGGAGTTTGCGCCAATTGCTGCAACATTAGGTGTGGTGAGTATTTTATATGGCGCAAAAATGGCCTTTGCTCAGCAAGACTTTAAGCGACTAGTTGCCTACAGCAGTATTAGCCATATGGGCTTTGTAATGTTAGCGTTGTTCTCTTTTAATGCTATTGCTTATCAAGGTGCTGTTTTAACCTTAGTTGCTCATGGTCTAAGTAGTGCCGCTTTATTTGCTTTGGCAGGTATGGTCTATAGTCGTATTCACTCTCGTGATTTAGGACATATGGGCGGCTTTTGGCAAACAGCGCCACGCATGGGCGGCTTTGCTTTAGCCTTTGCTGCGGCTGCTTTTGGCTTGCCGGGTTTAGCTAATTTTGTTGCGGAGTTTTTCTCTTTAGTTGGCGCTTATCAACGTTTTCCTCTGTTGACTATTCTTGCTGCTTTTGGACTGGTAGGCTCCGCTATTTATGGCATGGTGCTATTTCAAAGTGCCTTCCAAGGTAAAGAAGCGAATCGAGGTGAGTCAAGTAAAGTTGATGACTTATCAAAACGAGAGTTGTTGGTATTTTCTTCTTTACTTGCCTTGCTGATTCTAATTGGTTTTTATCCAAACATAGTCTTAATGTTTTTTCAAGACACAGGTCAAACACTGGTGTTGACCAACACAGCAGGAGGGCAATAATATGACTTTATTGATGATTCATAGTATATCACCGCTATTGATTGTTGCTTTTGGCATTGTGCTTTCACTGCTGTTAATAGCTTGGCGTCGCTCGCAAAAATTAATCTTAGCTTTTACCTTAACAATATTTGTTTGCGCCATGTTAGCCAGTATTTCGCTAATGATGAACTTAACCGACGCGATGCAAGTAACAATCTTAATGAAGGTTGATAACTATGGCAATTTTGCCTTCATATTAATATTGGCAGCAAGCCTTGCCGTTGGTTTATTAAGCACTGCGTGGTTAACTCATAGCGTTGAAGTGCATGATGAATTTTTTATATTGCTGCAACTTGTGGTGTTAGGTGCAGGTATTTTGGTGATGAGTGATCACTTTGCTTCATTATTTCTGGGCTTTGAATTACTTAGCATAGCCTTAGTCGGAATGGTCGGGTATAGCCGTGATAGTCAATATAGTGTTGAAAGTTCTTTTAAATATCTTATATTAAGTGCAACAGCATCAAGCTTTATGTTGTTAGGTATTGCGTTTATTTATAGTCAAAGTGGTAGTTTAAGTTTTGCTACAGACCTTTTAAGCTCTAATGAAGTCAGCCCTGTTATTAGTTTATTTCATCATGCGGGTGTTTTACTTTTTCTTATCGGTGTCGCTTTTAAATTATCGCTTGCGCCATTTCATTTCTGGACGCCCGATGTTTATCAAGGGGCGCCAACTTCAGTAACATTATTGTTAGCGACAGTTTCAAAAGTCGCTATGTTTGTAGTGTTAATGAAGTTCTGGTTTAGTCAGCCATCATTATTTATTCAACCTATTGTAAGTAATGGTAATACACTAAGTACCTTTAATTTTATGAGCATATTCGCTATTTTGTCTATGCTTGTTGGTAATACTTTAGCCTTAAAACAACAAAATATTAAACGTTTGTTAGCTTATTCTTCTATTGCACATATGGGCTATTTACTCATCGTTTTAATGGTACTTTCACCCCAAAGTGTCGTTTTAGCATGGCAAAGCGCGCTATTTTATTTATCGGCATATGTATTAGCAACAGTATCGTTATTTATGGTGTTGCAGTTGACTCAAAATAATAGTTGTAATACCGAGTTAAATGTAGATGACTGGCAAGGACTCTTTTGGCAAAAACGCTCGTTAGCAATGCTCGTTATTGTGGCCGTATTGAGCTTGGCGGGCATTCCGTTAACAATGGGCTTTATAGGTAAGTTTTACCTACTTAATGTGGCTTTTTATGCGCAACAGTGGTGGTTAATTGCTGCCTTGATTATAGGTAGTGGTATTGCCTTGGTTTATTACTTGGGTATTATCTTTGCCCTCTTTAACACAAGCAGCATTGACCAACATAATGGAAACTATAGGCCGCTTAAATTAAAGCCTTTAGTCAATGCCTCTGTCGTAACGCTAGTGGCTTTTGGTGTAGCACTTGGGCTATATCCTGAATTGCTATCACAAATATTTATTAATTTTTAATTCAGGTTTCGATTTAAAAATACTTAAATGGTATTTTTAAATCGAAAGGAAGTCTATGTCGACTAACATTTCAACTGCTTTTTATGATTCATTATTTGATACTACAAGCTCAAGTATCTCTATGAATTCTTTAGAGCAAGCGACTTTAAATAATGTTAGAAGTGTATTGAATGATCCTAAACTGCTTTCTAATCAAATTCCGCCACTACCGAATATTCTGCTGAAATTAATTGATACATTGAAAGATCCTGATGCTGAATTTATGGATTTCATCGGCATTATTGAAAAAGATCCAGGGTTATCATTAACTGTTTTGAAAATTGCTAACTCAGCAAAATATTCACGAGGTGATGAATCAATCCAATCTATAAAAAAAGCGGTAGGTGTTTTAGGCACCACAGGCGTTGCTAATATTGCGACCTCGATTTTAATGAAATCTTTAATGCCACAAAAGGCTATTTATTTTAAGAAGTTTGGTCGTCAAATATGCGAGCACTCAAAGCAGTGTGCATTTTTGTGCCAAGTACTAGCTGTTGAGCATAATCAAAATGAATTTGATGCACATTTTTTGGGGTTAATTCATGATGTAGGAAAAATCATTAGAAAAGCTAAAAGTAGATGAATCTATCTGGTTGAATTTTATTGGTAATGTAGACGTATTTTGATCTTGTTTAATAATTAATTGAATTTTATTTTAGCTTTTATAGAGGTATTGTTTGTATAAAAACATAACTTCTGTATAATGCGCGCCTCGATGTAGGGATGTTGATTATTACAGAGTAACTTCAACAAAATGATAAGCCCATCGAAAATGAGTAGGGGTTTTCCGCCCAATAGACTTGCCCAGCTGAACATTTCGTTTTCAGCAGAAATATAGCGTGACATACGCTATGCGCTTTAAGTCTTCCTGGTGGTTTCCTCGTATGATGTACGCAGGTTTAAGACTTAGCAATTAAAAATTTATTCAATACAGTGCGCCTTCATAACGATTGTTATGCTTAAAGGTGAGCTTCTTTTGCTGTTTATTTTTTGCTAAACATTCTTTGTTAGAGCTTCTTTATTTAAAGACTCTCTCTATGCCTGCCTTAAGAGAATGAAATTAAAATGACAGAACAAAACAATACTTCAAATAACACTTCAAGTAATACTGAAAAAGATACCTCAACTATCGATGCTGTGGGTTTTGATACTTTAGGTTTACCAGAAACATTACTATCGGCAATCACCTCTATAGGTTTTGCCTCTGCTACAGATATCCAAGCTCAAACTATTCCGCCATTGTTAGCAGGCAAAGATGTGTTAGGTGAAGCGCAAACAGGTACGGGTAAAACAGCCGCTTTTGGTTTACCTGCCTTAGCAAAAATTGATACGTCAATTAAAAAGCCACAATTAATGGTTTTAGCACCAACACGTGAATTAGCTATGCAAGTCGCTGAAGCGATTGAATCTTTCGGTAAAAACATGAAAGGTTTACGTGTTGCTACATTATACGGTGGTCAATCTTACGGCCCACAATTTCAACAGTTAGAACGTGGTGCTCAAGTTGTTGTTGGTACACCGGGTCGTTTAATGGATCATTTACGTCGTAAAAGCCTAAAATTAGGTGACTTAAAAGTATGTGTACTTGATGAAGCTGATGAAATGTTAAACATGGGCTTTTTAGAAGATATCCAATGGATTTTAGATCATCTACCAAAAACCACACAAATGTGTTTATTCTCAGCAACTATGCCAGCAGCAATTCGTAAAATTGCTAACCGTTTCTTAAAAGATCCAGAGCATATTAAAATTGCTGCAGTTAAAAAAGCTAAAGCAAATATTACTCAATATGCATGGAAAGTAGGCGGCATTACTAAAATGACTGCTTTAGAGCGTATTGCTGAAATTGTTGATTATGATGCAATGATTATTTTTGTGCGTACACGTAACGACACGGTTGATATTGCTGAAAAATTAGAGCGTGCAGGTTATCCAGCATTAGCCCTTAACGGTGACATGAACCAAGCACAACGTGAACGTACTATTGATCAAATGAAATCAGGTAAATCTTCTATTTTAGTGGCGACTGATGTTGTTGCTCGTGGTTTAGATATTCCTCGTATTTCTTTAGTTATTAACTATGACTTACCTGGCGACCACGAAGCTTATGTGCATCGTATTGGCCGTACTGGTCGTGCCGGTCGTGAAGGTATGTCGATTGCTTTTGTTCGTCCACGTGAAATGTACTCATTACGTCATTATGAGCGTTTAACTTCTGGCACAGTGAATATGTATGAATTACCAAATATTAAAGAACTTGGTAAAAAACGTATTGAGCGTGCTCGTGATGAAATGGCTAAAATTGTTGAGTCAAAAGACTTGGCAAGTATGCGTGAAATTATTGAAGCGATGGCAAATGAATCTGAAATGTCGATGCTTGATTTAGCTGCAGCCTTGTTATTCCAAAAACAGTTGAAACAGCCATTAGAGCCAAAAGAAGATCCAAAACCTCGTCGTGATGCACGTGAGCGCAATTCTAGCAGTCGTGATCGTAATGACCGTGGTGGTAGAGATTCACGTCGTGATTCTCGATCAGACAGCCGAGCAGACAGCCGAGGCGATCGTAATGGTCAACGAGGTTCACGTGATGAAAGACCACGTAAAGCTAAAGTAAACCGTAACGATGTTGATTGGCAGACTTACCGTTTAGAAGTAGGCAAAGAACATGGTGCTCGTCCGGGTGATATCGTTGGCGCTATCGCGAATGAAATATCATTAGATAGTAGCTACATTGGCGCAATTAACTTACATGAAAAGCATAGTTTCGTACAGTTGCCTAAGGGCATTCCTGCTGAATTATTCAAGCAGTTAAAAGGTGTGCGTGTACGTCGTCAACCATTGGCTATTACCGCTTCAGAAGAGCAAGTTGAAAGACAACAAGCTCCACGTCGTCGTAATGAACGTCCACAACGTAGTAACTAAATTTTCAAAAATATAATGCTCGCAGCATACAATAAAAAAGGCGCTTTTTAAGCGCCTTTTTTTTGTTTGCTCAGTGACGCTGGCAAACCAGATAGGGTTTAAAGAGAGATGATAACTTTGATTAAACAGTTATCAGTATTATTTCTGAAATGAAGGAATATATTTGCATAATATCATCCCCGTTTTATATTACTTGATGTGAGATCTTTAGCATCAACAATCGAAATAGCACGATAGAAAGGCCATAGAGCAGCTAAACTGGCGAGAAATAATAGCAACGAAAATGTTTGCCACCATAACGGAGGTTTTAGAGTAAATATAAATATAAAGCAGATGATTAAACGTAAGAGTTCAAGGCTAAATGCCCATATTCTTTTTTCTTGTACCAAGCTTAGAATAAACATATTAATTAATAAAACTAAACCTGCAATTAGTTTACTTTGAGTCGAAAAATCGGGCGCTAAGAGTAAAAAATATATAGATAAGGCTATCATTATAATATGCTGAATACTGGCATATACTTGTCCTATTAATGGCAGCTTTATTTCAAATTTTTGTAAATCTTTAGGGATAGTATATTGACGAGGAACCTTAGTGATCACATCATCAGGACGCCAGCCTGTGGGTTTAAACCAAATGCTAACCTTATTTCGCCAAGACTTTGTATACCAAGCATCTTCAGCTAAGCGATAATAAGGCTCTATATTTGCCCATACAGGATTCCAACTTGCTAACGCTTTTCTAACACCATAAACAGGCTTGTCATCCGCTAATTCAACCTGATAAGTATTAAATATCCTGTCCCATAAAATAAAAACACCAGCATAGTTTTTATCAATATACCGAGTGTTTTGACCATGATGAACGCCATGCAAACTTGGGGTTACAAAAATAGCTTCAATCCATGGTGATAATTTACCAACAAGCTGAGTATGAACAAAAAACTGATAAATTAGATTTAAACCACCAACGACAATAATTACCATAGGCTCAACGCCTAACAAAGCCATAGGCAAATAAAAGAACCAACCAAACCAAGCGCTGGTACTTGTTTGTCTTAAAGCGGTTGATAAATTAAATTCTTCACTTTGGTGGTGCACCACATGAGATGCCCATAATATATTTACTTCATGGGCGTAACGGTGAAACCAGTAATAGAAGAAGTCATATAAAATAAAGGCAGTAATCCAAGTTGTAGCGTATTCTTTAGACCAAGATATTAGGGCGAAATGAGTGAAAAAATACTGGTAAATAGAGAAAGGAATCATGAGCAACATAACACCTGTTATTCGGCTAATAATACCTGTGCTGATAGAACAAATAGTGTCGTTTACTCGGTAATAAGGTTGCTTCTTTATATGGCTTATTATTATTTCTAGTAGAATAAAAATAAAAAATACCGGGATAGCCAGAACAATGATATTCATAAAAGTCTTTTGTTTTTAGCATATACCAGATCAGTAACTAGGATCAAACTTGTTGAATTTTGACTGTTCTATTCCTGCTTTTTATTGCTAAAGCAGCGAGTGTAAACAAAGTAGTACGTCGTGCTGCTAGCCTTTATATAGCCCTGCTTTCTATCCGTTCATTTTTTGTCTGATTATTCGTACATTTTCATTTACATATGCTTTATTTTTCAATTTGCTCAGCGCTTTCGTAATGAATAAATCCTCTAGATAATGAAGTTATTACAAAGTAGGCCTCAGTTATTGAGGTGTGATAATTACGATAAGAGATTTATAAATGACTAATGTTAGCGCTGCAGCAGAAAAAAACCCGTTAAAGTTATGCGGTATTGAATTTACCGAATACGCTAGTCCGGATTCTGATTTCATGGAGAAAGCTTTTTATGGTTTTGGTTTTTCAAAAACTAAAAAATTCAAAGGGCGCAATATTGATTATTTCAACCAAAATGATATTCACTTTTTGCTTAATAGAGAAACAACAGGTTTTTCAAAAGAATTTGCTAAAAGTCATGGTCCTGCTATTTGTTCTATGGGATGGCGTGTTGAAGATGCAGATTTTGCTTTTGAACAAGCAATAAAGCGTGGTGCTAAATCAGCTAAAAATGCAGAAAACAAACTACCTTACCCAGCAATTTTTGGCATTGGTGATAGCTTAATTTATTTCATTGATAACTTTAAGGAAGAGGGGAAAAACAAAGGTGTCATTTATGATACAGATTTTGACACGCATGATGTCCCTGTCATTGTTGAAGACAAAGGGTTTTTAGCGGTAGATCATCTAACGAACAATGTTTACCAAGGCACTATGCACAAATGGGCCGATTTTTATAAAGAGGTTTTTGGTTTTACTGAAGTGCGCTATTTTGATATTAAAGGTATTAAAACAGCTTTGATTTCATATGCATTACAGTCACCTTGTGGAAAATTTTGTATTCCAATAAATGAAGGTAAGGGCAGTAAAGATAATCAAATTGATGAATACTTAAATGAATACAACGGCCCTGGAGTACAACATTTAGCATTTATTACTGACGATTTAGTTGGTTCATTAGATAAATTAGATCGCGATATTGTCGATACACTTCATATTGTTCCTGAGTATTATGATGAAATATTTGATCGTGTCCCTTGGGTTGCAGAAGATAAAGAAAAAATCAGAGAGCACCAAATTTTAGTCGATAGCCAAGCTGAAGGAACATACTTACTTCAAATATTTACTAAGAACTTGTTTGGTCCTATTTTTATTGAAATGATCCAACGTGTAAATGATCAAGGTTTTGGTGAAGGTAACTTCTCAACGTTGTTTAAGTCAATTGAGTTAAATCAAATGGAACGTGGCGTACTTTAAGCGACGAGCTCACTCAGACAGAACTGTAGGTTGATGCTTGCCTCGACAACAAGCTTTTTATCAAGGCTCACTTAGGTTATATCTTTCAGACGTAACCTAAGTGGTCTATATCTGTACAGGCCTCATTCGTGTCTATCAAATATCACTAACTGAAACATTTAAGTCTTTTAAAATACCATCATGTAAATTGTAAACTAAGCCATGTACGGTTACATTTTGCTTAGCGAGCCAAGCGTTTTGCAAAGTAGTGCTCTTGCATACGTTAGCTACTTGCTCAATAACATTTAACTCACACAATAAGTTAACTCGCTCTTCTTCATCAGTAAGTTTGTCCATAGCTTCCTTATGAAAACGATAGACATCTTCAATATGGTGCAACCAATTATCAATTAAGCCATGGCTTTTATCATCAAGAGAGGCTATTACGCCACCACATCCATAATGTCCGCATACAATAACATCTTCAACTTTTAGTACTTCAACAGCAAATTGAATAACGGATAAACAGTTTAAATCAGTATGAATAACTTGGTTGGCAATATTGCGGTGAACGAATACTTCTCCTGGCTGCATACCAAGTAATTCATTAGCGGGTACACGAGAGTCTGAACAACCTATCCATAAATATTTAGGTGATTGTTGTTCAGACAGTGATTTGAAAAACTCAGGATCTTCCTTATTTACTTTGTCAGCCCACAGTCGATTCTTTTCAAATAAATGTTTTATTGTGCTCATAAGTATAAATTCAATCTTGCAGTAAAGTAATTAATGACATTTTATGTCAACAATAAAATAAGTGAAAGCAAAATATGGTATTACCAGTTGATTATTATCTGCGTATAATAGAGCAGCGATAAAATAACAGAGTTAAAACTATGGCAGCGGCTGCAGCAATTCACATTTTAGTAAAAACTGAAAAACTAGCATTAGAGCTAAAATCAAAATTAGATAAAGGTGCTGACTTTGCACTATTAGCTAAAAAGTTTTCAATTTGTCCATCAAAAAAGAAAGGAGGCGATTTAGGTGAGTTTCGTCGTGGGCAAATGGTTAAAGCTTTTGATGATGTCGTTTTTAAAAGAGAGTTATTAAAAGTACATGGTCCGATAAAAACTAAGTTTGGTTACCATCTAATTAAAACATTATATCGTAATTAAATTTACGCAACTAAATGACGCGACCAAAAAGTAGGAACTACTCTTTTTGATCAGCTTCATCTAATGCTTTATTGCGCTTTTTAATTTTTTCTAACTGTTCAGGTGTTAATTCAAATTTTTTTGCTGATTTCTTTAGAAGTAAAATCCCCCCTACAATCACACCTAAAGCTAACGTAATTAAAATTATTGCACTTGATGACATAGAATCTCCTTAATAATTTGGGTATCAGTAACTTTAGTTAAATAGTAATAGTAAAATTGATTTTTTACAGGTAACTTATCCTACTAAATTTTCACCATTATAATAATTTATTGGACAATATATATGAATAAGCGTTTAAGTACTAAGCTTCTGTTACCACTGGTTGCTGTAGGTGTTCTTTTCATTTTTGCCCTTTTATTTTCACCAGACACGTTAAGTAAATATAGAGTGTTAGCAATTATCACTGCACTTGTTGTCATGCAAGTTATATTTAGTACGATTTACTTTTCAAAGCAGCTAACCGGTCGAATAGCCAACTTAAAAACTTATTTAGATATGGTGGTAAGTACAGAACAAGCGCCATCAAAGCCATTAACAGATCCTATTGAAGATGATTTGGGTGAAATTACTAATGAGTTAAGTGACTTTATTGTTGGTTTATCTGACGTTATTAGTGAAATTCGTAGTGAGTCAGAGTCATTAAATCAATGCTCTGAACAGTTATCCTTGCAAATGAAAGAGTCTGTCATTGCTGTTGATGAATCAGTTGAGCAAGTAGAGAAAATGGCTCAATCAATTGAAGAAGTTGCCACTACTTCGTCGGTACTGTCAAATAATGCTGAGCAGGTAAATGAAACAACTAGTGTTGTTATGAGCGCATTAAAACAGGGTATTTCTTCATCTAGTACCAGCCAAAACACCATAGAATCATTTGCCACAGAAGTTGAGAGTATGGCAAATGACTTAGAACTTCTACAAGAAGAAAGTGCGCGTATTGGCTCTGTACTCGATGTTATTCGCGGCATTGCCGATCAAACCAATTTATTAGCGTTAAATGCTGCTATTGAAGCAGCTCGAGCAGGTGATCAAGGTCGAGGTTTTGCTGTTGTTGCTGATGAAGTAAGAGCTTTAGCTCATAGAACCCAAGAATCAACGGTTGAAATTCAATCGATGGTGGAAGGTTTGCAAAGTAAAACGACAAGTGCGGTTGCCGCTGTTGCAAGAGGGCAAAATTTATCGAAAGATAGCTTATCTCAATCAGGTGATGTTGTTATTGCATTAGAGCAAATAAGCAAAGCATTTGACGACGTTGATAATTTGACCTCTCAAATAGCACAAGGTACTCAAGAGCAACAAAGCGCGACTGCTTCTATTAATGACAGTATGATGGCTGTTGTTTCGCTAAGTCGAGATATTAAGGACGGACTTACTTCTGTTGCCGAGCATGCCAGCCAACAACAGCAAACTTCCGTTGAAGTAGATGTTACTTTAAATCGTATTTGTGTTTAGGTTTTAGGTGTTTGGAAAAGGTGGTAATTTAATGTTACCCCTTTCCCTCTTTATTCCTCTGTTTCGCAAGTGCTTGAAGCTGTTTAGTTTGTTCGTGTAAGCTAGTACGTACTAACATCTCTCGGTCATTTTCACGAATAAAGTGAAATATAACTTTGTGTAAGTAAACATCAGCATTTTGCTCTACTGCAATGACTTCGCCATAACAATATATGCCACAATTTTCATTTAAAATAAATATTTTCATTTCTAGTAATTGTGCTAATTCAAAAGCTTTATCCGCTGTAAATGATAAACCGCCACCACCAAATTTGACGCCTTGGTAGCGATGTTTTTCATCATCTTGCTGACTTAAAATATAGCCAATAAGTAAATCTATTTTTGTTGATTGATGATTTAAAAACTCAACTAGTTGACTAGCTACACCCGAAAGCGCTTGCAGTGGTCGCAATGCTGCTTGATCAATACTTGACATGTCACTAGCCATTTTAAATGGGGTTGGCATTGTCGACAAAAACTCATCAAAGTTTTCACCTTTGTGTGTTTCAAGTGGTAAAATATTAATAGTAAACGTATGGTCTATTGCAAAAAACTCATCGTACTTTGCTAGTTTTTGCTCAATTGTCAATTGGTTCATTGATGTCACTTTTAGTATTCTTTAATTGAATTCAGTAATGAGTTTTATAAAACTCTTGTAATAACAAACTTATAGCAGATATCTTTCCTTTTAAGTATCTTTAATTCAGACAATCATATCTGTTGTGTTATGCTAACGTTCAGATAAGAATCAACAACTTTTAGTAACAATAATCAAATGTTTCAACCTGTTAGCCTATTTATTGGTTTACGTTATAGCCGCAGTAAAAGTCGTACTGGCTTTATCTCTTTTATTACTTTTTTCTCAACCGTCGGTATTTTACTTGGCGTTGCTTCCCTGATCACTGTTGTCTCTGTGATGAATGGTTTTGAAGGTGACTTGAAAAAGCGTATTCTCGGTATTGTTCCTCATGTTATTGTTTCTCAAGAACTGAGTAATGAAAAAGCAGAAAACTTTAAAGCATGGCCGTCATTAAGGGAGCAATTGCTACAGCAAAAGCATGTTAAACAAGTAACGCCTTTTTTGAGTAGTGAAGCGCTTATCCAATCATCTAAAAACCTGCAAGGCGTTTTGTTGCAGGGAATAATCCCTGAGTTTGAACAGGGTAATATCATTGACCAAAACATGTTGTCTGGTTCGCTCAATAGTTTGTCAGAGCATGCTTATAACGTTGTTATTGGTCGCTCCTTGGCAAATAAATTGAAAGTATCACTGCAAGATACTGTACGCCTTGTTTTGCCCAATAAGACCATATTTACGCCGATGGGAAGAATCCCTGTGCAGCGTACGTTTATCGTGAGTGGTATTTTTGATGTTGGTTCGCAAGTTGATGATGCCATGGTATATATACATAGCAAGTATGGAGCTAAACTGCTGCGCCGCAAGGGCGATGGCATTGATCAATTACGACTATATTTAGATGATGCTTTCAATGCCAAAATTGTGGTTAGTGCCTTAACCATAGCCAATCCAAAAAAATTACCTATAGAACGGCTAACCTTTACTACATGGAACGATAGTCAAGGCGCGCTTTTTTCTGCGGTTAATATGGAGAAGAAAATGATGTGGCTAATGCTTAGTTTAATTGTAGCCGTGGCGGCTTTTAATATTGTTTCTGCGTTAGTTATGGTGGTAGTTGAAAAACAAGGCGAAATAGGGATTTTACAAACGTTAGGGTTATCTAGAATCGGTATTGTAAAAATCTTTATCACCCAAGGAATGGTCAATGGCTTGTGGGGTGTGACATTGGGCGGTGCCTTTGGTGTGTTAATTGCCTTAAACTTAAATGAAATATTAGCAGTTTTTGGACTTAATATTTTAGGTGGAGGTTATGCGGTGCAAGCTTTACCGGTACAACTTGAGCCTATTAATGTTGTTGTGATCGTTTGTGCAGCGTTAGCAATGAGTTTTATCGCTACTTTATATCCTGCTTTTCAGGCATCAAAAACTCAACCGGCAGAGGTTTTACGTAATGAGTAAAGTTTTACATTGTAGTCAACTATCTAAGTCATATCAGCAAGGTGATATAGAAACTACAGTTTTAGATAATTTAGAGTTAACAGTTGATAAAGGTGAGTTACTTGCCATTGTCGGTAGTTCAGGTTGTGGTAAAAGTACTTTTTTACACCTTGCTGGCGCGTTAGATTTGCCCAGTTCAGGAGAGGTGTTTATTAATGATGTTAATATTTTAACCTTGTCAGATAAGCAAAGAGCTGCTTTTCGAAATCAACACATTGGTTTTATTTATCAATTTCATCATTTAATGATGGAGTTTACTGCGCTTGAAAATGTCGCCATGCCTTTATTGATCCGCGGTGACAAACCCAAACAAGCAATAGCTGCAGCAACGACAGTATTAGCACAGGTTGGTTTAGCTCATCGTATTGATCACAGGCCAAGCGAATTATCTGGTGGAGAAAGACAACGTACTGCAATTGCTCGGGCGTTAGTAACTAAGCCATCGTTAATTTTAGCAGATGAGCCCACTGGAAATTTAGATAGTGATACCGCGGAACAAATCTATCAATTAATTCGTAGTTTAAACCAAAGCGAGCAAACCAGCTTTGTTGTTGTTACTCATGATATTGCTTTAGCTATGCGAATGGATAGACAATTAAAGTTAGATCATGGCAAATTAACACCTTTTGTTGAAAACAAAAGTTAGAGCAACTAAAAGATGTCCAATTCAACTAAAAAAAATACTGCTACATCAATATTCAAGCCCTTAAGCATTTTCTTAGCCCTTCGTTATGTTCGTAGTCGACATGGACAAGGCTTTTCTACTTTTATCTCAGCCTCTTCAACCATTGGTATTGCTTTAGGCACTATGGTGTTAATTATAGCGCTGAGCACTATGAATGGTTTTGAACGTGAGTTAGCACATAAATTGCTTTCAATTGTGCCACATGCAGAGTTAATGTCTGTAAGCAAGCCGATACCCAATTGGCAGTCGAGTGTTCAGCAAATACAACAAAATCCACAAGTTGTTGCGGCGGCACCCGTGATCACTTTAACGGGGATGATGCAGCATAAATCACAATTAAAGGCATTAGAAATCAGAGGCGTGGATGTTCATTTAGAAACGCTTGTTTCTGATATTAAAAACTATATAGTTGAAGGAAGTTGGCAAGCACTAACACTTAAAAATAGCAATGAAAGCCTTAATGCTCAAAAGGAAGGCAGTGGCATTGTTATCGGTGCAGGCGTCGCAAAAAAGTTGTCAGTTAAACTAGGTGATAGCGTACAAATATTATTACCATCTTCAAATAATGTTGATTCAATAAACGGAAGTGGACAACAAAATGTCTTTGCTGCACCATTAAAACGTCATGTGAAAATTGTTGGTATTTTTAAATTTGGCGGAATTATAGATGAAACCCTGGCCTATATTTCATTAGCACAAGCTGCTGAAATTAAAGGTTATCAAGCCAATGAAGTGCAAGGAATTAGATTAAAGTTCGACAATGTTTTTGCTGCCCCAAGCATTGCCCGAACTATTGCTTATGATTTCAATCATTATGTTTACATTTTGGACTGGACACGCACACAAGGTCACTTATTTAATGATATTCAAATGGTTCGTATGGTGATGTTTATTGTCTTGGCATTGGTTATTGCCGTAGCTAGCTTTAATATCGTTTCCACGTTGATTATGGCTGTTAATGATAAAAAAGGCGATATTGCTATCCTTAAAACCATGGGGGCTAGTCGTAAATTAATCATGTTAACCTTTATTTACCAAGGTTTAGTTAATGGTCTCCTCGGCAGTGTCATTGGCGGTATCCTTGGTGTTTTTCTCTCGTTGAACCTTGCAGATATTATTGCCTTTGTCGAACACTTATTTGCACTTAAATTACTATCTGCTGATGTTTATTTTATTGACCATATTCCTAGCTATTTAAATATGACTGATGTTTATATCACCATGATAACTGCGCTTGCTATGTCTTTGCTAGCAACTATTTATCCTGCTTGGCGAGCAACCAAAATTGAACCTGCCCAAGTGCTAGGTCAACTTTAATTTATATTTTTTAATCAAAAGTCAGACAAAAAAAAGCCCGCAATTTTTGCGGGCCAACTTAAATATCAAGTTGATAGAGGGAAGCATTTTTCAAAGAGAAAGTTCCAAGAAACATGTCAGAGAGAAAAGATAACAAATTCATTTATATAAAATATATAAGTAAAAGCATCAGTTCAAAAGTTGTCTGGTTAATGATGTCTCTATGGGGAAGAGTAAGTCATCATTGCGCTAACTCAGAAAACAAATGTAGTTTAGCTATTGCACCTCTTATTGACAAACTAAAAAAAATACCATTTCACATTAGAAAAACTAATGATTGGCCTTAGGTTGTTGTTGGCACGTAAAAGTGAATCTATATGCAGTTTTAACTGCGCAGATAGCTATTTTTTGCAGCTTTTATGAATAAGTATTTTGTTACTTCATCTTTGGTAGAAGATTAGTTATTTTGTTTTGAGTAAATTTAAGGGGAAACTTCTTCTTTATTCTTATATTATCCTCAAAAGTGAATTTTTTGTATGAAAATGTAATTATTCACTAACTTCATCTTGTTTGTCGGCTAGGTTATCTATTAATATAGGTTCACTTAACTAAATAGTCTTAGAAACCTTATTATAAATGCCTAGCAACGTATCAAACATCAGCCAAAATTATTCATTAAGAGTTTATTATGAAGATACTGACGCTGGTGGTATTGTTTATTATGCTAACTATTTAAAGTTTTTTGAGCGAGCTCGCACCGAGTGGCTTAGGGAGCTTGGTATTAATCAAGCAAATTTTTTAGAACAAAACATTGGTTTTGTGGTCAGAAAGGTTGAAATGGACAATATTGCTTCGGCCAAGTTAGATGATTTACTTAATGTTAACTCCACTATAACTACGCTAAAGCGCGCTAGTTTGGTTTTTCATCAGAAAATAACTAACCAAGCACAGCAAGTAATATGTACTGCAATAGTACGTGTTGCTTGTGTAAATTTTCAAGGCCATAGCTCTCAAAGAGCAAAACCTATGGCTATTCCAGAATCTATATTAGGAGCGTTTAAACGTGTCTGCTGAATTTTCAATTTTTGATCTTGTGTTAGAAGCCAGTTTACTGGTGAAATTTGTTATGTTGATATTATTGGGTTTTTCTATAGCTTGTTGGGCGATGATTTTTCAACGTCGACAAGCGCTAAATATGGCTAAACAGCAGTTGAAAGACTTTGAAGACAAATTCTGGAGTGGAGCCGATTTAAGTAAGCTTTATAGTGAAATCTCAGTTAAGAACCAAATTCAAGGCATTGAAAGTTTATTCGTTGCAGGATTTAAAGAATTTGCTCGTTTACGCAAAAGCCACATTGATAATCCGCAAACTATTGTTGATGGAACGCATAGAGCCATGCGCGTGGCTTTGTCGCGAGAAGTTGATAGCTTGGAAGTGCATCTTCCTTTTATGGCAACAGTTGGTTCTATTAGTCCTTATATTGGCTTGTTTGGTACTGTTTGGGGCATTATGAATTCTTTTATTGGTTTGGGTTCGGTGCAACAAGCGACATTAGCTATGGTCGCACCGGGTATTGCCGAAGCACTTATTGCGACAGCAATGGGATTATTTGCTGCAATACCTGCGGTAATGGCATTTAACCGTTTTAGTCATAAAGTTGAGAAGCTTGAAAATAGCTACGGTAACTTTATGGAAGAGTTTGCGAGTATTTTGCAGCGCCAAACAGCTATTGAAAAACAAGCATAAAAAGGGGCGTAATATATGTATCAAAGAGTTAGACGCCGTAAAGTTGCTGAAATTAACGTTGTTCCCTATATCGATGTTATGTTGGTGTTATTAATCATTTTTATGGTAACTGCACCGTTAATAACACAAGGAGTGAAAGTTGATTTGCCCCAAGCTCAATCTGAACCACTAGATAAAGATACCAAACCACCACTTGTTGCATCAGTTGATGCGCAAGGTCGCTACTATGTTACCCTTGGCACAAATGATAAAGAGCCATTGTCTGCTGAAGAAGTTGCTACGTTAGTAAAAGCTCATTTAGTTATAAACCCAGATACGCCTGTTGTTGTTAATGCTGATGGTGCCGTTTCATATGATGCTGTTATCCAGTTAATGGTATTATTGCAACAAGTTGCTGGTGTGCCTTCTGTAGGATTAATGACTGATTCGGTGGAGAACTAAGGTGATTAAGAAGTATGATCGCGCCACGTTAGTTAAGGCAATTTGGTTAAGTGTTATTTTGCATATTGGTATGGTTGCTATACTTATCACGGGCGATTTCACCAGTGAAACAAAATTAAAGAAAAACACATCACTTGCTCAAGAAGTAAAACCTATTCAAGCAACCGTTGTTGATGCTGAAAAATTGCAAAAAGCAATTAACAAAATTAAAAAGCAAAAGTCAGATGATAAAGCTGCAGATAAAAGACGACTTCAGAATATTGAAAAAAGAGCAAGCGATGCGAAAAAACGTCGTGCTAGAGAAGAAGCTCGCATTAAAAAGCTAGAAAAGCAACGCAAGCAAAAAGAGCAAGAGAAAATACGAGCAGACAAAGCAGCAAAAGAATCAACTGCCAAAGCAGCAACAGCTGAAAAAGTTCGCAAGCAAAAAGAGCAAGAACAGCAAAAGTCTGAAGATGCCGCGGCACAAGCTCGCTCAAAAAGGTTAAAAGCGGAAGCCGCTGCGAAAAAATCTGATGATCTTCGTAGAAAACAATTAGCTGAACGACAGCGCAAAGAAAAAGCTGCAGCGGATAAAGCTGTGCTAGAAAAACAGCTAGCAGAGCAAATGGCTGTTGAAATGGCGACACGCGATAAAGCACGGAAACAGCAAATGATGACTGAGGTACAGCGTTTCGGTGCCCTTATAACCAGCATGATAGATCAACGAATGATAAAAGATCGTTCCACAATGGAAGGAAAGTCTTGTAAATTAACTATAAGTCTTGCACCATCAGGCAATGTACAGTTTGTTACTAATGGTAGTGGCGATCGAGTTGTTTGTGATGCAGCCAAAAAAGCTATATATAAAGCCGGTATATTACCCGTATCAAAAGACCCTGAAGTATTCAAAGAAATGAGTAAGATAGATGTTTCTGTGGTACCAGCTTTTTAGATAAACATATTTAACCATTAAAATTGATTTAGAAGTGAGCAATGAAAATTAAACTATTACTTGGAATTTTTATAACCCTACTTTCCACCTCTGCAATGGCAACACTCGAGATAGTGATCACCGGTGGTGTTGACAGTGCTCGGCCTATTGCAGTAGTGCCATTTCAATGGCAAGGTTTAGGAGAAGCTCCTGAGCAAGTATCCAAAGTAATTAGCGATGACTTATTACGTAGTGGCAAATTCAACCCTATTAGTGCAGACAAGTTTCCTCAACTGCCAACCTCTTCAGCCAGTATTGATTTCAGCGCCTGGGCAAGTACTGGGGTAGAAGCGATTGTAATTGGCACGATTGAAGAAACGACTCTTGGACAATATAGGGTTAGTTATCAACTGGTCGATGTTATTCGCGGTCAAATTACGGGTGGACAAACGTCTATGCTAAGTAATGGCGAATTAGTGCAAACACAAGATCATATTTTAAATCAAAGTAGTGCACAAATAGGCAGCGAGCAATTTCGTCGTTATGCTCATACAATTAGTAATGCGGTATATGAATCTTTAACGGGCGCTAAAGGTGCTTTTTTAACTCAGATAGCTTACGTTATTGTTCGTGATCAAGGAAAGTATCCTTATCAACTAGCATTTGCTGATTATGATGGTTTTAATGAACAAGTATTGCTAAGTTCTAATGAACCGTTAATGTCACCATCATGGCATGCTGACGGTGAGCAGCTGGCCTATGTTTCTTTTGAAAATCGTCAAGCGCAAATTCATACTATGAATATTTATACCGGAGAACGTCAGCTTGTCAGCTCGTTTAATGGCATAAACAGCGCACCACGTTTTTCACCTGATGGCACTAAAATGGCTATGGTGTTATCTAAAGATGGTAACCCTGACATTTACATAATGACCTTGGCAACGAAGGAATTACGTCGAATAACACGCAATAGAGCAATAGATACCGAGCCAAGTTGGACTCCAGATGGCAATTCTTTGGTATTTAGTTCAGAACGGGGTGGTAAACCGCAGCTTTATCGCGTAAATTTAGTCGATGCAAAAGTTAGACGGTTAACTTTTGACGGTGAAATGAATCTAGGTGGTTCTATTACGCCTGATGGTAATCAGTTAATCATGGTCAATAGAACTCGAGGTCAATATCGATTAGCTAAACAAGAATTAGACTCAGGTCTATTTCAAGTCTTAACAAAAACGCGCTTAGATGAGTCACCTAGTGTTTCACCTAATGGCGGTATGATAATATATAGTACGTTACATAATAATAGACAGGTTCTAGGGTTGGTTTCCGTAGATGGTCGTTTCAAGGCTAGATTACCTGCGCTTGATGGACAAGTTAAATCACCTGCTTGGTCACCATTTTTATAAGAAAAATAATTGAATAATTTTAAAATAACACTTTGGCAAAAATAAGGAAAAATAACATGCGCTTAAATAAAACTTTCAAGAATATAGCTATTGCTTTACCACTTTTGGCATTAGCAGCTTGTAGTTCTAATGATACATCAGATGAGCAAACAACCGTTGATACAAATACTGAAGTTGCTCAACAGCAAGCGGCTGAAGAGGCTGTAAAAGTTCAAGCAGCTAAAAAAGCGGCTGAAATTAAAGAACTTAAACGTCAAGAAATAGCAAAATTACGTTCAGAACATATTATCTATTTTGGTTTTGATGTTTCAAATGTTACTGAAGAGTTTTCAAGTATTTTAGACGCACATGCTACCTATTTAAATGCTAATTCAAATGTTAAAGTTTTAATTGAAGGTCATGCTGATGAACGTGGTACACCTGAGTACAACATCGCTTTAGGCGAACGTCGTGCTAAAGCAGTTGTTACCTATTTAGAAAATATGGGTGTTGCTGCTAATCAATTAAAAGTTGTTAGCTATGGCGAAGAAAAGCCAATGGTTAAAGATCGCTCAGAAGACGCTTTCTCTAAAAACCGTCGTGCGGTAATTGTTTATTAATAGCTGCTACTAATCGCTATTTATCAGAGTTTATACTCAGAACTGTTAATAAATAACATCGGATGAAAAATGAAACTAACCCTTTCAAGTAAAACCGTTTTATTTGGCATTATATTGACCGCTAGCACTTCAACTGTGTTAGCGGCTCAAGCGCCAGTTATAGACGTAAGTTCAACTCCCGTTTCTAGTCAAAGCTCTGGATCTCTGAGCGAGCAACTAGCTAATGTTGAACGCAAACTTGATTCTCGTAACCGATCTCAAGTTAATATTCAGCGCCAACTAGATGACTTACAAACTCAAGTCAATGAATTGCGCGGCGTTACTGAGTTGCATACACATCAGTTATCACAGGTACTGGAGCGTCAGCGAGAGCTGTACCAAGAACTTGATAGACGTGTTAGCGAAGCATTAAAACCAACAACACCTGTGCCCAGTGCTCTTGCTGTTAACTCATCTACCGTAACAAAAGATTATAGTGATGATTTGACTGAAAATGAGGCTTATGACAAAGCATTAAACTTAGTGCTTAAAGATAAGCGCTATGAGCAAGCCATTCCTGCATTCCGTAGCTTTAACCAAACTTATCCGCAGTCAACTTATGCTCCTAACGCTCATTATTGGTTAGGGCAGTTATTGTTTAATAAAGGGGACTTAAGCGACGCAGAACAAGAGTTTTTAATTGTAGTTCAGCAGTTTCAAGATTCGAATAAAAGACCTGATGCATTATTGAAGTTGGCTATGGTTGCGCAAAAACAAAACAATGTAGAAAAAGCAGTTCAGTTATATCGCCAGTTGTTAAGTGAGTACCCAGATTCAACTTCCGCACAACTAGCCAAACCGCGTTTAGAAAACTTAACTGAATAACTTGCCTATAAATAGTGATAGATATTGCTGACAAAACTAGCGCTTTGCTCTGTTTTTAAGCAAACAAAAAATAATAGTGAAAAAAACGAAATTTGTTGTTGCACTAAATTTTTTAATCAGTATCATATGCGGCGCGTTGAGGCACCAACCTAAACGCAATGTCGGCCGTTAGCTCAGTTGGTAGAGCAGTTGGCTTTTAACCAATTTGTCGAAGGTTCAAATCCTTCACGGCCGACCAATTTTATTTAGGATTATATTTAGCGTCTGAAAGCCAAGGCTTTTAACCTGATAATCCTAGTTGGTCGAAGGTTGAAGTTTTTCATGCGACCACTTGTTAAAATTTTGAAAATCGAGTTACAAATTTCGAAATGGAAATGCTCCACTACAGAGTCTAAAGGGTAGGGTGGATTTATTCCATAAAAAAAACATGTCGGCCGTTAGCTCAGTTGGTAGAGCAGTTGGCTTTTAACCAATTTGTCGAA
>JAPYOP010000115.1 GCA_029938115.1 Colwellia sp. | reverse complement strand
CAATTGAGTTTGAACAGTCCACAATAAATGTGTCTTATGCTGCTTGACCAGAACACAACCAAAGTTCACAATTAATTGGTCACAAATATCATCAATATGGGTTTGACCATCAACGGTTGATTTCTCAATCGCATCGTCAATCAGATGTTTATATTGTGGTAATTTTGAGGCTTGTAAAATTAGAGAAGGATTCGTAGTTGCATCAACTGGGTTTAATGTTTTGATTGAGTCGACATCACCGCTGTCGGCTACAACCTTTGTAACTTTTTTCAGTTGTTCTAATAAATTCATTTTAAACTTTGCCCGAAGTCATCACTACCTTTGCAGTCATTACTACGGGCATACCTTTTATGCTTGATTAAACGTAACGGTTAACAATATTTTCTAGTAACTCTTGGCGACCAGATTCTTGTTTAGGGTTGATTTTTTCTTCAAGTACCAATTTTGATAAGCTATCTAAGCTGTGATCACCAGACATGATGCTTTGGCCTAATTGACCTTTCCAACCAGCATAACGTTCTTCAACAAAATCAGATAATGGTGCATCTTCAATTAGCTTAGCTGCGTTAAGTAATGCTTTAGCCATAGTGTCCATGCCGCCAATGTGACCAATGAATAAATCATCACGCTCACATGATTGACGACGAAGCTTCGTATCAAAGTTGAAACCGCCAGTGTCTAAACCACCATTTTTCAAAATTTCATACATTACTAAAGTACATTCAGCCACATCGTTAGGGAATTGATCTGTATCCCAACCGTTTTGCATATCACCACGGTTAGCATCAATACTCCCCATAATACCTTCAGCACAAGCAACAGCTACTTCATGATGGAAGCTATGACCCGCAAGTGTTGCATGGTTTGCTTCAATGTTTACATGAACTTCACCAGCGATACCGTGTTTGTGTAAGAAACCCGCAACAGTCGCTGTATCGTAATCGTATTGGTGCTTAGTAGGCTCTTGAGGTTTAGGCTCAATTAATAATTTACCTTTAAAACCAATTTTATGTTTATGTTCAATAACCATTTTAAGGAAGCGTGCGTATTGTTCGCCTTCTTGTGCAAGGTTAGTGTTTAGTAATGTATCGTAACCTTCTCGACCACCCCAAAGAACGTAGTTTTCACCACCTAAACGATGCGTTACATCCATTGCGTGTTTAACTTGTGCAGCAGCATAAGCATATAGATCTGGGTTAGGATTAGTAGACCCACCCGCACAAAAACGTGCATTTGAGAATAAGTTAGCCGTACCCCATAAAAGCTTAATACCCGTACGCTTCATTTCTTTTGCAAATATACCAACAATGTGATCTACATTGTCATGGAATTCTTGTAATGAATTTCCTTCAGGTGCGATATCAGCGTCATGGAAACAAAAGTATGGCGTACCTAATTTTTCAAAGAATTCAAAGGCGGCTTTAGCTTTTTGTTCAGCTAACTCTAATTGGTTACCTGTAGATTGGATCCAAGGGCGATCAAAAGTACCAGCACCAAAAATGTCAGAGCCAGCCCAACAAAAGCTATGCCAGTAGCATGTAGCAAAGCGAAGGTACTCTTTCATTGTTTTGCCAAGTACAATTTGGTTTTCGTCATAGTAACGAAAAGCTAATGGGTTAGTGCTATCAGCACCTTCAAACTTTATTTTGCTTACATTATTAAATAATTGCTCAGTCATGGTCTGCTCCTAGTATATTTACTAAATTGGTTCTGTCTAAATTATGTTTTTTTACTATTCTTTTCAGTTCTATTTTCATCAAAATAACTCATTAAAAATGTTCTTTTATACTTTGATAAAGTTGTTGATGTTTTTTGTGTTGCGCAGTGTAGTAATCTTGCATCACGCTATCTGGCTCGATAACAAAATCAACGTCGCTGGCGTAACAAACTTCCCTTGCAGCTAATTTGGTCGCGCCAATTTTAGCTAAACGAGCAGCGCCAAAAGCTGGTCCCACTTCGGCACCTTTACGGTAAGTCAATGGGCGATTAAGAACACTGGCAAGAATTTTTCCCCATAAGGCACTGCGCGCACCACCACCAATTACAGAGACTTGGTCTATTTGTGTACCAGAAGCAATTAAGGCTTCTTGGCCATCTGCAAAAGCGAAGGCAACACCTTCTAGTACCGCTCTTCCAAGAACTGCTGCATCAGTATTATGGTCAAGACCAAAAAAGACGCCTTGAGCATTCGGGTTGTTATGCGGTGTTCGTTCTCCTGAAAGGTATGGTAAAAACATAACAGGTGAAGGTGTTGAGAAGTCTAGTTTTGCTACTTCATCTAACAAGCTTTTTTCGTCGCTAAATCCGGTTAGTTTAGTTACCCAAGTCAAACAGCTTGCAGCACTTAATACCACAGACATTTGATGCCATGTGTTTGGAATACAATGACAAAAAGTGTGTACTGCACTGTCTGGGTTTGGGTTGTAAGTTTCGTTAGCAACAAAGTAAACACCCGATGTACCTAAAGATAAAAACGCTTCATTAGGGGTGATTACACCAATGCCAGCAGCACCAGCAGCATTATCTCCGCCGCCTGCAATAACAGGAACTTCGCTCATTCCCCATTTTTTAGCTACTTCGGTATTTAAATGACCCGTAATATCTGAGCCTTCAAATAAAGCAGGCATATGTTCGGTGGTTAAACCGGTAACAGCTAACATCCTTTCAGACCATTGTCTTTTTTCAACATCAAGCCAAAGTGTTCCTGCACTGTCTGACATGTCCGAGGAAAAATCACCCGTCATTAAAAAGCGTAAATAATCTTTAGGAAGAAGTACTTTTGCCACTTTATTGAAGTTGTCTGGCTCATGCTGTTTTAACCAAACAAGTTTAGGTGCAGTGAAACCCGGCATAGCAATATTGCCAGTAATGGCACGGGTGTTAGGTTCACTTTGTTCTATTTCTTTGCACTGAGCTGCACATCGACCGTCATTCCATAAAATAGCAGGGCGGATAACTTTGTTCTCATTATCAAGTAATGTTGCACCGTGCATTTGACCAGACAGACCTATAGCTTTTACTTGCTTTAAGCAGTCAGCGTTATCTCGCTTTAACTCTGCAATAGCAAGATTGGTTGCTTGCCACCAATCATTTGGATGTTGCTCAGACCACAATGGCGTGGGGCGGCTAACGATTAATGGTGATGATGCATGAGCGACTAAACCATCGTTATCATCAAGAATGATAACTTTTACACCAGAAGTACCTAAATCTATTCCTAAATACATAGTAAACTCTTATTGTCACCTTTTGTTAGCGCTAACATTATCATTGCATTTTGAACTTGGCAATAGTTTTTTGATTAATATATTTACATAATGATAATAAAGGTATGGTTTTGGTAGGGTAATTATAATTATCTCAGTAAACTATGAGGTATGATGAAGGTGTTGTTATTTTTTTACTCGTTGTTGAAATAATAGACATAGTTTCATAAGCACATTGATACATATGGTAGCGTTATCAGTGTTTTTGTTGTCTATCGTGTATTTAATAAAAGATTAGACCTAAAATTAAAAATAATAATTCAGCAGGAGTGCAGCAAACTTAACTCTAAAGCTTACCTCTCAATGAATATTTTACCCATTCTAGCAAGCGAAAGGTGATATAACTTATAAAAGTGCCTGTTGGGGCTTACTAAGTTTTTTGAGTTAAAAGGTAAAACTAATAACGGCTAGCGTAGATCCACGAACAGAAAAATTTATGGTGCAGTTACGTGACCACGGAAATATCGAAACAATGTTTGATATTTTGCCGGATATTTACTTCTACATTAAAGATAAAAACTATCAATTTGTACTCAGCAACGCCGCCACTTCCCGTTTATTTAATTTAAAGAAAAAATCCGATGTCATAGGTAAAACAGAATATGAATTGTTTCCGAAAAAAATAGCCGACGCTATTCGTCACGATGACTTTAGAGTTATTTACCATGCGGAATCAATTGTGACCGAACTGAGTTGATCGTTAACGAATTCGGCAATCTTATTTGGGTTTCGACCAGCAAACTACCGGTTTATGACCATAAAGGCGAAGTTTTTGGGGTAATGGGTACAACACGGGTGCTGCGAGATTCTGAAAAGCTACAGGAAGATTATCAACCTTTTGCTAAGGCCATAAAGCACATTCAAAACAACTATCACCGTGTGATAATAGGAAAAATCACTTATCTGTTCTACAGCTGTCATTAGTTTTATTTTCTATGGTGCTTGGGGGGCGATAGCTGTTTCAAAATGACTTGTACCTAATGCTGCACATGTCATTCTTTTGGCTTAGACTTGTCTTATTAATTGTACAATTAAAAATGAGAACATATTATGAGAATTGTATCTTTTACAGAAGCAAGAAACGGACTTAAATCTGTACTTGAACATGTCGTAAACGACGCCGATTATACAGTGATTACACGTAGAGATTCTGAAGATACTGTTGTAATGTCTATGGATCATTTCAACAGTTTGATGGAAACCGTTCATTTATTAAAATCTCCAGCTAACGCTGCTCATTTAACCCGCTCTATTGAGCAATTTAAATCAGCTCAAGTGGTTGAGCGAGAAAGATTAAATGACTAGGTTGCTAGCATGGACTGATGATGCATGGTCTGATTCTGTATATTGGCAGGGGCAAGATAAAAAAACATTAAAAAGAATTAATAAATTAATTACTGACACTAAGCGCTCTCCATTTGAGGGAATAGGAAAGCCTAAGCCTCTCAAAGAAAATTTATCAGGTTTTTGGTCTAGACGTGTAGATGAGTCAAATCGCCTAGTATATGCAGTTAATGACAGTCACATTACAGTTATATCCTGTCGATACCAATATTAGTTAGCCTCTAACAATAAAATCTACAAGAACAAAAAGCAATTGGCTTTGCTCTCACGCCTCTTATTTTAACTTAACTACTTTACGTGTTATTTAGGCGTAGGTCTTTTAAAATTGACTCCTGTGACACTATGCGGGCGTTTTCGCCATAGAGTATTTATCCTAATGTCTTCTATTATTGAAAATAGTGAGCATGACAAAGACGCCATTGTTCTAATATCTAGGACCGTTTTGTGGTAATTAGGGGCGATAACAATAAGTTAATTTCCTTTGTGTTAATTTGCACGTAACTAGCCATTTAGTGCTAGTTGAAATTATATTTTAGATTTTGAAAAAAAGTATCCCAATATTTTATTTAATCCCCAATATGCTATAGCACTGCTAAGAATACCAATCAGTGAGAACCATTTCGTTTGCCATTGAATAGCGCCAGGTTGAGCATTAAAAGACAATGAGACTTCACCCGTTGGATAATACCAAATTCCAACCTCAGGGTTTCCAATATGCATCACTGACATGATGAATATCATAATAACCCAAAAATATCCCATTCCTAACACTAGTGTTGCTAAACCATGAAATACTCCTTTGCGAGCGCTATTTTTCAAACTTTTTAATATGGCAAGTGGGTGGCCCTTAGACGCTTTTTGGTTCAGTAAAATATCGGTGATTAATGGTTCTAGATATTCGTCGGGTGAACCTAAACGTGAAATAGCATTAATTAGCCTTACTTCTTCACTTTCAACATTGTCTGTTTCAACCACATCAACACCATTATTGATTGTGGAATCGAATAGATGACTGAGTATTTCCAACCGGATATCTGCTCGTTCCTCTTTAGGAAGGCGTTTAAGTTTATGAATGAGTTCACGGTCAAAATTATTCCAGACCTGCTGTGCGGTTTTGCTTTCGATAGGGAACATTGTAGTCATGATTGCATTACCATATTTAAGATTGAGTTATGAGTTTCCGTCCATGTAGCTTTCATCTTTGCTAACGTTTCTATACCCAGAGATGTTATTTCATAGTACTTACGCGGGGATCCTACTTCGGCTGTTTTCCATTCAGATGTTACTAAATCGTCTCTTTTTAGTCGATTAAGTAATGGATACAAAGTGCCTTCTGCAACTTCGATAGAGGTTAGTTTTTTTATTTCTATAGCTAACTCGTAGCCATAAATATCGCCTTGCTGAAGTTTAAGCAAAATGATGAATTCCAACAGACCTTTTCTAAACTGAGGTACCCATCTTTCAATTATTTTATCTGACTCCATAAATAGGAAGTCTCTCATGTTTTTATCAATTTTATGCATAGTATTGCTATATGCATCGCGTTGCAATAAATACTTACATTTTTCATCTAAATTCGTTTTTTACATTTTATCTATATTAATCAATTGTTTTGCTTACCACAATGGTCAAGCTATAAAACCACACATAGTAATGCGATATGCATTGCATTGCTATGTGTGGTCGTTTTTGTGTAATATACCTAGCAATACAAGGTAGGTAATTAAGGTAATCAAAATGAAAAAGATAATGAGTAAAGTATTTATTGTATTGGTTTTGGCATTATGTAGCCAAAGTGTTTTTGCAAAACCTCAAATGGAAGATATTCGAGGTTCATGGCTGGGCACGATGAATATTCCCAAAGGGCCTACTTTACGTATTGGTGTCGAAGTCTTCAAAAAAGCAGATGGTCATTGGGGTGGCAATATAGCAAGTTTAGATCAAGGTGCACGCTACATGCTGGTATCCGCTGTAACTATCGAAAATGATGTTTTCACGTTACAAATGTCAGGAGCCCCAGTAAGTGTTGTGGGTAAAATTAGTAATAACAATCAGGTTATTAGTGCCAAATTCAATCAGGGAGATAGCGTATTTGATTTAAAGTTAAATAGAGTCTCCGCGCTGCCGGAAATAGAGCGACCGCAAACACCTAAAGACACTACGAGTTATATTGAGCAAGGAATTAGATACAAAAATTTTCATGACAACGTATGGTTATCTGGCACTTTAACGCTTCCAAATGACACTAATAAACACCCGGCTGTTATGTTGGTTGCAGGCTCAGGCCCAAACCATAGAGACTCATATCATGCGGGACATCGAACCTTTAAAGTTTTAGCAGACCATTTAACAAAGCTTGGTTATATTGTATTGAGGTCGGATAAACGTGGTGTATATAAATCAAGTGGAAGTTTTGAAGATGGGACGTTAAACGATTTGATTCTTGATACACAAGCTGCGGTTCAGTATTTGAAGTCACACAAACGTGTTGACCAAAATAACATTATTTTAATCGGCCACAGTGAAGGTAGTTTAGTGTCAATCATGACGACCGAACATGAAAAAGTTCAAGGTTTAGTTTCATTAGCAGGACCTGGTATGTCAGTTTTAGATATTTTATTACTTCAAGACCAAACTGAACCAGCAGCAAAAGGCGCAACGAAAGCCGAGACTGACATCCTACTTAAATTTAGCCAACGCTTTTACAGTATGGTATTAAAGACCCCATCTTCTGAGCTGCGTAAACAAAAAGTCGTCGAGTTATATGAAAATTTGAAGGGTTATGAAGCTGAAGTTATTGGTAAGTGGGTTAATAAAAACAACGGAACACTGAGTCTTGGTTCCGCAGAAAGTGTTTCGTTTTATGAATTCTTACAGCAGAACCCGTTACCCTATTGGAATAAATTTAAAGGCAAAGCGTTAATTTTAAATGGAGATAAAGACTCTCAAGTCCCCGCGAAGGAAAATGTGACGGGCATTGTGAACGCGATGACGGCCAAAGGATCTTCTGTAGAAAGTGAAGTGTTTAAAGGTCTAAATCACTTGTTTCAGCCAGCAAAAACAGGTTCAGTTAACGAATATAAAGAGATTGAACAAACAATTGATACGCAAGTGTTGGCTAAAATTTCAATTTGGTTAGAACATAATTTTAACTAAAGCCGCATTAATATGATTACAGATTGTTGTTAATGAGATTACTGAGTTTGGCAAAGTAGTGAATGATTGGTAATCCCCCCGAAAAATAATCGAAGTCAAAAGTAGAATTTTCTCGTATGCTTA
>JAPYOP010000114.1 GCA_029938115.1 Colwellia sp. | reverse complement strand
CTATACGGTGTATGTAGTTTCTTGGATCTTCAGGAAGGTTATAGTTAATGACTAACGTAATATTATCAACATCAATGCCACGAGCAGCAACATCTGTTGCAACTAATACTCTTAAATTAGACTCTTTAAAGTTTTGTAACGCTTCCTCCCTAACTGCTTGTGTTTTACCACTGTGAAGGCTAGCGGCAGTTATTGATGCTTTTTCTAGTGCTTTAACAATGATGTCAGCGCCATACTTTGTTTTACAAAAGATGAGAACTTTTTCATAGTCAGGTTTTTCCAAGATATTAAATAGCAAAGGTACTTTATTCGACTTTTCAATATGGTATACACTCTGATTAACCAAATCGATAGTAACCGTTTGTGCAGTAATTTGAATTTTTGTTGGATCCGTTAATATTGCTTCTGCAAGTATCTCTATTTCTGCGGGCATAGTAGCTGAAAACAAAAGTGTTTGTCGCTTATTTGGTAGTTTAGATATGATGTTTTGAACATCGTTAAAGAACCCCATATCAAGCATTGTATCTGCTTCATCTAATACAAATACTTCTAACGCCTTAAAATTTATATCGCCCGTTTCAATTAAATCCAATAACCTGCCAGGGGTGGCCACTAAAATATCAAGTCCAAGTGCGATAGAGTCAACTTGAGCTTGTCTTCCTACACCACCATAAACAACCTTAGTTTTAAGCCCTAAACCATCAGAGTAGTCATCAATATTTTGCATTATTTGCGAGGCAAGCTCTCTCGTGGGGGTTAGTATGAGCGAACGCGTGCTCTTAGCTTTGATAACAATTTTATTTCGCCCAAAATTATTGATAAGAGGTAATGAAAAGGCCGCAGTTTTTCCTGTTCCCGTTTGCGCGATACCAAGAAGGTCATTTCCATTAATAAGAACGGGGATACATTCTTTTTGGATCGGTGTGGGCTGTGTATAGCCTTTAAGACTAACGCGGTCAATAATTGACTCTAAAAGTGAAAATGCTTTAAATTCTGACATGCTGTCTCGGTATTCTTTAATCAATAGGCTGTTATTCTAACAGAGTGCCTTAACATACTTAAGGCATATTCAAGGTGGCTGTTTCTGACGAATCCCCACAAAATATTGCACTTCCCCTATAGTCATAGACAAATGAACTATTTTACAAATAAATTGAACTTAGTTTGAAAGGAACACTCTTACTTAACAGTAATGTTATTTCCCTAATATTTCATGTTTATGCACCTATTTTATAGGTGCTTTTTTTTGTCTTTTTATTAATAACAAAATAGATTCAATAGCAAAGTTCTTATTAGTTTATCCAGTGCCTATGTGGTGTAAATAACTATTTGAGCCAACTATTTTTAGCCTATTATTGAGGTGCTTATTTTTAAGGAAATTTCGTGAAATATTTGAAAACCTGTGCGTTCTATGCTTGATCAACGCTCAGATGAGTTTAAAATATATAATGCCTACCTGTTTATCGCTGCGTTTGATGATGGTGTTGCGCCTTTTAGCAGAAACACTCATTCATGAAACCGTGCATGCCATGATTGATAAAGACCATAGCCACAATGCGCAATGGAACCAAGCGCAACAACAAGATATAGCTTTTATTTCCACTTATGCAGAAAGTCATCCTTTTCGTGAAGATTTAGCTTAGAGTTTTGTACCTTATTTAGCGGTACGTTATAAATCTGATCGCATTAGCCAAGAACTAAAAGACACTATTACTTCAACTATTCAACATAGAATTGATTACTTTGATAATTTGGCTATTGAAATTTATCCTATGACAGAATTTGAAAAATAATAATTATTATTACAGATTATAGGTACAACCTCAGTGACGTCTAACTTGATACATGTAAATTGAATTAAACCCTATACCTATAATCTGATGGTAATTCCGCATTTCAAATTAACCGAGTTAAGTGGCAATTAACCTACTAACAAACGCTCTCCGATATTGGCTTAGTGCTCTAGCCTTCTTTTTATCACGACAAAGCGACTTCTACTGATAGGGAGTTGTACTCCGTTTTCTAATGCTAGCGTGTATTTACTTCCAGGTTCACTAAATACCTTCGACACTTTATTCATATTAACAATATACGAGCGATGTATTTGCTCAAAGTTTGGTGGTAGCAATGACAGTAGTTTTCGAATACTCTTATCATGTAAAATTTGTTTATCGTTAACAACTAATTCACTGTAGTGATCAGCGGCAATAATATAATCAATTTGACTTATTTCGATTAATTTTATTACACCGGCCAACTTTACACTCAGGTAACGCACGCCATAATCCTGACGTAAATTAACATCTAAAATTCGATTGATAGCCTGCTCAAGCCTTTGTTTAGTGAAAGGTTTGGCAATGAAGTCTAGTATTGAATATTCAAATGCTTTAATAGCTTTATCAGCGTAAGCAGAAATTATTATGGTATGAAAACTTGCCGCAGTCAGAGAACTTAATAACTCAAAACCATTTTCTCCCTGCAAATTTAAATCAAGAAAAAGCAAGTCAATTGATTGCTCGGCAAGGTAATCTTGCGCATCATCGAGGTTATCGAATGATTTTAATTTTGTTAATTGTTCTCCGAGTATCTGTCCTACTTGCCTTTGTATGCGTTCAGATATTACCGGTTCATCTTCAACAATCAGCACATGCATTACTTTGAACCCTTTATTTTAATCGTATTAATCCAGTTGTTTTTTTCGGGATAACTTCTATAGCTAAAACTTTGTCCATAATTCTCTACTAATCGAGAGTGAATATAACGCTCTCCTACTCCTATGCTTTTCAACTTTACCTTTTTATTGAGTGGTGATATTAAAGTCAATTCTACATTAGCGTTGCTTTTACTAATAGTAAGAGTAAATGTTGCATCTATAGGCACATGATTATGGGAAAAAGCATTTTCAATTTGCGTATGAATAATCGCAGGAGGGATCATAATGGCAGCCGGTGAACCTTTAACGTCAAGGGTGTACTTAGCCTTATAACGATAGGCCATTATTTCCAAATGACGAAGGCATAGCTTTATTTCATCTGTTAGTTTTACCGCTCGTAAGTCTGAAAAGCTAACCAACATCCTTAATTCTTCAGCAAGTGCTTGCACAAAACTCGCAGCTTCTTGAGGCTTTTCTTCGATCCATTCAATCACCAGCATTAAACTATTCATTAGAAAATGAGGTTGCAAATTACGTTTTAATAATTCAGCTTCTAGGCGAATAGAAGCAAGTGAATTCAATCTGTTATTTTTCATCTCTATGATCAGTGAAATAAGCATTACCAGAACAATAGCAAACAAAGTAATGATGAATCTGTCCTCGGTAAAGTCAGTAGGGGAACTAATAAAAATGATGATACCGCTTAGCAAAATTAATGTATTGGGCCATGCCGCCCGTTTTTTGTCTTTCAGTTCGTGTAAATTAACTATGGCAGTGATAATGAGCGATGAAAAAAACAATGTTATAGCCTTGTCGTTATAAGTATTAACCATAAATATTTGCGTTAATAGCAGCAAAGCAATAAGCGAAATCCAAAAAATTTTATTTTTAATATGATAATAATGCAGATAAAAAACGGGCAGTAAAAGACAGCTTATATAGGTGAATATAATCACCCAGTGCAAGCGGATGATTTGAAGGTCATAGGTATAACCAAACATAGCACGCCATTTTTCTACCAGCAGCAATAAAGCGGATGAAAGACACAAGATGCTAAAGACTTGATAGATAATTTGTCGTTGATACAACCAGAACAATAACTGAAAAAACAAACTACATACCAACAAAGCGCTAATACTAAACATGGCAACGCGGGTGCTTTGCATCAAATAATCATAAACCTGTCCAGCATCAATGATTCTCAAACCATAAAAAATGGTAGACATCACTTCATCAAGATGAAAACTTGATATTTCAACGGTTAGAGTGTGCTCTCCTTCTTTTAGCAACTCATAGGGTATTGGCAACAGATAATCAATTTCACCGGGAACTTCTGTTGCTTGGTCGGCACCAACCGTACCATTTTCGCCGATGAGTCTACTATCCCAATAAATCCGACTAGAGCCTAATAGTGACAAGCTAACCGATGTACCGTTACTCAGCCCTGATTCTATAGTGACCCTCGTACGCAAGCATAATTTCTGGTTTTGCGTTAATGTCGAAAGTTGTACGATAGGCCAGTCTTTGTCATCTAGTTCTTTTGCACCACACTGCTCAGTAATCAAGGGCTGTAAACGCATTTTTTCAATGAAGATGGCTTGTCCATAAACAGAAATCGAAAACGCCATTAATGGCACAAACAATAGCATTTTTTGTAAAAATTTCAGCATCATTAAAGGCTCAGTTAACTCAAGGTGGCTATTATACGATTATAGAGTATTGGGGCAAAGGCCGCTCACGCAGTATTTGAGCTGTTGGCGTATTCTTGTCTTTTCGACCATTTAAGCCTGTTATTCTTTTCATCTTAGCCATCTATCTCTACTTTTGTTAGCGAAATAGGCATTGATATCCACTTGATTTTTAAAGGTAACTACTTATGTTAACTCGCCATTTACTCCTGTTTTTTGTTGTTTTTCTTTATGCCCGTCATGGTTTTACTAGTGAACTCTTATTGCTCAGTAATGCTAATATAGTAGACCCTGAATCAAAGGTAATCAGGTATGGTAATTTACTGATTTCAAAAGGACATATTGCTAGCTTTTCTACAATCATACCGAACAACTTTACTGGCCGAATTATTGATTTAAAGGGAAAATGGGTTATTCCAGGATTAAATGATTTACACACCCATGCTGGAGGAAACCGAGCTCCGGGTAGGACATCTGAGTTCAATAGTACACCTGCTACCGCCCAACTTATTTTGTCAGCTGGGGTCACTTCATTGTTAGATTTGTTTGGCGACGAGGATGATTTATTTCGCCAACGCGAATTACAAAGAGCAGGAAAAATAAATGGAGCAGATATTTTTACCAGCTTGTCATGTCTAACGGCAATTAAAGGACACTGCACAGAATATGGTATAAAAACCCGTACCATGGATTCACCAGAAGAAGCTAAAACTGTGGTAGAAGCATTGGCCAAAAGAAAACCTGATGTTATCAAAATTGTATACACCAAAGGTGGTTCGATGCCGACGATTAGCAAGGAAACACTTTTTATGGCGATAAAAACGGCTAACTTACTTAATCTAAAAACGGTGGTCCATATAAACTCTGTCGAAGATATGCGAGATGTTATATCGGCTGGTGCCACGGCGATAACACATTTACCCAGTGATGAAGAGGTAACTACTGAAATTGCTGAATTAATGGCGGCACGCAATATTATTATGATACCGACAATTGTATCAGATACTGACGCGATAGACTTTCGTCAAGATCCATCCATTCTTTCTGCACCTATGGCTCAATATTTAGCTGGGCAGAATATCCTAAACGCCTACAAAAAAGAGAACTTAAAACTTTCTGAATCACGCATTGCTATGCTTCTTTCTCGCAATCAAATGTTTTATCGTTCAGCTAACACCCTTATTAAGGCTGGTGTGACTATGCTTACAGGTACTGATTCAGGTGGCACCGGTGCTATCCAAGGATTTTCAGTACATAGAGAAATGATTAAACTAGTTACTTCAGGGCTAAGCAGCTGGGAAGCTTTGGCAGCATCGACCAGCAGTGCGGGCAAATTCCTAGGAAAAAAATATGGCGTAAATCAAGGTGATGAAGCTAACCTGGTTGTTCTAAGCGAATCGCCAATAGACGATATTACTAATACTCAAAAGATTGAAATGGTTATTCATCATGGAAAAGTTATAAACATTAATTGGTAATAATTTGCATTTAAATGACGTTATAATATCAGTATCAATGAATGACTCAACTCCTATCTAGTTGCTGTTACTCTTCTGTGAGTCTTGATATCAACCGAGCGGCACTTAAATCTCAGGTATGACATGAATCACGAAAGTAATATCTAACTTATTCGCTGTAAATCTAACTAAATTCAATACCGACAACTTGATTTTGACTCCGGTTGTCGAGTGTTTAAGTCCCCTTTAGCCACCCCATTCATCTTTCTTTTATTATTACATCACCTGCATAAATGCAAACATAGTAGAGCAGGCTACTCACACTTGATAAATTATGCCAAACATCAGCGGTTCACGTACATATTCTGTGAAGGCTTAGCGCTAAAAGATAAATATTTTTTACTTTGTATTCAACATATTACTCATATTAGTTATAGAAAACGAAGCGGATCAATTTTTATGAGGCAAGTAATTAGCAGGTTTGTCTTATACTATTCAGTCTAATCCAATTATAATTTTTACACTTTTTAATTCTGCATCGCATTTTGCAATATTTGTTATTCTTAAACATTTATTGATTCCCCCTTTGTAAACCCAGTAATATTAATTACCATAAAATACAATGCATTAAAGGGGGAATTCATTTTACATCAGATAGGAGTTCTCCTCTGGTACATCAATTGCTTTAAATTATTATGAATTGGCGCATTAGTCTTCTATTTTGTAAATCCACTCATGTTTTGCTAATGGTGCTTGAGAAAGTAAAAGACAAGGGGAAATACCATGTATCCCGAAAAAAAGTTACTTATAGTTGATGATGAAGCTGATGTTAGAAATACTCTCATTAGAGGTATACAGCGAAAGTTTAACAAAACAAATCAGACTGTCTCAATTACTGAAGCATCAAATGGCCAGGAGGCAATAGAGATGGCCAACATCAGTCCTCCTGATTTAATATTAATGGATATTCGTATGCCTATTATGGATGGTTTAAAGGCCTGTAGACTTTTAAGAAATGACGCTAAATTTGCAGCGACAAAAATCATTATTTTAACCTGTGAAATAACCGAAGAAAGTGAAGGTTTGCTATCGGGAGCAGACGACTACGTTATTAAACCTTTCGATATAAAAACCCTACTCATTCGCATTGAACGAGGGTTATTTCAGTCGAACGCCATAAATAAAGTAGCCCCCGCATATTTAAATGGTCGATTATCAAAAGAGTGCTTTTTTAATATTTGCCTAAACTTTGAAGTGGCCAGAGCGAAACGTTTTTATCACCCATTAAGTTTGTTATTACTTAAATTTTCACCTAAAGATCTAGATGAGGGAAACAAACAAGATAAGGAATTTATTTTAACCTTATTAAAACGTCGAACCTCAGATAAAGTCATTAATTGGGGAGAGAACACCTTTGCTCTTTTGTTGACAGAAACTACTGCAGATGATGCCGCTTTAGTTGCAAAGCACATAGTTTCGCGAGTAGAGGGTAACCCCTGTTTTTTGCGAACTTGCGCGGGTATTGCTAATTTAGAAGATACGTTAACTGACAACTTAGTCATAAATGCTGAGTCGTCTTTAAAAGAATCGGTTCGTACGGGAGAGATCATCTTAAACAGAAAGGCGATTCATTAACGGGAAAGTCCAAGATATTTGGGAGAAAGATAATGCGCTTATTTGCTACCATAATCATGCTGATTTCCGTGCCAAGTTACGGAGACTTTTCGGATAACTTCAGAGTTAGCCTAGATGGCAGTGCTCGTTTGAATATAAATAGTGCAACAGATAATACCAGCCGTATTTATGCTTTAGGGTTAGACACACACAAAGTATTCAGTTCTGCCAATGGAGATATTGGCTATATGGTAGGCCAATTATATTTAACTAAACTATCAAACCAAACTCCTTTTTCTTCGCTGTTTAACTCCCCGGATGATAATCAATTTGTTATCCGTGAAGCACACCTAAATTATACCGCTAGCCCAGAATGGTTTCCCAATATTCGTGTAGGGCATTTTACTTTACCCTTTGGCCTTGAAGCGAGTATAGATACCAATGGACGTTTACTTGACTATTATCATGGCAAAAATTTAGGCACAAAACTCGATTGGGGTTT
>JAPYOP010000113.1 GCA_029938115.1 Colwellia sp. | reverse complement strand
GCTAGCGCTAGTTTTTCTAGTGTCAGTTCTGCCAGCGATATTTCCCATACGTTACGTAATGCTACGGAAGACAAAGCAGTTACCGAAAACTACTTTGAGCTAGGGCTTGGTTTGGCTATAGGCAGAGCACCAAGCTTAACTGATGACGATGATAAATGGGCCGGAGGCTCTTTAATTATCAACGGTAGTTACAACTGGAACGGGTTATTTATTGAAAAATATGGCGAAAGTGGTGAGCCTCTTTTACTTGGCTATAATGCTTATGAAAGTAAAAACTGGTCATTAGATTTTGTGGTCGGCCCCAAATTTGGCGGTCTGAATTTTGATGATAAGTTTAAAGAACTTGATGAGAGAAATTCCAGCGCGATGTTTGGCGGCCGCTTAACCGGCTATATGGGAGACAACGTAGTACAGTTTACCTTAAAACACGATATAAGTGGCAATAGTCACGGCACGTTAGCCTCGGCATTAATAGGACGTAATTGGCAAGTTAGAAATTGGAATTTTCATGGACTAGTTGGGATACAATTTTATGATAGTCGTATCAATGACTATTACTATGGTGTTAATGAAGCAGAAGCATCACGCACGCAATTTACTGAATACAGTCCAGGTTCTAATTTTAACCTTACCGCTGAAGTTGGGGTAACTTATCCAATTTCTGAAAATTGGGTTTTTCGCAGCACCGCACGCTTTAGCACCGTATCAGATGCCGACATGGACAGTCCTCTTTTTGAAACCACCCGTTCAACGAGAATTTCATTACGCACTAGCATTAGCTATGTATTTTAATAAAGTAAGGAATTAATTATGCTTACTTTAATACGCATAAGAAAAATAAAATTAAGTTTGTTGATGGGACTCATGTTCGCGCCCCTTTGTTTAATGGTGACTAGCAATGTCCATGCTTCATCGACTGAGATAACCCAGACAGCACACTTAAAAGTAACCCCTAAGCCTTGTGTCGCGCTCCGCAAGGGGCAAAAATGTTATCTGGAGGTAACCTTTAACTGGCTGCAGCCACAAGCTAACAATTATTGTTTAGTTAATATCACCACAAACAAAACAATGAAGTGCTGGCAACAACAGGCTAAAGGTGAGTTTAGCTTCGACTTTCAATCAAAGCAGAGCAATAACTTTGCTTTACGTATCCAGGCATCAACTAGTGATATAGCCCGAACGCGAATTCCTGTGGCTTGGGTATATAAATCCTCTAAACGCGCCAAATCAACTTGGAGACTATTTTGACGGAAACCTTTTTGTCCGAAACCATTGCTAGCAAACATATTATGTTAGTCGAAGACGATATGTCGCTAGCCGAATGGTTTTGCGACTACCTCGGCGAACAGGGTTACTTAGTGACACTGGCGACTAGGGGTGACGTTGCCATTGAACTGATTGAAGCGGATCAGCCAGATCTAGTGATATTAGACATTATGTTACCAGTCAAAGATGGTTTTGAAGTCTGCATGGCTATTCGCCCCTTTTATCATGGCCCCATTTTAATGATGACAGCACGGGATCATGAAACTGACGAAGTGCTAGGATTAGAGTTAGGCGCTGATGATTATGTCGTGAAACCCGTTAAGCCGAGGGTGTTATTATCAAGGATCAAAGCGCTTTTTCGTCGAAGTTCGGCACCTGATATCGTACCAACCATAGTAGCAACAGATCCGAACAAAGTAAGTTTTGGTAAGCTGACCATCGATGCCAATTCCCGAACAACGACCTTAGCCGGCACTAAAGTGGCCATATCTTCGAACGAGTTTGATGTGCTGTGGCAACTCGCGCAATCGGCAGACAATTTAGTGAGCCGCAAAGCGCTGGTCATTGCGCGCAGAGGCATTGACTACGATGGTTTTGATCGTTCAATCGATATTCTTATTTCAAGAATTCGCAAAAAGCTTGGCGATGATGCCAGTAACCCGTACCGAATTAAAACCGTGTGGGGTAAAGGCTATTTATTTGTTAAAGATGCCTGGGACTAACAGATGCCAAAACTAACCCTATCACTATTATTGGTGATCTTAATTGCCGTGTTAGGCATAGGCAGTGTACTAGATAACTTATTTAGCCAATATCAGACACAGCCAGTCAATGCGTCCGATGAGTTAGCCCCATATCGCCAACTAGGTAAGTCACTGGCTGCAACCTTAGATAAACAACTAGCACCACAACAATTCATCACAACTTGGCAGCAACAAGATAAACTTTCCGTTACCTTAACGCCATTAGACAATTTATTTTTACCTGACATATTAAAACAAGATTTTCTCTCTGGTGAACCCCTGGTCTTTGAAACAGACGACAACATTTCTATGCATTTCATTTTGCCATCACAGCAAAAAGTATTGACCTTTATCATCCCGCCTGTTGTACAACAACATAATAACAATAGCTCATTACAATTGTTGCTAACTGGCGTATTTTATCTTGGTATTGTCTTGATGGTATTAATGTGGCTTTACCCTTTGGTTAAACAACTGAGAAAGTTGCGACGAACCACTCAAGCCTTTGGCGAGGGGCAGCTACAACAACGCATTAAGATCAATTCAACGTCTTATATTGCCGATATTGAAAATGAATTTAACCACATGGCCGAACGGATAGAAACGCTGGTCAGTGATAACAAGCTGCTCAGCGACGCCGTTGCTCACGATTTACGGACGCCCTTGGCAAGATTACGCTTTGGTATTGAGATCCTACAGGAAACAGAAAATCCTGAGACGAGAGATAAGTACCAACGTCACCTCAGTCGTGATATTGAGGAAATGGAACGTTTGGTCAATGTATTGCTCAACTATGCGCGAATAGAGCAATCGATGATGGCTGTTGAACAACAAAGTATCAACTTGAATGAACTAGTCAGTCAATGCGTTGGCGCGGTAACTGATGACAATAATATCATTAATTGGCAGGCACAAGGCGATGCCATGGTTAACGGTGATGCGAATTACCTGAGTATGTTAGTCAATAATTTGCTCGGCAATGCCCTACAATATGCCAGTAATAATATTAAGTTAAGGATCACAAAAAATGATACAAAGCTGCAATTTATTATTAGCGATGATGGTCCCGGCATACCACAAGATAAGCGCAGCGAATTATTGAAACCCTTTATGCGCGGCAAGCAGGCTCATGAAAAACCTGGTTACGGCATGGGTCTGGCCATAGTATCAAGAATAGCCCAGTTACACGATGCCACGCTTTTCATTACTGACTCAATTGAGCTTGGTGGTGCCGAATTCTGTTTGACCTTTAATCAATAAAATATTCTTTTAAACGACAATTTGTACACTTTGTTACAGATGATGGAACCTGTTACGTCTTTCAACGCGGTCATTCCTTATAGTTGACTTATCAAATCAACTTAAGGAATAAATATGAACACGTGCTACCGACTAAAATCAACACTCTTTTGTACTACTATCGCTTTATTGTTAACCGCTTGTGGCGGTGGTTCAACAGCTAAAAAACCTCAAATAATTGAAGAGCCTGCCCCAATCGTTTTCGATTACCAAAAACTGATTGATGAAACGGTTTCCGAGACCATCCCCGGTATCATATTGTTAGTGAACTCACCGGAAAAACAGTTTCTCGGTAGTGCAGGCTTGGCCAACAAAGCAACACAAGACCCAATGCAAACTTACCACACTATGCCAACGGCAAGTGCTGGTAAACCCATGATAGCTCTACTCGCTGCGATGTTAGCGGATGAAACCTTATTAGACCTAGATGCTACCCTTAACACTTGGTTGTCAGCTGACATCCTTAATCAAATCGAAAATAGTGAAGAAATCACCTTACGTCAATTGTTAAATCACACCAGTGGAGTTTACGATTATGATGATAATGAAGACTACCTAGATCTGCTACTTGCTGAGCCGGAACAGCTAAAAACTGATATTGATTTCTTAGTATTTGGCTTGAACAAACCGGCAGAATTCAAACCGGGGCAAGGCTACCATTATTCAAACACAGGTTACCTATTGGCGGGATTAATCCTTGATCAGGTACTGGGAATGCACCATTCTGTCGCATTAAGAGCGCGTATATTGGAACCGCTCGGCTTGAATGCAACTTATTATCGTGGCATAGAAAAAGATCTAGGTGATTTTATCTCCGGCTATCACAAATTTGATGACGACAACGAAACATACGATACTAAGTCGTATCTGGAAAATGTTGCCATAGCAAATGCGCCGGTAGTGTCAAGTGTAGAAGATATGGCCTTATTCTTAAAAAGCGCCGTAGCCGAGCAAAGCTTTATCAATAGCGAGATAAGAGCTGACATTTTTGGTTCGCAGCAGTTGAATGGTTTTATTGGTATAGAGACCCGAGGTGACAATACCATATATGGTCATTCCGGACTTACCCATGGTTATCACACACAAAATATCTATGTAAAAGAAAAAGAGTTAAGCATAACAGCGTTTATTAACTGCAGTACGCAACCGGTTTGTGAGAACACGATGGATAGTTTGATTACGAAAATAATAACTAACGAACTAGATTAGCTATCAGGGCTTAAACTATAAGGCGATTTTATTGTAAAATCACCTTATAGTTTTCTCACGAATCGTCGACGAATAATAGAGTGAAAATTGCTACAGTCGACCTCTGACTTGCAACGTCATATCAATTTATGATGTGGAGTACAATATGAAAATCATCTACTGTTTGGTCTGTGTATTACTTTTGTCATCTTGTGTTTATTATGGCATACAGCGCGACTTTGACATTGGTAGAAAAACGACGAAACCGGCCTGCGATACGGGGTCAAAAAGGAACAAAGAGAAGTGTCGAGCTGATTTAAGAGCAGTTAATAAATCCATTCAAGCACAAAAAAATAACGAGATGCGCTAACCAATAGCGCGGTTAGCCTTGCAAATATATACTTACTGTAAATGCAAAAAGCTGAACTGCCATCAATTAAAGGCCGTTCAGCTTTAAATTCTCAAACAATGATCAAATTACACTTCGCGTAATAACTCACGAGCAATAATGATTTTTGGATTTCACTGGTCCCTTCATAAATAGTGGTCACACGTACATCTCGCGCCATGCGCTCTAAGAGTATAAGTAATATATAGTGTGATCGAAAAAACTGGTACAAATCCGGCTCATAGCATCGACATCAAACCAACACACCGTCAATTTTACGCAAATCTGCTAGCTTTCAGGCCGATTATGTCCTCATTCTTTTCATTCAAAAAAAACAAACACTACCCTGCTAGCGCAACGGCAACATTATCCTTGTTTGTTGTATTTTCTTTCCCTAATTAACTAATGCAAATACCGAAACTGGCGGTGCCCTTGCTTGAGGACGCTTGCCGGACGCTTTTTCTTCATTGCTTTTGAGGTGATCTAATATTTTCTTGATGACCTCAGGATCTTCAATACAGGCAATGACTTTTACTTGTCCCTGGCAAGCTATGCAGGTTTCAATGTCTATATTGAATAAGCATTACGCTTGCTAGCAACTGGAACTTTCTTCTCAATTACTCTTAGCCCTTCAAAAGGATTTACTGTTATCTGAGCATTATTTGCTAACACCCAACAGTAAAGAGCATCGAAATATTTCAGGTATCTATTGAAAGTAGTAACAGTTTTAACTTTTAAAATAGTAGTTTTTAACTTGATTGCTGTATCTCTTGAGATATATCCTTTAGGTAGGAAACCTAGAGCGCTATTAATGCGTGTATATTCCCTAACGCACCACCTACTACTATTTTCATCTAAATAGGCTTTAATTAGCTGTACTGTTGATGGAATAGCAGGTTTTGTGATTGATTGTTGATTTGAGTTTTCTGCTGCATTATACCAAAGAGAATATGACTAACTATTCTAAAGGCTTCTTTCATACATCGAGTATTTAATGACTTCCAAACATTGTTATTACGATAGTAATAAATGCCATTTCTAGAGTATAAATGAGGAATATTTGCTGACTTCATTGTAGCACCAATTGTAGCAGCTACTCTTTTTTATGGTGTAAGTCATTGAAAACATAAGATTGGGTGGCAACCCTAATAGCCACACCTCGGCACATGAGTGCTTACAAAACAGTAGGTTACAAGTTAAGTAACCCCTATAATGTAGCAGTTCATGTAGCAGATAGATAGGTAACTAACCATCAAATTACAGACAATAAAAAAGCCCTGAACCAATATGAGTATGGCTTGATTTAATACTCTGACGAGGGCTTCACCCTCAACTATCCACTGATACGCTTTATATCCTCTGACAATTCAGCCAACTCCCTAGCTTCAATGTTATCCAAATGCTCACTTGATAAAGATTTTTTACCCCTAGGTCTGCCAACTGAATTGCTATCACCCAATACGTCAAGCAGCAATTTACATGCAGGAGCTGATTTAACTGATAACTTAATTAAACGCTCAGTTAATTCAACCAACAACAACGCCTTTGTTTCTTGCTGTAGGTTGTAAAACTCAGCACTTAACCCTCCCTGAATGAGTAATATGAGTTCTTTTGATTTTTTTCCTGTTATTCTGAACAGAGCGTACAAGTTGAATTTATTTTTAACGATGAGATATTTAATTAAACGAACTCTAAAATTCGAGTCTATTTTGTAACTCCAATCAGATATTGAGATGATGTCACCTTGGCAATATGGCGCATCAACATTGACATAAGCCAACCTACCAACTTCTAGAGGAATGACGTCAATCACTTCAACTTTTTGCTTAAAACTTCTAGGGTCTCCATTGACCTTGATGTACGCCTTGAGCTTTTCAATTTTCTCACTTCCTGCACCAAGTGCTTTAGCAATAATTGATTGCTCGGACTTACTTTTACCACTGAGCTCAATTAACAAGTCTTTTTCACTTATATAGCTCTCAATTACGATTTCTTGACTGCTTAAGTCTAATAATGACAAGAAGTGATATTTACCGTCGTCAATTATTAAGTAGTTGTTATCTTTGTATTCAAAGGCTGTACGTGCCTTATACGTTTTACCGTTATCCAGTGTGACTAACTCACCTCTCAGGTAAGTTTGTTCAAAGTCGTTTGCTTGGTTGTTCATATTTGTTTTATTCCTACTTACAATTAGTTTTATTTTAGGCATAGTAAAGCCATACGAATTAAGCTTTGAGTGCTTACCGTATTGTTTTAGTTGCATTTATTGTTTAGATTAAGGTTGTTCGGTGGTGTGATTTATTGATGATAGTACTAATGCAGTAAATCTAATCGTCCTCAAGCGTCAAGTTTCTAGTACTTTCAAACAGATAACTGTAATGCATCAATAACTCCCTGTCCTTAGTTAGGCTGTACGTATTCGGTAATGGCGCCTTACGTGCAATGGTTATCAACCCAACCTCCTCCAGTCTTTTATATAAGGACTGGAAACCTTGAGTGGAATGTAACCCAAGCGGCTTAACTAAATCAAAGCAGCTTGCTGATAACGGTTGATATTTTCTTACTAGGCGTAGGAATTTATTAGTCGCTTTGGTTTTAACTATTGTAGGCAAGTTATCGTTAGCTACACTAGGTAAGTTGTTTTCTACAATTGTTGGTTTATTCGTTTTCATAATTGGTTCTCTATTTGTTATTTCTGTTATTAAAGTTCGTTATACCATTCAGTATTTATATCGTTGTTAGTCTTGTTTTCTATTTCTACGGGTTGAGGTGTACGCATTGGTCTTCGACCAGTGATTGCTTTAGATTTAATATCTTGTTGACGCTCATCAAAGTTTTTGTCTGGCTTGATAACGGTATCGTCTAGCCTAACTACTGCTATTTCGTTCGGGAAGTTAGCTTTATGGTTAAGGACGATTACCAAGCCGCATTGAATTAGTTTTTTCATAGTACGTTTGATTTGACTAACCGAAATACCAACAAGGTCTGAGAGAGAAGCCGTGGCTGGTGCGTAGTATCCTCGTTCTCTGATATAAAAAGGCGCATTATTAAGTAATTCGCTATATAAAGTC
>JAPYOP010000241.1 GCA_029938115.1 Colwellia sp. | reverse complement strand
ATATAAAATTGAAACGGTAGCCCGGTTTTGTGAAAACGCATAATGCCGAATATTATGAACCCCTTCAGGGTCGTAATCGACATTGCGCACAAAGTAACGAATATACTCTTGGCTATCGTATGTGGCTGAGTATTTAATAAATGAATTTTCATTAAGAATACTTTTATAATCGCCAGACCACATAAAACTGCGCAGGCTAACTTTACGTTGGTTTACCTGTTCACCTGTTTCATCTCCATTTGCGTCCTGCAAAATTTTCTTACTGGTTTTAGTGTGGGTTTGACCGGACTGCGTATAACGGGCCCAAGTGCTAACGTTTTTTCCAATTGCAATATCAAGATGTGCTTTGATTTGTGGCCGACCCAATGAATCGGCTAAATAATCCTGCGGACCTGTTGTATCAGAGTCACGTTTTCCTTGATAACGAATATCTGTGCTGGCATCACCATTTAATCCAAAATAATTTGGATTTAGTAATCCCTCTGTTTTTCGGTAAGAAGCATAAGAATAGGTTTTTACATTGCCAAAACGTTTTGAAAACTGAGCATTTATCCCTCTACTGTTAAAAGCATCGTTCTTGCTTAGGCTAATGGAGGATACAGGTAAATCACTGTTGGCATTTTTAGTAATGATATTAATAACACCTGCAATGGCCCCTGTACCATAGGTAACCGAACCCGCACCACGTACCACCTCTATTCTTTCAATGTCTGCCATGTCCCATAAATCTAACTCTACCAAAGCCCCTTCATACACCATGTTGGTGATGCTTTTACTATTCACCAATAACAAAAGTTTGTAATTCTCTGCTGCAATAAGCCCTCTTAAACCAATTTTGCTGCCTTCAAAATGTTCCATGACCAGCAGCCCTGGCACATACTGCTCTAATAAGCCGGTTATATTCCTAGCAGTAGACATCTCAATTTGATCTTGATTAATGATGGTGATGGCAGAAGCAGATTCAAGGCTAGTGGAGCCGGTTAACCCTCCGGTAGTAATCTCAATATTTAACAGTTCTTCGAGGGACATGTTGAAAAGCTCATCAAGGTTATAAGATTCAATGGCCAAAGGTTGATAGGCGTAAAAAGAAGTCGATAACAAAGCAATTAAAAGAGCGGGTTTCATATAATGTTAGCTCCCAAATGACACAGATAGCACTATGGCATTTCGGTAATTCACTTTCATTCCATCCAGTTATAAGCGTCCCTGAAACAAGCCTTGCGATGATATTTACCGCTGTGGTTCGTGCCCATATGCTTAAACTGCACCCATAAACCAAAAGCATAAAATTATAACCGCACTAAGAATTTTAGATTAGATTCTCAAGAACTCAAGGACCCAAGGACCTACTGAATTTAACTAGATGGACTCTGGGTAAAGGGAGCATGCCACAGGGTCACCCCATATCCATTAATAATGCCTACTGCATTAGGCTTATGAAAAAGTGTGACACGGTTGGCACTT
>JAPYOP010000240.1 GCA_029938115.1 Colwellia sp. | reverse complement strand
AAGAATCCACATGTATACCTGTCATTCCTTTTTATCATATAGGGCGCCTCTATTTGGCGATTAAGCAGTTTTACTCACCCACCATTAATTAAAGCCGGCAATCATGGCTGTGAAGGGCAGAACGCGAGTTTGCATCTCTTCAATTTCTTAACACTATCCCCGTAAGTAGTCTGCTACAGGCGAAAAAGAAAGACCGTGGGAACTAGAAATGTGGCAAGCAGTCTGCTGGTGACAAGAACAAAAAAGCACACAATTTTCACCGAATGCTTAATTCGGTTTTACCAAGATAAATTGGGGTACGTGTCTTTCAACGAGGTCAATTCAGCCTCAGCGTTCACATCAAAATTATTATTAGTTAGATTTATATTCGCCGCAGTGTTGGCTATATTTGAAATTCCTATGGGCGCATTCGTGAGCTGGTTATAATGCAGCCAAAGAATCGTTAAGGCCATATTAGAGGATACATCCACACTGGTGAGTTGGTTACCACTAAGAGCTAGAAACGTTAACGCTGTATTGACTGCTACATCCACACTGGTGAGCTGGTTGTCACTAAGAAGCAAAGTTCTTAACTCTGTATTGGCCGATACATCCACACTGGTGAGTTGGCTACCACTAAGAGAAAGAGATGTTAGCGCAGTATTGGCCGATACATCCACACTGGTGAGTTGGTTACCACTAAGGCCCAGATACGTTAACGCCGTATTGGCCGATACATCCACACTAGTGAGCTGGTTACTACCAAGCCAAAGAGTCGTTAACGCCGTATTGGCCGATACATTCACACTGGTGAGCTGGTTATTATAAAGATACAGCTGCGTTAGCGCCGTACTGGCCGATACATCCAAACTGGTGAGCTGGTTACCACTAATATACAGAATTGTTAGCGCTGTATTGTTCGATAGATCCAGACTTGTGAGCTGGTTATTATATAGATACAGACCTGTTAGCGTCGTATTGGCCGATAGATCCATACTGCTGAGCTGGTTATTATCAAGATACAGCGACGTTAGCGCGGTATTGGCCGATACATCCACACTGGTGAACTGGTTGTCACTAAGAAACAAAGTTCTTAACTCTGTATTGGCCGATAGATCCACACTGGTGAGTTGGTTAGTATAAAGGTAAAGAGTCATTAACGCCGTATTAGCCGATACATTCACACTGGTGAACTGGTTGTCACCAAGAAACAGAGCCGTAAGCGCCGTATTGGCCGATAGATCCACACTGGTGAGCTGGTTATTAGTCAGATGAAGAGTCGTTAACCCCGTAAAAAACTCTAAACCAGATACATCCGTAATTTGCATTGAAGAACAGTTCAGTGAGGTAATTTGATCGGCGTAGGTTGTCACTGACACCTGAGCTGTAATACAGGCTGCAAAATTCGCATCGGATATATTAGCTACTACATCCGCCACCACAGGTCTGTTTTCACAGACGACCGCATAATCCGTTTTATCTGCATTTGCAGTATATT
>JAPYOP010000112.1 GCA_029938115.1 Colwellia sp. | reverse complement strand
CCGATCTAAAAAAATTTAAATTTTAGGGGTGACAACTATTCTGACACGGGGGGTAAACAACAAACCATTAAAACCACCGGTGTTGAGCACAGGGCTTCCGCAGTAACCTCCGAAGCATTAATTACAGTTAGACGTTTTCAAGATAACTCTTGCAGTTACATCCATCACTTGTTGCTAATGCAAGTGATGGATGTGAAGCAACTATACAGAAGAAGCCTAAATCATCACCATTTATCATTAACTTTAAACTTAGTATTATTGCTATGTTGTGCTAATAATAAGAGTACTCCGGATAAACATAACTTCAACGTGTGATCATAATGAAAAATATAATATACGTACTAATTACCCTTGTAATCATTTTCTCTGTAAAAACTAAAGCTGACTCTGTATTTGATAACACAAATTTCGTGACGGGACTTTCTATGGGATATGGCACTTTCTCATTCCCTGAAAAGTTAGATCATGACATTACCTTTCCTAATGCAAATCTCACTGTTGCAATGATATCTGGTCAGTGGCAAGCATCAATTAATGCGGGTGTCTCTTTAGATGACGCCACTATTTCTGAGGAAGAAGATGTTGGTACAGCATCCCGAGATGATATTGATTTCACGCTAGGATATAAGGTCAATAATTCCTGGTCTGTATTTGCAGGTTATAAGTCTGGAGAGACCAAAATAGAATTTATTAACAGGGAAGATTTAGATGAAGGTATTGCTATCCCATTATATGAAAGTTATGCACAAGTAGGTCCTTATATAGGGGTTAATTATTCATGGAGTTTTGAAAAAGCTGGCCGTTTAAGTGTTTCCGTCGCTTATGCTTATTTACAAGCAGAAAATCACTTTAGAGCTAATGCTGATGAAGAGGATGACGAAGACGAAGACGATTCTATCGAGTTTGATGATTTAACCGGCGATGTTAAAGCAGATTTAAATGGTTTCAGTTACGGAGTCACTTGGACCATGCCATTATCTGGGCGTTTAATTTTTCAAACTAAATTGAAATTGAATGATTATCAAATGGATATACCTGTTGATGGCAAAACCTTTAAAAATATCGATCAAAGTATAACCAGCTTAAATGTTGGTTTGGCATATGTATTTTAATAATGAGATTAAAATACCATTAACTCAGGTATTTTTTTATTTTTTGGCGGATTAATAAAGACTTGCTCTAATAGAGAAGAGTGTTCCCAAGGAATTTGATTATTTTGCGTTTCTTTTACGACACCTTTTCTGACTTTTTTTAACAACGCCTCTATGGTGATCATTTCTTCCATGTGCCGAAGAAGATGTTTAGTGTATGTGCCATTTGCACCCGCGCCATCTGATGCAACACTGCCAGGCTCAGTTGCATAAGCTATCAATGTGCCCGTTGGTGCCTTGATTGGCGCTAAACCAGTGGAAAACGAGCTACCTTCATTGTTTTTAAAAGGATTATTTCTACAGGCATCCAAAATGATAATACTCTGAGTGCTATTGGCATCAATAGAAAACTCTAATAAAGTAGTTAAGTCAAATAAGTTTGCTTGAGTATTTTTATTGTTAGCATTTTTTAAACGAGCTAAGCCTCGACTCACATTGTCTTTGATATTTATTTCAGAGTTTTCAAGGGTACTATCAATAGGTACAAAGTAGTTTCGATGCTCAACCTGAATAGCGTGCCCCGCGTAATATATTAGTATGAATTTTTTTTTATCGTGTATAGCCATAACATTTGCATAAAAATTTTTAACGTTTTTCTTCAGTTCAAAATAATTGTTATCAATAACTTTGGTTACCTTAAAATTTAATTTGGTTAACATTATCGAAATAGCATTAGCATCGTTTATAGCGTTTGGTAATGGCGCTGTTGCGTAGTTGCCATTACCGATAATCAATGCAAAACGCACAGTTTTATCATCAAAAGCCATTGATTGAGAATAGGTAAAGAGGAGAAGGAGAAAAACAAATAATTTTAACACGTTGCTTAAATTTTCAATTAACTTGCAGAACACTTATTCAGTGTAATATGACAAAGCTAACATGAGAAGTTATTTGTTTTCATTAAATCGAGTTAAGTAAAGACCTAAAACATCATTATGTTGCTTTAGGTCACTTCAGTAGCATAGTTGCCACTGGCTGGATAGACGAACTGTTCTTAGGTAAAGAAGTAACTACATACCGCTCATTTCTTTGTTAACAACGATAACTTCTTGCCATTGATTTTTAAACACTTTGCTATAACTCTCCCGAAATGCTTTTAAACTGCCTTTGCCGTGTAAAGCTTCAAAGTGCTTGCCGAATTCCCAATCCTCATCTAACTCAGCCCAAGAGTTCATGGATGAAATAGCCATTAAATGACGCCCATTTATGTTGCCTTGAATGAATTGGTTTTCCAATACAGCCCAGTATTTAACTTTACCCGTTTTGTCGAGAGTATTCTTTATTTGGGTCAATAAATAGTTGATCACGTCTTCTTCTTGATCATTGTGAATAGTAAGGTATCTAGTGATATATTTTTCTGGCGCGTCAGCTTTTTCATCCTGATTGTTAATCACTAACCCATCCATGTTACGCCAAATTTCACTTTGATTATAAGAGGTTATGTATGGATTGATATTATCAGCCCAATCCTCATCATGTTTTTCATTATCAGAGCGAGCGTCTATTTCTGAATAACTTATAGGACCCATAACCCAAATTAGATCATTAGCACTGGCACCATAGGTAACGTTATAAATTTTGGTTTTTAGCGCACCTTTGACATGATATTTTTTAATGTGCTTTCGCATATTCTTGGTTAGTTTTTTTGCGTATTGATTATCTACAGTGAATCGAAATGTGTCATATTGCTTATAGCCTTTAGTGTCTTCTGCAGCACAAAACGCTGAGAAGGAAAATAATAATACAGCTATAATTATCGGTATAATTTTCAACGAATTCATATTGAATCATCCTTGCTATTGTTAGTGTAGGTTGACGAATGAAAATGTTTTTCATTCGTATTACGACACATTAACCATAGTAGAATTTCACAATTTTATTAGATTGAAATATTATAAAAACCATATGTATATTCAATCCACTTATGTTAATTTCTGACATGGAAGTGCTTCTATCCCCTGATGGAATAAATTATTGACCGGCGAGCGAGAAATGACATTAATGTTTTGTTTTATTGGATTATAACAAACTGATTTTTGATTCTACCTACTTGAACATCAGTTTTAATGAATACTTTTACTTCTAAAGAAATGACCTTAGTAATATGAAAAAATATTTAGAATCAAATATATGGCTAAAAGTTATATCTAAATATCTTCTGTTTGATGGTTTGTTGACGTAAGTGACTGAATAACTTAATGTCTATGAAGCATTACAATTAACCCTAACAGTGCCATCGTTTTATATTAACAGCCAAGGCGTTACTGGCGACAGTTCAGAGAGAGATTATGTCTAATCGACCCCCACAGCAATTGAATATTATCATTTCTATGTATCTGGGTTATGCCGCCATGATGATTTGTCGTCAAATGATCACCATTCTCAGCCCTGCCTTGCTTGCCGATGAGGCCTTGGGTTTAACAAAAACAAACATTGGTGATTTTGCCGCTTACGGCACCTTAGGTGCGCTTGTTGGGAAACTGATTTGGGGACCCCTTGCCGACAAGGTTGGTGGCCGTTTTACTTTTTTAATCGGTATTTTTCTTACCGCTGTGTTTATCATCGCATTTGGGCTTTCGCCAAACGTGATGGCCTTCACTGGATTTTCATTTCTACTTTACTGCACCAAATCTTCAGGCTGGCCCGGTATGACTAAACTGATAGGAGAATGGTATCACCCACAACATTATGGACGAGTGTGGAGCATTCTTGCTACCAGTTCGAGACTTAGTGTGGTGTTGGCTACTCTGTTATTTGGTTGGTTGTTGAGCTTCATGCATTGGCAAGCGGTAGCGTTTATCGCAGCGGCTTTTGCGCTCATCATTTTTTCTGGCTGTTACTTTTACTTGAAAGAAAAACCAGAAGACCCTGGCTTTTTCAAAAACAATGAAGCCAGAACCGATAATATTGAGTTGGCAATTGCATCAAAACAGGCGCTGAATAACAGATATAATCACCCGCTGCGAGGCACCAGTACGATTGATGGACTGGTAGCATTTGCAAAAAGTCCCAGAGTTTGGCTAGTGGTTATCATGCTGATGGTGCTTACTTGTATGATGGCTTTTTTGGACTTTGTTTCAGTTTATCTTATGGAAAGCTACCAACTAACGCCTTCACAGGCAGCAATGGCCTCTACAGTATTTCCTGTTGGCTCTTTGATCGGGCTTTTGGCTTCGATCGCATTTTACGACCGCTTTTCAAAAAAGGGGATCCGAACAGTATTAACCATAGCACTGATGCTTAGTTTATTGAGCGTACTAACTTTGAAATATTTACCTTTGTTTGATTTGAGCGCTGAATTGAATTATCTGGTGGCGCTAATCGCAATTTTTTTATTTGCTTTTTCAATTTCCCCTGCCTATTACCTACCTATGTCGATATTCTCGATTGAATACGGAGGCCCTCATAGTGCAACGTTGGTGTGTTTAATTGATGCCTTCGGTTTTGCGGCAAGTGCAACATTTGCTTTTATTGGCGGAAGACTGGCAGATAGCTCAGGGGGCTGGTCTAGCTTTATGAATATGCTAATTTTAATTTCCGCCGTTGGGATCATATCCGTTTGGGCATTTATGCACTCTGAATATAAAGCGGCAAACCGGGTAGTCACTGAATAAAAACTTATAATTCAAACGCTAGATTGATTTAACCAACAAATAAAGCCCGCTTAGTCGTGTTGGTTAGCTCAGCCATTTCTCCCTATATTAAATTTTTCACAAATAAATTGAACTAAGTGTGAAGAGTGCACTCTTACTTAACAGTAATGTTATTTCCCTTAGTGTTTCATGTTTTATGCATCTATTTTATAGATGCATTTTTTTGTGTTTTTTTTGTGAAAAAGATAGATAAAGTAGCTCATTTAGTACCAATACCCGTTGCATAAAATAGTTACAGTGTTTACTCTTTCTATTTTCATTGGCTTGAAAATCCCTCAAAAAACATCAGATATTCAGGAGAATAGTTAAATGATACGGCTCTCATCACTTTTTTTGACTCGGTCTATAATGGTCGTATCGTTAATGTTCATTTCGGCAGCCGCAGAAAGCAAAGAGTTTTTAGTCGAGCAGTACGCTACTCCCGATAAGGAACTTATGGTTCCAGTTGAAGGAGGACAAGTTTACGTACGTGTAAACGGAGAAATAAATAAAAAGGCGACACCTGCAGTATTTATCCATGGCGGTCCTGGTGGAAGACATAATTCATTTGCGCGTCTATTAGGTCTTGCAGATGAGCGCTCTATCATTCTCTATGACCAGCTAGATAGCGGAAAATCAGAACAGCCAAACAATCCTAAAAACTGGCGTATTGAACGTTTTGTCGAAGAGTTAGAGGCAATTAGAACAACACTTGGTACCGAGCGTTGGCATGTAGTTGGTCATAGCTGGGGCTCAGCCATTGCGCTTGAATATGCTGCACGTTATCCGCAACATGTTGCCTCTATGGTTCTTGGCGGAACTTACATTTCTACGTCCCACTGGATAAAAGACGCTAACTTACTCGTAGATAAAGCATCTACTCAGGTCAAAGTGACACTTACCGCATGTGAATCGGCATCTCCTCCCTCGCCTGAAGAATGCGGTAGCGCTTATACTAAGCTTTATTCCAAATTTTATCAGAGACCCTCAACTAGCAAAGAAGCCGTTGACTATGCGGCTAGGATCGGAGGAAATGGTTTTAACCCTAAAATCTATCGTGCTATGTGGGGAGCAAGTGAATTCAGTTCAACAGGCACACTTAAGACTTATGACGCTGTATCACTTTTGAAGAAGATCGACGGCAAGCGGACTATGTACCTTGTCGGACAGTATGACTCTGCTCGTATCGACACTGTGCAAGCTTTTGTGGCACTAACTTCTGGGGCTGAGCTCGGTGTGGTGCCTGGAGCTTCCCATAGTTTCATTAGTGATCGACCAATAGCAACAGAGGCTATCTTACGTGGGTGGTTTAATCGTAATGATGTTCCTTTTGCTCTGTTAAAGAGATAGCTACACCATTGAAATATAAATTAAAAATAACCGACAACATTAAATGAGTTACAAAATATGAAGCCTGAAAATTTAGGTGAAAAATATGACAAAATTGCCGATTGGTGGCACGAGCGTCATTTTGATTCTGATTATGGAGTGAAACAATTTAAAAGTGCTTTGCGCTTTGTTTCGTCTAACTCAAATGCTTTAGATGTAGGTTGCGGATCAGGTGGTCGATTTATTCATATCTTAAAGGCAAAAGAATTTAAAGTAACGGGTATTGATGTTTCAATAGAAATGATTAAACTTGCCCGAAAAAATCATCCCGATGAGTCATTTCTTTTACAAGATATTTGTTTATGGGAAACAAACGAAAAGTTTGATTTTATTTATGCTTGGGATAGCATTTTCCACTTGCCCTTAGATATGCAAAAACCAGTGCTTAACAAGTTATGTCGTTTATTAAATCAAGGTGGTATTTTATTCTATACCTTTGGTAATGCCATTGGAGAATCTACAGGAGAATGGCTAGGTGATGTCTTTTATTACAGCTCTATCGGGATAAATGATAATCTGCAATTACTTATTGAAAACGACCTGTCGGTATTACACCTAGAACTTGATCAATATCCTGAAAAGCACGTGTGTGTTCTTGCTCAAAAGGCTAATACGAAATGATTAAAGTCAGTATTTAGAAAAGAAAAAACTCAATTAGAGCTTTGTAACTGAGGTTTCAGCCTGATAAGCCTTCGCCCCCACAGTAACGCCGTCGATAAACGGTGTTTATAACTACATGAGGTTCTTAAGTTGAATAGAAAACACACATCAGAGTTTGATTCTTAGCGTAGAAAGTCATTAGGAGCATTATGCAAACAACAATTGTATTCATTAGCGAACTTGATAGTAATATTCAGTCCCAATGGCTGACTTTACTAAGGCAGCAGTTACCAGATGAGGTTATATTGCTCTCTCATCAAATCAGTGATACTCAAGCTAAAAGCATTGATATTGCTATTGTTGCCAACCCTGCGCCTAAAACCCTCGCACGATTTCCTAAGTTAATTTGGATACAAAGTTTATGGGCCGGCGTAGAGAAATTAATTAATGAAGGTCTAAATAAGCAGGTCAAATTGGTTAGATTAGTTGATCCTCAACTGTCAAAAACGATGGCTGAAGCCGCCCTTGCATGGACCTTATATTTACAACGAAACATGCCTGAATATGCTAAGCAGCAAGCTAATAGGCAATGGAAACAGTTGTTACCTATAACAGCAAATGAATTGAGCATTGGTGTACTCGGTGCTGGAACCTTAAGCATAGCAGCGATGCAGACACTCAAAAAATTTGATTATCAAGTAAGTTGCTGGAGCAGAACAGCAAAGCAACTAGACGGCATAAAAAGCTATAGCGGACTTACCGGCTTGCAATCAATGGTAAGTAAAACAAATATCTTGATAAACTTATTACCACTCACAGACGAAACGTATCATTTGCTTGATATGAACACATTAAGCCAGCTTCCTATCGGCGCAAAATTAATAAATTTTTCGCGGGGTGCAGTCATAGATACTCAAGCTTTATTGCAATTATTAGACAGTGAACATTTATCTCATGCCGTGCTAGATGTTTTTGAACATGAGCCTTTAGCAATAACGAGTCCTCTTTGGGATAATCCTAAGATAACCGTATTGCCGCATATTTCCGCCCCAACAAATAGGGTGACGGCGGTAAAAATTGTCGCAGCCAATGTGATTGAATACCGTAAAAATCAAATAACCCCTGATTTTGTTAATATAGAGCGAGGGTATTGAACGCTCCCTTCAAAACACCAAAATGGTATGGGAGTTATACCAATTTGATTAAATTTCTTCCCAATTCAGAGCTATGCTCGATGTTCAATAACAAGGCGGGTTTGTTTAGGTCTAGTCACTCTAAATCAAATAAATTTAACGATGTTAGTGGTCAT
>JAPYOP010000111.1 GCA_029938115.1 Colwellia sp. | reverse complement strand
TCCCCGATCTAAAAAAATTTAAATTTTAGGGGTGACAACTATTCTGACACGGGGGATTAATAAGGAAAGATGACAGTACAACTAAAACCCAACCGAGGATAAATCCTACCGTTAAGGCTATTTGCCCTACTTCGTTTTCAACTTGCCACAAAACACCGTTTAGAGGCTGCCAATATAAACAAAATAGCCCCATAATTACCCCTGTAAAGAGAACATAAGTACTACGTTCCGCAGCAGGTGAAATAATTTTTATCCACTTATTTTTAAAAGATGATCGAGCCATTATAGAGTGTTGCAAGCCGAATAAAACTATTAGGCCTAGATTGATAAGGATTGAATAGGTTATAGAATTAGGAGTTCCAGTATCAATATGGAATGGGAGAAACTCCCAACTACTAATAAATAGAATAAAACAAACTAAACCACCAAGACCAACCACATATGAAACTAGACCATAAATAAACACAATCACGCGACTCATAGAATTCCCCTTTGTTTGGGCGACTCAATATTTATTGCTAATAGGTCGCTCAGTTAATAGTTATATTTAACTATAGTTTGATTTACTAATTTTGGGGGAACACTGACACATAACGCCCCATTAACGGGCAATAAAATAGTTGATTAAAATGTGGAGCGAAGCGGAACCTAGCCAACTGTTAAAAGTCCTGCTTGAATGGCTTGTTATACCTACTCTACAACCGTAATAGTTTTTGAAAGACTAAGTATCTTATTTGATTAATAATCTTTAACAATAACCTCAAATGTATATTCACCTAATTGTTCATGTGGTTCAACAATTAATCGGACATAATCAACAGCTAAACCCAGAGAACCGTCTAAAGGTGACTGACGATCAAACCACAATTCACTTTCAGGAATGTCTGCATAGACTTTACCATCTGGTTGATAAATTTTATGTGTTTGAGAAAGTTGGCAGTTATTGTTTTCTGGTTTTTTGCAACCTTTGAAAACTACTAAGGCAGTGATTATCTTTCCTTTATGGAATACTTCAGCTGTTGGAAAATTAACGCCTTTAGATTCTGTATTCCAGTTTTTCAGTGACTCTTCTTCTTTATGAGTTATAACAAGTTCTGCACCAAAATCACCATCTGTTTTTCTGAATTCAGTTTCTGGATAAGGCTTACCATCAGACCCGATAAATGATGCTACAGCGGTAAAGGGAATAACTAAAACTAAGATCATCCATAATCGATTGAACATGCTCAACTCCAAGTAGGTATAACGCCCTATTAAGGGGCAAATTGTAGTTGGCTAAAATGTGAAGCGGAGCGGAACCAGCCAACTGTAATTTGTCCCGCTTGAATAGCTTGTTAGTGTTGTTTACACGTGCTGATCAATTAGAATCGAATTACCATCTGGATCTTGAATAGAAATACTCGAAGGACCACTTTCACCAGTAATAGATTTTTGTATTATGTTAACACCTTGAGCTTCAAATTCTTTTAAAAGCTCTCTAACACCGGTATACGACTCTAGAGTTTTACAGTTTTTATCCCAGCCAGGATTGAATGTCATAATATTACCTTCAAACATTCCTTGAAATAAACCAATTGTATGATCGCCATTTCGAAGTATTAACCAGTTTTGCGATTGTTCTCCGCCAACTTTTTCGAAACCAATTTTTTGATAAAACACTTTTGACTCTTCGATATCTTTGACCGATAAACTTACTGAAAATGCACCTAATTCCATTTTACACTCCGTAGTTTGATTACAACACTAACGCCCAAATAATGGGCAAGAAATTGTTGGCTAAAATGTTGAGGAACGAAAATGGCCAACTGTTTTTTGTCCTATTAATTAGCTTGTTAGGTTACACTTTACTCACAAGCTTGACCATTGTTGTTTTAGCCCAATTAAATGAACAACACCAAAAAACAAACAAATGACTGAACTCCAAACCCAAAACTCAGGTGAGCGACCTAAAGGGGAATTTATAAAGAAGAAGCCAGCAATACCACGGATTAAATAAATTAAAGTTATTAATACTAGAGCTAAACGAATTAACGGAAGTTTGAAAATAACACCTGCGGCAGAAAAGGCATAAATCGACCAGATAGATAGAACTAAAACAATTCCGCTAGTTATCAGAGTTGGCTGCATACTCCCTTGCTCAGAAAGCAAAGCCATTTGCTCTCCTGCACCAAAGAAACGATACCAAGGTGATCCGAAATAAATACAACCTAAATGTAGGATTGCAGCAGCTGCACTTAATGTACCTGCAACAATGAGAAAAACATTCATGCTTAGATGAAACCTCCGTGTAACCTAACGCCATATTAAGGGGCAAATTGTAGTTGGCTAAAATGTGAAGCGGAGCGGAACCGAGCAAACGGTTATCAGTCCCGCTTTAAATTCTTGTTAGCTGTACGGCTTGCACTCACTTAACAAGTTATATTTATTACCGCACCAATCAACTTTAATATCAATTTCTTTTTCGTCTATACCAACCATTTTACAAATACAAAACGAAGGATACGAATCACTTCTGAATCCGAAAGTAATGCTAGCACTTTGAACGGATGATAAATCTATATTTTCAGAGTTTAATATTCTATCAAAATTCACTTTGAGTGCTCTGTAAGTAGACAAAGTTTCTTTGGAAGCATTAAATTCACTTGTAGTAATAACCCCAAGAATTAGATCAAAGGTAACTTTGGGCACTTCGGATTTTTTGCATTCTTCACCTAACCTTGGATGTAACCAAGAAAGTGCACTTACACCATGATGTGCAAGGCTATGAATTACGCTCCGAGCTCTTTTGATACGATACATATTAAGTACAGCTAACGCCCAATTAACAGGCAAAAAATAGTTGGTTAAAATAAGCGACGCAGGAGCAAAAACCAACTATTTTTTGTCCGTTTAAGCAACTTGTTAACTGCTCTCATACAATAATTACATTTTATTTCTATCTTTTACAGTATCTTCAAGCATTGCTGAAAATTCAACAGGTTTAGTTCGATAAATTACATGATCACCGTCAAAAGTACGAATTGTCCAATTTCGATTTTTTGCGCGGATCCAAGAAGGATCTTTAGATCTATCTACTTCCGATGAACCATTAGGAATAAAGGCAACATAAGTGACATTCAGTTTTTTTGCTAGTGGATTTTTATACGATACAGGTTCAGTAAGTGTTTTTATTGGTTGAGTAACATCTCGTGGAAACGGGGCATTAACATTAATCCATGAAAAGTTAATTTGACCATCAATAACCTTATGCTCTGGAGGAATAGGCTGCCCCTCCATCATTGACATACCATCATCAGGAACTTTCGCGTCTAAAAATGTGACATGATGAATACGCTCTGGTATCCGATCCATTACCCCAGTGATCACCATGCCACCATAACTATGCCCGACAAGTATGACATTATGTAAATTTTCAAAGACGATCACATTAACGATATCATTAATATGTGTAGTCAAATTAATTTCAGGGTTGGAAAGATGATATCGTTCACCTAAGCCAGTCAGAGTTGGCCTGTAAACTATGTGACCTTTTGCACTAAGGTGTTTATCAACTTCTTTCCAATCCCAACCGCCTCCAGAAACCCCGTGCACCAAAACAAAGGTGTTCATATCTTCATTTACGATAATTTCTTCAGCAACCACCGCATATGTTGTTAGTATGAAAAAAATTATTAATGATAGCCTTATTCCCATTGGAACCCCTTTTTATTTATTTAAATTTATATAACTAAAAGTTGAAATAAACACTGGCAGTTAACGCCCAATTAACAGGCAAAAAATTGTTGGCTAAAATAAGCGACGAAGGAGCAAAAGCCAACTGTTTTTTGTCCTTGTTTAATTTCTTGTTATGCGTAAATTATTCGCCGCCACCACCGTCTCCACCACCAAAGTCACCACTAGAGCCACCACCATCGTCTCCACCACTATAAGATGAAGAACCGAAAAGCGCCCCAAAAATACCAAGCCCAGATACGGAAGCAATTGTATTGTTCATTGATTCGGTAGATTCATTATCAGGCGCGCTGGCTTTGAAAGTTGCAACGTCGCAATACATTAAATATGCATAATGCACATGCCTTTTATCAAAGCCCATTTCATCTATGGTTTTATCAACTTGACCTTTTGTGTACGTTGCTGAGCCGCCATACCTTTTAGCTAATGCAGGGCGAAGCTTGTGCTTATACTTTCGAATTGTCGACTTTTTACCGAACATTGATGAAACTCCTTTTACGCATAACGCCCTAATAATGGGCAAATATCAGTTGGTTAAAATAAGCGACGAAGGAGCAAAAACCAACTGTTATTTGTCCTTGTTTAATTTCTTGTTAGCTGCTTAGTGCACCATTAATGATGATAAGTGCGAGAAGAACTACAAATGAAATTATTGTATAAAAGGCACTTTGATATGCTTTACTACACATTTCAACCAACTTTGCATCTGGGTGACCAATATACTTTTTCTCAAGTATATATTTTTGAGCGTTCCATTCCACATCTTCGGTGCCAAGCATAAGGCTACCTAAATCTAAACTGTACTTTTTATAAAGCTCATTATCGTTTAGCTTTATGTATGAACGGATTAGCCTTAGATCAGAATAATACGCCATACTGAAAAATATCGCGCTGCCTAAAGTTATTAACACTACTAAAATCATGCACCATACTCCTTAAGCAGCTAACGCCCCACTAAGAGGCAAATAATAGTTGGCTATAATAGAGAGCGAAGCGAACAAAGCCAACTGTTATTTGTCCTACTTGAGTGGCTTGTTATAACTACATTACGACACAATCAATTTCTGTTTCTACTAACCACTTCTCATCAATAAATCGACTCACCTCAACAAAAGTGCAAGCTGGTTTAATAGTTGAAAACAACTCTCCATGTGCTTTTGCTGCCTCTTCCCAGCGTGAAATATCAGTGAGCATAATTCGAGTTCTAATAACATCTTGGATATTTCCATCAGCTTCTTCGATTGCCGTAATTGAAAGCTCAAGACAGTATTTAGTTTGATTATATACATCATCAATGTGAACCGTTTCACCATTATTAATCGGAGCCGTACCAGAAACAGATATATAATTACCAATTCTACAAGCGCGAGAAAAACCAATAGGATCTTCAAGGTGAGAACCTGAACTAACAATTTTACGCATATGCTTCCTTGTATTTTTGTCCTGCTTTAATGACTTGTTAGGCATTTGATTTAATACTGTGTTTTTTACCGCAATGCATACAAGTAAATGAGTTCATTAATAATACCTGTAACACTATTGAAGACCAACCAGTTAAACCTTTAAATTTAATGCTAAACGGTGGATTCTCTGAAATTTGGAAAAACACCCGTTTTTGGCAATTAGTGCATTTCAATTGAAAAGAAGTTAATAGGTAAATAATAGCCATTACAAAAAAAGAAATTAAAGAGGTAGCTAAAACTATATTACTTTCGATTCCGAATGATGGCAGAAAAACAGCAATTAAAAACACAACCATACACAACCATGAAACTAGAACACAAGCGCTTGAAAATATAATGGTTTTTGAACGTGAGAACTCAGCTGTTTTATTGCTATTCGCTGGTGTTGGATCTGGATTTTTGTGTCGCCTAATCCAACTAACCAATAACGCGGCTACAATGCTACCAAAAAATGAAATTAGAAATACACTCATACTCTAGAAATGCCTAACGCCCTGTTAAGGGGCAAATTGTAGTTGGCTAAAATGTGAAGCGGAGCGGAACCAGCCAACTGTTATTTGTCCCGCTTGAACAGCTTGTTATACGCAATTTTCACTGTTTTTTGAATAACCAATACAACCCCTGAATTGCAGTCGTTGGAAACGCTGTTTCATGGTTTGCACCTTCAACTGTTAAAAGCTTAACTTTTACATTAGGAAATTGTTCCCCTGATAGCTTTGACTCAAGTTTATTTGCGCCATTAACCATATCATGTTGCGGGGAGTCGAGCTCAATAGTTTCCTTAGCACCGACAGCAATAAATATTTTATGTGCATTTAAATTGCGCTTTGATTTAACTTTAAGGATATCATTGTCATTAAACCAAACCGACGGACTACCTAAAATATAGTTATTAAACATATCTGGTTTAGTTAAAAATATATAAGCACCAAATAAACCACCCAGAGAATTACCTACATAGGTACGTGAATTATTTACCCTGTAGTGAGATTTAATATATGGAAAGATTGAATCTTCTATGAAAGTAGCATGTTCAAGAGCCTTTCCTGTTTGAAGTTTCCAACTACTGTCTTTCTTGTGAGTGTAATCACGAACGCGACTTGAAGATCCTCTAGAACCTTTTGAATATGAAATCCCAACAATTATCGCTTCCTGCATTTTACCTGAATTCATTGGGAACCTAGTGGCACCAGAAACTATTTGAAAACTGTACCAAGCATCCGTTAAATAAATGACAGGATATGATTTTGCATTATTACGTTTATATGAAGCGGGTAATTTAATGAATATTGGGTAAACCCTATCAGAAATAGGATCTTTAATATCGATGACGCTACTTCTAGGTATTTCGAAAGAGCTAATATTTTGGGCTTTAACTAATTGAGTAAAACTAATTAAAATGAATATAAATGGTAAAATTTTCACCCAAACTCCGTTTTGCGTATAACGCCCTAATAACGGGCAAATAACAGTTGGTTAAAATAGCGACGCAGGAGCAAAACCAACTGTTATTTGTCCTGTTAATTAGCTTGTTAGTTGGTAAATTACTCCTCATCATCAACAGGATAAGCCGTTAGTGAGATAGATACACCAACCTTTAGTGCTAATTCCATCAGCGATAATGAGATTTTATATTCTGCTGCAAATTGTCCATCCTCACCAACCCCAAAACCAACATCTAAGTTTGCAGACAACTTAGACTCAACAAAATTAATTGAATGGGATTGAAATTCGTTAAACAAGGATTTAATTTTATTCACCATATCTACTGGTGACTCGCCATCAGGTAGGTCAACATTGAAGCCAGAGGATGAAAAAGTTTTGCTTTTTGAAATAGGATCGCCTTTTTTCCATTCACCGATAACATCAAATGAATGTAATGCTTTTATTGCATTGATATCTTCCTCATCTCCGAGGATTCTTAAAACTGCTATATTCAAATGCTAACCCCTGCTTTACCAACTAACGCCGTTTTAAGCGGAAAATTTCAGTTGGCTAAAATAAGTGAGGCACGAACAAAAAGCCAACTGTAATTTGTCCGTCTTGAAAACCCTTGTTATGTGTTTAAACTCGAATACCTATTATTTAAACTGAAACTAATTTAAGATAAAACCATATTAATTATTGGTATTTTTATATCAGAATTACCATGTGTAAAATTGCCACGATTAACTTCAACAAAACCAAGTTTTTCGTAAAACGGAGCGGCAGTAAGTGTGGATTCTAATTTAACCTCTTTACCGTCTTTTCTAGCTAAAGATATACCTAATTCTCCAAGCGCCCTACCAATACCAAAGCCAGAAAATGATGAACCGATAAAAAGAGCTATTAACTCTCCTGAGACTGAAACAAGGTAACCAGCAATTTTTCCTTCAATTTCTGCAACCCAAAGTGATCCATTTTTTATTGATTTTAACCGAGATTCAGGAGTGACCGAACTTGCCCAAAGAGATATTATTTCCTGAGAATATTCATTTTTACATAATTCTCTTACAGAATTGTTATATATTTCCGCTATTTCAAAAATATCATCTGGCTTACCTTGCCTTATATTCACAGAATACTCCAATGCTTTAAAAACACATAACGCCCAATTAAGGGGCTTTTTATAGTTTGCTAAAATGTGTAGCGAAGCGAAACCAGCAAACTGTAAAAAGTCCCGCTTTAATTGCTTGTTATGTGTTTTTACGCTGACTATTTGAAATAAAACCAATGACTGCAAAGCTAAGCCCGACAAATGTAGCAATTATTGCTGATTGTAAACCTGCATCATGACTCGGTGATAAATTAAAAAGAACTGGCGATACAGCAAAATATAAACCTATTGAAATACCTACAATTGAAGAAAGTATCCCTAACTTTTTACCTAATAACATATAAACCCCATTCTGTAATTTACAAAAATTAATACTAATCTCAACTCTAGGATTTAGAGTGCCACTATTAAGAAACACATAAC
>JAPYOP010000239.1 GCA_029938115.1 Colwellia sp. | reverse complement strand
GATACGATTGCTGACGTTTCACTATTTCGTTTTTATGACTTCTTGGTGCGCATTGGAGACATAAATCCTCCCCGAATACGAAGGTCAATTTTCTGATCACAAAGCTGACATAAATTTCATATTTCTATGGCGTACTTGCGTACATTGCACCTTAGTGTTTTTGCTGCTTTCTCGAAAAGTGTGGCTAAATTCGCTACGCTACTATCAAATAAAGTCATTATTTTAGTCAATTCAAGTGATTGATATGTGTTTGTTTTTTTTACACGTTTGAAAGTTTGGATTTTGGATGACCTTTAAGCTCTTGTAACTTAACGAGTAATTAACGTTGGTGCATTTTTTGCTTTAATGCGCTGATATAAATTATGCAAGATTGTGATGGTTTATTACTACCTACCAAACTTTAGGTAAAGGGATTAAAAAGGACACATAAATGAAATTTAAATTTTTGAATATAGCCTTAGTTAGCGTAGTTCTAACCGTTAGTAGTTTTGCAAATGCTACGCTTATTAAATTCACTTATGAGTCAGTGTCATTTGACTCAGTTAAAAACAATATTGACTCAGTTCAAAACAATAATGATATTGATAACCCCACATTTCTGACCACCGATACAATATCTGGAACAATAATTGTACGGTTAGACGGCGAGTTAATTGAGGGTACATTTTACGATACACGGGATAACCTTGAGATCGAAAGTTATGAATTCACAGCTGGGCAGTTAGTTCTAACGGAAGCCGCCGGTTTTAGTGATGGAAATTTCGTGTTCTACTTTGGAAACGATGCAGAGTATAGTTTTCAACGACTATCGTTAACTCAAGGTGAGTATGCAGCTATAGGTGACGTTAAGACCAAACTGTACATACACGAGACAGGTACGTGGTCATACGCCGAACGAAGAACATGTTCAGGTTGGAAGCGGGATGGTGTGACGTGTACGGCCCTGGACCGATTTGTAGACCCGTGGGTGTGGCGTACAGACACGTTGGGTATAGAGGGATTAGGGATAGGGTCATGGAGTGCGACTAAAGTACCAGAGCCTTCCACACTTGCTATTTTTGCATTAGGAATGATTGGTTTCGCATCACGTCGATTTAAGAAACAATCTTAATATAGTTTTTACTATGTGGTTCTATAAAAAACATCAATTGTTATGATTGGTGCTTTTTTTATGATATTTCCTAACTGTAACAATATTAGACACATACAACTGTATTAGCAGTGATTTTATTACTAATTCATCACTATAGGATTAAGTATCCTTTGCTATATCAAGTGACTATGTAAGCACCCGTATGTTAATTAAAAACTTAACAGTACCTTGTGTATTTTCCATTTTAATATATTAAGCAAGTACAAATAAATCGAATCAGCTAAAGGCCTGCTTCTAGGCTAAAAGCTGTCCTTTGAAACGGATTTTTAGTACCTAAATAACGTCTTCTATGTGGTAGTAGTTAGCCTTTCAAATTCAGGCAACAATGTCGGCTTATGGCT
>JAPYOP010000039.1:34755-40150 GCA_029938115.1 Colwellia sp. | reverse complement strand
TAACAGCTTATTAGATCGAATATATCCACCTTTCAGTCAGAAAAATTCAACCTATCAAATAATAATTCATAAACTTTATAACTATAAACATAAAATATCAACAACTTAGAATGATGTATTTTAAATTTACATATTAATTAATAAAACAATCCATATTTATGGCGAAAATACAGAAAAAGACTACACTGTATTTAAATACAGTTGTTTATATGTCTGATTATAGGATGTTTTCTCATGAACTCACCATTTTTATCTGCAATTAGTGAACAAATGAATGTAAGGCGCTATGCAAAGCGTACTATTGAAACGTATTGCTATTGGATTAAAGCGTATATTAACTTTGTCGATAAAAAACACCCAAGTAAATGTCATAATACTGAGGTCGAGTTGTTTTTATCTTTCTTAGCGAATAAAAGATTGGTAGCTCCTAAAACGCAAGCATTAGCACTTAATGCGTTGGTTTTTTTATATCGTGAAATTTTAGAAAATCCACTTACTTTAGAGCTGAATTTTAATCGAACAAACGTTCAGCCTAAATTGCCTATTGTACTAACGCCAAATGAAACATCAGAATTACTCCGTAACTTACCTCCATCCGTCGCGCTGCCTTGTAAGTTACTTTATGGTAGCGGTCTTAGGTTAATGGAAGCTGTTAGGTTACGTATACAAGATATTGATTTTGATTATCTATCTATTCAAATTTGGCATGCGAAAGGGGGGAAGCATAGGCGGGTTACGCTTGCGAAAGAGTTAATTGAACCACTTAAAAATCAAATAGCATCAGCAAAGCTTATTTATGAACAAGACATGCAAAGTAAAGAATATAGTGGTGTTTGGCTACCTTATGCCTTAGCGCGTAGGTATCCAAGTGCGCCAAAAGAGTTTAACTGGCATTATATATTTCCATCTGTTCGATTAAGCACTGATCCTGAGTCTAATAAAGTTAGACGTCATCACATTAACGAAACTGGATTGCAAAAAGCAATTAAAATGACATGTAAAAAATTGGCGTTTGAAAAAAATGTAACGTGCCACACTTTACGACATTCATTTGCCACGCATTTGTTGCAACGAGGTGCGGACATAAGAACAGTTCAAGAACAATTGGGCCACAGTGATTTACGTACTACCCAAATTTATACTCATGTTCTTGAGCACGGTGCCAATGGAGTGCGTAGTCCTCTTTCTGATTTGATCTAAGTTTACTCACCTCTGCTGATTTAATTCAAGCGAGTAATTTTTTCAGTTATACTTAAACTAAATAATCGTATCATCAATTGCTTAAATGAAATTTACTATTGGCTTTAGAGCTGTAAAACATGAAGATTTAGATTTCTTACTAGCCTTAAGAAAAAAATCAATGTCTAAACATTTAGATCAAGCCAAAATAAAATTAACTAATGAACAGCACCTCGAGCGAATAAAAGAGAATTATTATGATTCTCATATTATCTTGCGTGATCGTAAGCCTATTGGTTTGTTAAAGTTTGGCATTGTTGCGCTTAAAGGTGCAGAAAAAAGCCTGCACATTAGACAGTTACAAATACTGCCTGAATATCAAGGCCAAGGAATTGGCAGTAAAGTGCTTGGTGTAGTTAAAAAAAGGGCATTACAACTTCAACTGCCAATAACTTTAAATGTATTGTTAAAAAACCCTGCTAGAGGGCTTTATTTACGTCATGGTTTTCAAATTAAAGGAAAAAACAAACTTGAATTTCAAATGTGCTGCCCACTTGACGTGATTGCTGCTTAATCCCTAATCTAACTATTAATAAATCACACCTTTACTTTTTACTTTATTAACATCAATTCTCGAAGGTGTTACAGAGCCGTCAACTAATGGATTGGTCGCAATAGCAAGTGCTTCTATAACTTTATGCAAAGATGATAAATCTAGAGATGATAAATCATCACTAACCTTATGGTAGTGTTGATCTTTATCTAACTGGGTGCTACTAAAACTATGCGCAGGTACGCCTAACCTTGCTAAGGTTGCATTGTCTGAACGATAGAACAAACCTTGTTCAGGATAGGGATCTTTGTATATTTTTTTACCTGATTTAGCTAACACAAGGTTTAATTTTTCACCCAAATTTGAACGCTCCATACCCGTCATCCAGAGTGTACCGGCGCCAAATTTAGATGCTTTACCAATCATTTCAATATTTATCATTGCTGTGATTTTATCAGGATCTAATTGTTGTGAAAAATAACGAGAACCAAAACCGCCAATTTCTTCAGCGCTAAAAGCAACAAACATTAGGGTTCGAGCATTATTATTTTGCTTGGCATAGTATTGTGCGATATTGATAATAGCAGCTGTCCCTGAAGCATCATCATTAGCACCATTATAAATTTTGTCAGTAGTACCAGCTTCAGTAGTACTTACACCTAAATGATCATAATGTGCAGAATATAGTACAATTTCGTCAGGTTTAGTTTTACCGGGTAATACAGCAACAACATTAGTGAGTTCACTTTTACTGATACTATTTATGCCTAAAACCTTTAAACTAATTACGTCTGCCGTCATTGTGTCAGAAAGTGTCATAACGATAACACCACCTTTAGTTTTATCTGCATCTGTTTGAGTTAACTTAGTTCGTTCCTTCTTAAAATATTGCTGGTATCGTTTGAAGATATCTTTATGAGCAGAATTTATCAAAGCCAAGTGCTTTCCACCTTGCTTGTTCATACTGCTAATTATTGCTGGCATATCATCATCTTTTCCTATGCTATGAATTTTAAATTCACCGGTTGTAATGCCGTTTTCAACTAGCCATGAAAAGTTAGCGACAGTGCTAGCCATAGTAATATTTTCAGAGGGAATCATTTGATCGTTTAAAACTAAACTAAGCTCTTTCGGGCTGATTTTTGTGATTTGATATTTCTGTAAAAAACCTTGTGTAGATATTTCTTTCGCACTTACTAAGCCATTTTCTTCGAATCGTTTGGCTATATAGTCTGCTGCCTGGTTAATTTCGGTTGAAAAATTCCCTCTACCTTTTAAATTATCACTCGCTAAGAAGCTGACATCTTTAGTTACTTGTTCTAAAGAAATACTGCTTGGTATTGCAAAAGTAAAAAATGAGGCGGTTAAGGCTGTAGTTATCGCGCTCACTTTTAATAATAAGCGTCGTGTTTTTTTAATTATATTTATCTGCTTGCCTATTCTATTTTAATATTATTAATTAGGTTATTGTGCCGTTTTTAATGTGTTAGTTTCAATTAATAACGACTCATCACCACAAGTTAACCATAATTGACCATCTTGAATGCTACATTGAAATTCCATCGTTCTGCTCAGTAATTTTACTAATGCATCCGTTGTGCTTGTTTCGAATTGTTCAATGCTAAGTTTTGCAAATTTATTCAAGCTGTTTTGTGATTGCGACCACCACGTTTCAACGCTTGATCCGTAACAGTATAGTTTAACTTTTTCAGCTTTATTACAGGCTTTTTTAATACGTTTTTCATCAAGTTGTCCTAACTCAATCCATAAAGCTATTTCATCACTGTAGTTTATTTGCCAAATCGCAGCTTCATCTTCAGCGCTAACACCTTTACCAAATTGCAAATCATTATGGGCATTTAAAACAAAGCAAATTAAACGCACCATAAAACGCTGATCAGTTTCAGAAGGGTGTTGTGCAAGTGTTAACTGCAAAGAGTCGTAATAATTACGATCCATATCTGCAAGTTCAATATTAGCTTTATAAATGGTAGCTTTTAGTGCCATGTGACTATTTCCATATGTGCTCTTCTATTTATTTGTTATTTTTAATCGTTAATTGCAGGGAATGATAACAGTATGCGATGTGCTTGCCATTACATTTTTATAATGAATAATTAGGATAATAGCGATAAATTAAGTAAATAGTTTAACTAATGCTATGGTGATATCATCGAAAATATTTCTGTGAGCTTATTATGTCAATTCAATCTTTTATACCACCACAACGCACATTAATGGGGCCGGGCCCTTCTGATGTTAGTCCACGAGTTTTATCCGCATTAGCACGACCTACTGTTGGACACCTTGATCCTACATTTATCGGCATGATGGATGAAGTTAAATCATTGCTGCAATATGCATTTCAAACCAAAAACACTTATACCATGGCCATTTCTGCGCCGGGCTCTGCAGGTATGGAAGCCTGTTTTGTAAATTTACTAACACCTGAAGATACCGTTGTTGTTTGTCGTAATGGTGTCTTTGGTGCTCGCATGATTGAAAATGTTCAACGTATTGGTGCGAAGGTTGTTATCGTTGATGGAACATGGGGCAGAGCGGTTGATCCTCAAACCTTAGAAGATACTTTAAAGCAAACGCCTCAAGCAAAATTTGTCGCTTTCGTTCATGCAGAAACATCAACAGGCGCACTTTCTGATGCTAAAACCTTGTGTGAAATTGCCCGTAAATATAACTGCTTAACCATTGTTGATGCCGTTACCTCCCTCGGTGGTGTTGAATTAAAAGTAGATGATTGGGGCATTGATGCTGTTTATTCAGGTAGTCAAAAATGTTTATCATGCGTACCAGGAATATCACCGGTCAGTTTTAGTGAACAAGCCGCTAGCGTCATAAAAAATAGAACAACGCCAGTTCAAAGTTGGTTTTTAGATCAATCTCTTGTCATGGAATATTGGTCAGGGCAGGGCAAACGTAGCTATCACCATACAGCGCCAGTAAATTCGTTATATGCGCTGCATGAATCATTATTAATGCTGCAAAACGAAGGTTTAGAAAATAGTTGGGCACGCCATCAAACCCAGCACAACAAATTAGCGATAGGGCTACAAGCTTTAGATATTAATTTTATTGTGCCGATAAATGAACGTTTACCTCAATTAAATGCAGTTTATATTCCTCAAGGCATTGATGATGCTAAAGTGCGTCAATTCTTATTAAATGAATATAACTTAGAAATTGGTGCTGGTTTAGGTCAGTTTGCCGGCTCTGCTTGGCGTATTGGTTTAATGGGCTATGCTGCGCGTAACGAAAATGTATTGTTATGTTTAGCGGCGCTTAAGGAAGCTTTAGCGCGATAACTACCATAAAAACACTTTGATATGATTTGTGGGCAAAAAATTCTTCTATTAAAACCTAGAAACATTTCGCCCGCAGATTAAAAGGATTAAACCAAGTGATGATTAGCAACTAATGAAATCAGCTCTTTAGTATTTTAACTGAACTTGTTTATACTCATCCGCGCTAATCTGCGTTAATTCGCGGGTAAAGTGTCCTTTTGTTAAACCTAAAGATATTTCGCCCGCAGATTAAAAGGATTATACCAAGTGATGATTAGCCATTGATGAACTTATTTTTTTAGTCTTTTTACTGAGCTTTCTTTTTCAAACATCCGCGCTAATCTGCGCTAATTCGCGGGCAAAG
>JAPYOP010000039.1:0-34655 GCA_029938115.1 Colwellia sp. | reverse complement strand
ACTGAGCTTTCTTTTTCAAACATCCGCGCTAATCTGCGCTAATTCGCGGGCAAAGCGTTCATTTGTTTAAACCTAGAAACATTTCGCCCGCAGATTAAACGGATTAGACCAAGTGATGATTAGCAACTAATGAGATCAGCTCTGTAGTATTTTAACTGAACTTTATTTTACTCATCCGCGCTAATCTGCGCTAATTCGCGGGCAAAGTGTTCTTTTGTTTAACCTAAAGATATTTCGCCCGCAGATTAAAAGGATTATACCAAGTGATGATTAGCCATTGATGAACTTATTTTTTTAGTCTTTTTACTGAGCTTTCTTTTTCAAACATCCGCGCTAATCTGCGCTAATTCGCGGGCAAAGTGTTCCTTTGTTAAAACCTAGAAACTTTTAATCTTCAGTCTTATCTTTAAAGTCACATAAGTCTTCAATTCTACAAGACCCGCATTTTGGTTTGCGTGCAGTGCAGGTATAACGACCATGCAAAATAAACCAATGGTGCAAATTGAAAAAGAACTCCGTCTTATTCGGGGTATTCTTGATGATATTTTGTTCGGTTTGTTCAACCGTTTTACCTTTGGCATAACCTGTACGGTTTGCTAGTCGTTGAATATGTGTATCTACGGCAATAAAGTACTTACCCTCGTTGTCTTTTAGCCAGCCAAAAGCCGTGTTAAGTACTACGTTGGCTGTTTTTCTTCCTACGCCTGGTAATGCTTCAAGTGCTGCTCTATTTTCAGGTACGTTGCCATCATGTAAATCAACAAGCATTTGGCAAGTTTTAATGGTATTTGCCGCTTTAGTATTAAATAAACCTATGGTTTTGATATAAGACTTCAAACCATCTAAACCTAAGTCTAATATCGCCTGTGGTGTATTGGCTACAGGGTAAAGTTTCGCGGTGGCTTTGTTAACGCCAACGTCAGTTGCTTGAGCAGAAAGTAATACCGCTATAAGTAATTCAAATGCTGTGGTGAAATTTAGCTCGGTAGTAGGCTCTGGATTATCATCACGCAGTCTGATTAATATCTCTAAACGTTTTTCTTTATTCATTATCGTTTCTTTTTATAATGTTTTTTACTCGAAACTGAGTGTTAGTTATTAAATTCTTAAGAATCAAAATTAACTCTAACGCGTTCAATAGCTTGATCTGTTATTTTTGGCTGACGCTGCTTTATATTGATATCAATAGCATTTTTTAGCGCTATGATAAAACCCATGGCAATAAATGCACCAGGAGGCAAAATAGCTAATAAAAACTGATTATCTAAATGCATAACTTCAATGCGCAGTATACTCGCCCAATCTCCAAGTAATAGTTCAGCACCGTCGAACAGTGTGCCTTGGCCTAATATTTCGCGAATGGCACCTAGAACAATTAAAACCAAGGCAAAGCCTATGCCCATCATTAAGCCGTCAAAGCTTGCTTGCTTGATTGGGTTTTTAGATGCGTAAGTTTCAGCGCGACCAATAATGGCGCAGTTAGTCACGATTAAAGGTAAAAAAATCCCTAACGATTGATAAATACCGAAAGTGTAGGCATTCATTAATAATTGTACGCAGGTAACAAAAGCGGCGATGATTAAGACAAAAATCGGAATGCGAACTTCTTTGGGCACCCATTGACGAACAGCAGAAACAGTCGCATTAGAGCACACTAATACGAGTAAAGTAGCAAGTCCTAAACCTAAGGCATTGGTGACCGTTGCTGTTACCGCTAATAGCGGACAAAGTCCTAATAGTTGCACTAAACCGGGATTGTTTTTCCACAAACCTTGCATGGCCAACTCTTTATATTCAGCTTTTAAGGCTTGCTTGGCTAGTAACTTTTCTGTTATTTGTTCTTCCGATTCAGCGTTAAATTCTGATAACTCTTCAGCTGACTTTTCATTGGAAATACTGTCTTTCTCAATGCTCATTATCGGCCTCACTTTTATTTTCGTTTGCTGCTTGAGTGCTTTCAACTTTAGGCTCTTGTTCGTTTATAAGGCAACTGTTGGGAAGTGCTAATAATAAACCTTTATTATCTTTAAAATAAATCGCTGCTTTTTTTACTGCTTTCACTACTGCTCTAGGGGTGATAGTTGCGCCAGTAAATTGATCAAACATACCACCATCTTTAGCAACGGCCCAACGATTATCTTTTTCAGACAAAAGCGCTTTGCCGTTAAAACTAGTGATCCAATCACTTCTTTTTAGCTCTACTTTATCGCCTAGGCCCGGTGTTTCTCGGTGTTTTAAAACCCGTACGCCACTAATGGTATTATCCATATTAACGGCAATAATCAGCTCAATATTTCCATTGTAACCATCAGGAGCTGTACTGGTTAAAGCTACTGCGATGACTTTATTATCTTTTCGGGCAATGTAAGCTGTTTGCATTGCGTTAGTTTTTTTTGAATTTCCAAGTAAAGTTGAGCTTAAAGAAACACAATCTTGAGTAATATCATCATCGTATCGACTAGGTTCAATAATACTGTGCAGTATAGTTAGTAATTGCAGTTGCTCTTGTGCTTTGATTTTGTCTTTTGTTAATTCATTAATTAAGCCGACAATTGCCGTACAGACTATGGCGAATATGGCGAGTATTTGACTGTTTTTCTGAATAGGCAATCGAAAAACTGAGCTTTTCTCTGGCAATGGAGTTGTCATTATTTAACCTCTCCTTTCTCGTTTGCTTTTTCTTGTGTAATAGTTGATTTTACGCTATCAATATTATGCCCATAGGTGCGCGGACGAGTGTATTGATCTATCAAAGGTGCCGTCATGTTACACAGTAATACCGCAAAAGCCACACCATCAGGGTAACCGCCAACAGTTCTAATTAAATACACCAATAAGCCCGCCAATGCGCCAATGATTAATCGCCCCTTCACACTTGTAGCACCAGTGACGGGATCAGTTAATATAAAGAAAGCACCTAACATGCAACCACCGGTTAACCAATGAAATAAGGTTGATGCACTGCCATCAGGGCTGATGCTATAAGCAATAATAGAGCAAACTAGTAAGCTTAATAAAAAGCTAATAGGGGTTTGCCACGCAATGGCTTTTTTCGCCATTAAGAATAGACCACCGCCAAGAAAGGCAATATTCATCCACTCCCAACCAAAAGCAAACCCTAAACCAGAGGATAAGTTGTTAGAAAACATACTGTTTTCAATTGTTTCAAAAACAGTAAAACCTAGACCTAAATTAGTTTTTAAGGTATCAAGTGGTGTTGCCATAGTGAAACCATCAATGCTAGTGCGAAGCTGTTCAACAGAGTAACCATCACTAGTGAAACCGGTAAATATGGCTGTTAACGTGTTGGTGAATCCTAAATCAATATTGATTAAATCTAACGGCGGCTGCCATGATGTCATTTGAATAGGAAATGAAATCAATAACATGACATAAGCGGCCATTGCCGGATTAAATGGATTATTGCCTAAACCACCATAAAGCTGTTTTACTACTACAATGGCGAAAGCAACACCGATAACAGAAATCCACCATGGGGCAAGGGCGGGTAAGCATATGCCCAGCAATATTGCGGTGAGTAGGGCACTGCCATCAAAAAGTTGTTTACTAATATTTTGGGTTTTATTTTTACTTCTTAATGAAAGAACTATAAATTCACACGTTAATGCTGTGGTTATGGCTAATGCGATATGAATAATATTGCCCCAACCAAAAAAGTACCACTGGGCAAATACGCCGGGTAAAACAGCATAAATGACTAATCGCATTAAAGCAGATGTCGCTGTTTGGTTATGATTATGGGGTGAGCTTGCTATCCAAAAGGCCATAATTATTCTGATTCTTCATTGCTAGATTTAAAGGGAGCATGTGCTTCATTACTCATAACAGCTAACTGATCTTTTTCTTGTGTTTTTTTTGCCTTAGCCTTAGCTTTTGCCTTGGCAACAGCCGCAGCAATGCGTGCTTTTTTATCGTCTGTTTTAGTTGATGTTGCTTTTACTTCTTTTTCATTAGAGCTTGGTAGTGATTGCTCTGGTTGTTGTTCTTTTTTCGCTTTTGCCTTAGCTTTAGCGACCGCTGCGGCTATTTTAGCTTTTTTATCGTCTACTGTTTTTACTGTTTTTATTGTTTTTTCTTTTTCTTCTGAGTCTTTATTCGCAACTTTTAACGTACTTACATCATCTTTTTTAGCAAGTCTTTTGGCTTTTGCTCGGGCTATTGCCGCTTTAACTTGTGACTTTTCATCTGTCACTTCGTCACTCGAAACGGACAACACGCTACTGCTCTCTGCCTTTTCGATACTAAAAACGGATAACTCGTCATTGCTCTTTGCTTTCTTTTTAGCTTTTACCCTTGCAAGGGCCGCTGCAACGGCAGAGCTTGCAGAACCGCCATCGGCAGATCTTTTACTCATGGCAATTTTACGTGCTGCTGCGGCTTTTTTATGTTTTTCTTCTCTAGCATTTTTGTCTTTTTCTAAGCGGAGTTTTCTTGCTTCAAAACGCGACTTTGCCTTTTCTGCTTTTAGGTCAAGTTGTTGTTGTTGGCGAATTTCAGCTTTAGCTATGCGGTAATATTGTACTAGTGGTATTTTACTCGGACATACATATGCACAGGCGCCACAGTCGATACAATCAAATAAATTCAGCTTGTTTAATTGTTGGTGATCTTTTGCTTTAGCGCTCCATTGCAATTCTTGTGGTAATAGTTGGCTTGGACAAACATCAGCACATTGACCACAACGAATACACTCTACTTCACTGGAATTATTGTCAAAGGCGCTAGGCATCTCGGCTCTACTTGGTGCCAATATGCAATTACTGGTTTTAACAATAGGGACAAATTCATTTAATATGCTAAAGCCCATTAACGGCCCGCCCATTATCACAGGTGGAGAGGTGACAGGAGGATTAGCTTTAGAGCTATCATGTTCAGTAACAAACCCAGTATGCTCAAGTAAATGATTTACCGGTGTTCCTAGTAATGCCCAAACATTCTGTGGTTTGCTTACGGCTTGACCTGTTACCGTAACAACGCGTCTAATGAGTGGAATATCATTAATAACGGCATCACTAATAGCAAAACAAGTAGCAACGTTTTGCACAACAATACCTGAGTGAATGGGCAGTGTGCCGCTTTTGACTTCTTTACCCGTTAATATTTTGATTAGCTGCTTTTCACCGCCGGTTGGGTATTTGGTTGGCAATACACAAACGCTAATTTTTTCAATGTTTTTAGTGGCATGTTGCAATGCCTTGATTGCTCGTGGTTTATTATCTTCAATACCAATTAAAATAAAAGCGGGGTTAAGTAATTGCTCAAGTATTTTTATGCCATCTATGATCGCTTCACTTTGCTCACACATTAATAAATCATCAGCGGTGATATAAGGCTCACATTCTGCTGCATTGATGATTAAAAAATTTATTTCAGGTTTAGTGTTTACTTTTATATGGGTTGGAAAACCTGCTCCGCCCATCCCTGCAATACCTGCATCAGCAATTTTTTGAATTATTTTTTGCTTATTAAGTTTGGTGAAATCTTCGCAAATCTCGCGTGTTTTCCAAGTATCATCACCATCAACATCGATGAATATACAAAGTTCACTTAAGCCTGAAGGGTGAGCTATGGCCGATTTTCTAATGGCACTTATAGTGCCACTAGTTGGTGCGTGCACGGGCACAGCCATAGGATTTGAACTTTGAGTTAATGCTTGGCCTTTTAATACTTTGTCGCCTACCTTAACTAACAAATCACCTTGGCGGCCAATATGTTGTTGCAAGGGCAATATTAATTGTTTTGGTAAAGGCAGTTGCTTAATTGGTTTACCAGAAGTTAATGTTTTTTGTTCAGGTGGATGAATGCCACCATGAAAGTTCCAAAATTTGTTTTGTAATATGCGCTCGATTATTGATTCCATAATGCTTTAACTTTCCTAATCTAGTTGCTTCACAGCAATTTTATTTAAATCCCATTGCCAGTTTTGAATGGTTTCAGGAATAGGGCGCATTTCAATGCAATCAACTGGGCAAGGTGCTACACATAAATCACAGCCAGTACATTCATCAATAATTATGGTGTGCATTTGCTTGGCTGCACCTAAAATAGCGTCAACAGGACAAGCTTGAATACATTTGGTACAACCAATGCAGTCTTCTTCAATAATAAAAGCAACGGTAGGCCCGTTTCCTAGGGTAGAGTCTAGTTCATGGCTTTCATCTATAGGCTCAACATCTACGCCGAGTAAATTGGCAATTTTTTTAATCGTATCTTCACCGCCCGGTGCACATTTATTTATTGCTTCACCATTAGCAACGGCTTCTGCGTAAGGCTTACATCCAGGATAGCCACATTGACCGCATTGTGTTTGTGGTAATAAAGCATCGAGCTGCTCAACAATTGGGTCGCCTTCAACATGAAAACGTACTGATGCATAACCAAGTAAAGCGCCAAAAAGTGCGGAGATAAATCCTAGTACGAGTATGGCAATTAATATATTTATCATAATAGTATACTTGCCTTAAAGCTTAACGAGACCAGAAAAGCCCATAAAGGCTAAAGACATTAAGCCAGCGGTGATCATTGCTATAGCTGCACCTTTAAAAGGTGTGGGAACATCAGCATTAGCTAACTTTTCTCGCATAGCAGAAAACATGATTAAAACGAGAGAAAAACCGGCTGCTGCGCCAAAGCCATAAACGATTGATTCAAAGAAATTATGCTCTAATCTTAGGTTTAGTAATGCAACACCTAATACTGCACAGTTGGTGGTAATTAATGGTAAAAAAATACCTAACAAGCGATAAAGACTACTACTGGTTTTATGTACCACCATTTCGGTAAATTGCACGACGACTGCAATGACCAAAATAAAACTCATGGTAGTTAAATATTCAAGATTAAGAGGCGCTAAAATATAGGTGGTTACTAAATAGCTAAGCAGTGACGCTAAAGTCATTACAAACGTAGTGGCAAATGACATACCTATGGCTGTTTCAGTGCGAGACGATACGCCCATGAAAGGGCATAAGCCAAGAAATTGCACTAAGACAAAGTTATTTACGAGTACTGTGCCAATGAGTAGCAGAAGGTAATCAGTCATTTGCGTTTTAATTCAGAACATTAATTATTATAGTATTATTTCCATTATCCTTTTTTTTAAAGCATATAACAACACTACAGTGAATAGGGTTTAAGGAACCTCTGTTGTTAGTTCGACAAACGTCTAGAGTTAGCTCGTTATTTAAGCAAGAAGCTGTTTTAAATGCATAAAAAAAGCAGACATTAAATGATAATGTCTGCTTTGATTCAATGCTTGTGTAAACTAAATATTACTGCTCAAACATCGCTGAAATAGATTCTTCGTTACAAACACGGCGAATTGCTTCACTTAGCATGCCACTCAATGTTAATTGACGAACCATTTTAAGGTTTTTGATTTCATCACTTAATGGAATTGAGTCAGTAACAACCACTTCATCTATCACTGAGTTTTTAAGGTTTTCTGCCGCATTGCCTGATAATACTGGGTGAGTAGCATAAGCAATAACACGTTTTGCGCCATGTTTTTTCAACGCTTCAGCGGCTTTTGCCAAAGTGCCACCGGTATCGATCATATCATCAACAATAATACAATCACGGTCTTTAACATCACCAATAATATGCATTACTTGGGCAACGTTAGCTTTCGGGCGACGTTTATCGATAATAGCAAGATCAGCATCATCGAGTAATTTAGCAACAGCACGGGCACGAACAACTCCGCCAATATCAGGAGAAACAATAACGGGATTATCTAAATCACGATTTCTCATGTCTTCTAATAAAATTGGTGTACCGAAGGCATTATCAACAGGTACATCGAAGAAGCCTTGAATTTGCTCGGCATGTAAATCAACCGTTAGTACACGGTCAACACCAACACTTGATAAAAAGTCGGCAACGACTTTTGCTGTGATTGGTACTCGAGCACTACGTACACGTCTGTCTTGACGAGCATAACCAAAATAAGGAATAACCGCGGTAATTCTACCGGCTGATGCACGACGAAAAGCGTCGATCATCACAATTAATTCCATTAGGTTATTATTAGTTGGCGCGCAGGTTGATTGAATAATAAAAACATCGCTTCCACGAACATTTTCATGTATTTCAAAGCTTATTTCACCATCGCTAAAACTGCCAATTTTGGCATCGCCTAAAGTGATATATAAACGATTTGCAATTTGCTTGGCTAGTTCAGGGGTGGCATTCCCCGCAAAAATCTTCATGTCAGGCACAGTCAGTTCCTCAGAAACTTTTGACATTAAAATATACTCATTATTTAAATTAAAGTATTAAACAATGAGCCGTATAAAACTAAAATTAACTTTAGTGGTAACTGTTAATCTCAGCAAATTAGTTTGAACTTTAAAGTTGCTCTATCACTGAGCATAAAGGCGATTTATTTAGCCCTTGTGCGACAAACGAGCTTATTCCTAAAGGAAGTTTTGCTTGTAGGTCACACGCCTCTTGTTGACTGGATAAACGCGAAAAAATGCACGCACCTGTTCCTGTCATTCTAGACGGCGCATATTCTACCAACCAAGATAGTAGGTTGGCAACTTCAAAATAATGTTTTATTACCATGGTTTGGCAATCGTTATGATACTTCTCTTTTTTTAAGGACTTAAAAGCAAATAAATCTTCATCTTTAAAATCTGCATTGAAGTCCGTAGTATTAATTTTTGCAGTATTTCTTGGTAAATCTTTTGAGCTAAAAACACTGGCGGTAGAAATACTCACATCAGGTTTAGAAACTAAATACCAACACTCTTCAAGCGCTACAGGAGTTAATTGTTCGCCAACACCTTGAGCAAAGGCAGCAAAGCCATGTACGAAAATAGGTACGTCGGCGCCTAAACTCAAGCCAAGTTCAGCCAGTTCCTCAGTGCTGACATTACTTTGCCATAGCTTATTTAGAGCAACTAATATAGTTGCCGCATTAGAAGAGCCGCCGCCTAAACCACCACCCATAGGTAATACTTTATCAATACTGATTTTGGCTCCATAAATAGGAACCTTTTGTGCTTGTCCAATATGTTTTTGAAGTAAGCGAGCGGCTTTTATTATTAGGTTATCGTCATTTTTTACACCATCAATGGGCGTTAATAATTCTACCTCTGCGTTTTCAGATATAGATATTTCTATGGTGTCGCAATAGTCAATGAACTGAAACAGGGTTTCTAACTCATGGTAACCATCGGCTCGTTGACCCACTACATGCAAGAATAAATTGAGTTTAGCAGGAGAAGGAAACTTAAAACTTTTGTTTATGTACTTATTCATCTAAAGCCCATTTTGTAACGGCAATTTTAATTAATAAGTTATCTTTTTTAATGGTAAATTTAGTGGCCATTTTAATGCCATTAAAAGTGCGATAGTTACTGTGATTTATTTGCCATAAAGCATTGTTGTAGTAACTTGAAATACTCATTGGTAACTGTGTATTCTTATCTGTTTCAAGAACATCAGTTTCTTTATATGGTAACCCTTTTAGCCAGAAGCTTAGTGCTTTTGTAGGCAAAATCAGACCGGTGAGAGAGTATATTAACTGAGGCAAGTTAGTGCCTTGATACTCTTTTCCGTCAACTTTAATTAAATGCTGATTTTGATTTGATTCTAAATGAAGAACGTTAATGCCTAAGAAGCTGGTTAAGTTTAATTCTTGGGTTTGATTTTTATCGTTTACTTGCCAAGTCATAGAGGCACTTTCACGTTTGTCTTTTATTTTATTTCCATTTTTACTTTTAATCTTTTGAATGAACGCTATTTTTCCCCGCAGTTGCCATTTTTTACTTTGTAATAATTGTGCGGTTCTTTGCTTAGGGGTTAATGTTAGGGTGTTTTCTTCTGATGAGGATTTAGGTTTTAGGGAGCATCCAGATAAAACCAAGCTAGTTATTAAAAATAAGCTCAATAATGGCGAGAAATTTTTAGACATTGATAACTTAAGAAGTACGTAAATGGATAGGTATTGGAACACAGCAACTTAGGCAATTCAACTGATGATAATGCTTTTAATACCAAAAGTTGTATTGAAAAAGAATTATTCTTTTTTGTGATTTTTATCACAGATCATATTTTAAAGGCTACGCTTACGCTATACTTGCGTTGTTAATGAAAAAATATCAATAGGTTTATTACATTGTCCATAGTTGCTGTTGGAATTAATCACAAAACTGCCCCTGTCGCGGTAAGAGAAAAAATTTCTTTTAATCCCGATAAGATTTCTGCTGCCCTACAAGAAATGTTAGCTGCGGTGCAGTGTCGTGAAGTTGCTATTTTATCTACCTGTAACAGAACTGAACTTTATATTGTTCAAGATGGAGATATTGCACTTACCCAAGAGCGTATAGTGCAATGGTTAGAAAACTATCACAAAGTGCCTGCCTCTACTATTTTACCTAGCCTTTACTGGCACCAAGATCAACAAGCCGTTAATCATATGATGCGTGTTGCTTGTGGGCTTGATTCTTTAGTGTTAGGTGAACCGCAAATTTTAGGCCAAATGAAGCAAGCTTATAGCCATGCAAAAGCTGCAGGCTCTATGGCGTTAGTAATGGATAGACTGTTTCAACGTACTTTTGGTGTTGCTAAGCAAGTGCGCACTGAAACTGAAATTGGTGCAAGTGCTGTTTCTGTTGCTTTTGCCAGTGTTAATTTAGCCAAGCATATTTTTGCGAGTCTTGAAAAAACTAAAGTGTTATTGGTTGGTGCCGGTGAAACTATCGAACTTGTTGCTAAGCACTTATATGAAAATAAGGTCGGTAAAATTACTGTTGCTAATCGCACTATAGAGCGTGCGGAAAGTATGGCTAAGCAAATAGGTGCTGATGTTATTACCTTGGCACAAATTCCAGAGCACATGGCAAAAGTTGATATTGTCATTAGTTCAACGGCTTCTACGTTACCTATTATTGGTAAAGGTATGGTAGAACAAGCATTAACAAAACGTCGTCATCAGCCTATATTTATGGTTGATTTAGCTGTTCCTCGTGATATTGAAGAGCAGGTTGGCGACCTAGATGATGTGTTTTTATATACCGTAGATGATCTGCAAAGTATCATTGCCCAAAATATGGAAAGCCGTCGTAAAGCCGCCGTTGAAGCTGAGAGTATTGTTGAAAACCAGTCAGACAGTTTTATGTCATGGCTTCGGGGTTTAAATACTCAAGATACAGTAATTAATTTTAGAAAACAGTGCTTAAGTGAACGAGATCAATTACTTGAAAAAGCATTGGCGCAATTAAAAAGCGGTAAAAACTCTGAAGCCGTTATTGGTGAACTGGCAACAAAGCTTACTAATAAGTTTATGCATGCGCCTACAAGTGCATTACAATCGGCTGCCCAAGGTGGCGAACTAGACAAATTAATTTATCTACGTGATATTTTTAATATTGATAGCTCTGATTAATCACTTTCATAAAAATTATTTTGTCATTATTGAATAGTCGAAGCTTTGACTATGTATAAATTCCCATTGTGCTAGAATAGCGCCAGTTTAGTTTTTCCTAGTTTAATTACTCCTTTACTAACTCCTTTAAAAGAAAGATTATTTAATGAAATCGTCCGTTTATCACAAACTTGAAGCGTTAGTTGAACGTTTTGAGGAAGTCCAAGCATTATTATCCGATCCTGAAACTATTAGCAATCAAGACAAGTTTCGTACCTTATCTCAAGAATTTAAGCGTTTGGACGAAGTCACTGCTGTGTTTAAAAACTATCAAGGTGCCGAGGATGATTTTGCTGCTGCAGAATCAATGCTAAAAGATGAAGATCCTGATATGCGCGAAATGGCGCAAGAAGAATTTAAAGAATCTAAAAAATCGGTCGCTGCATTAGCTGATGAATTACAAATTTTATTATTGCCTCGCGACCCTAATGACGATAATAACTGTTTTGTAGAAATTCGTGCTGGCGCCGGTGGTGATGAAGCCGCTATATTTGCAGGTGATTTATTTAGAATGTACAGCCGTTATGCTGAAAAGCGAGGTTGGAAAATTGAAATAATGAATAGCAATGAAAGCGAACAAGGCGGTTATAAAGAGTTAATCATGAAAGTTAACGGCGAAGGCGTTTATGGTTACATGAAGTTTGAATCTGGTGGTCATCGCGTGCAACGCGTTCCTCAAACTGAGTCACAAGGTCGAGTGCACACTTCTGCTTGTACCGTTGTTGTGATGCCTGAAATACCAGAATCAGATGCTATTGAAATTAACAAAGCCGATTTGAAAGTTGATACCTTCCGCGCCTCGGGTGCCGGTGGGCAGCATGTAAACAAAACAGATTCTGCAATACGTATTACCCATATACCATCAGGTGTTGTCGTTGAGTGTCAAGATCAACGCTCACAGCATAAAAACCGCGCGCAAGCTATGTCTGTTTTGCAAGCGCGTTTACAACAAGCTGAAGATGAAAAACGCCGTAGCGAAGAAGAATCCTCTCGTCGTAACTTGGTCGCCAGTGGTGATCGATCTGAGCGCATTCGCACGTACAACTTTCCACAAGGACGCATGAGCGATCACCGTATTAATTTAACGCTTTATCGCTTAAATGAGATTATGGAAGGTAGCTTGCAATTAATTATGGAGCCGATTATGCAAGAAAATCAAGCAGATCTATTAGCTGAGCTTGCCGAACAGCATTAAGGTGTAGAATAGTTTTTTGAGTGATTTTGTGAATAAAGATGTGTTTCTTAAAAATTATCGGCTGAGATTAATTGGTGATAACTCTATCGCCAATTTAATTAAGCAGGCTCAACTGTTGCTACAAGAAAATTCTGATAGCGCCAAACTTGATGCACAAATATTACTCTGTTTTGTACTCGATAAAGCGCGTAGTTATTTACTTACTTGGCCTGATAAATTGCTTAACAATAAGCAGTTACTTCACTTCTTGCAATTACTCGTTCGCCGTATTCAAGGTGAGCCTATCGCCTACATTATTGGTATAAAAGAATTTTGGTCACTGCCTTTAAAGGTTTCTACCGCGACACTTATTCCTCGACCAGACACTGAAACCTTAGTTGAACTGGTACTTGAGCAATATCAAGGCAAAAAAAATATTAGCTGCCTTGATTTAGGTACAGGCACTGGCGCCATTGCTTTAGCATTGGCTAGTGAAAACTCAACATGGCACATTGATGCTATTGATTTTAATGCGGATGCCGTGCAACTTGCAAAGTGTAATGCCAAATGCCTTAATTTAGAGCAAGTCAATATTTTTCAAAGTGACTGGTTTGCTCAAGTTGGTGCTAATAAAAAATTTGATGTGATTGTTTCAAATCCACCGTATATTGATAGCAATGATGAAAACTTAAGCCAAGGTGATGTACGTTTTGAGCCCAAATCAGCTTTGATTGCGGATGAAAAAGGTTTAGCCGATATAAAGCATATTGCTGATGTTGCCAGAGCTTTTTTATCTGCCAAAGGCAAGTTGTTTTTTGAACACGGTTTTGAACAAGGGCACGCTGTTCGAGCAATATTAACTGCTTTAGGTTATGAAAACTCACAAACTGAGCAAGACTTAAATGGTCATGAACGCATTACTTGGGCTATATTCCAGAACTAATATCACAAAATAACAATAACAATAACAATAACAATAACAATAGAAGGAGTTAACAATGTTTAAACATCTACATATGACCTTAGCGGTACTCAGTATTAGTTTATTTACTTTACGTTTTATTTGGCTATTAGCCAATTCAGAAAAATTACAAGCAAAGTGGGTAAAGATAGCGCCGCATGTCATTGATACTTTATTGCTATCACTTGGTGTAATCATGGCGGTGCAATATTCAATGAACCCCATAGAGCAGTTATGGTTAGGTGAAAAGCTATTAGCAGTAATCGCGTATATTTTTACTGGCTATTACACCTTAAAACTTGCCAGAAATAGGTCGATGCAAATTATCGGCTATTTAGGTGCTATGGGCTGGGTTATGCTGATTGTTCGCTTGGCAATGACTCGTGAGCCAATGTTCTTCTTATAATTTTAGCCATTAAGAATCATTAAAAATTTATGAATACACTGTTATTATCCGAGCTTCAGTCTCAAGAAAAAGATTTATTACAAACATTAGTATTGCTTGAAGAATATATTTTTCAGGTAGATAAAGCTGATGAGCAAGTAGCAAACGGTGAACTATCATTTAATAGTTTAGAAACTATTATTGAACAGTGTCAGGCCGTTATAGCTGAAATAGAGTCTCCGTTAGAGCAAGCTGAAATTTTATTGAATGAGCTTTTTTATCAACATCTTTTTATTGATAATCATAAAATGTATTGGCCGGTGAAATCGTTTAAAATAGCGTCTAGCTTGAATCAACGCTTAATGTCACCCATAGTCAAAGCAACATTTGTGTGTGAAATAGTCAATGCTTGTGGCTTTGTTGCAGATTTAGTTTTTGTTCCCAGTAAAGTCATGGTGCGGATCAATTGTGATGATAAATATGCCATTATCTTTGACGCAGTAACCGGAGAGTCTTTAAATTGGCATGAGCTAGATTTACGTCTTGATGATTTAGATGGCGATCCGAGTCAACATGAATTAATGGATATGAATCGCCAAGCCATATTAGTAGAGTACTTAAGCTCACTAAAAAGCGCGTTAATACGTGAACAGTTATTTGATAAGGCTTTATTGTGCGTTGACTTACTATTGTCATTAAATCCTGACGATCCTCTACAACGTCGTGATAGAGGATTTTTGCTTCACCAGTTAGATTGCTTTAAAGTGGCGGTTGATGATTATCGTTATTTTGTTGAGCAGTGTCCGAAAGATCCCGCAGCACAACTATTAAAAATTCAACTCGATAATATAACGTTAAGTGAACCCACTTTTCATTAATTTATAGTTAAGCTACTTATAATAAGAATTAAAATAATAGGAAAATAGATGTCTGCATCACTAGCTACGCCACTAATAACCAATGACGCAACTGTCTTAGGTTTATTAGCAATAATTTTAGGCTTTGTTTTTTATAGCTCTAATAGCCAACACCCCGTGTGGAAAAAATTCTATCAATATGTTCCGGCATTATTAATATGCTACTTATTACCGTCATTACTTAATACTTTTGGGATTGTCAGCGCTGAAGTTAGTCAAGTTGATGATGTGGCTAAATATTATTTGTTACCCGCTTGCCTAGTATTACTAACATTAAGTATTGATCTAAAAGCCATTACAGCGCTGGGTAGCAAAGCTTTGATTATGTTTATCACCGGAACCGTTGGTGTTGTTATTGGTGGACCCATTGCCTTGTTAGCAATATCAGCCATTTGGCCTGAGCTAATCGGTGTTACTGGCCCTGATGCGGTATGGCGCGGTATGGCTGCGTTAGCCGGAAGTTGGATAGGTGGCGGCGCAAATATGCTTGCCATGAAAGAAATTTATGGCGCGGATGGAAAAATATTTACCATTATGGTAACTGTCGATATAGTTGTTGCAAACCTTTGGATGGCTTGCTTACTTTATTTCGCCGCGAACCATAAGCGTATTGATGCCAAAAGTGGTGCCGATACGTCAGGCATTGATAAGCTAATTGAAAAAGTTGAAGCGTTTGAGCGTGACCATGCAAGGCGTCCTGAGCTCAAAGACTTTATGTTTATTATCGCTATAGCATTTGGCGCAGCGGGCTTTGCCCATTTAGCGGCAGACTTTTTAGTACCGTTTTTTAAAGTTAATTACCCAGAACTAGAAAAATTTAGTCTGCACAGTAAATTATTCTGGATTATTGTCTTGGTTACTACCGTCGGCTTGATTATGTCTTTTACTAAAGTTAGGCAATTAGAAGCCGTTGGTGCGTCAAAAGTAGGCAGTAGTTTTCTTTATATATTGGTAGCGACAATTGGTTTACATATGGATATTTCCCAAATTGTTGAAGCACCTAAATATATGGTAATAGGGCTAATTTGGATGCTTGTACATGTGGCACTACTCTTTATTGTAGGTAAAATGATTAAAGCGCCAATATTTTATTTAGCCGTTGGTAGTAAAGCTAATATTGGCGGTGCGGCTTCAGCGCCTGTGATTGCTTCAGCATTTCACCCGTCCTTAGCACCTGTTGGCGTATTGTTAGCCGTATTAGGCTATGCCCTAGGAACTTACATGGCGTGGATTTGTGGGCAGTTGTTAAGGATTATTGGAAGTTAATAACAACTCATCTTGTTGCTGTATTGCCCAATTCATGCGTCAAAAGTACTCATTGATAGTCATCAACTCCGTGCTTTTTTCTTTTAATTGAACATTACAGCTTAAAGTTGAGCTATTACCCGAACAATAGAACAGTGTTAGTTACTTCATTGCTAACACATAATAGAATCAAACCCTGAACTTTAAGGGGTGAATTTGGAAAAATTATGACAATAAAATCAGTTTCCGTTAGTGGTATTGACGTTGCCAATGATAAGCCGTTTGTTTTATTTGGTGGCATGAATGTGCTTGAATCACGTGACTTAGCGATGAGAATTGCTGAGCACTATGTTGAAATCACGCAAAAGTTAAATATTCCTTATGTGTTCAAAGCATCATTTGATAAGGCTAATCGTTCTTCAGTGCACTCATACAGAGGTCCTGGATTAGATGAGGGTTTGAAAATATTTGAAGAAATCAAATCAACGTTTAATGTGCCAATTATTACTGATGTTCACGAACCCTACCAAGCACAACCCGTAAGTGAGGTCGTTGATGTTATTCAATTGCCAGCCTTTTTGGCTAGACAAACAGACTTAGTGGTAGCGATGGCTAAAACGGGCGCTGTGATCAATGTGAAAAAACCTCAGTTTTTAGCCGCTCATGAAATGAAGCATATTATTAATAAGTTCGGTGAAGCGGGCAATGAAAATATCATTCTTTGTGAACGCGGTAGTTGTTATGGTTACAACAATCTTGTGGTTGATATGTTAGCCATGGATGAAATGCGTAACTATGCGCCGGTTATTTTTGATGCAACCCATGCATTGCAAAAGCCAGGTGGTCGTAGTGATAGTGCTGGCGGTAGACGCGCTCAGGCTGCTCAGTTAACGCGCAGTGGTATGGCGATAGGAATTGCAGGTCTGTTTATTGAAGCACATCCAGAGCCAGCTATTGCAAAATGTGATGGTCCATGTGCATTACCACTTGATAAGCTAGAGCCATACTTGGCACAAATGAAAGCAATTGATGATTTAGTGAAAAGTTTTGAACCACTCGTTACTGACTAACCTTAAAAGGCTAGGACACTGAGTACAAACACACTCAGTCACATTAATGTAAACGTAACATTCTACTTATTCTTAAGCACAAAAAAAGCTGTCAATGGACAGCTTTTTTAGTTTTTACCTTTGCTTAAAATGTGCGAGCATTTTTTGATGAATAACCTATTCAAGTTATTCACTGATAAGCGTGGTTTTAGTCAACGTTACTGTTTTATTTTCATTAACAGCCATTTTTTGCTTAGCAATAATTGAGTCAGTATTGCTATTGTTGAAATCGTTATTGATCACTAAAGTTGAAAATGATAATTTTAAGCTATCTTTGGCTTCTTGCATTAATTCAATATGCTTAACCGGCTCTACTTTAACTAATTCACTTGCTTGGGCAATTGAAACGATGCCTGAAGTGAAATAAGCCATAACGAGAGATGTTGCCACAACAGCTAATTTGTAAGAGTATGCGTTAGTATTTTTCATGATGTTTTTTCCTAAATGTTACCTAATAATAAATAATTTACTTCCGGGTAGATTTATTAGGACTTTTCTCGCGCTTGTTCTATTTGGTAAAACATAAGCTGTGGGTTGGGTGACACAGCCTATGCCTATTTACTTTAGAGCCTTGAGATGATGTCCTTCATCTACGGTTGCTATAATACCCAAGAGCGCTTCAAATTAAAAATGACAAATAATAATGTTATTCATTAGAAAAACTAATGGATAATTGTTATGCTATGTTTTTAACTGTTTAGTCAGTTAACTTGTTTTTATATTAATAAGGAAAAGGTGTGTTTTGGCCAGTAGACTCCCACCATTAAACGCATTGCGCGCATTTGAAGCTTCAGCGAGACAGCTGAGTTTTACCCGTGCAGCAGAAGAGTTATTTGTAACACAAGCAGCAGTTAGTCATCAAATAAAAGCTTTGGAAGAGCATTTGGCGATAAAATTGTTTATGCGAAAAAATCGTTCTTTGCTTTTAACTGAGGAAGGACAGTCGTATTACCTCGATATAAAAGATATTTTTAACTCACTACATGATGCAACAGAAAAGTTATTAGCCCGTGGTGCAAAAGGCGCTATTACGGTTAGTTCACAGGCAAGTTTTGCTATACAGTGGTTAGTACCTAGGTTAAGTGCATTTAATGCCTTACATCCTGATATTGATGTAAGAATAAAAGCAGTAGATCAAGCTGAAAACTCTTTAACCGAGGATGTTGATGTCGCTATTTATTATGGTCGAGGCAGTTGGCCAAACATTCATGCTGATAAATTACAAACAGAATATCTCATTCCAGTATGCTCACCATTGTTATTGCAAGAAAATGCAGCAAGTGGCAAACCGCCATTGTTGTCTTTAGATGATTTGCAATATCATACCTTGTTACATGACACTTCCCGTAAAGACTGGAAACGCTGGTTTAAGCAGGTAGGGGTTAAAGGCATAAATGTTAATCATGGTCCTATTTTTAGTCACTCTGCTATGGTAGTGCAAGCAGCGTTATATGGGCAAGGAGTGGCGTTAGCTTATAGTGTATTGGCTCAGCCTGATATTGATTCAGGTCGTTTGATTTGTCCATTCAATGATGTGTTGGTTAGTAAAAATGCTTACTTTGTTGTTTGCCGTGAAACTCAAAAAGATGTTGGGAAAATAGAAGCGTTTCGAGACTGGTTACTTGATATGGTTGCCGCTGAGCAAGAACAAATCACCAACGGACAATTAGGGTAGGGCATGACTGATACAATAGAAGCTAAACTAACAAACCAAATAATCAATAATGTAGATAACCCAATTGCGCAAATTATCTTTGCACATGGCGCGGGTGCTGATATGCATCATGAGTTTATGGAGCAGATCACGTTTTTATTAAATAAAGCTAATATAAATGTTTTAAGATTTAATTTTCCTTTTATGGATAAACGAATTGAGCTAGGTAAACGTTATCCACCCGATAGGATGCCTAAATTGATTGAGTGTTATGAAAGGGTTGTTAATAATTTTATCGAGAATGAAGATAACAAAGAAACATTGCCTTTATTCATTGGTGGTAAATCAATGGGATCACGAGTTGCAGCAACCATTGTTGGAAATGATGAGGTTTCAAAAGTCATTCAAGGTGTGTTTTGTTTAGGTTATCCATTTCATCCGCCGAAAAAAACAGAAAAACTACGCTTAGAACCATTACAAAACACACAAAAGTCTATTTTAATTGTTCAGGGGGAGCGAGATACTTTAGGCTCTCAAGTTGAAATTAAGGACTACGAGGTCTCAAATCTGTGTCGTTATGTGTTTCTAGCTGATGGCGACCATAGTTTAAAACCCAGAGTCAAGTCGGGCTTTACTCATCAACAGCATATGGAAAGTTCAGTACATGCAATTGCTCAATTTATTCAGGAAAAAGTTAATCATGACTGAAACCACTTATTATAAGAGTCGGGTAGTTAAATATTTGATGATTTTTGTTGGCGTTAGTGGTTGCTTTTCTGTACTATTCGGCGCTTGGCTCGCTCACGCAGGGCAAGCGCTACCTATAAATGTGCAATCAACATTAAAAACAGCGCTGCAATACCAGCTATTTCACACGTTGGCTTTGTTAGTAGCACTGGTTTGGGCTATAACTAACTTATCTGTTCGAGCCCCATCTAAAGTATTGTTAGCTGCTTGTATCGCCTTTTTTGTCGGTATTTTGTGTTTTAGCGGCAGCATTTATATTAAAACATTTTTCAGTTTTGCTTTTATGGCAAAACTGACGCCATTTGGCGGAATATCATTGGCGGTGGCTTGGTTGTTATTGTCAATTGAAGGTAAAAACAACTTATGACTTCTATTGTATTGTATTGTCGACCGGGCTTTGAAAAGGAATGCGGAGCTGAAATTCAAGAAAAAGCGACATGGAATGAAACGTATGGCTATTTAGAATTAAAAAAGAATCAAGGTTTGGTTTTTTTTCATCTACATGACTCTGAGCATGGTGAAGCTTTGATTAAAAATCTTCCCCTTAAACGCCTTATTTTTGCTAGACAATGGTTTGTGACGCTCACTGAAAAAATTGACCTACCAGATTATAACCGTGTTGAAACGATTGTAGAGGCGTTAGGCAATGAGTATCAGTATGATGAACTACGCATGGAAATGTCTGATACCAATGATGGTAAATCCTTAAGTAAATTTTGTCGTAAACTTGCTGTGCCACTTCGTCAGGGCTTGCGTAAAGCAAAGGTGCTTACCGGAAAAAATGACAGTTTTGATGCGGAAAAAGGAGGCTCAGTGTTACATGCGCTTTTCCTTTCTGGACAGGAAGTTATTTTGGGCTTTTCATTAGCGCATAATAGCTCTTCTCACGTTATGGGAATCCCGCGCCTTAAGTTTCCAAACCTTTCACCAAGTCGTTCAACTTTAAAGCTTGATGAAGCTTTTTTACATTTTATTCCTCGTGATGAATGGGATACCCGTTTAACTTCGGGCATGCATGCTGTTGATTTAGGCTCGGCACCCGGCGGTTGGACATATCAACTAGTGCGCAGAGGGATGATGGTGACAGCCATTGATAATGGCCCTATGGCTGAATCTTTGATGGAGACAGGACAAGTTAAGCATAAAATGATGGATGGTTTTAAATACGTGCCAATGAAGCAAAATGTTTACTGGCTTGTTTGTGACATGATTGAAAAACCACAACGTGTTGCTAAGTTAATGAGCGAGTGGTTATTAAATGGCTACTGTAAAGAAGCAATGTTTAACTTGAAATTGCCGATGAAAGGGCGGTATCAACAGGTAACTGACGACTTACAAACGATTAAGGATGCTTTTAGCGAACATAAAGTAAAGTATGAGTTGTATGCTAAACATTTGTATTACGATAGAGAAGAAATTACAGTGCATGCGCGTTTATTGTCTCCAATCCCACAAGACAAAAAATAAAAAGAGCATGTAAATAAAAAAGCAGCGAGTGAGTAACTAGCTGCTTTTTTATTGATTAAATTTCAACTTTCATTTTTTAAAATATTATAAACGATCAAGCAGAGCGTCAGTAAAGTCAGTTGTACCATGAGTACCACCTAAATCACGGGTAGTACGATCGCCACTGGCTATTACGTCAATTAGAGCCGCTCTGATTTTTTCTGCTTTGTCACTCATTTCTAAATATTCAAGCATTTGCAAAGCAGCTAAAATTACCGAGGTAGGGTTAGCTAAGTTTTTGCCAGCAATATCTGGAGCACTGCCATGTACGGCTTCAAAAATTGCACAGTCTTCTCCAATGTTGGCACCTGGTGCCATACCTAAACCGCCAACTAAACCAGCACAAAGATCAGATAAGATGTCACCAAAAAGGTTTGTGGTAACAATAACGTCAAACTGTTCAGGGTTCATTACCAACTGCATACAACAGTTATCAACAATCATTTCTGTTGACTCAATATCAGGGTAACGAGCTGCTACTTCACGAGCAATTTTTAAGAATAAACCTGAAGTTGATTTTAAGATGTTAGCTTTATGGACAGCGGTGACTTTTTTGCGTCCTTCTTTTCGTGCAGTTTCATAAGCAAAAGTTAATATTTTTTCAGCACCGTCACGTGTAATAATACTCATTGCTTCAGCTTGTGTACCGTCTTCAGAAACTACTTGGCCAACACCAGAGTACATGCCTTGAGTATTTTCACGTACGGTTAAAATATCAATATTCTCGTAACGTGCTTTAGTGCCTTTAAATGACAATACGGGGCGAAGGTTTGCGTATAACTTAAATTGCTTACGTAACGTGACGTTTATTGACGTAAAACCTTCACCTACCGGAGTAGTTAACGGACCTTTTAAGGTTATTCTATTTTTTTCAATAAGGTCCATTGTTTCTTGTGGTACTAATTCACCGTGCTTTTCTAACGCGGTTAAACCAGCATCAGCAAATTCATAATTAAAATCACAACCGGCTTTATCTAAAACTTTAATTGTTGCTTCAATGATGCTTGGGCCAATTCCGTCGCCTGGGATTACTGTGATAGTTTGCTTGGTCATATTTATTACCTTGTAATAGAAGATATACATTTAGCTTTAATGAGCTAAACAGTAGTTAAACTTTATGCTTTGACATAATGTTAGAGCAGCTAAGTGGTCTGTTTAGTGCTTATGGTGCGCTTTATATCATGTAAATGTTTGGTAAGCGAGTTTGAAAGCTTTTACCTTGAACTACTTATTTTGAGCGCCTATGTACCCAAGCACCATGAAGTAGCTTGGGTATAAGCATAGCTTAACAAATGATTTTAGATGCTAACTTGGTCTGCATCAAGGTTACTTTAGTCTATACTTTTGATTTAATGATAGGTGAGGGGCGTTACGGGTGATTTTCAATGATCCCCCAGTTTTCAGGGTAATTGTCACCTAAGCCTATTTCTTCAAGGACTCCGTTTACAAATAATAAAAATGTACATTCGTCTTGAGTTGTAATGCCATCAGATTTAACGTGCTGTGTACGATAAAACATCACTTGATACTTATTGTCAGCGACTTTTCTTGCTTCGGTGATGTCCGGACTACCCAGCGTTGTAATGGCTTGCTCAAAAGTGAATTGTTCTAATTGCAGTTTTGCAATAAATTGTCGGTTGTATGCCTCTCTATCTTTCCATTGCATCTTTTCAGGGCTGTCATCGTAGAATGACATAACTAATAAAACAAAAATGCCGTAGGCAGCTAAAGCAAGGATAATACGAGTGATAACTTTTCTATTCATTGTTGTTCCGACTATTTATATGTTTATGTTTCGCTAACATAAGTTGTTAATTAAATGATAACTAGTTATTGGCTTTTTTTAAAGTGTCTGTGGATAAATTTGTGTAATATTTGGCTGTTCGGTTGATTGTTCTAGTCTAATATCTTTAAGATTAAAGCCTAGAGGAATATTTGGTTTTAGAGTAAGCAGTTTTTTACTCAAGGTTATTTGTTCTTCACAGCCGTTTAGTTTCTCTTGTACAGCCGATTTTATATTGCCACTTTGTAATATAGCCGTGATTGAGCCATGTTCATTAAGTAAATTTGCAGCAGTTATTTGTCCTATACCCGCCACACCCGGAATTTTATTGGTGTTATCACCTGTTAATGACCACAAATCAATTAATTGTGCAGGTTTTATATCAAACTTTTCTTTCACGTATTCGTCATCTAAATAACGACGATTAAAGTAGTCATAGATATGAACATGTGGACTTAAAAGTGATAAAAAGCCTTTATCCGTAGAAACGATAGTGACATGCTGACCATGTAATGCCATTTTCGTTGCTAATGTTGCGATCAGATCGTCTGCTTCATCTTCTTCAGAAATCAAAGAATCGACACCTAGCTCTAGAAAGCCATCTTGGATATTGGGCAATTGTTCTGCCAAATATGAAGGCATCTTCTTCCGACCTTTTTTATAATCAGGATAAAGTTTGTATCGCCAACAGGGTTTTTGGCTATCAAAGACAGCAAGAGCATGACTTGCCTGTTGGTGCTTTAATATATTGTCTAGTGCTTTAACACATGCTTTTTGAGTATTAAACAATACTTGCTGTTGTGTTTTTGTCGATAATTCGCCATCTAATTGATGTTTACTTTGAACAAATGGACGCTCTTGCACAGCATAAATACGTCTGATCAAATTTAAGGCATCAATGAGTACTAGGTGAGCTGACACTTTTATCCCTCTATTACTCTATAGCATGGTATGTATTTACTACCGGGTAATTTCATTCGCTGTTGGCTAACAAATGAGGCGAGTAATTTGTCCATTAATGTCATTATTTTTTTGTCTCCGGATATTTGAAAAGGACCATGCTCTCTAATTGCTTTTATACCACCAGATTTAACATTACCAGCAACAATACCAGAAAACACCCTGCGTAGGTTAGCGGCAAGTTCAGCGGTTGAAAGTTCATGGCTAATATTTAATGCAGACATGTTGCTATGGTTTGGCTCAAATGGCTGTTGGAAGTCACTTTCGATAACTAAAGACCAGTTAAAATGAAAAGCATCGCCGGTTTCTTTTCTGTAGGTAAGAACTTTTTCTAAACCTTGAGACATAACTAGGGCTACTTGTTCTTCATCATCTATAATTATTTTATAAAGACATTGAGCTTTTTCACCTAATGTTGCGCCAATGAAGGCATCTATTTCTGCAAAGTAGTCACTAGCACTACTTGGCCCTGTTAATACAATAGGCAGAATTTGGTTGCTGTTTTCCTCATTTAATAAAATACCTAAAATATAAAGCAGTTCTTCAGCAGTACCTGCTCCACCCGGGAAAATGATGATTCCATGTGACATTCTAACAAAGGCTTCTAAACGCTTTTCAATGTCAGGCATTATGACTAGTTCATTTACTATAGCGTTAGGTGGCTCAGCTGCAATGATGCTAGGCTCTGTTAAACCAAGGTATCGACCTTCTTTATTTCGTTGTTTTGCATGGCCTATGGTTGCGCCTTTCATTGGGCCTTTCATTGCTCCAGGGCCGCAACCAGTACAAATATTAAAACAGCGAAGCCCTAATTGGTAACCAACGGCTTTAGTATATTTATATTCATTGTGTTTAATCGAGTGACCGCCCCAGCAAGTAACCAAACGTGGCTCTGTTTCGGGTAAAATAGCATTAGCATTTCTCAATATAGCAAAAGTAGCATCAGTTAATGAATCTGGCATACAGTACATATTTTGATAGCGGTTATTAATAAATAATATATCGCGCATCACCGCGGATAGATGTTCTCGAATACCTCGAATTATTTTCCCATCGACAAAGGCGTGTTTAGGTGGGTTTTTTAGATCTATTTTTACACCACGCTCGCGCCTGAGCACTTCGATAGAGAAATTTTCATATTGTTGATATATAACTTCAGCATCATCAGTATGACTTCCTGCATTAAGTACAGCAAGAGAGCAGTTTCTATAGAGGTTATAAAGTTCACTAGTGGATGATTGCTGAAGTTGATCAACTTCAGCTTGTGATAGAATGTTCATGTTTCCGACAGGGTTAAGCTGAGTATGCATAGTGAACTCCTTTATTGCCAATGCGGACTTAAGTAGCTATTTTGAATAAATAACTTGGTTTTTTCCTTTTGCTTTTGCTTGATACATCGCTTGGTCTGCCCGTTCAAAAGCAGTATGAATATTATCTTCTTTTGTTATGTGAGTAGCCCCTATAGATAAGGTAATACTTACCTTATTGCTTTTAAACTTAAAAGGTAAGCGAGCAATGCTTTTGTTTATCAGGTTCAACTCTTTGACCAATGCTGTTTGAGTTTGATGTGTATAAATGAGTACAAATTCTTCACCACCATAACGGGCAACAAAGGCATCCTTACTTACTTTCTTTTGTATCGTATTTGCTATCACTTGTAAGGTTTTATCGCCCGCCGTATGCCCATAGGTATCATTAATGTTTTTAAAGTCATCAATATCAATGACTATTAGTGATAAATCAAAAGGTTTATGGTGAAAGCGAACTAAAGACTGAGTGAAATATGCGTCAAAGGCAGCTCTATTACTTAATTTGGTTAAAGCATCCTGCATGCTTTTACGCTGCTGTTCAGCAAGTTTTGCTTCAAACTCTTGGCTTTGTTCTTCCAGTTTTTCTACTTTTTTAGCCATATCATTTAATTGACTAGCTAACGCTTGTTGATTTTGCTGTTCGAACGTTGTCTTTTCTTCAAGTGTTTGAGCTATATTCTTTAATTTGCCGTTAATATCTACTTTTACTTGATCTAATGACATGGCCTTTTTTACCGTACCTGTCATCTCTAGTAGCTGTTCTTGAAGTCGTTCGTTGATTTCGTCGTTAGTGTGCTGCGCTTCTTTACAAGTTGACAAGGTCTTTTTAACTGCACTTTGTACTGTGGTTAATGTTTCGCTTAAATTGTTTAAAAAACTTTTTGCGCTGTCTCGTTCATTTTGTAAATCAGCAACTATTACATCAAAAATTTCAATAAAGTGTTTTAATACATCATCATTCGTTGTGTCGTTTAATAATTTTTTATTTATTTCTAATAGTTCTTTGGTGTGCTGAGTTGATAAGTGCAGTTTAGTTAAACATGTTGAGACTTGCTCAATGAGCACACTATTTACATTTGAACTGCTTTCATTAGTGCTGTCGTTGTTTTTAGTAGTCTGTAAGTTTGCTGATAATAACCCGCCAGCAGGAATATCTACTTTTGCACGTAAGGATGTATCATAAAGCGCTAAAAGTTGACTTAATAATGGAATATATTGAATAAGGCTGTCTTTAGTCGATTGCGTTTCTTTGAGTAAAGTTCGAAGCTGTCGGCGCAAATCGTTTGGCAGGCCATTAATTTTTTGTAAGCTTTGCCCTGCGTTATTAAATTGTTCATGTAAACGAGTAATGTTTTGCTCGTTAGTGACTGTGTGAGTTTGTAACAGTTTTGATATTTCGGCAATTTTCACTTCTAAATCAGCAATAGGGGCCGATTTAGTTAACAACGCCCTAAGTTGAGCTAGACGGTTGTCCAACTTTAAATTAATACCTTTTGAGACTTGAGACAATTTGTTAATAAACTGTATTAACATACTTGATTGTGCACTAAAATCTTCTTCAAGTAATGATTTAGATTCTATTGCGGCATTTAACTTAGTCTTTAGTACCTGCACTTGGCTTGCAGCTACAGTTTTAGTAGTCATTTAAAATGATAATCCTTGTGTTTGTCATTCATAGCATATAGCGAAAAGCAATAATGTCCTTACTCTTGTACATGATAATTTACAACATAATCAATAAGATTGTTAGCCACTTTATATAAAAAGGAGGATATATTGTCTAAATTGAGCTTTTTTCTTACTTAAAATACTTTAACTCGTTAAACTATAGCAATCTCATTTCTAATTCTAAAGGAAGTTTAGTTGAAAATGGCTAAAATATCGCTTTTATTTCGAACGTCTTTCATGCTCCTTGCTATTTTTTATATTGCAGGCGTACAAGCCAATGTTTCAGTTGATATTACAATTGACCAACCGCAGCATCATTATGCCAAAATAACAATTAGCTATGAAAAGTTTGCGACAGAGCAAGTGAACTTTCATTTGCCTACTTGGCGAACTGGTCGATACCAAATTATCAATCTGGCTAATGGTATTCGTGAGTTTTCAGCTACAGACAGTCAAGGTAATGAACTTTCTTGGAAAAAGTCAGATAAAGATACTTGGCAGGTGCAAGGTACTTTAAATAAAAATGTTCAGATTAGTTACCAAGTGTATGCTAACCAGTTAGGTCAAAGAACACGGCATATTGATGACAGCCATGCTTTTATCGATGCATCAACTGTCGTTATGTATACCGAGGTTGTTCGTGATCAAAAGCATGTCGTTAATTTAAATGTTCCAGCAAATTGGCGTAGTGTGTCAGGACTAGATAAAGGAGATAATTCTCATCAATTTGTTGCTGAAAACTATGACGTTTTAGTTGATTCACCTATTGAAACGGGCGTGAATGAACATCACCAGTTTAGTGTTGAAGGTCGTGATTATGAATTAGTTATTTGGGGCAAAGGAAATTACGATAGCACTAAAATGGTAGAAGATTTGAAAATGCTAGTGCAACAAAGTAAGCATATTTGGCAAGGTTATCCCTTTAAGCGTTATGTCTTTATGGTGCATGCAACCAGTGGTGCCCGCGGTGCTACAGAACACTTGAATTCAACCATAATACAAACCTCTCGTTTTAAATTTTCAGAAAGAAAAGACTATCTGCGGTTTATTTCAACGGCTGCTCATGAATTTGTACACACTTGGAATGTAAAACAGTATCGACCTAAAGGTTTAGTGCCTTACGATTATCAAAAAGAAAATTACTCCACCTTGCTTTGGTTAAGCGAAGGTTCAACGAGTTATTTACAAAATCAATTATTACTTCGCGGCGATTTAATGTCCAGTAAGGAGTTCTTAGAAAGCTTAGCAAAGCGAATTACGGGCTACATTCATAAACCAGGAAGGCAAAGTCAAACAATAGCACAAGCAAGCTTTAATAAATGGTTAGAAGAGGGTGGTGATTATGGTAATAACCATAGCGTCAATATTTATTCTGAGGGTTTTTTAGTGTCATGGTTGTTAGATTTTTCAATTATGGAAAATACGGCGTTAGAAAAAAGCTATAGAGATGTGCATAATTCACTTTATCAAAACTATAAACTTCCCCAAGGTTTTGATGAAAAAGACCTATTAACTATTCTAAAAGAGGTCACTAATGAGAGCTATCAAGCATGGTGGCAAGAAAATATTCATGGTTATACAAAAGTCGATTTTAATGCATTGTTATCTAAAGCCGGTTTAACTATGTCTTACGGAGAAAAAGATAAAAAAGTGGCTTGGACGGGTATTGAAACCAAACAAGTGACTAATGGTTTACAAGTAACTCATGTTGAAAAAAATAGCCCTGCATGGCAGGCCGGTTTAACATTAGAAGATATTATTGTTGCTGTTGATGCTTTACGTATGGCTGATAAAGACCTTAGTACACGACTTAAAAACTTTATGCCAAATGACCGAATGAGTGTTACTTTTTTCCGCCGTGATGAATTAGTTACACGGATGATTATTTTAGGCGAAATCCCTAAAAACAAATTAAAAATAGTACCAGTGGAAAACGTTAGTAATGAACAAAAGGCTTTCTTTAAACACTGGACAGGAATAACCTTTCCTAACAAAAAAGCCAATAAAGAGTCCTAGCAAAGCCACTAAAAAGAGCCTTAAGAAAAAGACTAATACTACGGAAGTAACTGCTAGTGTCCTTGTTTTTGACACTAGCTAGTTGTTTGATTTATTGTCTAAGCGTTCTAGTTTGTGGAGCAGAGCTTATGTGTGTGCTCCTAAAAGGGTTTATATCTAAACCACCCCGGCGTGTATAACGGGCAAATACAGTTAATTCTTCTAACTGGCAATACGACTGTAGATCACAAAAAATTCGTTCAACACATTGCTCATGAAACTCATTGTGTTGGCGAAATGATATTAAGTACTTTAATAAAATACTGTGATCTATCGCAGCACCTTTATAACTAATATAAACACTAGCCCAGTCGGGTTGATTGGTTATCAAACAATTAGATTTTAATAAATGACTAACAACATTATCTTCAATTATTTCAGAAGGTGAATTTTTTTGTGCTTGTTCAAGTAGTTCTGCTTGGTATTGATAGTTTTCTATTGTTATGTCTTCTTCGTCAATGCAGGTAATGTTTTGATTAGCTTTCTTAATTTCTAGGGCAGGGCATTGCTCAACATTAAATAATTTTACTTTTGCTTGAACTTCTGCGGTAACAGATAAGTCTTTAGTCAGTGTTTCTTCTACATCATTAAAGGTAGAAAATTTACTTTGATTGAAGCTATTTAAGTACAATTTGAAAGATTTTGACTCAACTAAATTAGGGCTTGTACAATCAAAACGAAACTCTGCTACAGCAACAACGGGTTTACCTTTATCATTTAACCAAGATAATTCATAGCCGTACCACACATCTTCACCAATAAAAGGTAAACTGTTTTTAGCTAGCAATAAATCATTTCTATTTAAACTTCTTGGTACCGCTTGTAACAAATTTGGGTTATATTCACTGCAATATTCGGTAGTTTTACCAAGCGTTAACTTGCTTAGTTCTTTTGCATTTTGGTAGGGTGCCATAAATTATTTCTATTGTTTGCCGTTCTAATCATATTATACCCAAACCACCTCAAGATGCGAGTTTCAGGATGCCTGAACGAATCATGTACTGGTTTGGGTATTTATTACTATTTTAAAGGATCTCCGAATTCGATGACATCTTCAAATCAAACTAAAACTGATTTAGTAGCAGTTTTACAAAATTTCGCTCTGCAATACGTTCGTCAACATCAACAAACTCATGCCCGCTTACCCATAATAGAACAAGACAATGAATGGCACTCACCTTGTGAAGTTTCTTATGATAAGAGCGAGAGTGAGGATAGTTTATTACCTGAAGGACAAGTCTTTTGGCAACCGGTTAATATGGATAAAGAGCAAGGGCTGAATTTTGAAAATGTTGAATCAGCATTAGAGTTAAGTTTACATCAAGATATTAAAACTTACTTTACCACTTTATATAGCGAAAGCCTTGATGCTGTATGTGAAGACGGAGAGTTAACATTATTATTTGCTTGGAACAATGATGACTTTCAACGGCTGCAAGAGAATTTAATTGGTCATGTTTTGATGAAACAAAGGTTAAAACAAGAAATAACCCTTTTCTTTGCTGTGACAGATGAAGAAGATATGATTATCTCAATTGACAATGAAACCGGCTCTGTCTGGGTTGAACGTGTCGGGTGTAAACCTCATAAAAAGTTGGCTGATTCACTCGTTCAATTTATAAATACATTAGCGCCGGTAGTGAAACAAACGTAGTCGTTTAGATGGGGGCCAACGACTTGCTTGCATCTATTTTAAGTTCTCATTATGTTGAATTTTTAAACGGGAATGTAGCTATCAATAAATTAGCTTTTATGTTGGTCTAATAATTGTTGCACTAAATGTTTTAATTCCAATATCTCTTTTTTCATACTCGCTAATTCGTCATGTAACCCTTGCTCAAACGAGTCATCTTTACTTGGCAAATTGTTTTTTTCAGTAATAACATTTTTATCCTCAGGTAACGAAGTAAAGCTTGGCTCATGTTGCCAAGTTTTTAAGGTTGATATTATTGTCGGTAAAGGCACTTTTTTACTCAACTTAGCTTTGATCAAAGCTACGGTTGGTTTATTACCTTTATTAGCTGCTTTATTCGCTAAGATTAAAATTTCATCGTTTATTGTCATTTTGATTAATCGCTTAGTAGTATTAACTATATTTTAGCCAATGTTGCTACTCATGTCAGGTACTATATTAGGTTCGTTTTTTTTATTTAATATAATCAATAGCTTAACTTTATGTGCTTTGTTGGTTTGATTTTTGCTATTAACTTACAAGAAGATACATTCTAAAAATAATTTTATTTGGAGTAAAAAATGAAAAAATCATTATTAGCACTACTTGTTGCATTACCTTTAGTTTCAACTTTATCTGGCTGTGTTATTTCAGTAAATGATGGTGAAGTGGATCATTCTTTTATGAGCAGTGAAGATAGAAGTTATGAAAATCGTAAAAAAATAGCCAAAATTCAATTAGGTTCAAGTTTTGCTGATATGCAAGATAAATTAGGTGTTTCTGATTTTTCAGAAACCTATACAAATAATGAGCAAACAATTCGTGTTTTATATTATCGTACTCAACGTAAGCATAAAGATGGTTTAACTACCAAAGATGAATGTACATATTTAGAATTTGTTAATGGTGAGCTGAGTCAAACAGGCCATGGTGATGCATATACTAAAATAATGACAAAATAGTGTTATACGCTCGGTGCAGTGCTCATACTGCATCGAGCTTCTCCTTTTCCTCCTCTACTCTCTATTCTCCTCCCCAATTCTACCGTTTTAGTTATTTATTAATTACAAATCATTTTCATTTGACCTCTTTTTGAAAAACCTGTTAAGGTGAACGTTCGGTTAAAATAAAAACTATTATAAAACTGGAGTATTTAATATGTCTGAAGCTGTTTCGGTGGAAAATGATCTTGGTATAAGAGCAACCTATCTGGGTGCTGATGAGCTAAAGTTAGCTGCCTCTTTGCTTTTTCAATCCTACCATGATGACCCTGTGTTTCTAGACATATTTAACAGTGATAAAGAAGGTTATGAACAAAGATTAAGAGCATCAATAAGAGAAGAGTTAAGTGCTTTTTGGCAAGCAAAGCAACCAATGGTTGGCTTGTATTTAGGTGAGTCTATGGTGGGTGTCGCTTGTTTAAATAGCCCAGATGATAGTGTTGGTAGTGATAGATTCTGGCATTGGCGTCTTAAAATGTTACTCACAGCCGGTTACTTTAGTACTAAACAAATGATTGAAAAAGAGCAAAAAGTTATTGAAGCTGTCCCACTAAAAAAATTCCATATGCTGTCGTTTGTCGCCATTCATCCCCTACATCAACATCACGGTTTTGGTCACTATTTAATGGCGGCGGTTAACACCGTTCTTGAAGAGCATGGTGATAGCGAAGGTGTTGCGGTATATGCAACATCTGGCAAGTTTAGATCCTTTTTTGAAGATTCTGATTACCAATTTGTTAAAGATGTAACTGTGGGTAAAGTTTCAGGTGCGTTGATGGTTCATTACCGAGATTAGTTCTATATCAATAGGTTAATTAATCCTGTTGGGATACCCGTTAGGTCAATAAATCGAGATGGGGTTATTCTCATCTATCTCGCCTGTTATTTTGATCTCGTGTTTATAAGACTTTATTAAAATAATTTGCAGATAATTTAAAGTACTAGCCCGAAAGCATAAAAATTAATTCTATACTGACCATCACAAAAACCTACCTAAGTTGTAATAACTAAGAATAAACTAAAAATTATTTATCCAAAGGAATTGCTGTAAATGAAACGCCCTCAAATAGGACCTGCATTTTTAGTTACCGCTGCCTTTATTGGCCCCGGAACTGTTATTACTGCATCTATCGCAGGGGCAGATTTTGGCTTTAGTTTGCTGTGGGCATTATTGTTTTCAGTTATTGCCACGATCATATTACAAGAAATGACAGCGCGTTTAGGCATAGTGACACAGCAGGGCTTAGGTGAAAATATTCGTAATGCCTGCCATAACCCTATTTTAAGAGTTTTTGCTATATTTTTAGTGGTGTCAGCTATTGTTGTTGGTAATGGGGCATATCAAAGCGGTAACATCGCCGGCGCAAGTTTAGGGCTTATTAGTCTTTTTGAACAATCTGCCGGGGCGTTGCCTTTCATGGATGTTATTTTTCCTTTATTAATTGGTAGCGTGGCTTTTCTACTTTTAATTACGGGCAGTTATAAAATCATTGAAAAGGCGCTAATTTTCTTAGTTGCAATCATGAGCTTTGCTTTTATTTTAACTTTCATTTTAACAAAACCTGATCTGAGTGCTTTATTTTCTGGTTTGTTAACGCCTGTTATTCCTGATGGTGCAACATTAACCGTTATCGCGTTAATTGGTACTACAGTTGTGCCTTACAATTTATTTTTACATGCGGCTAGCGTTGCTAAAAAATGGCAATCACCTTTGCAACTACCTGAGGCTCGAAAAGATTTAATGATCTCAATTCCTCTGGGAGGTTTGATTTCAATGGCCATATTATCAACGGCAGCAACCGCCTTCTTTGGTCAACATGTTTCCATAACCTCTGCTGCAGATCTTGCGCCCTCACTACAACCTCTATTTGGCGATATGGCAAGCTTGTTCATCGGCATTGGTTTATTTGCTGCAGGTATTTCATCTGCAGTCACTGCCCCTTTAGCTGCAGCTTTTGCTTTGAGTGGTATTTTAAATTTGAATAGAAACCTAAACTCAAACAGTTTTAAAGCTATTTGGATTGTTATACTTTTTCTCGGTATGCTTGGTGCCAGTTTAGGTTATAAGCCCATTGCCATTATTTGGTTTGCGCAAGTGGCGAATGGCGTTTTACTACCGATAGTAACCTTGTTTTTATTATGGATCATGAATACACATGTATTAGGTGATTATAAAAATAACGGGTGGCAAAACCTTCTAGGTGGCATTGTGGTGATGGTTTCTTTGTTGTTAAGTGCACGCAGTTTAATGTCTGCATTTGGGTTTTTATAGTGTTGTTTGGACGTTAGAATGTTTAATATGATATAAATATTGAACAAAGCAACCCGTCAGGTGTGTGTTACTGCTTGAGCATTGCTTAGTCTATTTCAATAATAATATTGGACGTAGGATAAGAGCAACAGGTGAGTATTTCATTATCGCCCACATAAGCTAAAGGGTACTGCTTATATTCGACAGACCCTTCTTTTAAAGAACAGCGGCAAGCACCACAAAAGCCATCCCGACAATGAAAATGTGATTCAATATTTTCTCTTTCTAAAGCATTTAGTATGTTTTTATCTTCTTCGAGGAATGATATTTCACGATCCTCGATAGTGATACTAAAAGACATCAGCGCTATAAATCAAAATCATCAAAATCATCGGCAGCTACCGTAGAGTCTACTTGTCCTACTAGGTAACTTGATATTTCTGTTTCTTGTGGCGCAACTTGCACGTTATCACTAACTAAATAAGCGTTCATCCATGGCAGTGGGTTACTTTTAATATCAAAAGGGGCATCAAAGCCAATAGCCGTAAGTCGTTGATTTGAAATGTATTCAATATACTGATTCAAAATTTCAGCATTTAAACCAATCATTGAGCCGTCTTTAAATAAATATTGTGCCCATTCTTTTTCTTGTTCAACCACATCCATAAATATTTGCAAGCCTGCATTATGTAACTCATCACAAACTTCTTTCATTTCAGGATCGTCTTTACCGCTTCTCCAATTATTTAAAATATGTTGAGTACCGGTTAAATGTAAGGCTTCATCACGGGCTATTAGTTTA
>JAPYOP010000238.1 GCA_029938115.1 Colwellia sp. | reverse complement strand
TTATCGATATTGTCAAAATGGGCTTGTTACCACACAAAGGTTTGTTTGCAACTGACAATGACCATGACAAACAACGAATAAAATTAGCACTTAACAAAGTCGGTTTAGAGCATGCTGAAAAAATGGACTATAACCAACTCTCTGGTGGTGAGCAGCAGCGGGTTTTAATTGCTCGGGCACTAGTACAAAAAGCACAAATTCTTATTTTAGATGAACCAACCAACCACCTTGATGTTTATTATCAACATCAAATACTCAACCTTATTACTCAATTAAATATTACCGTAATAATGACGGTGCATGATCTTAATTTAGCCAGTCAATATTGCCAGCGCTTATTACTATTAGAGCAAGGCCAATTAATTGCCGACGGAAATCCGGAAGCTGTATTAACTGAAACTCAATTAAGTAAAGTGTTTAGGTTACCTTGTTTAGTTACACAAGATGCTATAAACAAAAAACCACGGGTGTTTTTCTCACTACCACAACAACCACAACAACAACAAGCAACAAAATCAAGCGAAGATGGTGATATTCAATATGAATAAATTACTAATCACCATTATTACTCTGTTGTTCTTTACACTTATATCTTTACTGGCGGGCTTAAGTTTTGGTCCAGCGGATATAAGCAACGCTCAAATTTTTCAGTGCTTAGCAGGTCATTGTAGTGATCAAATAAGCCAGATGGTTATTTGGCAAGTGCGGGTTCCAAGAGTATTAGTCGCTTTAGTTGCTGGTATGGGGCTTGCTATTGCGGGTGCTATTTTACAAAACACTACTCGTAACCCGTTAGCCGACCCTTACTTATTTGGTATCGTTTCTGGCGCAGGTTTAGGGGCAACAATTGCTAACCTGACACTGGGTGAAAACTTAAGCATAGCTTTACCTCTTGCTGCTTTTCTTGGTGCCTTATTTGCTATTATTATAGTGATACTTATTGCCAAAATTTTGCAACGAATGGAGCAACTATTGCTCGCAGGCGTCGCGGTATCTTTTATGTTAGGAGCTGTTACCCAGTTCATTCTTTATTTTGGCGATCCCTTTGCCACTAATCGAGTTATCTTTTGGTTGATGGGCAGTTTGTCACGCGTTGAAATGAGCAACTTTTACGTCATTGCTAGCGTATTACTTATTACCATCATCACTATTATTGCATTGCATCGTCAGATTGATGCTTTGCTATTAGGCGATGAAAGCGCAGCAAGTTTAGGTGTTAATGTTGACCGATTAAGGTTATTAATGCTCGGGCTTTGTGCCGCATTAACCGCCACTATTGTCGCCTATTGTGGTGGTATCGGTTTTGTTGGTTTGATGATCCCGCATATTGTTCGCCAAGTGATTGGAGTAACCACGTTAAAATTAGTCATTGGCAGCGCTTTAATTGGCGGTATCTTTTTGATCTGGGTAGATATTATTGCTCGGTCAGCTTTAGCCAATGCAGAAATCCCTATTGGCATAATTACTTCCGCTTTAGGAAGTTTATTCTTCTTATTTATCATTATTAAAACAA
>JAPYOP010000237.1 GCA_029938115.1 Colwellia sp. | reverse complement strand
AGTAAGGGCGCCATTGCCCGCACGTACTTTTACATGAGCGATCGCTACAAATTAAAGTTGTCTAAAAAAGAGAAAAAGCTGTTTACCGTATGGGACAAAAAAAACCCACCTTCAAGATGGGAATGCAGGCGCAATGAAATGATTAAGAAAAAACAAGGCAATGGAAATCGGTTTATAAAGGGGTGCTAAGCAATAATCCAATCGTAGGGTGCTATTAACGCGTAGAGCGTAATACACCAACAGCCACTAGACGAAGAATAGGCCTTACCTTTTTCCCTAAACGCACAAAACAGACCCGACGCTCTCGACTCCCACTTTTTTAAGGTCCATTCTTCTATTCCACTTAGTTTAATTTTGTGACAGTCATTGAAACCTGATCGCTAATACTCTTAAATAGCTCTGGATATCCCCCCCGGTACTGAGACTGATTTAGCGAGGCCATTATACCCTCCCCTAAATTATCAATTATGTCGCTAGCGCTTATAAACGGAAAAGGTGCAGCCAATTTAATCAGTTTTTCTCGATCAGGAAATACCTTTGACTTATTCATTTTCAAAGCTAAATCGTTATCTACAGAATCATAAATTAGCGTATTAACAACGTCATACATGGGTGCAATTCGGATATTATTAAATCCTCGCTCGTACAATATGGCAAAGTTCTTTAAATGCGCATCACCATTACCAACAAGGCAACTAAACACAATATACCTATAAAGAGATTCCACCATCTCACTGCGCTGGTGAATCATGTAAGCCGCTTTGAGCAAGTTCTCATAAGAACCTTTATATTTTTCAGAACCCAGCAATACCGTAAAATCTTCCATGGCAATGCGACCACCATCAACCGCCCTATCAAAACGCTCTACAACAAAACAACTGCGGTCGTCTGTTATCCAAAACTTAGGCACTTCTATACCGCAATTCTTTGCAGCCGACATGCAAACGTATTCGTTAACCGCTAGGTCTGGATATTCAGAATCAAAGCTTTTCACAATGTAATCGGATTGAATAGCCGATGTTTTTTGCGAAGGAACTAGCACCTTTGGCTGGACACCAGAGGCGATTCCATTCAAATAATACTTTTCCAATAAATCCGTAAAGATTGACCCCTTCCCATTCCATTTAATAATTTCATCTAGCGATATTTTCTCTGGCTCTATTTCTGGCATCTTTGAGCTAAATCCCAAATGCCCCAAACCTTTGTTTCCCTGTAGGGCTAAAAGGTACATATCATCAACTGTCGCAACACGCTGCAACTTTTCACTGATATACCGCCTTACAAAACCTTCCGGTAAATTTTGTGCGAAAACAGGATGAATCGACCCATAGTTATAAACTTGCTTATTTACACTGTTCATCGTCAAAGAGAGAGATTGCTTAACATTCTCTAAGTAGCTAAATCTAAACTGGCTATTTTTCTCAAGAGTGCCTGCATCTTCATCAAATACATCAACGGTAATGAGTTTAATTTTTTCCGGTAATTTTAAGGGCATCAATCTTCATCCTTAAATATTTC
>JAPYOP010000110.1:5123-8354 GCA_029938115.1 Colwellia sp. | reverse complement strand
TGTAGATGACTGTGTAGATGACTCGGGATGCTCCAATCAAATTGGTAATATCTTATGTAGGCTAGACTTTGTCTACAAGGATGTCATAGGTACTTGGTTTTGTCGGGAACAAAAAACATGCAGTCCGACAAAAAGGGCAATAAATTACCCCCTACAAGGGATTTAAACCATTTTCCTGAGCGAGATGCATAAGACTCAATAAATAAAGGCTAAATTAAATTTCAGGATCAAAACTTGCTACTTTATTTTCACGGCGCTTGGCAGCAGCCTTCTCATCTTCAACAAACTCTCCCACACTAAGTTCAGGCAGATTCTTAGGACAAACATCCCCACCTAAACTATTAACTTCTTTGCATAAATTGGCAACTTTATCATCCATTAAATGCATGTGATCAAGTAAGCGTCCAATAGCTTTAGCGACAGGATCAGGATTATCAGTAGAGACTGCGTAAGCATCAAAGCCAAATTTCTTCGCGGCTTTATCACGAGACTCTTTTCCTAAGCTGCCATTTAGTTTCTCACCTAAATCTGCGTCAAGCAAAGAGTTGCCGTTGCTGTTTTTATTACTCACAATACGTGCAGGAATACCCACCGCAGTTGCATTTTCAGGTAAATCTTTTACGACCACCGAATTAGAGCCAACCTTGCCATTTTTACCAATAGTAATAGGGCCAAGCACTTGAGCTCCGGCGCCAATAACAACATTATCTTCTAATGTTGGATGACGTTTTCCAGCGTTCCAGCTAGTCCCACCTAAGGTAACTCCGTGATATAGCGTTACATCATTGCCAATTTCAGCTGTTTCACCAATAACAACCCCCATACCGTGGTCAATAAAAAAACGTCGACCTAAAGTAGCGCCAGGATGAATTTCAATACCGGTTAACCAACGAGAAAAGGTCGATAGTGTTCTAGCAATCAACTTCCAGTTTGCGCGCCACAGTCGATGACTTAAACGGTGTATCCAAATAGCATGCAACCCCGGATAATTCAGCAAAACTTCAAAGGTAGTGCGTGCTGCGGGATCTCTATCAAAAACACTGTTAATGTCTTCTTTCATGCGGGTAAACATAATATTTCCTTTATTTTTTATCTGCGCTATTTGTTGAAGCTCTTTCTATTGAAGCAAGAATGCCACGCATCATTTTAATTTCTTTAACATCAGGACGTGCACGATTAAATAAACGTCTTAATTTAGTTACAACTAACCCTGGATGCTTGTCACCAATAAAGCCAGTGGCTTTAAGGGCATTTTCAAAGTGCTGATAAAAGCGCTCTGTTTCTTCAGTTACAGGGTACAACTCATCATTTTCACTTTTAGTGCTCAGCGCTATTTTGCCAATATAAGTGCCATTGCCCGTACTATGTTCTTGGCTTGCATCATTTAATGCTAATAAATAACTTGTACGTACTTCATAACTTAAGGTTTGCACTGCCATCGCTAAATTCAAAGAACTGTAATCTGGATTAGCCGCTATTTGCACATGAAAGTGACATAGTTGTAATTCGTCATTAGTCAAACCACTACTTTCTCGCCCAAAGACTAATGCAACAGGATATTCATTAGCCTCTGCCACCATTTTTTCACCACAACTTCGCGGCTCAAGCATCGGCCAAGGCAATGTACGAGAACGAGCGCTTGTACCGACTACCAAACCACAATCTTCAATGGCTTCACTCAAGGTGCTAACCACTTTAGCATTAGCCAGTACATCGGTTGCGCCTGCAGCTAATGCTTGCGCTTGACCATTGGGCATTTCAATGGGATCAACCAATACTAGCTGGCTTAAACCCATAGTTTTCATTGCACGTGCTGCACTACCAATATTACGACAATCAGAGGTATTCACTAAAACGATACGTACCTGATCTAATAAACTACTTTGCTTTGAATCTGACATGTTTACTCTATTTACCTGTTTATTTCACTATGTATAGCACGAACTGATTATGCTAATTCTATGTCGTTGATTCTACCATAGAGAGTACTGCTGTGTTTAGCAAAAAGCACGCAAAATCAATAAACCAAGTTTGCTTAACTTAGTTTATTTATCTATATGTACTCATTATTAAATGATCCTATCGCTAAAAAAATTAAAATTTGCTATACTCCGCGCGCTTGAATTAGACAAGGCGTTTATTTCGTCTATATTTATAATTTAAGCATGTTATATCGTTCTTTTAAAAGTCATTTACAAATAGGTACTCTATTATGCATCCCATGCTAAATATTGCCGTGCGCGCGGCGCGCAATGCAGGAAAAGTTATTATTCGCTCTTTTGAGCAACTTGATAAAGTTGAAGTTGAAGCTAAAGGTTCTAACGACTTTGTAACCAGTGCTGATACTGCCGCTGAAGAAGCAATTATTGAAACTATTCGTAAATCATACCCAGACCATACTATTATTGGTGAAGAGTCTGGTATATTAACTGGCTCTGATGATGACTATCAATGGATTATTGACCCGCTTGATGGTACTACCAACTTTATTAAAGGCATCCCTCACTTTGCAGTTTCCATTGCTTTAAGAGTAAAAGGCAAACTTGACCAAGCCGTAATCTTCGATCCTATTCGTGGTGAGCTATTCACTGCGAGTCGAGGTAAAGGCGCACAATTAAATAATATGCGTATTCGTGTAAAAGCCCATAAAGATTTATCGGCTACTATTTTAGCGACAGGTTTTCCTTTCAAACATAAGCAACATACTACGGCTTATATGGCTATGTTTACTTCTCTGTTTCAAAAAACATCAGACATACGCCGTGCCGGCTCAGCTGCACTTGATTTAGCTTATGTTGCAGCAGGTCGTGTTGACGGTTTCTTCGAAATAGGCTTAAAGCCTTGGGATACCGCAGCAGGTGAATTACTGGTAATTGAAGCAGGAGGTTTAGTGACTGACTTTGTTGGCGGCCATAATCACGCAAAATCTGGTAATATTGTTGCAAGTAGCACACGATTACAAAGAGAAATATTAAAAGATATTCGTCCTCATTTAGGTGAAGCGTTAAGTAAGTAAAGCTTTGTCTATTCAGCTTGGTTTTATAAAACAAAATACAAGGATGTATTGTCCGCTAATCTGCGTAAATTAGCGGACACAGTTTTTGTATCAAAATACAGAGATCTTTTGCCCGCGAATTAACGCGAATTATCACAGATTAAGACAAACTAGACAGAAGTAGCTAAATGCGCTAATTGGCACTAATCTGCGCCAATTAGCGGACACAGTCCTCG
>JAPYOP010000110.1:0-5023 GCA_029938115.1 Colwellia sp. | reverse complement strand
TAATTCGCGGACAAAGTCTCTTGTCCCTCAATCACTTGACCTAGCTCTTACAACACAAATCCCTAATCTCTACTAATCTGCGCTAATTCGCGGACAAAGTTTTTGTGTCCCGCTTTTAAGGCTTTGAGTAAGTAGCGAATAAGATATATTTTTTAAAGAAGCGCCTTTTGGCGCTTTTTTTGCTTTAATAACACTAATCATACAAATTTTTAAATATAGTTAACCCAATAATGAACTGTTCTCAATATATTCCACCACCACATAAACAAATATTCAAAGCTGGCGAAGTTGCCTTGGTTGGCGCAGGCCCCGGCGATCCTGATTTACTGACAATGCAGGCATTTCGCTTTATTAAACAAGCAGATGTGGTTATTTATGACCGACTTGTTAGTCAAGAAATCATGGCATTATTGCCTGACAACTGTAAGCGAGTTTATGTCGGCAAAAAGCAAGCAGATCACCGCGTACCGCAAGAAGGCATTAACCAACTATTAGTTGAACATGCAAAACTTAATCAAAAAGTATTACGCTTAAAAGGTGGTGACCCTTTTGTTTTTGGACGTGGTGGTGAAGAAGCTCAGTTTATACTTAGCCATGGAATAGCTTGTCATATTGTCCCTGGCATGACAGCAGCATCAGCCTGTACTAGTTATGCAGGTATTCCTTTAACGCATCGAAAAGTTGCCCGAAGTTGCACTTTTATTACCGGAAACGTGCAAGATAATGGTGCATTAGATCTACCTTGGCAAGCCTTAAATGATCCTGAACAAACGGTAGTATTTTATATGGGTATAAAAAGCTTACCTACAATAACCAAGCAATTGATTGAAGCAGGACGAGATAAAAAGACTCCCGCAGCATTAATTCGCAAAGGCACTCATGCTGATCAACAGGTGGTAAAAGGGAGCTTAGAAACATTAGAAGCATTAGTGAAATTACATAACATCAAACCACCTAGTTTAATTGTTATTGGTGATGTAATTGACACCTTTGCTGATGCCCAATTGACGAATATAGGATATTTGTCACCTAAACACTTGTCAGCTAAAAAATAGTTCAGGCTTGCTGGCGAATTAAGCCTGTTTGAGTGTTGGCATTTTTATAATATTGCTTGAGTTATTATAATACTTGTCTTGGTAGCCAGAGCTGTCTTTTATTTTACTTTGATTAACAATGATACCTTCGACAGGTGCATTCACCTGCTGAAGTAATTTTAACCCTTGACGAATATGATCACGTTTCGTTGTATTTTCATTGACAACATAAAGCACACTTTCTACTAATTTAGAAATAACTAAAGCGTCACTCACTACATTTACCGGTGGGGTCTCAATAATGATGCGATCATAATAGTTTTCAAAAGAGCTCAATAACGACTTAAAGCGCTTCATTGAAAGAAAGGCCAATGGATTTTCAGGCGTTATACCTGAAGTTATGATATCTATTTTATACTCTGTATCCCTAATAAGGCATTGCTCTATAGGATGTGTATTAGCCAATAGATTCGACAGACCAGGGCGATGGATTTTAAGGTTCATTTTTACAGCTAATGTGGGTCGTCTCAAATCAGCTTCAATTAATAATACTTTTTCCATTTCACCAAACGAGCGAGCTAAATACGATGCTATTGTTGATTTTCCTTCACCTGAAACAGATGACGTTACCGCAAAAACTTTAGGGACTTTTCTCACTTGATGAAAAAGTATTGACGCACGTAAAGAGTTAATTGATTCATTAAATCGCACATCATCACCAAAAAGGCCACATTGTCTTTTATCTACTTTGTATTTCGGTAATACCGCAATAATATTAGCCTCGGTAAAATTATCCTGCTTGTGCTGAGAGTCAAGTGTGTCCCTTAAAAAATCACGAGCAATAACTATCACTGATAACATCATTACACAAAGCATAAAAGTAAGTACAACAACCAGTTTTTTTCGAGGCGCTAACTGAGCTTTAGGCGTTACGGCACGGTCAATAAATCGAACATAAAGGTTAGCTTTATAACTTCCCATCGCATCAGCTTCTTTAAAGCGAATTAGGTATGAATTATATAACTCCTTATTGGTTTGAACTTCTCTTTTTAGTTGTGAAAACTTATTGTCTAAGCGGCTTAATCTTAAGAAAGTGGCTTTGGCATATTTTAAACGGTTTTCTGTAGCCTTAACCTTCTTTTTAATAGAAAAATAATCTTTAATAATTGAATGACTTATTGCGATGGCTTTATTATCTTTACGTATTTTAACCGCGTCAAGCTCTGCCTGAATCGCAATTAACTTCGGGTGCTTAGGCCCATAACGGCGAGACAGCTCATATTTTCGTCGTTCAATAGTGTCTTCAATACTGTGTAGTTTTATAAACGAGCTATTGTTATTAATTTCATGTAATTCGACTAATTTAGCCACATCACCTTGATTTTGCATAATATACTGATAGGTAATTTGAATGTCATCTTGTGCTCTAGTGGTTCGCAATAATGACGATGTTAATTCAGTTAGCTCGCCGGCAACCAGGCCAACAACACCTTGAGTATCAACTATGCCTTCGTCTTCTCTAAACTTTTGTAGGGCGTTTTCAGATATTTGTAACTTCAACTCTAAATCTGTCAGTTGCTCTACTAACCAAGTAGAAGTATTTTCTTGTGAAGAACGATGAATATCATTTTGGTACTGTAAATACGTTTCGCCGATTTGATTAACTATATTTTTTGCCCGCTCAGAACTATAGGCAACATAAGTAATTTTGACTAACTCTGTTTTAGAAACAGGCGTAATACTTAAACGGCTTTGAAATAGCGTTATCGCACTTTCTATTGATGTTTTTTGCTCACTATTACTTGTATTTAAAAAGCCAATTTGATCAATGTATTTATTACTATCAAACTCATTGGTTGCAAGTAAGTTTAGATTTTTAATAACACGAGCGGCAAACTTTCTCGATTTTAATAATTCAAACTGAGTAGCAATTTGAACAGAGCTTGAATTGGATTCATTGAAAGCATCTTTTATCGATAACGTAGCGCTAGGTTTTGTATTACCTATTTGTAACGTCGCGGTTGCTTGATAGGAAGGCTTTAATAGAGATAAATACAGATAAGCAAAAAAGGTTATTACAAGCGATAATAAAACAATTTTCCAGAGTCGTTGAAATATCGGCTTAAATATTTCATTTAAGTCTAACTCATCTCCATTATTATTATCTATATTGTGTTGTACTACAGCTTTGTTGCTCAAAAGAAACTTTGCTCTATTTTTATTATATCGTCTGGTTGTACAAGCGTGGCAATATCTGCCGCTATTGTCACCGTTTTCCCTTTTACTGTCCTAGTTATTATCCAATCTACTTTCGAAGCTCTATTTGTTAAACCGCCAGCTAAAGCTATTGCTTTATCTAAACGTAAATCTTCTTGATATGGAAAGCCGCCGGGCCTCACCACTTGACCATGAATAAAAAATGGTCGGTATTCAACTATTGATATTGATACTTGTGGATTTATTAAATAATCCCCTAATAAACCAGCATGTATTTTTTTTTCTACTGCTTTTATTGATAAACCTATAACTTGTATATCGTCCAAAAAAGGAAAAGATATATAGCCTGAACGAGAAATTTTCACCTTTGTTGTTAAATCTTTTTCACCGTAAACAACAATTTCAATTTTATCGCCAACACCTAGTAAATACTCACCCACAGCTGCTATTGGTGAAATACTGTACAATAAAAAAAATAACAAAGCTATTATACGCATAAATGTACTCTAAATTAAAATGTTACAACAAGGCCAACAGAGGTTTTTTGCAGATCATAATTATTAATGACGCTGGTTGAATCAAAGTTCTCATAGCTATACTGGGCAAGAACAGATAACCAATGTCGCCATTGATATTGCACACGAACAGTTGTCTCAAAATGATCTTCTTTTATTGCACTATTTAAACCAACAACATCTTCGTTATCTACTCTGCCACTAATATTAAACGAAAGCCTTTGATTCAAATTATAATTTATAGAAATACCGTAATAATTAGTAAAATTAACACTTTTCACTATTTTGTATGAGTCTCTTATCTCACTACCTGAGCTAAAGTTAATTTTAATACGTTCTAAAGGGTTCCATAGCAATTTAACTTGCCAAACAAAGCGATCTTCTTCACTAAAAGCTTCATTCGTAAAAATAGCCTTTTCATAACCAAACAACATATGGAATTGTGTCAATTCTGTTGAACGCCACTTTACACCGGCTAGCGCTAAATACTGCTTTCGCTCAAGATCGGCATTTTGAGCATAGCTAAAATCTTCATATTGAAACTTAGTGCTAAAATATGTATTCCCGCTAATAAGATAGTCAAAATTGCCCTGAAAATAGTTTGAAGAATAGGCTAAATGGTCGGTAACACTTGCTCGTGTTAAATAAGAAAAATCTCGGTAACCAACTAAAAATTCGGCTCTAGCTAATGAGTCTTGATGACCATACAAGTAACCAATATTTAAAAATTCATTTCGCCTTGTATCTCCTTCATCTAGAGTATTAGGCTTTCCTAAGCTAAGTCCGGTACCGCGATATTCATATTTATCAGCAATAAAGCCTGTTAAGAATATTTTCTGGCTTTGAGCAAATCTTAAATGAAATTTAGACAATAACGAAACATCATAATGGTCATCATTAGAAAATTCATCAAAAGTGAAATAACTTGCCTTAGCTTGAAGTTGAAATAAACTACCTTCGCCTTGGGTTTGAATAAATAGTTCAGGGGAGACTTCAAAGAAGTTAGTTTTTTGCTTGTTATCGTTACTGTGTAAGAAGTTATTGATTTGACCAAAATCAGTTTTGATTTTAGTCGATAGTAAGTTTCCTTCTGAAAAAGAAAACTTACCATTTAGACTGTTTATAGCGCTAGAAACAGTCGCAGACAAAGAAGAGGAATAGCATATAAACGCTATAAAAAAGGCTAAAGTACGCATTGTTATTATTGTTTTCTTTTATTATGATCGATTACATAACAAAAAGAAACACTCTATTAAC
>JAPYOP010000109.1 GCA_029938115.1 Colwellia sp. | reverse complement strand
AACAAGCAATCATTTTAGTCAAAATACAATTTGTTCAAATTAACATAAACTTGCTTTAATTCTTTAACACTAAGTGGCCGATTATAAATGAGTAAGCTCGAAATTTTGATAGCTTTTGTTAGACACCAAAAAGCTGTTGTGTTTTATTTTGTCAATTAAGGAGCCACCGTTGATCACGCCATTTTTAACTTGCCATAATTTTTCATCGTTTTTATTCACCTGCCACTCGTGCAAACTATTACCATCGAAGAGGGAAACAGTTGTCGAATAGCAAGTTTGGTTTAGGGCTAATAAAAAGACTATGAATACTTGCCTAAGTTTTATGAGCTTAAAATACTTCATATAACTTCCTCTAATAAACAATTGAATACTACTTTGGTTGAGTTAATTGATATTTTCTATCATATAAATCAACTTGTTCTCTTCTCCACTTACTTCCTTCCAAGTAAAGTACTTGTGGGCGAGATATATCCCAATCACCTAACTTTTTCAACATTCTCTCAACTCTATCGCGATTTTTATTAGCTAAGTTATTAAGCTCAGCTATATCGTATTTTACATTGAATAAAAGCGGTAAACGGTCTGGCAATCGAATAAGTTTCCAGTCACCTTCTCTAATGCTAGCACTAATAGTAAAACGCCATTTCATCTCATCATGTGGCCTTGCAGATTCTTCACCTTTGATGAAAGGCATAATGTTAACCCCGTCCAATTTGTCTTCTGAGGTGATTTTTCCGCCAGCAAGTTCAACAAAAGTAGGCGTTAAATCTAGAGAAGAAATGGGTTGTTCAAAAGTGCTTCCCGCTTTAATGACATTTGGCCAAGTCATGGTAAATGGCACGCGAACCCCGCCTTCCAACAAAGTTCCTTTTGAACCTCTTAACGGCGCATTCATTGAGGCATTATGGTGCGTTGGACCACCATTATCACTAAAGAATACAACGATAGTATTGTCATCAATCTTTTGGTTTTTGAGCTCTTTTATAATTCTGCCAACATTAACATCTAACCTATGCACCATGGCAGCATAGGTTCTTCTCTTCTCGTCTTTGATATCAGCATACAATTTCAAATCGTTCTCTGTAGCATGCATTGGCGCGTGTGGGGCGTTGAATGATGCGAACAAGAAAAAAGGCTCATTTTTATGTCTTTTAATAAAGTCTACCGCTTCATCTCCCTTATCATCAGTGATATAAGAGATCGGCTGAGGCTTTCTGTAATTACTAATAATTCTATTTGGGTAAGGTTCTCCATTTGGCTTAGTTGCAAAATAATCATGACCTCCACCTAGGTATCCCCAAAATTCATGAAAACCTCTTTTAAGTGGATGAAAATGATCCGCTTCACCTAAGTGCCACTTACCTATCAAACCATTAACATAGCCAAGTTCAGCCAAACGGTCTGCAATAGTGATTTCTTCAACGGGCACGCCAACATAATTTTTATCGAATTGAGGTAATCTGACAATGGGGTTATTGTCAAAACCAAAACTCACTTGGTTTCTCCCTGTAATTAAACCTGCCCGAGAAGGACCACAAACAGGGGCTGAAACATAACCTTGCTTGAAAATCACGCCGTCTGCTGCCAACGCATCAATGTGGGGAGTTTTTATCTGAGTGCTACCGGTAAACCCTACATCGCCATAACCTAAATCATCAGCAAGAATGATGATGAAATTAGGCTTTTGTGTTGTGACTTTGGCTGATAAAACAGCGTGGCTAAATAATAAAGCCCCTAAGCACCACAGAGTTAAGAATCGTTTCATTTAAATTTCTCTTTACCTTAATAAACTATTTATTTATCTATTTTATCCAATCGATATGCATAGAGATTGTAATTGACCTCTCGCATATAGGAAATTAACGGGTAGTAAATTTGATCCGTCATCGACACCAAACCACAACTTGCATTTTCACCATTACCCCGCCCTGCAGTGGTAGAATTTGCCCACATAAACCAGTGCGCGCCAACAATCCGTGGATTTCGTAAAGCACCTTCAATGAAATTTTTATACTTCTCCCCTCTATTACGTTGGCTTGAAGCATAACCAAGACCGGTAAAAAATTTGCCCGCATCTAACGAGCCAAAATTAAATTCAGAGATAATAAACGGCTTGTCTATTTCTGCTGCGGGATAGGGATAATGTTCAACTTCATTTTCATAGGCGTTAAATGACAAAATATCGAGATACTTTGCTCCAACAGACACATTAATGTCGTTCTTATGATTGCCATGCCAGCGACAGCCCAAGTAGAGTTTCCCTGGTGCATGTTTGTTTATAAGCTCTCTGGTGGTTTTAAAATAGACCTCGGCCATATTTCTATAATGATCTTCATTGATTTCTTTAAGTAAACGGTGCTTGATGTCAGGTTTTTTAATCTTGCCATTTAAAAGCGCTTGCCAACTTTTAAACTGGCTGCCGGTTTTATCATTGAAGTTTGCAATGGTTTTAAGTTGCTCTTTTAAAAGCGCTATATACACTTTTTTTCCTGCACTGTTTTTTCCTTTAGCAAGCGTATTAGTCGCTAAAGTTTGTGGTGTTCCCCAATGAATTTCATTGTTAATGAAGAAGCCGAAAAAATAAGGATCATTTTTAACCAATTTAGCCTTTTGTTTGATTTTTTCTTCAATATCGTTTTTCCACTTAGGGTCAAAAACATCGGGAAATTTCGAATTTATTTCAGGAAGCGTTGCGTTAATGTATACCGTGTAGGGCAGTTTTTTCTGTTCAGAAGCTGAACCAACGTCTTCACTTGACCACCCACCCAAAGTATTAAGTCCCCAGCTTTTCATTCTATCTAAGGTAATATCAAGATACTTTTGTTCACTGTTATCACCATATTTTCTATGTAGATTTTTCAGACCATGAAAGTAACTACTTCCTTTAAAGTATTTATTGTTGCTATAGGTTTTATTAGGAATACCTTCAAAAAAATGCTCTCTTCCTTTTGTTGGGGTACCTACTGTTAGTTTACCGGCACCGTTGACACCAGAGGACCAAAAAAGATGTCCGTCAGGGTTGATGATCCACCATTTACCGTTAAGTTTTTGTGTTCTAAAATGGCCTGTCGCATCCAATTTTGGCCCATTAGCTAAGCCGCCAAAACGATCCCATTCTAAAGATCCTGTATGTTTTGCTAGATCTATTTGTTCCTTTTTTATTGCTTCTACAAATTGACTATCATTTGTTATTTTCCCAGGCCAAGTGTCATGCTTATATTGACCATATTTGTTAATAAACGGAAAAAAATCTTTTTTATCTTTGGCGTATTTTGCGGGAAGTGCTGAACGTTTCTTGAATATTCGTTTTAGTAATACTTTACGTTCAAAATTTTGAGCTGGAAAAACAATGGTGAGCCCTTTGATATGCTTGGCATCAACGCCTTTCCAAATCATAATAACCCCGTTAGGAATTCCTTTCATACCTGGAAAATCTTTTTTATGAGGGTAATCGGCTGCCGTGATTTGGTCGCGTATTAACACATTATTATATATAAGTGACTCTAGCGGTTTTAAGTAACCAATGTGAGCAAGGGTGTTACTCTCATTTTTTGATTTAGTTTGTCGCTTCGGACTATCGTACATAATGATGGGATCAAAACGAACTTCCTCTTGCGTTTTGTTCTCTAATTCAACACTCAAGAAAACCCATTTTGTTAGATCCCAATATCCATCATTGGCTGTAAAAACAATGCTGCCTTTTTTCCCTGATTGAATATTTATTTCTATTCCTTGAGCACTTTGCTTACTATCCAGATTATCAGTTTGATACGATGTTTTAGGTATTGAATTTAAATTAACGATAGTGGATGTTAATTCTTCTTGTGCAACACAAGTATTAGCAAGGGTTAGTACGATTAGTAAAAATAGTTTTTTCATTATTAGCTCAATAAAGTTACTTTATGAATTACTCAAGTTTGAGTGTTCAAAAATTTAGTTCAATTTCAGGACGAATAACTAATTCATGAATATGACTATTATTTGCGGTGAAAAGCATCGAAAGCGCAGCCTCTGCGACATCTTCTGCTCGCAAATATTCTTGTTTGTCGACCGCTCTAAAGTCAGTATTAACTCCGCCAGGATAAAGCGACAGCACTTTAACTCCACTACCGTGAAGCTCTTTTCTTAAAACCTTAGTATGCATATCAAGAGCTGACTTACTGGCTGAATACTGCGAAGTACCTGGGTTTGCAAATAGACAAGTCGTTGAAAGAATATTAAGTATGGTGCCTGAGGATTTATCTCGCATATTGGGCAACACTGCATTGATTAACCTCAATGGCGCGAGGTAATTGATATCTAGCATATGCTGTAACTGCTGCCAGTCTGGCTCACTTGCCAGTGCTCTGGAAGAATTTAATCCTGCGCAGTTAAGCAAAATATTTACGTCTCCTAATTGCTCCTGCGCCTGAGTAACAAATTTAGATACATTTTCCTGATCCGACAAGCAAAAGCTTTCAGAGTATATTTTTATTTTATTATCAAGTTGCTCAAGGGTATTATTCAGTTTGCTTTGTTGACGACCACACAGACTTAAATTATGACCTTGGCTAGATAATTTAATTGCCATTTGTTGACCAATACCCGAAGAAGCACCCGTGATTAATATATGTTTAGTCATAAATATTTTCCTAATGCTTTTCAATCATTGGCAGTAATAATTGATGGACACCTTCAGATAATACAGTGCCCGCCAATGAATGCCCTGAAAATGAAGCAGCATCTAATTCAAGCAATATTCCTTTGGGAATAGTAAGGCGAAGGTTTTTCTTGTTTTCATCTTGCTGCCACACCACTGCTAGCTCGCCGTAAGGTGTTGGTATTTTTGCTGTTATATCAGTAACTGAATGCGGGCGATTAACTAACCTTATGCTTTTCATACCTGGAGAAGTAACTTCAACACCGACTAGAAACTCAGCGAATAAAGCCGGTGCAAAGGCACTTTCCGTTTGAGCATCAGAACGTGTTCTGCCATTATCGACAAACTTACCTGATCTCCCTGTACCATTTAACCACCACTCTTCCCACAAGGTGCCGTTATATTGCGGCAATAACATATGAGCAAAACGTTTATTTAATAAGGCGAATGATTCATCAATATAGCCATAATTAGCAATGCCTTTATGCAAATAATAAGACATAGCGGGCGTAACAACGGTCATATTGTCAAATCTGGTAATAAGGTTATTATCATCATCTTTTAATAATTGCTTGATGACACGACTAGCCTGCTCTTTGGTCGCTATGTTTAGCGCTAATGCCATAGCGTTACCATGTTCACTAAACTTACTCGACTGCTTCTCATGGCCTAATTTGTCATAAAGAAGCGCATCAACAAAAAATCCTTTGTTCTGATGCCAAAATTTATTTTGTATCGCCTTTCGCATCCGCTGTGCCTGCTGACGATATTTGTCGCTACCTTTAACATCTAACCATGCTAAGACTTGAGCATAATTTTCTAGCGCATGTAAATAATGACCATTTAAGTTTAAGTTAGCCCCTCGTCGATCATTTTTAGCATGATCTAACCAATAGGCAAAAGGGGGTTCATCCAACAAGCCATCTTCATTATTGTAATTAGCAAGCAAACCCAATAGTTTCTCTGCAGTGGGCAATAAATCCCGCACGGTTTCTTCATCACCGGTATACAACAAATAATGGTGCAAGCTACTTAACCACAACAAATTTGAATCTAAAATCACCATGAAATTGTTATTCATTTGTGGCGCATAAGCTGGCATTAAGCCATTAGCATACTGCTCTTGAGAAACTTGAAGCAAATATCGTCTTTGTAAATGTGGGTCAGCAAATAAATAATAGTTACCTAATGCAGCATAAAAACCTGTTTGCGAATACTGGCGACGTTCACGATAATTGTCAGTGAAGGCATCGGTAGTCGCAGCTTTTATCGTTTTCGCTGTCGCTTGCATAAATTTATCTAGCCAAGGCGATTGTTGAGAAGATATTTTTCCTTTAAGCTCAAATGGGTAACTAATTTCATGAATGCCAAAATCTTCAATGACCATCGCTTGTTTTTTAGTTGATACCATGAGTCCTAGATAGCGCGTTGGTTTAAAATAGGTTGCTTGCCAAGTATCTAATTCACCTGACAGATATACTTGGTCAATGAGGTTACTGTCTATAGTATGGTAGCCAAATTCATTATTAAGCATAAATGGTTTGCTGATCACTTCTACTTTGCTACCTTTTTCTCCTTGAAGTTTAAAAAAAGGCATGCCATTTCTAACCTGACCAAAGTCAAAAACCAACAACCAAGGAACAGCAGAACGTGGTAACGTTATACCCCCACCACTTTGCCAATTAATTAACTGTGAAGCGATTTTTGGCTGTATTTTACTGGTCAGTTTCACCGTAGGAATTTGCTTTATCTGCTTTGGGATTTTTTGATTATCAATAAAGTAATCGCCTTGAAAATCAGCAAATATAAGGTGATTCGCTCTTTTTTGTTTTTCGACAAGATTGGGAATATCACGAGCAACCAATTGTGTCCATGGTGTTGTATATGACGATGCTTCAGCATTTTTTTGGGGCATAGGCCAACCAGCATTGCGCATCAATACTTGTGCTTGAGGCCAATCACTATCATTAAATTTAACTTGCTGCCAGTTTTTTAAAGACAAACTCAAATCAACTGAATCATTAACTTGTTGATGAAAACGACTCATTTTTACTTCATTTTCATGCCAACTTTGATCACCATGCGCAAGCCAATTTTCATCCGTAATAATTGTGGTGTTTTCATAATCTGTCTGTAGTGCCAATTGAGCCAAAAGCCCTGCTCTACTTTGATGTTGATAACTGTTTATACTGCCTTTAAAATGTACTTTAACGGCAATAAGGTTATCACCTTCGGTTAATAAATCTTTAAGTTGCCACGTATCATAGGACTGATGATGGGGAGCACTTCTTGCCGGGCCTCGCGCAATATAAACACCGTTCACATATAATTGATAGACACTCGATGCACTGATCTGCAAAGTTGCATGGGTTGGTTTTCCTTTAATATCGAAACTACGCCTAAATAGCTGCATTGAGTTATCGTTTTCACCCCAAAGCCATTTAGCTCGCCAGTGAAAGTCTTGATTTTCAATTTTTTGTAATTTACTTTCGGCCTTAGTATTTTTGCTAATAGTATTTTCGCCCGTAGATATGGCTCCCTTGGCTTGGATTACCCAACAATTAATTACCAAGAACACATAGCACAGTACTTTCAACCTAATCATCATCAATGACACCTTATATAAATATTTATTCTTGCATCTGCATTCAGAGTTATATACAGTAACATTAAATTAATGGGAACGTTACCCCTTTAGGGTTTGAGGGTTTTTACGTTGAAAATGACACTTTTTTAAATTAATAAACAAAAGAGGCATAGCGATGTATACCCACTTAGTCATGTGGCGTTTAAAAGATAACGCCAATGGAATGAACAAAGAACTGTTAGCAAAAAGTGTTAAAGCAAAACTAGATTCACTACCCGCTATTATCAACGAAATTACTCACTTTGAAGTGGGTATTAACATTGGACGTTATGGCGCATCATTTTTTGACGTTGGTTTAATTTCAACTTTTGCCACCGAGTCAGACTTCAAAACCTACTGTGTTAACCCTGAGCACGATAAAATTGTCGCTTACATACAATCAGTCACTAATGATGAACAAATTGTAGATTTCTAACTTTGCTAATTAGAAAATATATTTAATGAAAGCATAAAAACAACTTATAACAATAATAAGAACAGTAGGATAAAACATATGATTGACATGATATTCCCTCTATTACTGGTACTACTTGCTAGCGTATTCCAAGGCACTTTTGGTTTAGGCATGAAATACACTAAACCTCTCGCTTGGGAAGCATGGTGGTTAGTACACACCACGATAGCCATGATTATATTCCCACTTATATGGGCATTACTTGTTGTGCCGGATTTATTTTCTGTTATTGCCGCATCACCTATTGAATCTATAAAAGATGGCGCTTTATACGGTTTCTTATGGGGAATAGGCGGTATTATGTTTGGCGTTTGTGTTTCCTATATTGGTGTTGCATTGACTATGGGCATTGTGATGGGATTAGCCGCATTAATGGGCTCATTAATTCCATTGTTATTACTTGAAAACTTCTCTGCTAACCCCGCCTTACCATTTATTTTAGTCGGTATGGCTTTAATGCTGGTAGCCGTTGCTATCGTGGCTAAAGCAGGTATCGGCAGAGATAAAGTGCTAGCAGAGTCAGGTAAAGAAATTGTTGGCATTCAAACGGGTGCGGCTTTTAAAAAGGGTCTAATGATAGCAATAGCCTGTGGTATTTTGTCATCACTGTTAAATGTAGGATTTTCAGCAACAG
>JAPYOP010000236.1 GCA_029938115.1 Colwellia sp. | reverse complement strand
TGTTAATTCGCGGGCAAGTCTTTAATCTCTTAAAACAAAACAAGGATAGTTTTATGAAAATTCAACATCATGGTGCTGTAAATGGCGTCACAGGCTCATGTCATCAACTTCATATAGACAAAAATAATTCAATTCTAATTGATTGTGGTTTATTCCAAGGTGATGAAAATAGCGATAAGAAAGATATCGAAACATCTTTAGCTATCAACTTCGATATTAGTACTGTACGGGCTTTAATTATTACTCATTGTCACATTGACCATGTAGGCAGGATCCCTTATTTACTAGCCGCAGGCTTTAAAGGACCAATTTACGCCACTAAAGCAACCGCGGCTTTGCTGCCGTTAGTTATTGAAGATGCGCTAAAAGTTGGTGTGACTCGTAATAAATCAATTATTAAGGCTTGTTTGAAATTACTAAAAGCGCAACTGGTACCACTTGAATATAAAAGCTGGCAAGCACTTGAACTAGACACCGCTTGCTCCGCGCGAAACAGCGTTTGCCCTGAGCCTCTTAAAGGGAACCCAGTCAAAGCTAAAATTAAACTACAAATAGCAGGGCATATTCTCGGTTCAGCTTACGTTGAAGTAGAATTAAGTAACTCCCCGGATTTTATCAAAGGTAAACATAGAATAGTTTTTTCAGGCGATCTCGGTGCGCCCTATACACCGCTCTTACCTGCACCGAAAAGTCCATATCGCGCGGATACTTTAGTGATTGAATCAACCTATGGTGATAAAAACCATCAGCACCGTAAAGATAGAACAAAACAATTACAAAATATTATTGAAAAGGCGGTTATCGATAATGGTGTTGTATTGATTCCTGCTTTTAGTATTGGTCGAACACAAGAACTTCTTTATGAATTAGAAAAAATCATTCACCGTCAAACAAATTCAATAATGTGGCAAAACATCGATATTATTGTTGACTCTCCCATGGCAGCAAAATTTACCGAACAATATAATAACTTTAAAGATTTATGGGATGCGGAGGCCAAGCGTGAAATGAAATCAGGGCGTCACCCATTAAGCTTTGAACAACTTTATACCGTTGACAGCCATAAAGAACATATTCAAACCATAGAATATTTAGCTAAAAGTCGAGAATTTAGCAAAAGAAAACCTGCAATAGTGATAGCTGCTAGTGGTATGTGTAGTGGTGGTAGAATAGTTAATTATCTAAAGGCCTTTTTAAATGATAAAACTACTGACATTCTCTTTGTTGGCTATCAGGCCATAGGTACATTAGGGCGAGACATTCAAAAATACGGTAATAAATCAAATAAAGCTGGCTATGTTTTTATTGATGGTAAACGCTTAATAATTAAGGCTGGCGTACATACCATTAGTGGTTATTCCGCCCATGCAGACCAAAATGGTTTAATCAATTTTGTTAAGCGTATGCGATACAAGCCCCAACATATTAAAATTGTTCATGGCGATGAAGAAGCCAAAGCTATATTGGCCAATAAGTATCAGGAGTTATTACCTAATGCAAAAATTGAAATAGCTAAGTAGTTT
>JAPYOP010000108.1 GCA_029938115.1 Colwellia sp. | reverse complement strand
CCGATCTAAAAAAATTTAAATTTTAGGGGTGACAACTATTCTGACACGGGGGGGGTAGATCAAAAATTCGTGCAATTAAACACTCACTCTATATTTGACTTTTAGGTAAAAAGCACAGGAAATAGACAGTAAATCCCCTAAGCAAGCAAAGTTAATCAGTTCCGGTCGATGTTGAGAATATGAGCTAGAAGTTGGCTCTATGTGTAGTGAGTTAGAAGTAATTACTCCTAAATACTCACAGAATATGCACAGGTTCGATCTATTACAAGGGTAGTTTATAGTGTAAGAAAAAGCTGAAGGTCTTGCTATTAAAGGGGAAGAGATGGGGTGGCTAAAGGGGTTTGAACCCTAGACAACCGGAATCACAATCACGTTGTTGGTATAGGATTTACTTGGATTACTGTGTATTAAGCTAGATATTACAATTGTTGTTCACGTCATCGCTTGGATTAAAACGTAGTTTATTAGCTTTGCAAACTCACAGAATATTACCAGAAAGGCTTTTCTTATAACAATTAGAAGTGTTTTGATTGGATCCGTACGTTGATGAAGAATACTTGCTACATCAATACCCTTATCACTGACTTGATAAAACACAATATTTTTTTCTATAGGAAAGCTTCTAGCACCTCGATAAACTGACTTCTTTCTCTACCGAAGTCAGGGTATTGAGCTAGTTTCAATAATGCGGTATCTATGGTTTGAGCATATACTTTGGCTTGCTCATTACCCCATGATTTAATTGTTGAAGAAATAAATTATATAAATCACTTTCAGATAAAGGAGATAATTTGGCATTTGTCTTTTTACTTACAGCTGAGACGCTTGTTCAAAAACATCCATAACATTATGAGTTGAAACTTCACCTGCAGCTAACGGTTCAAAGCCCTTTCAACTTCTTCTCTAAGTATTTCTAGTTGCTGATTTTTACTGGTATCTTTTTCAAATAATAGTCGTAGCCCATCACGTATCACTGACAGACGAATTACTTTCCGAAGGTAAATGACGGCTATAGGTATGAACTACAAAAATCTAAGGAAATTAATTAAATGAATAAGGAAATTTCAAATGACGCTATGAAAGGTACGTTAACAGCTTCCCGATAGAGGGCATTCCCCTACAGATATAAATATGTATTGTTTGGCTATAAATTTCACCAAACCTGATTGGCAACTAAGCCACCAAAGAACTAAGCAGACGTTAACATTCGGACTGTGAATGTTAACAATAGAGCCTGAAGAGACTTTTGCTGAATTAATTCTCAAGATAACTTGTTCGTAAAACGGAAGCCACAAACAATTAAAATTAAACATCCTCTGTTGGTTTAATAGCTGACATAACGGTTGGATTTGAAAGGCTAACTTCGTACAACATTATAGTCGACCTTGAATGCATAGAGTTATTTACCTATCAATCTACACACTTTTTCTTACTTTTTACTTTTTACTTTTTACTAAGTCCCCACTCTTCTCGAACTTTTACAACACATTCAGGGCAAATTCCATGACTGAAATTAGTATCAGTATGAGTACTTATATAGGATTCCATTTGCTCCCAGGAGTTTTCTTCATCTTTAATTTTTTTACAATAGCTGCATATTGGTAAAACATTCTTCAAGGTCTTAAAATCATCTATAGATTGTTGAAGCTCAACATTTTTGTTTTTAAGTTCAGCTGTACGGTCAATGACAAGCTTTTCTAACTTTAGATTTTGAAGGTGTTCATACCTAACTTTATTTTTCTGATTCCGAATAAATACCAATAATAAGCTGCCGAGTACCAGAATATATAAAGTATAAGCCCACCATGATTTCCAAGGAGCTGGTAAAACAGAAATACTAAGAGAAGTACCTGTAGAATTCCAGTAACCATTTGAATTGCTGGCTTTTACTCTTAAGATATACTTACCCGCAGGTAAATTGGTGTAGGTTGCTCGGCGATTTTTATAATCAGTAATGACCCAGTCTTTATCCCAGCCTTCAAGCTGATAAGCATACTGATTTTTTTTAGGATTCCTAAAATGTAATGCTGAAAATTCAAAAGCAATAACATTATCCAGATGTGTTAGTACAATATTACTGGTCAAATGAACGGCTTGCTTTAAATAAAAACCTGAAGATTTCGAAGACGGTCCTGGCTCATGGATAGTGACTGGTTTATTGAGTAACAACATCTCAGTGATAACTACTCTTGGTATTTGCGTATCATCAGTTATATTCTCGGGATAAAAACGATTAAAACCATTGTTGCCACCAAATAACATTTCCCCTGTTTTTGTTTTAAATGCGGCAGATAAACCATGCTGACGAACTTGCAAGCCATCACCCATATCATAATTTTTAAATTTCTCATTCATGGGGGAAAATCTGGATATGCCTTGATTGGTGCTTAGCCATAGATTGCCTTGTTTGTCTTCAAGTATTTCGTAAACTGTATTATTTGGAAGACCATCACTTTTTTTATAGGAGAGAAAAGTTCCAAGGTCTTTATCAAATTTATTGAGCCCTCCACCATCAGTGCCCACCCATAGTATGCCCGTTTTATCTTTATATATGCTCAAAACACTATCATTTGATAAACTATTCAGGTTATTGGTATCATTTTGGTAATGCTGAAATGTGTCTGTCTGGGGAATAAATTTATCCAAGCCATTATCAGTGCCTATCCACAGAGTGCCCGTTTGGTCTTCAAAAATACTTCGCACATATTTACTTGATAAACTATCCGGATCATTGTCGTTATGCAGGTAACGCTGAAACTTCCCGGTCTTTGAGCTGAAACGATTTAGCCCATTACCTTGAGTGCCCACCCATAATGTGCCTGAAATGTCTTTAAAAATACTCGATATTCTATTGGAGGATAAACTTTCAGGATCATTGATATCATGAAGATAACGATGAAACTTTCCTGTGTTGGGATTTAAACTGTTTAAACCTTTAGCAATAGTGCCAATCCACAACATTCCTGTTTGGTCCTCTACAATACTCGATACTGCATTTGAGGATAAACTAGCCGGGTCATTAGTGTCATTTAGATAATGCCGATTCTTCCCTGTTCTCTTGTTGAAACGATTTAGCCCCCCCCCCAGTGTGCCTATCCATAAAGCACCGGAACGGTCTTCAAATAGACTCGTTACTTTATCATTTGATAAACTCTGCGAGTCATTCGTATCATGGCGGTAATGTTTGAACAAATCTGGTTTGGGGTTAAAATGTATTAGACCGCCACCTCCAGTGCCCACCCATATCGAGCCTGAAAAATCTTCATAAAGACTCAGTATTCTATTAGCGAATAAATCATCTGACTCTTTGACATCAAAACGGATATGTTGAAACTTACCTGTCTTTGGGGTAAATAAATTTAAACCTCCAATCGTGCCGACCCATAATGTTCCAGAACGATCTTCAAATATACTCGTTACTTTATCATTTGATAAACTTTGCGAGTCATTAGCATCATGTCGGTAATGTTGAAACTTACCTGTGTTGGGAATAAACCGATTTAGTCCACCCAGCGTGCCAACCCATAGTGTTCCAGTTTGGTCCTCATAAATACTTCGCACATAATCACTTGATAAACTCTTTGGGTCATTGATGTCATGGTGGTAACGTTGAAACTTTTCGGTCTTGGGATTAAATCGATTTAGACCTCCACCACGAGTGCCGACCCATAATGTGCCTGTTTTATCTTCATATATACTCGATACATTATCACTTGATAAACTCTCTGGGTCTTTAGCAAGAGTGCGGTAATGTTGAAATTTCCCAGTTCTTGGATTGAAACGATTTAGACCACCACCAACTGTGCCCACCCATAGTGTGCCTGTTTGATCTACATATACATTCGATACACTATCACTAGATAAACTTCCGGGGTCGTTTACATTATGGCGATAATGCTGAAACTTTCCTGATTGTGGGCTGAAACGATTTAGTCCTCCCTTACGAGTACCTGCCCATATTACGCCTGTTCGATCTTCGACAATTGAGAATATTTTGTTGGCAGAAATCGAATGAGGATCACTCTTTGAGCTTTTATATACCTTGAAATTATAACCATCATAACGGGCCAAACCATTATAAGTACCTAGCCATATAAACCCATGCCTATCTTGTAAAATTGTCAAAACACCATTTTGAGGCAGACCACTTTCTGTTTTAAGTTGCTCAAAACGCAATGAAGATGTATCTGCAAAAATAGGTAGCGAAAATAAAAACACGATGTAGCAGAAAGTTATGAGAAATGGAATACAGGGTTTATTGTATGAAATATGTACCATGTTTTTTATTACAACGTTATCTTTTGTGCTATATATATATTTATAGCACAAAATAATTAGCACAAAGATATTATCCTTATAATGAAGTTTAATTGACTAACATTTTAGCAATGTGAAATGCAATGAAGGATGAGTTATCAATGTCTTTGAATACTAAAAATTGCTCAAAAAGTTATGTTGGATTACTTGTCGCTAGATTAGCTAAGGCTAACGTCTGCTCTACGCCCTAAGACCTTTAATAAGAGCACTGACCTGATCATTACCACTATACAAAAGAAAAACTTCAGTATTAGGGTAAAAGTAACACGGCTAGCGCATTTTAATCCCTGATTCTAGCAGGATTGAGCAAGAATCATCATCAAGTCCTGACATTTTATTTTTCTCATGACATCAGGTTAAATAGATTTATTCCTCCTATTACCCTTAACTTACAGTGCCATTCATTTCTAAAAAGAACACAGGAAATAGACAGTAAATTGACCTAATTAGCTTCAAATACTCACAGAATATGCACAGGAGCGATCTATTACAAGGGCAATTTATAGTAGAAGAAAAGGCTGAAGGTCTTGCTACTAAAGGGGAAGAGATGGGGTGGCTAAAGGGATTTGAACCCTCGATAACCGGAATCACAATCCCATTGTCGGTTAGAAACGTTAAAACCCATATTTTAACGCTATATAATAGTAAGTTCCGTAAAATCCAAATGGTGATTCGTCAGGATATACTTGACCACTATAGGATGCAGGATCAGGATATTTATCGGGTTTAACATTAAATAAATTTTCAACTCCCAATTGCACAGTCAATCCATTATCAAAATAGTATGAGCCATCGACATCAAATAGCGTTTTTACGCCATAGTTTCCATCAAAATCGCTATTCGAATCTGATATTATGGTGATATCGTCAAAAAAACTGATTCTAGCCAAAACATACCAATTTTGACTTTCATGCAGACCCGTTATAATCCAACGGTTTTCTGGCAAAGCTCTTTCTAACAATGAAATACGAGAAGAATCAATAAGATTATCTTGATTGGTCTCAACTTTTGTCTCTGTATGATTATAGGTGAACGAAAACGTAGTATTTTTTTCCTCAAATAAATCAACCGGAACTTCTAAAGTAAAATCCATTCCCATAGTTACAGTATCAAAATCATTAATGAAAAATTGGAAACTGTTAATGGTGCTAGCACCGGGAACCCCTTGTGAAACTAAGTCGGCAATGACTTCGTTAATGGCTGCTTGCTCAGATGCTGAGAAATCGGCTGAAGTTGTATTTACAAAAGGTGAAAGACTGATCCTATCGGTGACCTTTATCTGAAAGAAATCAATACTAGCTGTACTTTTTAAACTATTAAAAACAAATCCAAACGACATGTTTTTCGATTTTTCAGCGGTCAATTGTTGAGATACAGGAGCTCCTGGCACTACCGATGACAACGAATTGGCTAACGAGGATCCTGGCGGTAATATACCGGACTCTTTTACACCTGAAGCAGTTACCACAGTTGAAGTCCTTTGAATATTCGATTGTCCCGGAGTAGGAGCTCGAAACCCACTGCTAACAGATGCTCGCATGCTGAGGCTCTCATTGAATTTATACAGATTACCAACTTTATAATTAGTTGTCGTGCCAAAATCTTCAAAGTCTTCCCACCGTATAGAAAGTCCCAACATCCAATTTTTAAAGACATCAGCTTCTGCTTCAAGATAAATTGAAATATTCTTTCGAGAAAATTTACCTGCCGTTTCGGGGCTAAGTCCTGCGTAGCCATCGACAGAGGAGCGAAATCCTTGACCTGCTAGTATTCCAGGATTATAGCTGTCAGTATCACCGGCAACTACTTCCATAATCTCATCACGCCACTCAAAACCAGTTGCTAACACCAAATCAGAATAGTAGCCGACATCGATGGGATAAGAAAAATCAAAATTTATATTGAATTCTGTTTGTATGAAACTTCCTGGACTTATTTCTTTATGAGGATTTGAGTTTGGATTAGAAGGATTCATACTGTTGTTAAAAAACAAACGTGTTTTAGAGCGTCCCCAATGAGTGCTTACATCCCACTGCACATTTTCCCAATCCCCTTTGCCACCAAGTAAAAGAGAACTATCTTTAACTTCACCAGAGAAAATCGGGGTAAATCCTCCGGGACGAATTTCGCTCCAAGCAAAACATTCAGAGTCTAATTCACCGCCGTTACTGATTAGATGATAATTAGGACTTGTGACTGGGTTACCATTGATAATATTAATGCTTGGGCAAGTAATATCATTACTGAGGTTTAAATCTCCTACCAGTAATGTTTGACCACCATCATTGGAATATCGAGCAGGACGATCTTCACCATTTGGTGTGCGATAATAAAAGACTGTATTGACGATTCGATTAGAAATATTACCAAAACTGTAAATCTTGGAATGGTCATTAACGGAAATAGCAGAATTATAAAATAATTTTACGTTATCTTTTTTTTCTGGTTTACCCCAAGTTTGAGCTGGATTGGGAATTTCGGAATTATATTGCGTCAGACGAGCCGCATCTTCACGTTGTACCTGACGTTCAGTTTTATAGTGTTCTGAATATTCTGCGCTTAAGTTAATAAAGCCATTATCGGTTAATGAAAAACCCGCATTTGCCGAAATATAATGTACGTCACCGTCTCCAGAGCTGGTCACCATAGTCCTAGCCTCTAAGCTAAAACCTTTACTTTGATCTTTCAACTCCAAATTGATAATACCGGCAATCGCATCTGAGCCATATTGGGCGGAAGCACCATCTCTTAATACTTGAATAGATTTTAGCGCTATCGTTGGGATCGATTCGATATCAACACCTTGAGCTCCATCGGACACCCCCCCGCCCAAGTATGACAATAATGAACCTCTGTGTCGCCGCTTACCATTGAGTAAGATCATCATATGATCAGGGGCAAGGCCTCGAAAATTTGCGGGTCTAATAATTGCTGCTTCATCAAGGTTTGTTTGAGTTGCCACGTTGAACGATGGGAGCAAAGTTCGAATGATAGTATTTAAGTTGGTACCTCTTTGCCTGCTAATATCTTTTTCGGTAAATATATTAAATGGTGTGAAGGTTTCATTTGTATACCCACCTGATAAACGCCTCGAACCGACATTTATAGACATTAGCTCTTCTAACGAGAGCGAAAATAAAAATTCGAAATTTTGAGCTACGTCCTTTTTTTCAACTTGTGTATCGGCGTTAGTTCCCCATGAAATACTCACCAAAAAGAATAGCCAATAAATACTAGATTTATTTTCATCTTTTTCCACAGAAAAGTATCCGAAATTGAATTTATATAATTTTAAGTGTAGTTAATATCTCATGAAACTCAATCAAGAAAGACGCTTATTCCTTAACTTTACTTTCTGATTTTAAAGTTGAAAGTATGAAAATGAAGCTATAAGGTTCGTAGACTATTATTGGTAAGTTCAAGGGTTAACCAGTTATGAGCATTTTTCCACCCCATTTCATAACCTGAAAATATTTTTAAATTCAAACCCTATTTAGCGCGTTTATTTTAATATCTTGAGTGGACTTAGCATCTTTCGAAGCGAGATGGAAACTATATACACGTGGCTAGAATTACTTAGCCATTTCAAGATCCATTCTTAAACTTTAGCAAAATTCATAACAAAAAATTTTATACTCTATAGTGTTGTTAAGTGCAAACCATTGGATATATGGGCTACTCCTAAAGCTAAACATCCCATAGAAAGCACACGAATAAACTTTAAAACTTTAGATGTTTTATAAATGCTTTTTCCTTTGAGTAGCGAGTCAACTATATAATCCTGTCCAATAAGAGCAATAAAAATTGATGAACCAAGCAAGGCTAAAGAAACATAGACATCTTTTCCTAATGCTTAAACCTGCCTCATAATCGAGCATAAAATTTCGGTAATATAACCCTAAATATGATCATGGCTTCACAAAACTTTGATGCATCCCTATGCTCAAAGTTACCGTTATGGTCGCAAAGACCAACGTCTGCTTAGTAGAACTAATTTATAAATAAAGACAACTAACTGTATAGCAGAGATTGTCACAAAATAGCAGGATATAAGCTGTTTATCTTCCTCTGATATTGACTCCCCAAGTGACAACCATGACGGTTTAAACCTATCTCGCTTTGTGCCCCACAGCGAGTTAGAGCTAACCGTCACTTTTGCCAATTGCTGACCTT
>JAPYOP010000235.1 GCA_029938115.1 Colwellia sp. | reverse complement strand
TGGCTTATAGTTGGACCAATCCATTTATCAATCGATTAATTTACTATATTTGATAAGTGGAATATGCCTCTGTTGGTTACGAATATTGAACGGCAAACATCCAATGTTTCTAACAAGACGTTCGAACCAACAGAGCTACTCGCTTCAAAACGCATACTCAGGGATCGCCTACCACGACTTTCTATAAGACCTGCGAGAAACGAGACTTAAGCACATTCCATCTATAACTTTACTCGCTGGAGCATCAAAATGAAAGCATATAACGTCGATGATTTCGCTGCACTTATTGGTATCGATTGGGCTGACAAAAAACATGATATATGTGAACACCCAAAAAACACTAAAAAATATCACTACACCGTTATAAAACATAAACCCGAAGCGCTTCACAAATGGGCAATGGAGCTTAAGCTGCGTTACCCAGATCAGAAAATTGCTGTTGTGTGTGAACTTAAAAAAGGTCCCTTAATTTATGCGCTCGCAAAATATGACCACCTCGTCTTATTTACGGTGAATCCATCCGCGGTCGCAAATTACCGCAAAGCATTCACGCCTAGCGGCGCAAAAAATGACCCGACAGATGCATTCATACAAGTCGAAATGATTAAACTTCACATAGATAAACTCTCAGTGATAGTACCTGAGTCAACATCAATGAGAGCATTAGCGCAACTGGTTGAGTATCGTCGTAGTCTAGTACAAGATAGCGTCGATTTATCAAATAAAATAACCGCAACTTTGAAGAACTACTACCCTCAAGCGATTGAATGGTTTAAAGAAAAAGATACCTTTATCTTTTGTGATTTTATCAGTAAATGGCCATCGCTCACCGCGGTTAAAAAAGCCAGAAAGCAAAGCTTATTAGACTTCTTTAATCGTCACAACTCACACTATGAAACCGTCAATAATGCTCGATTACTTAGCATTAAAGAAGCTGTTCCGTTAACCGAAGATGAAGGCGTAATAGCCCCTAATCAACTGTTAGTGGAAGTGCTTATCGCACAATTCAAGGTGTTGCTAATGGGTATTGAACAGTTAGATAAAGCAATAAAACAGCTGTACAAAAAACAACAAGACAAGGCTATTTTTGATAGCTTACCTGGCGCAGGCCCACAACTCGCACCGCGCTTATTAGTCGCTTTTGGTCACAATAGAGAACGTTATACAGATGCTTCACAGATGCAGATGTATGCGGGCATTGCACCAGTTATTGAAAGCAGCGGTAAAAAGACATGGACACATTGGCGATATAGTTGTCCTACTTTTTTAAGACAAACCTTTGTGGAATGGGCTGGGTTTTCGATACGCTATTCATTTTGGGCTAAGGCTTATTATGAACAGCAAAAAAGTAAAGGAAAACCCCATAATAGCATCATAAGATCGCTTGCTTTCAAGTGGATTAGGATAGTATTTAAGTGTTGGAAAACCAATACCCCCTACGATGAGTCAAAATACTTAGAAGCCCTAAAACGAAGAGGTTCACCGCTATTAAAATTTGCAATAAATTGCTAATTTAGACTTGTTGTCCACCTCAGGGCGTGTTGTTA
>JAPYOP010000234.1 GCA_029938115.1 Colwellia sp. | reverse complement strand
AAAGCTTGGGTATTGGGCAGTACCCATTTTAAAAATCAAATGCAGGAGAAAACAGCTTCACTTAGTCAGCTCAATACCGGAAGCAACAAACCTAAAGGTTTATAGCCTAAAATCAAAGGCTCTGACCCCTTTGATTGCCTTTGATTGAAATACTGGTGCTACACATGTGTTACCGAGACAACGCGCATAAAAACCAGTGTTTTATATGCAAATACAAGTAAACATGTATAGATTATTGGTATATTTATATACTTCTCAATATTATGTATACTAAAATACCATTTTATATATACATATTCAGTAAGCTCGTTATTGAACTATTTACTTAATGAACAAAGGCTTAGAGGCATATGACCTACTCGGTAACCCCTTTACCCCTAGCTGGTGAAGCTGAATTTGAGACTAGGGCCGTTCTAAAAAAGGCTGCCTCTGCCCATCGATATCTTGCGGAACTAAAAGGTGTCGCTGCTTCTATCCCCAATGAAGCCATCCTAATCAACACCCTTACGATGCAAGAAGCAAAAGACTCCAGCGCAGTAGAAAATATTGTTACAACCCATGATGACCTATATAAAGCAAGCCTGTTTACCGACTACCTTAACCCCACAGCGAAAGAAGTTCAGGATTACGCCACAGCACTAAAACGTGGTTTTGATAAAGTTAGGGAGCTTAAAATCATTCGCTTAGGGGATATTCTTGAGATACAGCAAACACTTGAGAAAAATAACGCAGGCTTAAGAAAACTCCCGGGTACTGAACTTAAAAACCAACAAACCGGCGAAGTCATTTACACCCCTCCTCAAGATTCTAGACAGGTAGAACAGCTGATGGGCAACTTGGTTGATTACATTAATGATAGTGATTTATCAGACTGCGACCCCTTAGTAAAAATGGCCATCATTCATTTTCAGTTTGAGAGCATCCATCCTTTTTATGATGGTAATGGCAGAACAGGCCGAATTATTAATATATTGTACTTACTCACCCAAGAGCTACTTGCCCTACCGGTGTTATACCTAAGCCGCCATATCATTCGTAATAAAGCTGAGTATTACCAAAAACTTCAAGCAGTGCGAGATAACAACAACGACAATACTGATTGGGAGTCATGGTTATTATTTGTATTAGATGGCGTAGAAAAAACAGCGAAGCAAACCATTTACCTGATTGAGCAAATTAAAGTCTTAATGATGGAATACAAGCACCGCATCCGTAAGGATTTACCAAAAATATACAGCCAGGATTTACTTAACAACCTTTTTAGCCACCCCTATACAAAAATAGAGTTCATAGTGAATGACCTAGGAGTAACCCGGCTTACGGCAACAAAATACCTAGATCAACTGGTGGAGAAAAGTCTGTTAAAAAAGAAGAAGGTTGGGCGCAGTAACTATTATATCAATACCCCATTGTGCGAGCTGTTTGCGCAGAACCCTGATGCCCCCTAAAAGGTTAAGGTTACAAATGCGCAATGCCATTCGCCATTCGGGTCAAATCTAATGGGATGACTTAACCCCTTCGCCTTGAGGAAAAACGGGCCGACGGGATAG
>JAPYOP010000233.1 GCA_029938115.1 Colwellia sp. | reverse complement strand
TGTAACTATTCACCTAGGTAAATAATTTTCTAAGGATCTTTTTTAGCTATTGACCGATCCTGCCAGTATGCCAAGCTAGGGCTATTACCTAATTTCTCTAGCTTTAATGAATTTAAACAGCATAAATATCACTGAAATAGTTGAGCAAACTAAAATTCAGTTACAAGAAGATAAAACACTCACGCCAGCGTTGAAGATGTCTATTGAACTCATTCTTGTTGTCGTTGTTATGCTCGCCGGTAAATTAGGACTTAATAGTCAAAATAGTAGTATTCCTCCCTCAAAAGATATCAACCGTATAAAGCCAACTAGAGAGAAGTCAGAAAGAACAGCTGGCGGACAAAAAGGCCGAGTAGGTAAAACGTTGACTCAAACAGAAACACCTGATGAGGTACAAGTCATTTTAGTTGACCGAGATTTTTTACCTAAAGGTCATTATTGTGAAGTTGGTTTTCAAAAGCGACAAGTCGTCGATATAGATATCAGTAAAGTGGTGACCGAATATCAGGCTCAAATCCTTGAGAATGAGCAGGGAAAGCGTTTTATTGGTGAATTCCCCCTAGGTGTTAACGGTCCTATTCAATATGGTGTTGGTGTGAAAGCACATGCGGTTTACTTATCCCAATATCAATTGCTCCCTTATAATCGTATTGAAGAATACTTTAGTGACCAACTAGGTATTCCGATCAGTGCTGGCAGTTTATTTAACTTTAATGAACAAGCAGCGGCACTGGTAAAGTCATCTGGCGCAGAAGGTATCATAAAAGCGGCATTACAAAGTCCACATCAAACTTTGCATGTTGATGAGACCGGGATTAATATCGGCGGTAAACGACGATGGCTTCATGGTGCATCAACGACTTGGTGGACCTATTTTTACCCTCATGAAAAAAGAGGAAAAATAGCGATGGATGAGGCCGGTATTTTACAGAACTTTACAGGTGTGCTATGTCATGACCATTGGAAACCTTATTATCAATATACCCAATGCCAACATGCATTATGTAATGCTCATCATATCCGAGAATTAGAAAGGGCGTGGGAGCAAGACGGCATGCAATGGGCGAAGGATATGCAAACTTTACTTAAAGAAATAAATAAAGCTCAAATAGATAATCCCGACCTAGATAAAAAGGCTAAACAGAAATATAGTGAGCAATATCAAAACATATTGGCTCAAGGTGACGCTAAATGCCCAGCACCAGATGAAAGTAGCCGAGTTAAAGGTCAGCGAGGCCGATTAAAGCGAACAAAATCCAGAGCATTGTTGGAGCGATTAAGGGATTATCAAGGTGATGTTTTACGCTTCATGATGAGTACAGGTGTGCCCTTTACCAACAATCAAGGCGAGAATGATATTAGGATGACCAAGGTTCACCAAAAAATATCAGGATGCTTTAGGAGTAAACAAGGTGCAGAGATGTTCTGCTTGCTCAGAAGCTATTTATCCACTTGCAGAAAACAATATGTATCTGCAAGTTTAGCCCTTGAATTGCTATTCAAAAATCAGCTGCCTGATATTTTTATTGAAGATGAGGCTGAATAGTTAC
>JAPYOP010000007.1:50388-114991 GCA_029938115.1 Colwellia sp. | reverse complement strand
ACTTGTGAGGTAGATAATTAGCGTCAATAAAACGCCAATTATCGGGGCAATAAGAAATTTAACTCTTAATGATAAAGAACTATGCATATTTTATTATTTTTCTATGATTTTAGCTGTATGCTCGGTCCACTGTTCTGGAGTGATCATACCTAAATATTTAATTTTATTTTCTGATTTTTTAAAAATAACGGCAACACCTTCTGGTTTTGGCCAAATACCTAAACCATCTTTTAAATTTGCAGTATGTCCAACAAAAACAGTATTTGATTTTTGATCGCTTGAAGAAAGCATCAAATTAAATAAATGATCTCCTAGCCTTTTTGATTCCTTTTCTACTTTTCCTATTGAAAAAGCTAAATTTTTATCTATAGAAAAATCACCAAAAACATTTTTAGCGGTATCTTTTGTTCTGCAATAAGGGCTTGAAGTCACTTTACCTATAGGAATATTCAGCGCTTTTATCATTCGGCCAATTTCTTTAACTTGTGTACGTCCTTCAACCGATAAATTTCGCTGTGTTTCACAACGAGTAAAATCTACGCCTTGTTTGTTGCGACTAGCATTTTTTTTAGTCGTTTTTCCATGGCGCATATAGATTATATAACCACCAGATTGGAGTTTACTTATTAATTCAGATGTTGAGTTTACTTGTTCAGCAAAACTGTTCGGGCTACAAAGTACGAATAAAAGAAGAAAAAAATACTTCTCTACTACATTTTTCATAAAGTCACTCTACTAATTTGTATCAATAAATTTTAGTTTAGCAGAAAGTAAAAAGATTAAATCAGATAAAATGGGGTCAGATGAACATTAATTCTAAAAACATATAAAAATATCAACCGCAAGCAACCGAGTTTTAAGATAGTCCAAAGTTTTATCGAAAACGATAAAGCTGACAAAGCATTGGGACATTCGCAACGCTACGTTAAAAATGCGTTAAAACAAATCTACATCGCCTCCTTCAATATCATATTTTTTAGCGACGCCTAGACTTAGCATATCTTCAAAAAATGTAGTTTGATTTTTGCCCTGATTTTTACTGTTATATAAAGCCTGATCGGCATAATCAATAGAAGTTACATGGAATGTTCCTTGCTTAAATTCAACCACGCCAATACTAACCGTTATTCTATCTACACTTGGAAAATTATACTTTTCAACCTTGCACCTGAAACGCTCTAATATTTGAATGCATTTCATTTTGCTGTCAGCACTCAATAAAATAACAAACTCTTCTCCTCCAAAGCGAAATTGCAGATCTTCATCTCTAAAGCTGGAACGAATAATTTGCGCTAAATGAATTAATATTTCATCTCCATAAAGGTGCCCAAATTCATCATTAACGAGCTTAAAATTATCAATATCAATGATCGTTAACCAATATTTACTTTTATCCTTAACTACTTTTTCACTCTGTTTCCGCCTTTCATTTTCAACTTTCTTATACCGTTCAGGAAGCCCATCAAAAACGGATGAAATAGCTAAATCAAATGTTTTTCTGTTGGCTAGTCCGGTTAATTCATCGGTTTGTGATTCATATAACAAGGTAATAAAATTGTTGTAAATACTAAGCATACCGGAAAGAACAGAGTACTGAGCTGCCCCTATTTTCTTTTGTAAATGAATCACTAAGAACTGTGTGTTTTTTCTATCACGATGAAGTGAATGTATTAATAAATAACCTAATTTAGTTTTTAGAGTGAATTCTTCCTGAGAACAGGCGTTCATGTGCTCAAGCGTATTTTTTAAGATATCATCAATCACAACAGAGGTTTCATTCACAATGCAATGATTTTTATCAAAAGAGAGACGAGATATAAGACTTCCCTTCCTATTCATTAAAATTATGTTTGTTTTCTCGCAACTCATCACACTACTAACACTTTTTAATAGATTAAATGCCAATAGTTCTGTATCACGCTGAGAAGTAAAATTAGCGATATCGTCAACAAGAGTTTTAAGTTGATACATTTAGAAACTGCTTTTAGTTATTGAATGTAAATGATGATATTAATTATAGGCACAAATACAAATAAATGGGGTCACTATAAATAAATGGGGTCAGATGAACTTTAACTCTCTATAAAAAAGAAGCCCTTAACTTTCAACCTAACCTATACTCACTATATAATTAGGTTTCAAGGAAGAAACAATGGCTCGTTCACCAAGAGTAGAACTCCCTCATATTACTCAACACATTATTCAGCGCGGAAATAATCGTCAACCTTGCTTTGTATCCGAACAAGATTTCACAACTTATCTTGATTATCTGGAAGAATATTCAAAGCAATTTGAGGTTAATATTCATGCTTGGGTTTTGATGACTAACCATGTTCACTTGTTATGCACGCCTATAAAAAGCAAAGGTGTTAGCTGTATGATGCAAAGTATTGGTCGTCGATATGTCAGATACTTCAATAAAAAGCATCATCGCACCGGCACTTTATGGGAAGGTAGATATAAATCATGTTTAGTTCAGAGTAATAACTATTTATTACAACTTTACCTATATATTGAACTAAATCCTGTTAGAGCTGCTATGGTTGCAGATCCAAGTTTATACATTTGGTCAAGTTATAAGGTAAATGCATTAGGCGAACCATCAGATTTATGTACACCTCATCAACTTTACTTAAGTATTGGTTTAAATAACGCTCGTTGCCAAGCATACCAAGCATTATTTAAACCTCATTTAGATGACAAATTACTAAGTGATATCAGGCAATCTTTAAATAAAGGCTTGGCATTGGGGAATACCAAGTTTAAAGAACAAATAGAAAAACTATCCGGCTGTAGAGTTACAGAAGGAAAACGTGGTCGACCAATTAGTTTGAAAAAACAGATTACTTAAAGTTCATCTGCCCCCTATTATTAAAGTTCATCTGACCCCAATTATTAAGAAAACATTTTTTTTAAGCTGTCAGCCATTTCAACAAACTTTTCTTTTAAGCTGCGTTTTAGCTCAATATTAATGCCACTAAAAATAGATACGCCTTCAATAATTATTGTAGGTGTATTAATGTTTGGGTTTACTTGCGACGGTGCTCGATTATCAATACCACCAAAAATACAAAAAGCTTTAGAGACTACATTTACATTTTCAGGAATATAAATAGTATCGCCACTGAACAAGCAAAATATTTTAATTCGAAGTTCATTTTGCGTAAATTGAGCATGAGTAAGGTCGATATTTGAACCACTAAATAAACTAAAAGAACGTATTTCTTTTGGAACTTTCCAACCACCACCTCGGTTACTGCCACTGAATATATTAATCATATATTCAACGTCTTCTGTTTCTCCAGAAACAACATTAGGGGCTAAATCTTGTTTTTTACTTTCGACAAAAGCTTTATCTACCGTTAAAGGTAAATCTTCTGCAAGTGCTACCAGAGTTTTATTACATTGCAATTCCATTGCTTGATCTAAGCGTCGTTCAAAGGCTTCATAAGATAATTCACCATGACTATAATTCATGATCAATTGATCAATTACTTCACTACGAACTGTCTCGGTAGGTCTATCTTCTATAATAACTGACATATTAGTTCCTTGTTTTACACTTTAATTTATTAATATCGCTCTAAAGAAGCAAGTGCTAGGCCATGATTATTTTTGCATTAAATACAATACGTTACATAAATAATTAAAAGCGACTTAATAAAGTTTAACAAATTATTAGTAAATCACACCATAAGTTGGTTCATTTTAATGTTTATAGGTCACGAACTTTAATCGCCGGATTACCCGCATAAAAACTGTTGCCCTCAACATTCTTAGTAACAACACTACCTGCGCCAACCACGCTATTATCAGCAATAGAAACGCCCGCAAGTACAGTAACCCCTCCGCCTAACCAAACATTATTACCGATAAAAATATCATCAACATAATTATGCTTGGATAATCTATCGCTAGGGAGCATATCGTGAGAAACAGCAAGCAGTTGCACATTAGGACCAATTAAACAATCTGAGCCAATATTTACTTGATTTGGCGCACTTCTAGCGGCATCAACTATGGTGCAATTAGCATTAATAAAGGTTCTATCACCTATAAGGATGTTATCGCCATAATCCATATGAAAACCGTATTCTATAAAAACGTCTTCACCGCAAGAATGAAATAAGGCTTTTAATCGTTTTAAGTTGCCTTTGCTTGGACTGCGGGCAAATTGACGACACAGCTCATGAACTGATTTTCTTTGACTGATTAACTCAGCTGTTATGCTATCGAAACGTGTTTTCATTTTAAAATAATAGGCTAGCGTAAATTTAACTTAAAGACTGTTCACTTAATGCAAAACAGCTTTAATAGGCAGACTCTTACATATCTCAGCTTCAGCAGTTAAAATTTCTTCTAAACGCTGATCAACTTCCGCTTTATCGAAATACTCATAGGCTAATTCAACAAATAGATTTTTGTGTTTTTCTTCTGATTTAGCAATAGCAACGTACAAATCTTTGTCTTTTCCTTCCGGCAAAGCTTGTGAGACTAACCAAAACTTTTCATAACCTCTCGCCTCAATTACCGCTGCGACGAGTAATCTGTCGAGCAAAAAGAAACTCGTGCCATTTCTAAAAAGCTGCCGAATTTGATTGATATAGGGGTCTTTTTTATCTTGTCCTAAGGTGACATCACGGGCAACAAGTAATTTCAATACTTGCTTGAAGTGGATAAGCTCTTCAATAGCTAAATCAGTCATAGCGCGCACTAACTTTGCTTTGTCAGGGTAATGAGACAGCATTGCCATTGCCATGCCTGAAGCTTTTTTCTCTGCGGCAGCATGGTCTTGTAAAAAACGAGGAAAGTCGGCCATAACAGCATCAGTCCACGCTTGCGTGGTATTAAATTTCAAATCAAACATAATGGGTGTTTCAAGTTAGGAGTGTCAAATAAATTGCCCTGATTTTACCTGCGAATCTGACACTCTACAATAATTAATACAAGATCTTATCTATGCGACCTTTATTGGTCGACTCTATTTTTAAAACATTATTAATATCTTGCCAAGCTTTCACTTTACCGCCGATATTGATTTTTTCAAAACCACTGGCTCGACCTTGCTCTGAGGGAATATCTAAAAACGCTAACAGCTGCTGATAACTTAACGGATCACTGACATCAATTGTTAATAAGTCGCTTGTTCTTTCTTGAAAATAATCAAAAACATTCAATTGATGACGTTGATAACACTGCAGCAAAAAATCATCTTCAGCAATATTATCGACAGTTAAAGGAGTGAACATTTCATTATAGCAACGCTTTAAATGGGGGTTAAAACCACCGTCAGTTCGTTGTAAATTAACAATCATGCGCTGTAATAATTGTTTGATTGATGGTAACCATTGTTCAGCTTTACGGGTTAAATAAATAAATTTACTATTGGGAAAATGTTTATCAAGGCTTTGGTAATCACAAAAAACGGGGGTGTCCGCAATGACTTGTGCATCACTAAATGTACGTTCGGTGTAAGCATTATGTGCAGTTTTAAAACCTAATCCTAACGCGGCTAAACACACACTGGTGGTAGCTGTTCTAGGCAAGCCAATAATAAATATTTTGTTGGTTGTCATTAATTACTCCAATAAGCTTTGCATAATTCATTTTCGACATAGGACTTTAATCACTAATTTATAGAGATAAAATCAAGTCCATATTAGAACTGTCTGTTTTTTTTACAGTAAGATAAACTAAAATTGAAAGAAAGTTAATAACCATATGAAAAATTTAGATATATTTATTCTGGCTTGTTTTATGCCTAATTAATAACCAGACACCTAAACTAAGTAAGGAATGAAAATGAAATATCTGTCAACAGTATTAAGTTTATTATTATTCACTGTGGTTTTTTCTCTACCCGCAAAAGCAATTGATTCTCAATGCGGTGGCGTTGACCAACCTGCATGTGAAGTTCCAGAGCCTGGTTCTTTAGGTATATTAGCCTTAGGGTTAGTGGCCTTAGTCGCATCAAGAATTAAAAGGAAATAAATAATCCCCTTACAATGCCAGCATTACAGGTAATTACTTTATCTTAATATTGCTGGCGGTATTTCTCCTAGAAAACCAAATCCCATTAAAAGTATAAATTTAACACCTCCTCTATTGATAGCGATCAATGAATATCTACCCCACTCGCTCATACTTATGGCTAATAGCTTATATTTATTTTAAGTGCTTTAATTCATTTACGTGTCTACGCATCTCGCTCAGGAAAATGGTTTAAATCCCTTGTAGGGGGTAATTTATTGCCCTTTTTGTCGGACTGAAGTCCAACCTACATGAGATATTACCAATTTGATAATGTATCCTGAGTTATCTGCATAGGCATATTCATTTAAGAATAAAACTTACATTATTCACATAATATAATGTAACTAGCCGCAAACAAGGATTTTCATGTCAACACAATATGAAGAGCACTATGTTGAGAAAACAAGTATCCGTTGGGATGATTATTTAAAATCAGGCAACCGAATATTCATCGGTTCAAATGCTGCAGTACCGAACGCCTTAATTGATAATTTAATTGCTAATTCTAACAAGTTGCACGATATTGAAACTGTTCACATTTTAACGCTTTCAGAAAATGTTTGGGCCAAACCAGAACACAAAGATCTTTTCAAAGTAAACAGTTTGTTCATTGGCGGCAAAAACATTCGCGAAGCCATTGCCGAAGGCCGTGGCGATTATACCCCTTGTTTTATCTCCGATATTCCACGCCTATTTAATGAAAACAGCTTGCCTCTAGATGCAGCCTTAATCATGGTAAGTCCGCCAGATGAATACGGTTATTGCTCTTTAGGTGTTAGTGTCGATATTGTCTCTGCTGCAGTAAAAGCGGCTAAATATGTCATTGCGCAAATTAATCCTAAAATGCCACGCACTAATGGCCACAGTTTTGTGCATTTGAACCAAATTCATGCTTGGATAAATGTTGAGCAAGATCTACCGCAAATAACACCACCTGAAGTTGATAAACGTACTGAACAAATTGGCCAATATACCGCTATGTTGATAGAGAATGGTGCAACCTTGCAAATTGGCATTGGCAAGATTCCTGAAGCGGTTTTGCGTTATTTAGCCAACCACAAAGATTTAGGAATCCATAGCGAAATGATCTCAGATGGTGTGATTGATTTAATGCTAAAAGGCGTTATTAATAACCGCAAGAAAACCTATCATAAAGGCAAAGCTGTCGTTACTTTTTGTTTAGGCAGTCAACGGTTATACGATTTTGTTGATGGTAATCCGCATATCGAATTTTACCCTTCTGAACATGTTAACTCACCAGTTAAAATCGCTAAAAATGACAACATGGTCTCCATCAATAGCGCGATAGAAGTTGATTTAACTGGGCAAGTTGTATCAGACTCCATCGGTTATCAATTTTATAGTGGCATTGGTGGCCAAGTGGATTTCATTAGAGGGGCATCGTTAAGTAAAGGTGGAAAACCCATTATCGCCCTGCCATCAACCACGAAAGACGGTAAAATTTCTCGTATTGTTGCGCATATAACAGAAGGCGGCGGCGTAGTAACGTCAAGGGGGCATGTCGCTTATGTGGTTACCGAATTTGGTATTGCATCATTACACGGAAAAAGTATTAGAGAACGAGCGTTAGAGCTTATTCGAATTGCTCACCCTAAATTTCGTGAGCAATTATTAGCTGATGTGCGCAAACATTATTGGGTGCCTGAATATCAAGAGAGTTCACCTAGCTCGGTACCGGAACTAGGTAGTGTTGAGATGAAAAAATTCACCTTTGCCAATACCAATTACACCTTGCGCCCGTTAGCTCCCGCCGATGAGCGCAAGTTGCAAGAATTCTTTTATTCTCATAATAAAGAAACCTTGATCATGCGTTATAATCATCACATCACTCAAATGACACGGGAAAAATCTTGTAACCTGGTTAGCGTTAATCAGCATGTAGACTTAGCACTATGTTTTACAAAAAGAGACTCTTTAGGTGAAGCGATACAAGCCGTTGCTCGTTATTATTACATTGAAACGATCAACTCAGGCGAAGTGGCCTTTGTAATAAAAGAAAGCTTACGAGGTCGTGGCATGGCCAGTACTTTGTTGGGTGAAATGATCGCTATTGCAAAAATTCGCAAAATTGATAGTTTAGTTGCCTGTGTGCGAAGAGATAACGCTTCAATGCTTAAGGTTTTTGAAAAGTCTGGATTTATTCGCCAAGCAAGTGAAGATTTTGACGACGTGAGTTTAAAGCTTTTATTAAATTGAATTAAAGATAATAATATCAATTAAATACCTACAGTGATTGTTCAGCTTTAAGCTGTATGACTCAAATAAAAGGAAAAAGCACAGAGTTGATAACTATCAATGAGTACTTTTGACGAATTAATTGGGTTATACAGCAACAAGATGAGCAAGCACTAGCAATCGAAGAGAAATATATGACCGTTGGAATAATAGGACACTATCGCTGTGGTGAACATGACATGGGCGAGCATCATCCTGAAAATGGCAAACGTTTAACGGCTATTTCCGATCAATTGATCCGTAGCGGTCTTGATTATGTCGTGCGTCAATTTGATGCTAACCCTATCGATAAATCGCTGATTTCTTTAGCTCATACGCAAGAATATATTGATTTTGTTTTTGATAACGCCCCGAATGAAGGCGATGAGAATTTTGCTGTCGGCGAAGATTCTCTGATGAACTCAAAAACCTTAACGTCTATTTTATTATCTGCAGGCGCCGCTATTGATGGTGTTGACTTGGTGATGAACAAAACGCTAAGCAGCGCTTTTTGTGCAACTCGCCCCCCAGGTCACCACGCTGAACATAATAAGGGCATGGGTTTTTGTTTCTTTAACAATGTTGCTATTGCTGCCGCCTATGCAAGAAAAAAGTACAAATTAAAACGGGTCGCCATTGTTGATTTTGATGTGCATCATGGTAATGGCACGGAAGATATTATAAAAGAACATTTCCCATTAATTGACAGCACTAGCGATAGTGCTTATTTGTTTTGCTCTAGCTACCAATACCCTTTCTATCCTTTTAATATTAAAGCAAGTGATACACCGCCGATAATCAATACTCCATTAACGGCAACAGCCAAAGGCGCTGATTTTCGCCAAGCAATAACCGATAATTGGTTGCCCGCTTTAAATAAATTCAAACCTGAAATGATTATAATCTCAGCAGGTTTTGATGCGCATATTGAAGACGACATGTCGCAAGTAAGTTTAACGGAAGCTGATTACCGCTGGGTTACTGATGAATTAAAGGCTATTGCTCAAGTTCACTCGCAGGGACGTATAGTGTCGGTACTTGAAGGCGGCTATCATTTAGGCGCATTAGGTAGAAGCGTAGTTGCCCATATTAATGGTCTGATTGGAAATTAGCAGATTTAGGGTGATCCATTCTACCCGTCAACAAAAGAGAACAGTTTTCAACTCTGAAGTGAAAACAAAAGCAAAAAGTTTACTGACATTAATTTTTTTTATGTGCTAAAAAATATCTATTAAATAAAAAAGTGCTTTATCGAGTAATGAACTAGATGAATATTTAACGCACTTTTAGCAACAATAATAAAGGTTAATAATGGATCTTAATTTTCAGGGTAAACATGCGCTTGTCTGTGGTAGTAGCCAAGGTATTGGTAAAGCATGCGCGATAGAATTAGCTAATTTAGGCGCTAACATCACACTGTTTTCACGTAATAAATCTTCGCTTGAGAATGTGCTAACAGAGCTAAACACCGAACAAGGTCAACAACATCAAGTACTTGTTGCTGATTTTTCACAGCCAGAACAAGTTAAATCAGTTATTAATGAACACATGGCTGTTCATGCCCCTTATGAAATTCTGATCAACAATACTGGCGGCCCTGCACCTGGCCCTGCAAATACCGCTGATGTTAGTGCTTTTATTGATGCTTTTAACTTACATCTGGTCTCCAATCATCACTTAGTACAAGCGTTACTTAGTGGCATGAAAGAAAAGCAATATGGCCGTATTATCAATGTCATTTCCACTTCGGTTAAACAGCCTTTAAACGGCCTTGGTGTTTCCAATACTATCCGTGGCGCAGTCGCAAGCTGGGCAAAAACACTGGCTAATGAACTAGGTGAATTTGGCATTACCGTTAACAACGTACTACCCGGTGCAACGGCCACCGCGAGACTTGACGCGATTATTGCCGGTAAGGCTAAAAAACAAAATATCACTATTGAGCAAGCAGCCCTTAATGAAAAAAGTATTATTCCAATGCGCCGATTTGCAGCACCAGAGGAATTTGCCGCAGCCGCAGCCTTTTTAGCATCACCAGCGGCTGGTTACATTACGGGGATTAACTTGCCTGTAGATGGCGGTCGTACGTCTTGTTTATAAACAATTCTAATCATTTAGGTTACTAATGGATATTTTACAAAACTTTATTGATGGCCGTTATCAAGATCCGATACATAAAAACTATCTTGATAATATAGAGCCTGCGACAGGTTTGGTTTACGGGAAAACTCCAAATAGTTGCCAAGATGATGTTGAATTAGCCGTTAATGCAGCACAAAAAGCACTACCTCAATGGCAAGCTATGCCATTAGAGCAAAGAGCTGATATTCTCTATGCCATAGCACAAGGCATAGAATCAAAACTTGATGAGCTTGCCCTTGCCGAGTCCGTTGATAATGGCAAACCTGTTTCTTTAGCCAAAGCGGTTGATATTCCTCGCGCGGCTAGCAACTTTAAATTTTTTGCACATGCATGTTCTCAGTTTGCCAGTGAATCTCACTCAATGACGGGCACCGCAACTAATTACACCCTGCGCCAAGCTATCGGTATTGTTGGTTGTATTTCGCCATGGAACTTACCGTTATATTTGTTTACTTGGAAAATAGCGCCGGCGCTTGCTGCTGGAAATTGTGTCATTGCTAAACCCTCAGAAGTCACCCCAAAAACAGCCGCTTTACTTGGTGAAATTTGCCAAGCAGCAGGGTTACCCAAAGGTGTCTTAAATATACTCCATGGCAGCGGTGCCAGTGTTGGCTCTGCAATATGTAATCATAAAAAAATCAAAGCAATCTCTTTTACTGGCGGCACAGCAACCGGTGCTGCCATTGCCACACAATTAGCGCCACAATTTAAAAAATTATCATTAGAATTGGGCGGAAAAAATCCGGCACTGGTTTTTGCTGATTGTGATTTTGACGACACGGTAGAGCAAGTATTTAGAGCAAGCTTTGCCAATCAAGGACAGATTTGTTTATGTGCTTCTCGTATCTATATTGAACGACCAATTTTTGAAAAATTCAAACAAGCTTTAGTTGTAAAAGCCCAAGCGTTAATACCACAAGATCCTGCATCACCATCAAGTAAAATGGGTGCTATTGTTTCGAAAGTTCACCTAGATAAAGTACTTAGCTATATTGAATTAGCAAAAAGCGAGGGGGGAAAAATATTAGTAGGTGGAGCACAAGTAAACTTAGCTGGTCGCTGTGCTAATGGTTATTTTTTACAACCAACCATTATTGAAAACTTGCCCAATCAAGCACAGTGTAACCAACAAGAGATTTTTGGTCCGGTTATTACCTTGCAAGCTTTTGACAACGATGAAGAAGCACTCACGTTAGCCAATGACAGTCAATATGGGTTAGCGGCAACATTATGGACAAATAACTTAGCCCGAGCCCATAAATTATCAGAACAGTTAAACACTGGCATTGTTTGGGTGAACTGCTGGTTATTACGTGATTTAAGAACGCCTTTTGGCGGTATGAATCATTCTGGTGTAGGCCGTGAAGGTGGCTTTGAAGCAATGAGGTTTTTTACTGAAAGTAAAAATGTTTGCATTAAATACTAATTAACTAATACATAAATAACTAATGAACCAAATTATTTGTAAATTTAAATCATCAGGAGCAATATTTGCGAGCACTTTAGGCTGCAAATGGTCTTTAAGCTAACGTCTCTTTTTAGCAGTATCCTGCTGCATTCAAAAAAATAATCTACACTTAAATTCAAACAACCTTAACCGTTTGAAAACTATTTAAAGGTAGTTTCAAAACTGTTTCGAAATATACTCATTGATCGTTCCTATAAATATAATAACGGAGTTCGAATGACATCATTAGATCATGCTATTAGTACTGAACAGGCACCAAAGCCTGTTGGTTTATATCCTCATGCCCGTAAAGTTGGCAATTTACTTTTTCTTTCTGGCGTTGGTCCAAGAAAAGCAGGTACCAGCAAAATACCCGGTGTTGAGTTAGACGCACAGGGCAATATCGTCAGCTATGATATTGAAGCGCAGTGCCATAGCGTTTTTAAAAACATTCGAACCATACTTGAGGCGTCAAATGCAACGTGGATGGACTTAGTTGATGTCACGGTTTTTTTAACTAATATGAATGATGATTTTGCTATCTATAATCGCATCTATGCTGAGTACTTTAGTGACAATCAGCCTTGTAGAACCACAGTTGAAATTAACAAGTTGCCAACGCCTATAGCCATTGAGCTTAAATGCATTGCCGCACTTTCTGAAAAATAAACCAGCTAACTAATATCAGCTAAGGGAAGAACTCATGTCATACGCAATGCCATTTAACTTACCAGCTTGGATTGAAGAACACAGAGAGCAATTAAAGCCGCCAGTTTGCAATAAGCAAATATTTGAACAAGACGACTTTATTGTCATGGTTGTTGGTGGGCCAAATAATCGTACCGATTATCACTACAATGAAACGCCTGAATTGTTCTATCAACTTGAAGGCGAGATGAACTTAGCGGTAATTGATAACGGCGAGTTTAAAGATATAAAAATCAAAGCCGGGGAAATATTTTTACTGCCACCAAAAATGTTGCATTCACCGCAACGTTTTGAAAACAGTGTTGGCCTTGTAGTTGAACAAAAACGCGCTGTAGGACAACAAGACGCATTATTTTGGTTTTGTCCTGATTGCAAAACTGAGCTTTATACAGAAGCATTCTGTTTAGACAATATCGAAACCGATCTACCAAAAGTGTTTGCTAATTTTTACGGTAACGAGCAAAACTGCACTTGTAACAGCTGTGGAACTAAGGTTAGTAATGGATAATTTTATGACACCAAAGACTTCATCTTCGGATTCTACATTCCAAGAGAAAATGTTAAAGATAGATATTCATACCCATATTCTGCCAAAAACTTGGCCTAATTTACGAGAAAAATACGGCTACGGTGGTTTTGTTAGTTTAGATCACCATAAGTGTGGCTGTGCTCGCATGATGGTTGATGACCAGTTTTTTCGTGAAATAGACCATAACTGTTGGGATCCAAAAATACGTTTAAATGATTGTGCTAAACATGACATTGATGTGCAAGTGCTCTCAACCGTCCCCGTAATGTTTAATTACTGGGCAAAACCAAAAGACACCTTAGACTTATCAAAATACTTAAACGATCATATTGCTGGCATTGTTAATGATCATCCTAAACGTTTTATTGGTTTAGGTACCGTTCCGATGCAAGCTCCTGATTTAGCAATAAAAGAACTCGAACGCTGCGTTAAAGATATCGGCTTAGCCGGAATTCAAATTGGCTCTCATATTAACGATTGGAATTTAGATCACCCCTCCTTATTTCCTATTTTTGAAGCGGCACAAGACTTAGGTGCAGCGGTATTTGTTCACCCATGGGATATGATGGCAAAAGAGAAGATGCCCAAATATTGGCTGCCTTGGCTAGTAGGTATGCCGGCAGAGTCAAGCTTAGCCATTTGTTCAATGATTTTTGGTGGTGTACTTAAACGATTACCTAAGTTGAAAATTGCCTTTGCTCACGGTGGTGGTTCATTCCCTGCCACTATTGGTCGAATTGAACACGGTTTCAACGTTCGTCCTGATTTATGTGCAGTTGATTGTGATATCAACCCAAGAGATTTCCTTAAACAAATAACCTTTGATTCACTGGTACATGACCCACTCGCCCTCAATTATTTAATTGATTTGGTCGGCGCTGACAACATTGCTTTAGGCACCGATTATCCATTCCCGTTAGGTGAACTTGAACCAGGAAAGCTGATAAAAAGTTGTAATTTCACCAATGACATTAGCGCTAAACTACTCCACGGTACCGCCCTGAATTGGCTAGGTTTATCGAAGGAGCGTTTTTTGTGATAAAGAGTATGACGCTGTTAATTGAACTTTCTAATGGAAAATATTCGGTTGATATAAATAAACCAATGGGCTTAGCTATTCCGGTAGAGTTTAAAGTTGACGAACGTTTAGTTCAGCAACCAAACCACTTTAGCGCAAGCGTTGCTGCATCTAAGCCAATGCAAGGTGGAGGTTTTATTGGCGATACGACTCAAGGAGGCAGTTGTAATGTTAATGAGTTAGTTATTAACCCACATTGTAATGGAACGCATACTGAGACTATTGCGCACATTTGTGATGCTAACCATGCGCTTTCTAAAACAATTGCCGACATCAGCCCTGCCCCATTAATGCCCTGTGTGCTGATATCGGTAAAGCCGACAACAATAATTGATGCAATTAATACAAGTGAAAGCTACAGCCCAAAATTAATTAAAGGCGACCAAATAATCACTAAAGCGGCATTACTAAATTTGTTAACTGATTACAGCAATGAGCAATGTAAAAGCTTAGTAATACGTACTCTGCCCAATAACAAAGACAAGTGTAGTCAAGCGTATAATCAAGATAACCAACCACCCTTTTTTAGCCGTGAAGCTATCTTGTATTTGAATGAACGTGGCGTAGAACATTTATTAGTTGATATGCCATCACTTGATCGTTTGCATGATGACGGTTTACTTACCTGTCACCATCTGTTTTGGCAAGTAGAGGAAGACAAGCATCAAGCAAATAAAAATAGTTTAGTGAATAAAACCATTACTGAAATGGCTTTTATCGATAACAAAATAAGTGATGGTTTTTATTTTATCAACTTGCAAATACCTGCTTTTATTAACGATGCAGCGCCAAGTCGTCCAGTTTTATATGGCTGTAAACAAATAGTAAGTTCAACATAAAACATGCTTATACGCTTAACCCAGGATAGTTGATCATTTGTAGGTCGACACGAACGCAGTGAGACTCGACAAAAAATATTTTGTCTAGACAAGTACCGACCTACAGTTCAATCATGAGTTAACTACATTGACATGAAATAAAAAGAACAAAAGAGAAATTTATGACATTAAATAACAAGATCAATAACACCTTAACTTACGCGCAACAACTAGATAAAGACGATCCACTCGCTCATATGCGTGATCATTTTAGTATACCAAAACAAGCCAATGGTGATGACGAATATTACTTCACGGGTAACTCCTTAGGTTTACAGCCAAAATTAGCCCGAGAATGTGTAATTGAAGTGCTCGATGCTTGGCAGCAGCGTGGCGTAAAAGGTCATTTTGAAGGCGACTACCCATGGCTGCCCTATCATGAGTTTTTAGCCGAGCAGTCGGCAGAGCTTGTCGGAGCATTACCAACAGAAGTAGTGGTGATGAACTCATTAACGACTAATTTGCATTTAATGATGGTCAGTTTTTATCAACCGAAAGCAAAGAGAACTAAAATACTCATTGAAGATCATGCGTTTCCATCAGATCATTACGCGGTTGAGTCACAATTGAAGCATCATCAACAAGATGTTGTTGAAAACATGTTGTTATGGCAACCTCGCACTGGCGAAGAGCTGCTAAATCATCAAGATTTATATCAATTGATAGACCAACAAGGTGATGAAATAGCGCTAATTTTACTGCCTGGCGTACAATATTATACTGGCCAAGTACTTGATATGAAAACTATCACTGAAAAAGCCCATGCCAAAGGGATTATGGTCGGTTTCGACTTAGCACATGCCGCTGGAAATTTAGTAATGGAGTTACATAGCTGGCAAGTCGATTTTGCTTGTTGGTGCAGTTACAAATATTTAAATAGTGGCGCAGGCTCCGTGGCGGGCTGTTTTGTTCATCAAAAACATAGTGAAAACACCAATAAAGAAAGCCAACTTAATCGCTTTTCTGGTTGGTGGGGACACGATAAATCAAGCCGATTTAAAATGGAGAATAACTTTAAAGCCATTCCAACAGCCGAAGGGTGGCAATTATCTAACCCGCCGGTTTTATCATTAGCCGCGGTGAGAGGTTCATTAGATACCATTAAAATAGCGGGAGGAATTACAGCCCTCAGGGAAAAATCATTAAAGCTAAGCCAGTACTTAATGGACTTAATTACGCACGAACTAAGTAACAGTATTCGTATTATCACCCCGCAAGCAGATTCTGAGCGAGGCTGTCAATTATCATTAATGCTCACCGTTGATAACCTTGATGGTAAAGCACTTTTCAATGCCTTAGAAAAAAACGGTGTCACTACCGATTGGCGCGAGCCAAATGTTATTCGCGTTGCGCCCGTTCCGCTATACAACAGTTTTGAAGACGCTTTTCACTTTGTTCGCATTTTAAAGGAGTGTTTGAAATGAATATAAAAAAAGCGGCTGGTAAAGAAACGATAACTATTGCGGGTGCAGGTCCTGTTGGCGCATTATTAGCCGTAGTATTAGGGCGTTATGGTTACGATGTCAATTTATTCGAGTCTCGCCCTGACTCACGTTTACACTCTATTTATCAAGGTAAATCAATTAATATTGCTTTATCAGATCGTGGCTGGTTAGCATTAGAATCTGTTGGCATTAGTGATAAAATAAAAAGCAATGCCATTGCCATGAAAAAGCGCGTAATACACGCACTTGACGGTTCATTAACTGAGCAAGCTTATGGAAAAGAAGGCCAAGCAATATGGTCGGTTTCACGCTCAGGCGTTAACGAAGCATTACTAACCTTGGCTGAAGCAGAGCCCACCGTAAATACCTACTTCGAGCAAAGATTAAGTGTAGTGAATTTTGATAATGCTTGTGCAACTTTTACCCACGATAAAAATCATCATGAAGTACTGGCTGACTATTTATTTGGCGCTGATGGTGCTTATTCAAAAGTAAGACGCTTAGCCCAAGAGACACCACGATTTAGTTATAGTCAATCTTACATGCCCCAATGCTATATCGAGCTAAACATTCCAGCCAACGATGATAAAACCGGCGATGAACGTTTTAAAATGGAAAAAGAGGCGCTTCATATATGGCCACGGAAAGATTTCATGTTGATAGCCCTTCCCAACCCTGATGGAACATTTACATGTACACTATTTCTGAATTTCGAATCAGCTAACAACAATGACGTTTCTTTTACTTCACTAATCACAAAAGCTGAAGTTACTGAGTTTTTTCATGAAAATTTTCCTGATGCGATGCATTTGTTAGAAAACCCTATTGATGAATTTATGCAAAAATCAGCCAATCCGCTTTTTTTGGTCAATATTGATCCTTGGGTGATAAACAATAAAGTTGCTCTAATTGGCGATGCTGCGCATGCCATGGTGCCATTTTACGGACAAGGTATGAACTGTGGTTTTGAAGATTGTCGTGAACTCGGACAACTTGTAGAGCAATACCAAGGCAACTGGACGGCAATATTTCCTGCTTATCAAAAAGCACGTAAAAAAAATGCCGATGCAATAACCGAACTTGCCAAACGTAACTTTATCGAAATGAGTGAGCTATCCGGTGATCCTTCTTTTTTATTACAGAAAAAAATAGAAGCAAAATTTCACGACTTATATCCAAAACTGTGGACACCGCTTTATTCTATGGTGACTTTCTCTCCGTATTTATCTTACGCAGATGCACTGTCGATTGGCGATCAGCAAAAGAAAGTTATGCAAACCCTAATGGTTGATTTAATGCAAATGCCTGACATTGAACATTGTTGGCAAGATGATTTTGTCTATAAGAAAATGCACACCTTAGTAATGGCTAGTCCTCTGGCTGAAGCTAATAAGGTTACAAAATAACACCTTAAAAACTGCACCTTCAAAATAATAATAGAGAATAAAAGAAAGAGAAACCTATGACAAACTGTCCATTTGATAACAGTAGAAAAATTGAAGATAACATTCATACCGATTTTGACAATGAAATGTCTTATGGGGATTATCTAAAACTTGAACAAATACTCTCGGCCCAACAGCCAATGTCAACTGAACACGATGAAATGCTGTTTATTATTATTCATCAAAGTAGCGAGCTTTGGTTGAAGCTTGCCGGACATGAGTTATCGTGTGCCATTAGTTGCATTAAAGACAATAATTTTGGACCTGCCTTTAAAGTGATAGCACGGGTAAAACAAATTTTTATTCAGCTGACACAATCTTGGAATATTCTGTCAACCTTAACGCCATCAGATTATTTGAAGTTTAGAGATGATTTAGGCAAATCATCTGGCTTTCAGTCAACTGGCTATAGAAAGCTTGAGTTTATGCTCGGTAACAAAAACAAAGATATGCTAAAAGTTCACGTTAGCTCTCAAAGCGCACATAAAGAGCTTGAAGATCTACTGAATAAACCGAGTCTTTATGATGAAGTAATCAAAGTAATGGCTAACAGTGGTTTTGCTATTGATGAAACCGTTACCAATAGAGATTTCACGCTGCCTTATCAAAGCAATAAATCGGTTGTCGATGCTTGGCTTAAAATTTATCAGCAACCTGAAAAATATTTTCAATTATACGAGTTAGCAGAAAAGCTTGTCGACATCGAAGATTCCTTTCAGCAATGGCGCTTTAAACATATGTATACCGTGCAGCGCATTATAGGGCACAAACAAGGTACAGGTGGTTCGTCTGGCGTTAGTTTTTTGAAAAAGGCTTTAGATGTCAGCTTTTTTCCTGAATTATTTGAAGTAAGAACTTATTTGTAGCATGCTCATTCAATATTTATAATTTAAATCAGGGCTACAAAGGCAAGTTTCATGTGGATGAAAAGATTAAAGAATAAACGAGTAAAAAACCTTTTATGGATTAACTTGATGCTTGCTTCACCTTTTATTGGCGCTTTTAATGATAGTAGTCGCTTTACTGTTATGCCCGATAAAGTAACTAACAATGCAGTTACACAAGTATCAATAAATGGTGAACATTATCTACTTTCTTTTTCCGGTCTTGGAGAAAATAAAACATATCAAGCTGTACACAATAAAGCTTATGCTTATAATATTAAGAACAATAAATGGCAAAGAATATCGCCCGTTCCGCTATCAAGAAACAACCTTGCATTAACCAATAATCTAGTCGGTAGGCTGGCGAGTGTCGCAACAGCGATAAAAGATACCGCTTATATTTTTGGTGGTTACACTGTGGCAAAAGATCACACTGAAGTATCTGTTGCGGATGTTTATTCATACAACGTGCGCACTGATAATTATACGCTGCTTGCTCCGATGCCAGTTCCTGTTGATGATAGTGTCGCCTTAACTTATCAGCAAAAATATATTTATTTGGTCAGTGGCTGGCATAACAGCGGCAATGTTAATTTAGTGCAGTTATACAATAGCAAAACCAACCAGTGGCAACAGGCTACGCCCTACCCTGGCAAACCAGTATTTGGTCATGCCGGTGGTATCGTAAACAATAAAATGCTTATTTGTGATGGTGTGGCCATTCAAGTTCACGAAAACACCAGACGTAATTATCAAGATGAAGCAGCGTGCTATTTGGGTACTATAGATGAAAAACAGCCAAGTAAAATTGATTGGCGTGTTATCAAGCACCCAACAAACAGAGCGCGTTACCGCATGGCTGCTACAGGAATAGAAGATAAACAACAAATTGTCTTTGTTGGCGGAAGTGAAAACCCATATAATTACAATGGTATAGGTTACAATGGTAAACCATCACAGCCTAGTAATGAAGTATGGTTTTACGACTTTCCTCAACAAATATGGCAAATAAAAAGCAGTGAAACAGCAACGATGGATCATCGAGGTTTACTTCTTATTAAAGATCAATTACTGACTTTAGGTGGAATGACGGCTAATCAAAAAGTTTTAAACACAGTTAACACTTATCCACTAATAAACGAAAAATAGTATCTGTTGTGCTGAAATTATTTGCTAGGACCTTTAAATAAGTGATCAATCGACATACCGCCTAATAAATTATTAATCACCACAAAGCTAGCATTGCTATTTTTAACGGTGTTATTTATAAAACTAGGCAGATAATTAGTCTTTGCAATATAGGCATCAATATTAAAGCCAAATTCATCTATTTGATTAATAATCAGCTCAGGAATAGCTAAACGAGTTGCTAATAAAAAGGTTCTGGTTAAACGAAATTGACGCATATCTTTTAAGAAGAATATTTCGTATTTAAATCCTTCTCGGTGAGCTTTTTTCGGTGCAATTAAACAGTCGGCAAGCAATAAAGCAACGAGCGTATAATTTTCTTCTATCGAATTATTTTTATTTAAAGTAATTCTAGGCCGATCATCATCGTCACCTTGCTTCATCATTGCTACATCAGTTGAAGCTTCCATTTCAGCGTGATCTACACTGATACCCATGCTTGAGGCCATAACCATAATATCTATCACTTCATTTTCAGAATGTTTTTCAATTAAAGATACTATTACATTACCTATTGAGGTTGCCGTTGGCGTTGAAGACATTTCTTATTCTTTCCCTTGTTGTAAACTAACAAGATAATACTTGATTAAAGCACTTCTACCAAGACTAATTATCTCTATGTTTCCATTAACAGAGTTCAAAGAGGAATAAACAATGGCGGTACGTATGAATTATACCAATTAAACTGAACAATCATAAGCCACCACCATTTTGTGAAGTATAAAAAGTTAACTTGGGCCGTTATTTATCATGTTTTTTTCATTAGCAATTTGTGCTTGTGCTATAGGCAGTGCTAAAAAACGCTCATTGTAGCTGTATAGTTTTGGCCATCGAGATTGTTCAACTTGATAATCAGCATGTAGTAGGCTAATTAAACAAGAACCAATAGTTATATCTGCAATAGATAAATTATCACCAATGAGCCAGTTTTCATCTGATAAGCGTGATTCTAATAAGTTAAAAACCTTAGGTAACAGCTCAGTTAAAATTTCATCCACTCTGCTCAAGTCGGTTTCTTGCTTAATAAATATAGGTCCAATAACTCGCTGAAAATAAAGCGCACCTGTTGCAGCCATCAATTCGGAATCACCCCATTCCTCAAGCCATAAAGCTTGAGCATAGTCAGATGCTTTTTCAGGATATAAAGAATGATTAGTAGAAATACGCTCAAGGTAAGCAACAATAACGGATGAATCAGCAAAACCAACACCGTCATCTGTTTTATAAGCGGGAACTTTACCCGTTGGACTTGCTTGGCGAAACTCCTCGTCTTCACTGTTCGGCATGGTGACCTTTAGCTCATAGGGTACATTTTTGTGAGCATGTGCCAGCATGGCTTTTCTTACAAACGGTGATGGTGAAACACCATATAATATTGACATTGTATCTTCCTTTTTAGTAAACGAATTTAATTCTCTAAAACAGAATAGACCAACCGGTCGGTATCGTCAACATTTATTGGGATATAAAAAGCGCATAAATGCGCTATTTTAAAAGACGCTGTTTTATCAGCCCAATTACTAATTACCAAGCTGCTATAACTGTCAATTATAACACCATGATATAACTCGCAATAAAGTAACAAGTGAGTGCTAATACACCGCCAAAAATAGAATAAGGTAATTGCGTTTTAACATGTTCAAGTAGGTCACAACCTGATGCTATAGCCGAGACACAAGTGGTGTCAGATATGGGTGAGCAATGGTCACCAAAAACACCGCCACCTAAAATAGCGGCAATAACCAACGATGGCGGCAAACCTAATGATTGAATAAGTGGTACACCAATAGGAATTAAAATAGCAAAAGTGCCCCACGACGTTCCGGTACTAAACGAGATAATACCGCCGACAATAAATAGCATTGGCACAACAAGAATAAGTGGTAAATTATCACCGACAAAGCCCGCAATAAATATCCCGGTACCTAATTCTTTAAGGCTTGCCCCTAAAGTTAATGAAAATAGCACAATTGTCACTAAAGGCAATAATTCAGATAAACCTTCAAAGCCAACATCAACTAACTCTTTATGAGTAAAACGCTTAGAAAATAGCAGTAAAAAATAAGCTATGGCTAAGGCAAAACAAGTAGCATAAAGTACTGACTCGCCACCGCTACCTTGAGTAATATCACCGTCACCTGTCCAATACATAAAAAAGAACATACCTAAAATCATACTTAACAAAGGCACAACCATAAAACGTGCTTTGGTTGGTGCAACTAATTCTTCTTTTAAACACTCTTGTTCTTTAACTTCTAATTTATGTAATTCAAGTTCAGACTGCTTCATTGGTCCATAAACTTTATCTGTGGCAACAGTATAAGCCACCATTAATAAAGCAATAATTGCGTAGAAGTTAAAAGGAATTGTGCCCCAAAGTATCGACATTGATGATTGTTCTAATTCATAGTTATTGAGTAAACCCAGCACATAGGCCCCCCAACCATTAAGTAAAACTAAAATACATACCGGGGCTGAAGTACTATCAATAATAAAGGCAAGACGCGCACGGCTCATTTTAAACTTATCAAATAAATCACGAGATAAAATACCCGCAGTAAGCACACTTAAATTTGACTCGATAAAAATCAACATGCCAGTAAACATAGTAACAGTGCCTACCTGTCGCTTATTCTTGGCAATCCCTTTACTCACAAGCTTATTCACCATAGCGGTTACGCCACCTGAATTGCGAACGTAAGCTAATAATGCTCCAATAAGTAAGCTAAAAATCAATAGTCGTGCATTACCAGGGGAGCTGAAAACAGCAGTGATCCGCTCAATAATGCCAATAAAAGCATAAAAAACGATATTGGAATGATCTTGATAAGCTAAAAGTAACTCAGAGCTAAACACTGCCATTAGCAAAGCAATTATCACTTCTTTTTTCCAAAGAACCACAGCTATTGCGACAAGAGGAGGGATTACTGACAGCCAATCCATAAACTAAACCTTTATAATTATAATTAGAAAAACGGAGACATTGTGACAAATAAAAATAGAATATTCAAGTTTTACTTAGCCAGTGAAATTTTTTATTGTACCGGTAGGTAAGTATTAAAGAATACTTATTGTCGAGGCAAGCATCGACCTACAGCTCAATTGACTATTGGCACTTTGTAGGTCGACACGAACGCAGTGAGACTCGACAAAGAAACATATTGCCGAGGCAAACACGACCTACAGCTCAATTGACTATTGGCACTTTGTAGGTCGTCACGAACGAAATGAGGCTCGAAAAGTCCACCTATTACAAAGCTCTAAAGATTTGCTCTACAGTATCTTTAGCATCGCCAAATAACATTTGAGTATTATCTTTGAAGAACAATGGATTTTGCACTCCAGCATAACCTGTACTCATTGAGCGCTTAAATACGACAACTTCTTTAGCATGCCAAACTTCTAAGACCGGCATGCCCGCAATTGGGCTATTAGGGTCGTCATTTGCCGCAGGATTTACCGTATCATTTGCGCCAATAACTAGCACCACATCTGTTTCAGGAAAATCATCATTGATTTCATCCATACCAAGAACAATATCGTAGGGAACTTTCGCTTCAGCAAGTAACACGTTCATATGCCCAGGCAAACGTCCTGCAACAGGATGAATAGCAAAGCGTACTTTAATACCCTTATTCATTAACTGTTGAGTCATTTCATACACTGGATATTGCGCTTGTGCTACCGCCATACCATAACCAGGTGCGATAATAACAGACTTAGCACTTCTCAATAAATCAGCAACTGCTTCGGCTTGCACGTCCCTATGCTCACCATAGTCTTTATCTTCATCAATAATCACTGTTGTGCCAAAGCCACCAGCAATAACACTGATAAATGAACGATTCATCGCTTTACACATAATGTAAGATAAAATAGCACCTGATGAGCCAACTAAAGCGCCGGTGATAATTAATAAATCATTACTGAGCATAAAACCAGCTGCAGCTGCAGCCCAACCAGAATAAGAATTAAGCATCGAAACTACCACTGGCATGTCTGCACCGCCAATAGAAGCAACAAGGTGCCAACCAAAAATTAAAGCAATGACTGTCATTAAAAATAATGCGGTATCTGAGCCGCCATTATTAACAAAAGTAAGTAACATTAAAAAGCTTAATATGCCCGCCGCTAAATTCATTTTATGGCGATGAGGCAACATCAAGGCACTTGAGCTAATAGTGCCACGCAATTTACCAAAAGCCACAATAGAGCCAGAAAAAGTTACCCCACCAATAAAGACGCCTAAGAAAACTTCCGTTAAATGAATATTCATGGCTACTTGCTGCGCAGAAGTTATTACAACATTATGCCCGACATCAAAGTAGCTATTAAAACCAACTAAGACAGCAGCCAAACCAACAAAACTATGCAATATTGCCACAAGTTCTGGCATTTGTGTCATTTCAACTTTATTAGCTAATCGAAGCCCGATGCCTGAGCCAATAACCATGGCGACAATAATAACCAAAACATTAGAAACTCTAGGGTCGAGAATAGTAGCAAGCAAAGCAATAACCATTCCTATCATGCCGTATAAGTTACCGCGTTGAGCCGTCTCCTGCTTGCTTAACCCTGCTAAACTAAAAATAAAAAGTAATGCAGCAACCACGTAGGCTGCGCTGATAAAACCACTTGTCGCTATTTGTGTAGATTCCATACTGCTCTCCCTACTTACTAAACATTTTTAACATACGACTAGTCACTTTAAAGCCGCCAACAATATTAATTGTTGCCACCAAAGTAGCTAATGCTGCGAGTATTTGTACTAAAGTATTATCAGAGCTGATTTGCAATAAGGCACCAACAATAATAATGCCAGAGATAGCATTAGTTACACTCATTAAAGGCGTATGCAGTGAATGACTAACATTCCACACCACGTAATAACCAATGACACACGCCAGTACAAAGACAGTAAAATGAGTTAAAAAGTCAGCCGGTGCAACACTAGCAATCCAGCCAAACAACGCTATTCCTGCTGCCATAAAGGCATACTTTTTTGTGGACGATACCGGCTCTTCTTCAATTTCAACAACAGGTTCAGCTTTCACTTTTTGAACAGGAGCCGCACTGACTTGAATAGGTGGTGGTGGGAACGTCACTTCATCACCTTTAACAACCGTCATATTACGAATAACAACGTCATCAAAATTAATATTTAAACTACCGTCTTTTTCTTTGCACAATAGCTTAGCTAAATTGACCAAGTTATTAGAATAAAGTTGTGACGATTGATTTGGTAGACGTGACACTAAGTCGGTATAACCAATCACTTTAACGCCATGTGCATCTATCACCTTACCAGCAATAGTGCATTCACAGTTACCGCCACCGCCCGCAGCCAAATCAACAATGACACTACCTGCTTTCATTGACTTAACCATTGCCTCGGTGATGAGTTTAGGCGCAGGTTTTCCGGGGATCATTGCCGTAGTAATGATAATATCAACATCTTCAGCTTGTTCGGCAAATAGTGCCATTTCAGCATCAATAAAAGCTTTACTCATTTCTTTAGCGTAACCATCACCAGATCCCGTGTCTTCTGGCTCTTCGTAATCAAGTTCAAGAAACTCTGCGCCCATGCTTTCAATTTGCTCTTTTACTTCTGGGCGGGTATCAAAGGCGCGAACAATGGCGCCTAAACTACCAGCGGTACCAATAGCGGCAAGACCTGCAACACCCGCACCTATAATCATAATTTTTGCTGGTGGCATTTTACCTGCAGCCGTTATTTGTCCAGTAAAAAAACGGCCAAAATGATGAGATGCTTCAATAACCGCGCGATAGCCGGCAATATTTGCCATAGAGCTTAATGCATCCATAGATTGAGAACGCGTCATGCGCGGTACCATTTCCATGGCTAAGGTAGTAATTGATTTTGCACTCAAGGCTTCTAATAATTGTGGACTTTGCGCTGGTGCGATAAAACTCACAAGTGTGGCGCCATCATTCATTGATGCAACTTCGTCTAAAGTTGGCGCATTTACTTTAAGTATAATATCGCTTTGCCAACACTTTTTCTTAGCAACTATTTCTGCATCAGAATTGCTGTACTCTTCGTCGGTAAAACTTGCCTTGGTGCCTGCGCCTTTTTGTACTTGCACAGTAAAACCAAGTTTAAGTAATGCACTAATAGAGCTTGGAGAGCCTGCAACACGGTTTTCACCCTTTAACGACTCTTTGGGAATGCCAATGATCATAAAACACCTTTAAACAGTTGATAAAAAAAGACTAACTGACTAATGTTTTACCATTTATTGGTTCATTTTTAAACACTCATTTGAAATTAATTATTAGTTTTTATAACAACAAGCGATCTCTATCGGCCTTTACTGACTGACCACGTTTCAAAAAGAGCGGCACTTATGACTAAAAGCCCGCCAATAATGGTTAATATATCAACTCGTTCATTAAGTAATAAAAAAGCAAGAACGCTTCCATACAAGGGTTGCAGACAAGAAATCAGCCCAGCAGTTGTTGCTGACAAATGGCGTAAAGAGGAGGCAAATAAAGCATGTGGCATCGCAGTAAAAATGATCCCCACTAAGAGAATAAGCAACCAATCATCAGTTGTGACTTGCGAGGGTGGCACCTCAACAAATAAAGCCAACATAACAAAAGCCACGAGGGTTTGATACAACATGGTATGAGGGCCTGAATAGTGACTAAAGTAATTCTTATGAAGAACATTTCTTAAAGCGAAGAAAAATGCTGAAATAACACCTGTTACAATTCCTAGGGTAGTTTGATTACCTAAATCAATTTCAGGGATAAGCAAAAAAATGCCAAGTAAAACAACAAAAGCTATTATGATATCTTTTGCTTGAGGCATACTCTTAACTTTGGCGCGGCTTAAAAGGGGCTCTAAAAAAACAGTAATAACAGGGTAAGTAAAAAAAGCGATAATGCCTACGGTGATACCTGCCATCTGCATACCAGAAAAATAGGTAACCCAGTGAATTCCAACAACAACACCAAGTAAAATAGCCACGCCATAATCTTTAGCACTTGTTAGTGTTATGCTCTTTTTTTGCAATGTTAATAAAATGAATAAAACCACTGCCGCAACACCTGTGCGATACACTGTAATGTCTAGGGCAGGTAAACCTATCAGTTTTGAAAATAATGCTGTTCCACCAAAAAGCAGTACTGCACTATGCAAAAACAATAGGCTTTGCTGTTGAACTTTCATAAGGTTATTTTCATAGAAGGCATATAGGAAGGCTAATTTAAAAGCGCCTAATCAAGGTCATTTAATGGCCAAGTAACGATATAATCTTCAAAATCTTCGAGGTTAACATCGTCATCTTTAACAATTTTACCACGTACCGACATACCGGCTTTATGCATCGCTGTTTTCTTGCCTTTATGCAGCAAGGGGTGCCAAGATGGCATACCCCGCCCTTCTTGCAAACGTCTGTAAGTACAACTTGGCGGCATAAAGAATACATCAGCTAAATTGTCTTGGGTCAGTCGTACGCAATCTGGCACTAACGTGGTTCTTTTATCATATTGGCTACACTGGCAAGATTTCTCATTAAGCAAGTAACAAGCAATGCTAGAATAATGTACTTGCTCGCCATCTTTTAAATGATCGGTAGGTTGTAGCTCACTGTGTTCATCGGTATTTTCATCATCAATAAATTTATTGAGACAACATTTAGCGCAACCATCACACAGTGACTCCCATTCACCACGAGACATTTCCGCTAATGTTTTACTTTGCCAAAATGGCGTCTTATTTTGTAGTTCTGTCATATTTAAAATTACTTACTAATGAATAGGTGGAAATTTGATTCGATCAGATAAGTGACCAACCGAGCTGACAAAATAGTAAGATAAATTCCAATGCATCAAACTTTTGTAATTATTATAAGCCAAATAGGCTCGACCATTTTTATCATCAGGAAAAACAAGCGCCGCTTTTATAGCAACGTTCGGCAGATTAGTTCCGTCGGTTCGACGAATACCAAGCGCTTGCCACTGCGCTAACGTTTTTTCAGTATTTGACCAAGCCTTTAACCAGTTTCTACGACTACCTGTATTTTTAGGAATGGCTAATGATGCATCAAAATTTTCAGGTAATTTCACTTGGCGACCCCAAGTTAATTCATCGTTCCAGCCTTCTTTTTGTAAGTAATTAGCCATTGATGCAAAGATATCAACTTGGTTTTGCCAAATATCTTTCTTGCCATCGCCGTCACCATCAACGGCATAAGCTAAAAATGAAGTCGGCATGAATTGGTTTTGCCCCATAGCACCAGCCCATGAGCCTTTCATGTTTTCAATTTTTATATGCCCTTCATCTAAAATGGTTAATGCTGCCCATAACTGCTTTTTAAAAAAAACTTCACGGCGCCCTTCATATGCCAAGGTTGATAATGCTGAAACAACATTATATCCTCCGGTAAATTTACCAAAATTAGTTTCTAAGCCCCACAAAGCAATAATAAATCGTGGTTGAACACCATAAGCGTTACCAATAGTGGTCAAAATTTCTTGATGCTCTTTATATAAAACACGTGCTTTTTTAACTTTCCAGCTAGGCACTCGTTTAGGTAAATAAGTATCTAATGTTTCAACTTTTTCAGGCTGTTTACGATCAGCTGTTACCGCACGTTTGTGAAATTTTACGTTAGCAAAACTTTCATCAATCAGCGCTTGCTTAAAACCTTGAGTTAACGCTTCAGCTTTTAAAGTAACAATATATTGCTTAAAACCATCCTCTGTTAATTCTTTGGCTTGCAGACTTTTAAAAGGGATTAATGTAAGACTCACAACAACTAGTGAGGTTATAACTTGACTAAATTTCATCAACTACTCTCCTTGTTTAGTTTGATTTTGTTCATCCATATTGGCTTTATGTTCTTTTAAAAGATCTTCTGGAGGTGGTGGTAATTGTAAATAATAGCCTTGCCCGTTCAGGTTAGTCTTCACTTTTTCTAGATCAGCAAAAGCTAATTTTTCTTTAGTTGCTAAGTTAGTTAACGTCACCAAAGTAGGGGTCCCAAAAGTGAGCATTAATGGCTCTGGAACGGTAGAAAAATCATCTCGTGTTTTAACAAAAAGGTAAGTCTGTTCTAATTTAGTACTTTTATAAATGACACATAGCATAATGGAGACCTATGGAGTTACGATTAATCAATGAAATGAGTCAGTAATATATCACGCACTAGCATTGATATGCGATACAATGACACAATAAAACACCAAATCTATTAAGTTATTCCCCACTCAGCGAGAATTAAGAGGCTTAGAGGCTAGACATTGATTGAAGAGAATGGTTATTCCCTTGTCAAAATCAATAACGCGGCATATAAGCCTTTTAAACTCGCCCTTCGGGAGCTCATTAGCAAACTGATAAAATCACAAAATGAGTAAAATATAGAATAACTATATCTAACTCATTTTGCTTGTTCTAAGCATTGCTAATGCAGCTCTGAATTGGGAATAAATTTAATAGCGTTGGTATCACATTACTTTTTCAACCGACTTTAACGAGTCATTAAAACCAATATTAGGTAAACCAATGAAAGCACCTTTGTACAATGAAATTCTCGATATTTGTCAACTTATCGCCAACGCATCAACTAAAGGTGATGAAGATGCAAGAAGCGATGCTTGTAAAAGTTTGCAAAAACTTTGCGCAACTAATCAAGGCAGTCCTAAAGATCATCCACTGCAATGGGAAGCATTAGCTGATTTTACCGAAGAAGGTGATTTAGCAATGGACATATACGAGATAGCCTTAGTTAGTGCTGAAAAACTAAAATTGCCTACTTTTACTGCCTCTATCTATTTGGCCATGGCGCAAAGACAGCAAGAATTTGAAGAAACAGAAAAAGCAGTCGAATTTGCTAAAAAAGCAGATGCCGCTGGTGAAAACATTGATAATGAAGAATTAAAACAAGAAATAAAAGCTTTTCTAACTAACCTATGAAGAGTAACTAGTCTTTAAAACCATTCTCAGCAAACGTTTGTAGTGCTTGACCAAACAACTTACTACGCCAAGCAGTTAAAAAATCCGGATTAGTTCCTGTTTTGGCACTTAAGCTTTTAGCCTCATTTAAATCAAAATACCAAGTTAAAAATTGGTTTATTTGCTTTTTAGAGGCTAAATTTTCAATCGCTAAATCATGTTTCTCACTGACCGCAACTATAAAAGATTTTACATTTTTAAAGATTTGCTTGTAACCTGGATATTCATCTAAACGCTGTATTTTTTGTGGATAATTAGCTTCATTATCTTGCGATGCTTCTTTCAACACCGCTAACATAGCCTTGCCTTTGTGACGAATATCAAGCACTTCAGCGCCATCAAGTTTATTCATTGCCGCTAAACTTTGAGGATTATGCTGCGCAACCGCCATTAAGGTATGTTCTTTAACCACAAATCCTAAAGGTAAATCACGTTTTTTAGCTTGTAGATAACGCCACTTAGTTAGGTGTTGTAAAGCATTCATCTGCTGAGGATTTAATCGCCAAGCGAGTTTAATTTGGCGATATAATTGGCTTTCATCAATAGGACTAAATTTTCGCTCAATTAATAATTGAGTTTCTTGTTTAGCGAATTCTAATCGCTCGACCTTTTCAATTTCGGTAATTAAAGTAGGATAGATATTAAATAAATGCTCAACATCGGCACTGGCATAATTTAATTGCTTTTGCGTAAGCGGCCTTTTAGTCCAGTCAGTGCGAGATTCAGATTTATCAACTTCAATACCAGTGAAATGTTCAACCATAGCAGCATAACCCATTGATAAACCATGCCCTAAAAATGACATCATGATTTGGCTGTCAATTAAGTTAACCGGTTTGCAATTAGCGCTGGTTAAAAATACTTCTAAGTCTTCTGAGCAAGCATGCAATACTTTAATAATATTTTCATTAGTTAATAATTGCCAAAATGGCGACAAATCGTCAATGGCAATAGGGTCAATTAGCGCTAAAGTCTGACCATCAAAAATCTGCAACAAGCCAAGCCTAGGATATAAAGTGCGCGTGCGAACAAACTCAGTATCAATTGCTAGAACACTGGCTTTGCTATATTGTTGGCAAAGGGTTTGTAAACTTAAATTATCTTCAATCAATTGATACTGCATATTCTATTTTACTTCTTTTGGCTTAATAAAAAACAAGTTGCGAGTAAAGAAGTTGCGGGTTTCGAAGATCCTGCCTATCAATGACTTGTCTTCGCTACTCGTAACTTAAAATTCGTAACTGATGATTATTTTCTTCTACGACGATTTGCCTGCTGATTACGTTGCTGATGTTTTTTCACTGAACGGCGAATACGACGGCTTTTAGCATTATCCATTGTCTTTTCATCAACCTTAACTTTTGACTGAGTTTCAGGTTTCAGATCCACTAATGTACGAAAATAATTAACATCTTTTAATCCTAATTCGGTCCAACCACCAAGCGGTAATTGACGCTGCATTTCCATATCACCATAACGAACTCGAATTAAGCGACTAACTTGTACTTCTTGGCTTTCCCATAAACGGCGAACTTCACGATTACGTCCTTCAGAAAGTACTACATGAAACCAATGATTTCGACCTTCGCCACCACGGTAAGTGATTTTTTGAAAACGTGCCGGACCATCTTCTAGTTTTACGCCATTGCGAAGTGTTTGTAACATGGCTTCATTAATTTCACCAAAAACACGCACCGCATATTCACGCTCAACTTTTTGCGATGGATGCATTAAGCGATTAGCTAGTTCACCATCGGTAGTAAACAATAACATGCCTGAAGTATTGATATCTAAACGACCAACTGCAACCCAACGACCATTTTCTAATGGTGGTAAACGGTCAAAAACAGTGGTTCTACCTTCAGGATCTTTACGTGTACACATTTCACCTTCGGGTTTGTTGTACATCAACACACGACAAATATCGTCTTCTTGATTGGTCAATGTCACTTGATGCCCATCAATGCGAATTTGCTCACTTCCCTCAACTCTATCACCTAAAAAGGCATTTTTTCCATCAACGCTAACACGGCCAGCACTGATCAAAGCTTCTATTTCACGTCGTGAGCCTTTACCTGCTCTAGCAAGTACTTTCTGCAGTTTTTCAGAGTCTTTAATGGTAGGTTTTTGAAAGTCTACTTTTACTGGTTTTTCTTCAGGCTTCTTGCCTTTAGCCTGACCGGTTTTACTCTGACCTTTTTTAACCGCAGATTTTTTACCTGTACCGCGACTGCCATATTTATTATCAGCATGTTTAGTATCGCTAGAATCGCGTTTACTTTTAGGTTTTTTATTGTCTTGTGACATGTTTTTTTACTCTGTTACGTCAGTAGCAGTTCCCTAGAAACTTACTTCTGACTCATTTATAAGCTATAAGGTTAAAGCCTTACATTTTGATATCCAATATTTACAAAAATGGTTCAGGATCGCCCTCACCCACTCTAATAACTTCAATATCATCGTTAGAGAAATCAATTACTGTAGTGGGATGCTCACCTAAATAACCACCATTGATGATTAAATCTACTTGATGCTCTAACAAGTCACGAATATGTTCAGGATCATATTCAGCCATGGTTTCGCCTGGCATGATCAAACTGGTCGACATTATAGGCTCTGCTAGTTCAGCCAACAAGGCTTGGCAAATATTATTATCTGGAACACGAATACCAATAGTTTTCTTTTTCGGATTGAGCAAACGTTTAGGTACTTCTTTAGAGCCTTTAAAAATAAAAGTATAAGCGCCGGGCGTATTGGCTTTTAATAACCGGTAAGCGCTATTGTCAACGCGGGTATACTCAGATAGTTGTGATAAATCCTGACAAACTAAAGTGAAGTTATGCTCTTTATCTATATCTCTGATCTGACAGATTCGCTCTAACGCTTTTTTATCACCTAAGTGGCAACCTAAGGCATAACCAGAATCAGTTGGATAAACAATAACACCACCTTGATTGATAATAGCCACGGCTTGTTTCATCAAACGGCCTTGTGGATTGTCTGGGTGTACGTAAAAAAACTGACTCATGATATTTTCCTGTTAGCAGCAACTTGACAGACTAAAGTCCGACCTACAATTTAATTCCACAATGCCCAAATAGGTTTGGCACCATCTGGCAAAGTCAAATTACGCCCTAAATCAGACCATTTATTTGGATGATGGAAGTCTGATCCCATTGATGCATGCAAATTATATTCTAAACAATAGTTTAGCATTATTTGCCGCTGTTGGGGATTCATTTGCGGTAGAACTACTTCTAAACCATCGCCCATGTATTCTTTAAAATGAACAATTAAACGCCTAAGCCATTTGGCGGTTAAATCATAACGAATTGGATGCGCCATCACCGCCGAGCCACCCGCAGCATGCATCGCTTCAATAGCTTGTTCAATGGTGCACCAATTAGGTTTTACATAAGCGCGTTGAGTGTTACGGCCTTTTTTACCCAAATACTGATCAAACGCTTTTTGCATAGTGCCAACATGACCTTGCTGAAAAAGTACCTTAGCAAAATGGGCACGCGTTATTGAGCCTTTAGCGGCAAGCTTTTTAGCGTCATTATAAGCATTAGGAAAACCACACTTGGCCAACTTTTCACCAATAGAAATTGCCCGCTCTTCTCGCGCTTGTTGTTGATTTACAATTAACTGCTGTAACGCATTATGTTTAACATCAACATTTAGGCCGACAATATGAATTTCAAAGCCCTGCCATGCTGTTGAAATTTCAATGCCTGAAAGCAATTTAATTGGAATGTTTTTTTCCAATATATACTCTTGAGCTATATCAAAACCGGCAATGGTATCGTGATCGGTTATCGCTAAAACTGATATTTGATAATTAACAGCCCTATCTATCAAGCTTTGCGGCGACAAACTGCCATCAGAGCAATGTGTATGGCTATGCAAGTCAATACGACCGTGAGAGAAACTGTCATTCTTTTTAATAGTATGGGGGAAATCAGTGGTTGACAGTAACGCCATAATAAGGTCTTCTATAAAGGATATTTGCAAACGACTCACGTGCGAACGACTTATGTGCAAACAGTCAAATGCAAGCGGCGATGTAATAGCGCAAGTTTACTGATAAGAGCGAAATAATGATACTAGCAAAGCAATTTAATTTAACACATGACCAACTTCGTTGGTGGTGGCATAACTCTACATAAGTGGGTTGTGATAATTGCGTGTATCTTGCTACAAGTTTAATAAAGCTAAAGCAGATCAAAAACAAATTTCAAAAACCCGCTAAACTTAGCGGGTTTTTTGCATTTTAATCAACTGATTTTTACTACAATACTTTACGACAATAGATAACCGAGAGAGAAATACAATGAACAAAACAAGAACATGGTTTCTTTGGTGGCTACAGCCAATTTACGCCGGATGACAATTTTTTAAATTTAATAATTTCAAGAAGAAACCAATGACACAAACAAATCAAAACACAGCAACCGTATGTACGTTAACGGATTACGCTAATTATCAAAGCGATCCTTTAAGTGTTTATCAATTGCTTTGTCACCATAAAGAAAACAATCTACTGCTTGAATCTGCAGAAATAGATCGAAAACATTTATTAAAAAGTTTATTACTTACCGATGCCGCATTAAAAATAGTATGTAATGGCAATACCGTTACCTATAGCGCCTTAACACTTAACGGCCAAGCCGCATTGCAGTTTGCAGCAACTCAGTTACAGGGGCATGCGACACTTATTTTATCGAAAAACAAACAAAGCTTAACCGCTACCTTTGCCGATATACCGACAGAATTAGATGAAAAAGCACGGCTAATGGCCGTAAATCCTTTTGAAAGCTTACGTTTATTCAAGCGTATAGAAAATAGTAACAATCACCATTTTGCCATTTTTCTTGGTGGCGCATTTGCTTTTGATATGATCGGCATCAGTGAAAATTTACCCGCAGTACCCGACGGGGAAAATACTTGCCCTGACTTTGTTTATTATTTAGCTGAAACCTTGGTAGTAATAGATCACGAAGAGCAAAGCACAGAAGTTATTGCTAATATTTTTTCTTGCGCTGAATCAGAAAAAACGCAAGAACAAGTTCAACAACAATTAAGTGAGCGAATAACAGAAATAAAACAGTTGCTATCCAGTGATATTACTCCTGAGCAGGTAGCCCACCTTAGTGTCATTAAAGTAGCGAACACTGAATGTTCACAAACTGTTTCTGTTGATATTAGTGATAAACAGTTTTGTCAAAACGTTGAACAGTTAAAAGAAAATATTCGCGCAGGTGATATCTTCCAAGTGGTACCTTCAAGAACATTTTCACTGCCTTGCTTAGATAGCATAGCTTCTTACCAAGCATTAAAAATAAGTAATCCCAGCCCTTACATGTTTTATCTTAAAGATAGTGATTTTTGCATGTTTGGTGCATCACCTGAGTCAGCTATAAAATATCAGCAAAACGCTCCAGAAGGAAAACGACAAGTAGAAATTTACCCAATAGCAGGTACGCGTCCACGAGGTTTTAATAAAGATGGCAGCATCTGTTTAGATTTAGACTCGCGCATAGAGTTAGAACTAAGACAAGATAAAAAAGAATCTGCCGAGCACATTATGCTGGTTGATTTAGCGCGTAACGATATCGCTCGTGTTTGTAAAGCAGGAACGCGTCATGTTGCTGATTTATTGAAAGTTGACCGGTATTCTCACGTTATGCACTTAGTTTCTCGTGTTTGCGGTACGTTACTAGAAGAGTTAGATGCTTTGCATGCTTATCAGGCTTGCATGAATATGGGGACACTCTCTGGCGCGCCGAAAGTAAAAGCGACGTCACTTATTAGAGAAATTGAAGGTAAACGCCGTGGCAGTTATGGCGGCGCGGTTGGTTATTTAACCGGCGAAGGTGAAATGGATACCTGCATTGTTATTCGCTCAGCGTTTGTTAAAAACAATATTGCCCATATACAAGCAGGTGCAGGGGTTGTTTACGACTCAATTCCTCAAGCTGAAACAGATGAAACTAAACAAAAAGCGCAAGCGGTGATCAGCGCTGTGCTAGCCGCAAACTTTGCTATTGATACACAAGGAGCAAACTCATGAGTAACTCATTAAAGGGCAGTACTAACAATAAAAAAGCAACCAAATTATTCATGCTCGATAACCTAGATTCGTTTACTTATAACTTAGTCGATGAATTTCAGTGCCTAGGCTTTGAGCCAACAGTTTATCGAAACACCCTATCGGCCGATTTTATTTACAGTAAAATGCTTGAACATACTGAAAAAACTGGCGAGAAGATAATTTTAGTATTATCTCCAGGACCTGGAGAGCCAAAACATGCTGGCAGTTTAATGGCATTAATTAAGTTATGCGTGGGTAACATGCCTATGCTTGGTATCTGTTTAGGCCATCAAGCTTTAATTGAACATTATGGTGGCCGTGTTGGGCGAGCAACTGAGATAGTTCATGGTAAAGCATCGCCAATTAATCACTGTAGCAGTGGCGCTTTTGTTAACATGCAAAATCCATTACCTGTTGCTCGTTACCATTCTTTAATCGGCATTGAAATTCCACAGTCACTTGATGTTATTGCTGATTATAACGGTATGCCAATGGCAATTAGCCGCGAAAGTGATGCCGTTTTAGCCTATCAATTTCACCCTGAATCTATTTTAACAACTTATGGTGCAACACTCTTGGCACAAAGTTTTGATTATTTACTGGCTTTAAGCGAAGACTTAAACGCCAACAAGCAAGGAGCATAAAATGGCAAATACTAGCCCTTTAGCCCAACTAGTTGACAGCAAAAACATTTCTCAACAGGAAACTGAACACTTTTTCACTCAAGTACTCAACGGTGAAGTTGAGCCCGCATTATTAGGTAGCGTACTTACCGCATTAAAAATTAAAGGTGAGACCCCTGCTGAAATCGCGGGGGCTGCCGTGGCAATTCGCCGCGCGGCAACACCATTTCCTGAAAAAGACTACCCTGTAGCCGATTGTGTCGGCACTGGCGGAGACGGTGCTAACACAATTAATATTTCTACAACAGCAGCAATTCTAGCCGCAGCTTGTGGTTTGAAAATGGCAAAACATGGCAATCGCAGTGTTTCTAGCCTATCTGGCTCAGCAGATTTACTAGAAGCGTTTGGCGTAAATTTAAATATGTCACCTGACATTGCTGCTAATTGCTTAGATAAAGCTAATTTATGCTTTTTATTCGCGCCCGCTTATCACAGTGGTTTTAGACATGCAGGCCCGGTCAGAAAAGCAATGGGCATTCGCACGCTATTTAATATTTTAGGCCCTTTAGTTAACCCCGCGGCACCGAACATTATGTTGCTAGGCGTATACACGCCGGCGTTACTACAGCCTATTGCCAAAGCTTTGCAACTTACCGGAGTTAAGCGCGCTTTCGTTGTACATGGTAGTGGTTTAGATGAAATAGCCCTTCATGGCGATACTCAAGTGATTGAGATTAAAGGTGAGCAATTAATTGAACGCACCATCTCACCGAAAGATTTTGATCTACAAAACTACAGCCTTGAAGATATCAAGGGTGGCACGCCACAGGAAAATGCAGATATTATCAAGACGATTTTATCTGGCGAAGGTCAAGAAGCTCATAATGCTGCGGTAATAATTAACTGCGCAGCATTACTATACCTACATGACAAAGCAGATACTTTAGCTGCTGCAGCTAACCTTGCCAGCGAAGTTTTAAAAAGCGGTCAAGGTTTAACAACGTTAGAGCTTTTAGTCTCTCTCTCTAACAAGGAGAGTAAATAGCATGGCTAATATCTTAGACAAAATAGTTGCTAACAGACGCATTGAAATAGACGCCCTAAAAAAAGTGAAACCGTTGGCAAGTTTTATTGATGAACTTACTCCAACGACAAAGGATATGTACGCAGCACTTAGGCGCACAGCAGTTAAACCTGAAGCAGGCTTTATTTTAGAATGCAAAAAAGCCTCTCCATCAAAAGGTTTAATTCGCCCAGACTTTGATGTTAAAAGCATTTGCCAAACTTATGACAAATACGCGGCGGCAATTTCAGTGCTCACTGATGAAAAATATTTTCAAGGTAATTTTGATTACCTAAAGCTGGTCACTGAAACGGTTAGTTGCCCAGTACTCAATAAAGATTTTTTCATCGATAGCTACCAAGTATATTTAGCCCGTTACTATGGCGCTGATGCTATTTTATTAATGCTCAGCGTCTTAACTGATGAAGAATACCTTGAGCTCGCAGCTGTTGCCGAGCAGTATAACTTGGCGGTATTGACAGAAATATCGACCACAGAAGAACGTGATCGAGCCATTAAGTTGGATGCCAAAATGATCGGTATTAACAACCGTAATTTACGTGATTTAAGTACCGACATTTCTCGCACCTTTGATTTTGCCCCAACTCTGCCTGATGACAGAATTATTATTTCAGAGTCTGGTATTTATACTAATGCTCAAGTACGCGAACTAGCACCTGCGGTTGATGGCTTTCTTGTGGGTAGCTCAATAATGGCAATGGATAACAATATCTATAACGATATTGATTTAGCCTGTCGTAAACTTATTTTTGGTAATAATAAAGTTTGTGGCTTAACAGCGCCTGAATATGCCATTGCAGCGGCGGAGTCGGGTGCTCGTTTTGGCGGACTAATTTTTGCTGAAAAATCGCCTCGCTGTATTACTAAAGAGCAAGCATCAAACATAATAAGTGCGTCATCAAATAAGAAACGGCATTTAGAATATGTTGGTGTATTTGTAAACCACAAGCGTTGTGACATTGTTGATTTAGTTAAAAGCTTGAACTTAGCTGCAGTGCAATTACACGGCAACGAAGATGAGGCGTATATAGCAGATCTCAAGTCAAAATTAGATGAAAGCAACTGCGATTCATGTCAAATATGGCAAGCAAGCCCTGTTCTGAACAACGTACCAGAATTAAGTGTGAACGTTGCTCAACACGTACTTGATGGCAATTCGCCAGGCAGTGGCCAAGCTTTTGATTGGCAATTGTTAGCCGATAGCGAGCAAGACTTATCAAACAGCCTTTTAGCAGGCGGGCTTGATAGTGACAATATTAATTTAGCCCTTGCCCAATTAACCAATTTAGATTTATTTGGCTTAGATCTCAACTCAGGTGTTGAAACAAGCCCAGGTATAAAATCCAGCGAAAAACTAACGCAAGTTTTTGCGCAAATAAGGAATTACTAGAAATGACCAATACTACAAAAAAGACAACAAAGAACACACACAAAGAGACTTTACCCGCCTATTTCGGCGAATTTGGCGGCATGTTCGTCGGTGAATTACTGGTTCCAGCATTAGAGCAATTAGAGCAAGCCTTTATTGAATCACAAACCGATGAAGCATTTTTGACTGAATTTAATAACTTGCTCACCAAGTATGCTGGCCGTCCAACACCACTAACTTGCTGTCGTAATATTGTTAAAAATCCATTAGCAAAAATTTACTTAAAGCGTGAAGATTTATTACACGGTGGCGCGCATAAAACTAACCAAGTATTAGGCCAAGCCCTACTTGCTAAACGTATGGGTAAAACAGAAGTTATCGCTGAAACAGGTGCTGGCCAACATGGCGTAGCAACCGCTATAGCGTGTTCGCTTTTAGGCTTAAAATGTAAAGTATACATGGGCGCAGTTGATTGTCAGCGTCAACAACCTAACGTTTTTAGAATGAAACTGATGGGCGCAGAGGTTATTCCAGTAACTGCAGGCTCTGGCACGTTAAAAGATGCTGTTAATGAAGCCTTGCGTGACTGGTCTGCCAATTATGAAAATGCCCATTATTTATTAGGTACAGCCGCAGGTCCGCACCCATTCCCAACAATCGTGAGAGAATTTCAAAAAATGATTGGTGAGGAAGCAAAAGTACAATTTTTTGAAGAAGAAGGTCGCCTGCCTGATTATGTAATTGCCTCCGTTGGTGGTGGCTCAAACGCTATTGGTATCTTCAATGATTTTATTCAACATGAAGAAGTTAAACTTATTGGTGTTGAAGCCGGTGGTAAAGGCGTAGACACTGATCAACATGGTGCGACGTTAGTTGCAGGTACCAAGGGCATGTTGCATGGTAATTACACTTACATAATGCAAGACAAATATGGGCAAATTGAAGAATCTTACTCTATCTCTGCAGGTCTAGATTATCCTGCTGTTGGCCCTCAACATGCCTTTTTAAAAGAAACGGGCCGTGCTCAATATGTGGCAATTAACGATGATGAAGCCTTGGATGCATTTCAAGCGTTAGCAAAAGAGGAAGGTATTATACCTGCCCTTGAATCTTCTCATGCTTTAGCTCAAGCATTAAAAATGGCAGAAACGGTCACCACAGAAACAATTTATCTAGTGAATTTATCTGGCCGTGGTGATAAAGATCTTGCCCATGTCCATGCTATTTTACACCCAAACGAACCAAGTGATGAAGCGACAAGCGTTAAGCACAGAGGAGAAGCATAATGGTACAAGTGACAAACACACAAGCAGCATCACCAGCGGGCCATCGTTACCAACAAGCTTTCGCTGATTTAGCTGATAAAAATGAAAAAGCGTTCATTCCTTTTGTCATCATTGGCGACCCTAATGCTGAACAGTCATTTAAAATTATTAAAGCATTAATTGATGCTGGCGCTGATGCCCTTGAATTAGGTATTCCTTTTTCAGATCCGAGTGCTGACGGTGTTACGATTCAAATGTCCGCTTTACGCGCATTAAAATCTGGCACAAATACAGATATATGTATAGATATACTAGCTAAAGTACGCGAATATGCACCTAAAATCCCTATTGGTTTGTTACTTTACGGAAATTTAGTTTTTGCTCGTGGCGTTGATAACTTTTACCGTGACATGGCTAAGGTTGGTGTTGATTCTGTATTAATTGCCGACTTGCCCATTCGTGAGAGTTTACCTTTTAGAGAAGCGGCATTAAAGTACTGTGTTGCTCCTATTTTCATTGCGCCACCAAATGCGAGTGATAACACTTTACGCGAAGTATCATCCTACAGTCGCGGTTATACTTACGTACTGAGCCGCGCAGGTGTAACAGGCGTTGATGTTATTACAGAAAACACTGAAGCTAGCTCACCAGCACAACATTTAATAAGCACCCTAAATGAGTACCATGCTGCTCCACCAATTTTAGGCTTTGGTATTTCTACACCCCAACAAGTAAAAGATGCATTAACCGCTGGTGCTAGCGGCGCAATAAGTGGCTCTGCGGTAGTGAAAATCATTGAAAGTAACTTAGGTGATAATGAGAAAATGCTGACAGAATTAACTCGCTTTATCACTAACATGAAAGCAGCCACTCAATAAGATTTGTATTCCAAACGATTACTAGCAACATTTTATGAAGCTAGTAATCCTTTGTGAACATCATAAAATCAACGTAGCTAAACTCTAATCATTCTGATTGATAATAAAATAACAGCCAGTGTTAACAGTAAAAACATCATCGCTAATAAATACTCGAACCATTGATTAATTTTATTTTTTATTCGTTTAAATAAAGAAATCTTAAGAGATTCACCTTGGTGAGGCTGAACAAAAACATTTAGCATTAGGTTCAACAATGCAAGCCAAACCAGAGCAAGTAGATTTAACATTGTCGTTGAGTCATCTACTTGACCTGAAGAGGTCAAATAAAGCAGTCGATACCCCATATTACCTACAAGTAATGCAGCGATAAAATAAAGAAACTTTCGGTACGGCCGAAGCCAAAAGGCTAATTTAGTTAAATTATAAATCATAGTTCCAATCTACTAAAAACGTTATTCATCAAGCCAATCAACCGCTTGCTGATGCTCTTCAAAGTATTCCACTTCACCAGAAATGAACCATGAACCTATACTGGCAATTATTTCTTGCCAGTGCTTATTACCATAAATAGCTATTTTCTCAAATTCACTACCATGTTTTAAACCCAGTTTAAAATCATCCCATGCAGCACGTAGCTCCCAGCCTTCCATTTCAGTAACATCAAAAAGGGCTTTAATTTTCGCATCTGCAACTTCCTTTACAGCAGCGTCGATCATTGGCGTAATCACTTGATAATCTTGGTGAGTCAGTTTTCCTATCGCTTTTAAGGATAAATAAAAATTACAGTCTACACGTTCAATACCAATGGAAAGTCCATGCCTATCAATTGTCATAAAATCACCCTCATTAATGTTATAAAACCTGCTTTAATTAAAAGCGAGTTTTTAGATCCAGTCAAGGAAGTATCAGGGGTTTTTCTCATGGTTTTTTATTGCTAGAATATCGACAAATTAATTTTCATTGAAACATCCTCATGGCATCACTCCAAGATCAACTGCTTAAAGCAGGTTTAACAACTAAACAAAAAACACGTCAAGCCAATGCAGATAAGCGGAAGAAAAACAAGCAAAAGCGCAGTGGTGTACAGCATGGTGCAACATTACAAGAACAAGTAAAACAAGATTTAGCTAAAAGCCAATCAGACAAACAAGCAAAAGATAATGCTTTAAATGAGCAGAAAAAGCAGCAGTTGGCAGAAAAAGAGCAAAGATTGCGCATTAAGCAAATTTTAATTCATCATCAAATCAAAAATGTTAATGGTGATAATGACTACAATTATACTTTTGCTAGTAAAATTAAAAAACTATCACTCGATGCGATAACACACAAAGCGTTGGTAAATGGTCGACTATCATTGTGTGGTTTAGATGAAACCACTTATATTGTGACCCGAGAAACAGCAGAAAAATTAGCTGAGTTAGATGCTGATGTTATATTAGTTCAAAATGACAAAGTCGTTGACGAACAAGTGATTGAAGACGACCCGTATGCCGATTATCAAATTCCAGATGATCTGATGTGGTAAGTTAACTTGCCATTATTACTAATATGAATATTAATTATAATTGAACAATAATATTACTTTTGTAAGTCCATGTGTAATAATACATATAGAGCAACCAATATTGAGAGGGTAACATGGCCCACGAGGATAGAAGTAATATGTCAAAAAATACTGAGTTGAATGCTGAAAACCACACTAACGAGCAAAAAACTACGCAACAACAGCTAGCTGATGCTAATAGTGAAATCGCTGATTTAAAGCTACAAATAGCATGGTTAGAGCGCTCGTACGAGTAAGCTTTTTATCAAAAAAAGCTAAAAGAAACAATTTATAGAAGGCTAGTGTAATTATTTACACTGGCCTTTTTTATTTATCTAAATACAATTCAAAAAAACCTATTCTGAAATGAGGCTGGTATAATTACACCTTTGCGATCATTTATTAAATCCATTACTTGCATTACCGCTAGTTCATGGTATTTTCTCAGTTAATAATTCAACTCCCCAGTTATTCAAAATTTAAATTTAAGGAATTCTCCATGCCAAAGGCAAGCGATATAAAGAAAAATGCTGCAATAGAGCACAATGGTAAAGTTTTAATTGTTCGAGATATTACTCGTTCGGTGCCCCAAGGAAGAGCTGGTGGTAGTTTGTACCGCATGCGTTTATACGATGTTATAACAGGCGCAAAAGTAGACGAAACATTCAAAGCCGAAGATATGCTTAACTTTGCCGATTTAAGTCGTCGCCCAGCTATGTTTTCTTATATTGATGGCGATGAGTATGTTTTCATGGATAACGAAGATTACACGCCATATAACTTAAACAAAGAAAGCATTAGTGAAGAGTTATTATTTATTAATGAAGATACTCAAGGATTATCAATCATTGTTGTTGATGATGTTCCTGTAGCAGTTGATCTTCCCGCTAGCGTTGAACTGGTTATAACTGAAACAGATCCTTCAATTAAAGGCGCATCTGCAAGTGCTCGTACTAAGCCAGCAACACTTTCTACCGGCTTAATAGTACAAGTACCAGAGCATATTTCTACGGGTGATAAAATTAAAGTAAATACCAGTGAACACAAATTTATGGGTCGCGCTGACTCTAAATAATGACTAACTAAAGTGAATATTGGATATGACTAATAATCTCGAAAAAACTATTGGTAGCCCTGGTCAAAAATGGGGAGATACTGAAAAACAGCTGTGGCTTGATCAGCAAACAGTAAAACGCTCTTATCAAGACGAGGTTATTAGTAAAACTGAGGCTTTATCTCTTAATTTTGATGTTATTCAATACGGTGCTTTATCAATAGACGAACAGCGATATCCATTATTTGCCTTAAAAAGTAAACACTGGCGATGCGATAAAAAAACACTACTTGTTACTGGTGGCGTTCATGGTTATGAAACAAGTGGCGTGCAAGGCGCACTTCGTTTTCTAGAGAATGAAGCCAAAAGTAAAGGTTCAAGTTATAGCGAGTCTTTTAACTTATTGGTTATCCCATGCGTTAGTCCTTGGGGTTATGAAACTATAAATCGTTGGAACCACAAGGCAATTGATCCAAACCGCTCATTTTGTGCTGATAGTCCAGCGCAAGAATCAGCCGCATTAATGACATTTATTCAATCTATTGATGCTGAGATTGTTGTGCATGTTGATCTACATGAAACTACAGACACTGATAACAGTGTTTTTAGACCGACTCTTTCTGCACGTGATGCCATAGAGCAAAAAAATTGGAATATTCCCGATGGTTTTTACTTAGTTGGCAACACACCTAACCCACAAGCAGATTTTCAATTAGCCATCATTAAAGCCGTTGGTGATGTAACCCATATAGCCCCTGCTGATGAAAGTGGTAAACTTATAGGTGTTGCACTTGAACAATTTGGCGTCATCAATTACGCCGGCAGAGAGTTAGGACTTTGCATGGGGCTTACAGATGCAACATATGTCACTACAACAGAAGTTTACCCTGACAGCCCTAAAGTTGATGATGAAAATTGTATTGTGGCACAAGTAGTTGCTATAACAAGCGCCCTTGATTTTATTATTAACTCAGCTAGTGATAAGTAACCCCTATGACTAATTAGGTCCCTTCTTGAACAAAGCGCTCAGCTCTTTCTACGCGCCTTGGCTTGCCACGTACTATTAGGGTGTCTTGAGCTTGCAATAAGGTATTCTCATCCGGTGATTCTGTTTCAGTATTACCTCGTCTTAGAGCTACAACATGAATACGCCTTTTAGCAAGGTTTAATGATTCAATGCTTCTACCGCAACCAAAGGAGTCAGTGTTGATTAAAATAGCATGTGCAAACTCAATTCTATCAATAGCTTCAGGACTCATATCAGTGTGTTCACCCTGAAAGAAACCATGTAAATGGTTGTAATGATTCTTCCGCTCTTGCTGTACTCGACGCATAATTCTTGAAAAAGGAACGCCCGTTAATGACAATACTTGTGAAACGAGCATCAAGCTTCCCTCTAAACTCTCAGGTACGACTTCATTCGCGCCGGCATCATGCAACATTTCTAAATGGTCATCATTACGGGTACGTACCAAAATAGGTACATCTGGGGATAGCGAACGTACTTTTTGGATAACCTCTACTGACTGTTTATCTTCGCCAAATGCAATAACCACTAACTTGGCTTGTGACAAGTGAGCAGCATTCAATAGCTCCGTTTGCCTTGATGAGCCAAACAAAACATTCTCCCCCGCCTCACGCGCTTTACGAGTGCGTAATGGGTCAATATCAATAGCCACAAAATCAATTGATTCCTGCTTTAAAAAGCGACTAACGGTTTGGCCAATTCGACCAAAACCACAAATAATCACATGATCTTTTAAATCTTTATTTTCAGGTAGCTCTTCTAAGTCATTAGTTTGAGGAGACTTTTCTTGACTTAAAAATATGGACCATGACCGAGCGTGATCAATCATGTAAGGAGTTATAGCCATACTTATAACACCTGCACCTAGCAACATAGATGAAACATCACTTGGTAATAATTGCACTTGATTCGCAAGCGCAATAAGCACAAACCCAAATTCGCCCATTTGCGCTAACATTAACCCTGAAGCCCAAGCATCTTTTGATGACTCACCCGCTCGAACCGCTAAAATTTTGACCACCATAATTTTAACTAACATGAAGCCCAACATGATAGTTAATAGGCTCAAAGGAGATGAAATTAATAAACCAACATCGAGTTTCATACCAACAGTAATAAAAAACAAACCTAATAGAATGTCACGATATGGTCTAATATCCGCTTCTAATTGATATTTATATTCACTTTCGCCCAACATCATGCCAGCTAAAAATGCCCCAAGTGCCATAGAGAGGCCGAACCATTGAGTCAATGCAGAAGCAAGTAACGTAACTAATAATGTGGTTAAGACAAAAAGTTCATCGGTACGTACTCTCGCAATAATATTAAATACTTTAGGCAGTAACCATTTACCTATAAAGAGCAATAATGTCACCACTATAACGCCTTTAAATATCGCCACGATAAGCGCCCAAGCCATTGAAGTATCGCTATCTAACGCCAACATTGGAATGATAATAAGAAATGGCACCACAGCGACATCTTGGAATAAAAGGATGGCAACTGATAGCTGACCAGATTTTCGTTTCATCGCCCCTGTTTCACTTAACTGACGAATAACAATAGCGGTAGAAGATAAAGCGAGAATACTGCCAACAACAAAAGCGGACTCAAAACTAAGCCCAAAAAACATCGCTGCAATCATGAAAATAAATAAGGAAATACCAACTTGTAGGCTGCCTACAGCTAATACCAAATGGCGCATGGCCATTAAGCGAGGTAACGAAAATTCTAAACCTAAAGTGAAAAGTAAAAAAACAATACCAAGTTCGGCAAAATGATCATAGTCAACTTGATCTTGAGCGAGGTTTAAACCGTGCTCTCCCACTATCATGCCCGCAACTAAATAAGCCAAAATTGCCGGTAATTTTAGTCGGCGGAACAGCCACACAACAAAAACTGCACTAAATAAAATGGCTAGTATTTCAAAATGACCGCTCACATACGTTCCTTAAAGGTTGCTGACATCATTGCCACACGGCAAATATTTGCCGTCAAGTTACTGACAATTAACTCTTGCTCAAACATTAAAATTAAATACCCTGTAATTCTGGCAATAAATGAAATAATAATCAAATAGTTAAGGAAAATAAATACAGTATTTTTTTTAACAATGTGAACATATATTGCTTGGAACAGTTTTTGCAGATAAATACAAGTATGAACACATATTGACACCTAAGCGACTAAATAGAGAGGCACAAGTATGCAAACACTGAATATACTTGATAATACAACTCCTTCATTCAATGCATTTAATGTATTAGCAAATAGCAATAAACCTGACAGCAGTTCAAGCTTATTAGAGCAGCTTCAAACAACGCTTGATTTAGACAAGTTACTTGATATTTTTGCGATGGAAGCGGCTCGTTATATAAAGTTTTCAGGCTTGTATTTTAAAAGTAAAATGATGTGCAAAACCTTACGCGGCAGTCGCAAAGCAAAACATGAACGTCAGTTTGAGTTAAAACTTAATAATGAGTTTATCGGTACTATTAGCTATAGCATAGACAAACCAATTAGCATGCGACATTACAAAGACTTACAGCGCATTCATCAAATAATATTGTACCCTTTGAAAAATGCGTTGCAATATCATCAAGCAATGCAACTTGCGATGCAAGATGGTCTGACAGGTTTAGGAAATCGTCGATACTTTGATGAACAACTAAAGCGTGCAATGCATAACGCTAATCGTCATCATGCGCAAGTTGGCTTAGTTTTAGGTGATTTGAATAAATTTAAAGCCATCAACGACACTTATGGTCACAGTATTGGCGATCAAGTATTAATACAGTTTTCTAATGTTTTACGAGCTTGTATACGTGATTCTGATAGCATATTTCGCTTTGGCGGTGATGAGTTTGCTATTATCGTAGAAAATGCGAGTGAGTATGCATTAGACATAATTCAAAATCGAATAGATAGTTCCCTGCAAACTAATGCCTTATTAGCTAAATACCAAATAGGTTGTTGTTTAGGCACAACATTTATGAATAGAGCAGACAATGAACGTTCTTTGTTTGATAGAGCAGATCAAGCGCTCTATCGCCAAAAAATGAATATGTCAAAGCGATTGAGCGTTGTTTAACCCAACCATATGACTTGTCAGTTACAATGTGATTTAGAAAGAAGCCTTAGCGCTTCTTTTTTATTTTTACATTATATTTTTTATTACTTAAACGTGCCGTTTGTTTTTTCTTAGCGATGGCTTGATTTTTTTCTTGGCTAGCACGATACCGATTTTTACTGGCACGCTTTTCAATAATTTGCTGATGCTCTAAGGCTTCATCTTTTTTCAATTCGTAACCTGGCACAATAATACGTTCAAATTGACGACCAATAAGCTCTTCAATATTTCCTAAAAAACGTTCATCTTTAGGGCTAACTAATGAAATGGCTGTACCTGACTTACCTGCTCTACCCGTACGACCAACACGATGAACATAATCTTCTGCCAAAAATGGCAAATGAAAATTAACCACATAAGCTAAGTTTTCAATATCTAAACCGCGTGCAGCGACATCAGTTGCCACTAATACTCTTACTTTACCTTCACTAAAGTCGCTCAGCGCTTTATTACGTGCACCTTGGGTTTTATCACCATGACAAATAGCCGCTTTTATACCATCAAGCTTCAATTCTTTAGCGAGTATATTAGCGCTTTCTTTGGTACCAGCAAACACAAGCACTTGTTGCCAATTATTCACGCCGATTAATTCAGATAATAATTCACGCTTTCGCGCTTCACTCACCCAATAAACTGACTGCTTAATTTTACCTGACGTTGAGTTTTGCTTAGCAACCCCTAAAATTTTGGGTGTTGTCAGTAGTTGATTGGCTAAAGATTTAACTTTATTTGAGTAGGTTGCCGAAAACATTAACGTTTGATGTTTATGCTTCACGGCTTGGTTCAGTTTTTCAATATCCGCTAAAAAACCCATATCTAACATACGGTCAGCTTCATCTAAAACCAAAAACTTCACCTGTGATAAATTTACATTACGCAAATTTAAATGTTCAAGTAAGCGACCTGGTGTAGCCACCAAAACATCAACACCTTGCTTTAACAAATTAGTTTGTGATGCCATTTTACCACCACCGTAAACCACGCCAATTTTCAAAGGTAAAAACTGACTATAGGCTTTCATATTTTCAGCCACTTGTGCGGCTAATTCACGTGTTGGTGTCAGCACTAAAGCGCGTATATTTTGCCCACTTTCATCGGCTGAAGCTTCTGATGATGATGATATTTTAGCTAATGCATCTAATATGGGTAAACTAAAGGCAGCCGTTTTGCCTGTTCCTGTTTGTGCACTCGCTAATAAATCAAAGCCTGAACGAATCATAGGAATGGCTTGCTGCTGAATTGGCGTTAAATTTTTATAACCACACGCCTTAACCGCTTTTAATAAATTGGCAGACAAACCAATAGCATCAACACTCATACATCACCTAAAAAAACAAAACAAAAAATTGGGTTGCGGATTATATACTAAGCTAACTAAAAACACAGTTTTTAAATAAAATTTAAAGTGATTTTTTCGTAAAAAAGCCCTGACAATGATCATTGTCAGGGCTTTACATTGTTCTAATTACTAATACTTAAATTTATAAAAGTGCTAATAAAATAGTATTCAATGTCTCACTAGAGCGCATTGCTTTTTCAGCTTTAGCTGCATCAGAAAAATAATAACCATCAATATCCATTGCAGGACCTTGTGCGCTATTTAGCTCAGCAACAATTTTATCTTCTTGTTTAGCAAAGGCTTGTGCTATACCGGTAAAGCTAGTTTTCAACTCGCCATCACTCGTTTGTTCAGCTAAGGCTTTTGCCCAGTACATTGCAAGATAGAAATGACTACCACGGTTATCTAACTCACCAACTCTACGTGATGGTGATTTGTTTTCATCTAAAAACTCACCTGTGGCTTTATCTAACGTGTCAGCTAATACTTGTGCTTTAGCGTTACCTGTAGTTACGCTTAAATGCTCTAAAGAAGCGGCTAGCGCTAAAAACTCACCTAAAGAATCCCAACGTAAGTGGTTTTCTTTTTCAAACTGTTGAACATGCTTAGGCGCACTACCACCAGCACCAGTTTCAAATAAACCACCACCATTCATTAATGGCACAACTGAAAGCATTTTAGCGCTGGTACCCAGTTCTAAAATAGGAAATAAATCAGTTAAGTAATCACGTAAAACGTTACCTGTAACCGAAATAGTATCTTCACCTTTAATGATACGTTCTAATGTGAACTGACAAGCATCAACTGGATTAAGAATTTGAATATCTAAACCATCAGTATCATAGTTTGCTAAATAAGCATTAACCTTCTTGATCATCTCTAAGTCGTGAGCACGGTTTTCATCTAACCAAAAAACAGCTGGCATACCCGAGGCTTTAGCACGAGTAATCGCTAATTTAACCCAATCTTGAATCGGTAAATCTTTGGCTTGACACATACGCCATAAGTCACCTTGTTCAACATTATGTTCAAGCAATGTAGTACCCATTGAATCAACAACACGAACAGTACCCGCGGTGTCCATAACAAATGTTTTGTCGTGCGAGCCATACTCTTCTGCTTTTTGCGCCATTAGGCCAACGTTAGGCACTGTGCCCATTGTAGTTGGATCAAAAGCACCATGTTTTTTACAAAAATCAAAAACAGCTTGATAAACGCCGGCATAACAACGATCAGGAATCATAGCTTTAGTATCTTTCAACTCACCATCAGGTCCCCACATTTTACCAGAAGAACGTAATGTAGCGGGCATTGATGCATCAACAATCACATCACTTGGTACATGTAAGTTAGTAATACCTTTGTCTGAATCAACCATTGCAAGCTCAGGACGGTTAGCAAAAACTTCTGCTAAATCGGCTTCTATTTCAGCTTTTTTATCGCTAGGTAAACGTGAAATTTTACCGTAAACATCACCAATACCGTTATTAGCATCAACTCCTAATTGGTCAAAAATTTCAGCATGTTTTTCAAAAACATCAGCGTAGAATACTTTAACTGCATAACCGAAAATAACAGGGTCTGATACTTTCATCATGGTTGCTTTTAAATGCAAAGATAATAAAACATCTTCTTTTTGTGCATCTTCTATCGATTGTTGATAAAACTCAATTAAAGAAGCTTTACTTAACAATGAAGAATCAATGATTTCGCCCGTTAATAAAGCTAAATTATCTTTTAAAACTTTAACGCTGCCATCTTGAGCAACAAATTCAATTTTTACATTAGTCGCATAGTTGATAGTTGCTGATTGCTCTGACTCGTAAAAGTCACCACCTGACATACTTGCTACATGAGATTTAGATTCACTTGACCAAACACCCATTGAGTGTGGATTTCTCTGTGCATACTTTTTAACTGAATCTGGTGCACGCCTGTCTGAATTACCTTCACGAAGAACAGGGTTTACCGCACTACCTTTAATTTTGTCATAGGTATACTTAATTGATTTTTCTGCTTCGTTTTGTGGCTCTTCCGGGTAATTTGGTACCTCAAAGCCTTTTGCTTGTAACTCTTTAATTACTGCATGCAATTGTGGAACAGACGCACTAATATTAGGGAGCTTGATAATATTTGCATCGGGACTAGTAACCATATCGCCCAATTCAGCTAAAGCATCATCAATACGTTGCTCTTTGGTTAAATATTTTGGAAAATTAGCTAAAACACGACCCGCTAAGGAAATATCACGCGTTTCAACATTAATGCCCGAAGAGGCGGTATAGGCTTGGATAATAGGTAATAAAGAATACGTTGCTAAGGCTGGCGCCTCATCCGTAATTGTATAAATGATTTTTGAGTTATCAGTGCTCATGAGCTTCCTATTTTTATTTAACTTGAATATTTAACATTTATTTTTCGCGCTGTATAATATAGTAATTTACAGCATATTAATATAGCAGAGCATGAGCACTAATCGCTTTTTCTCATAGACATAATGACTAAAATGAATCACAACAACGATAGAACAAGACGTAGCGCTAACCAAACGAGGGAGGTACGACCAGACACAGGTGCGACTAAAGTTGTACTTTTCAACAAACCTTTTGATGTTCTTTGCCAGTTTACCGATGAAAAGCATGAAGGAAAACAACAGCGCCAAACCTTAAAGGATTTTATTCCTATTAAAGATATTTATGCTGCGGGTCGACTTGATCGAGACAGTGAAGGGCTTTTACTATTAACCAATGACGGTAAATTACAGCACAAAATAGCGAACCCTCAAAAGAAAACAAAAAAAACCTATTGGGTGCAAGTTGAAGGCAGTCCAAAGGAATGTGATTTAGCAAAATTACGCAACGGTGTTGAATTAAAAGATGGTATAACCTTACCTGCTAAAATCAGCATAATGCAGCAACCAAATATATGGCCACGTGTTCCCTCCATAAGAGAACGCGCTAATATTCCAACCACTTGGCTTGAAATAACCATAACTGAAGGGCGTAACCGTCAAGTGCGCCGTATGACCGCAAATATAGGGTTTCCAACGCTGCGATTAATACGTTTTTCTATCGGACCGTGGACTATAAATGACATTGCCAATGGCTGTTATAAAATAATTAAATAACTTATCCTTTATCACTATTTAACCAAACTAATGGGCGTGGTATAATTTTGCGCCTTTTTATTTAGTATAATTGTTAAAATGTCTACTTTATCTTCAACCATACAAACCAAAACCCCTGATCACCTTTCGCCACAAGAAACGAAAGTCATCGTTGGTATGTCTGGCGGTGTTGACTCTTCTGTTTCCGCTTATTTATTAAAAGAACAAGGCTATCAAGTTGAAGGCTTGTTCATGAAGAACTGGGAAGAAGACGATACTGATGAATATTGTGCAGCCGCGCAAGATTTAAAAGATGCTCAAGCCATTTGTGACAAATTAGAGATAAAGCTGCACACAATTAATTTTGCTACAGAATACTGGGACAATGTGTTCGAGTACTTTTTAGCTGAATATAAAGCAGGCCGTACACCAAATCCTGACATCATGTGCAACAAAGAAATTAAATTTAAAGCTTTTTTAGAGTTTGCTTGTGAAGATTTAGGCGCAGACTACATCGCCACCGGTCATTATGTACAACGTCGATTTACTGATGGTCATTGGACTATGGTACGTGGTTTAGATAACAACAAAGATCAAAGCTACTTTTTGTACACGTTAGATGAAAAGCAATTATCGCAAACCTTATTTCCGGTTGGACATATTGAAAAACCTGAAGTACGCGCTATTGCCGAAAAAGCAGATTTAATCACCCATAACAAAAAAGACAGTACTGGTATTTGTTTTATTGGTGAACGAAAATTCAAAGACTTTTTAGGTCAATATTTACCTGCACAACCAGGTATTATTGAATCGGCTGAAGGTGACGCAGTAGGTCATCACGACGGCTTGATGTATCACACTCTAGGACAACGCAAAGGTCTACGCATTGGCGGCTTAGCAAATGCAGGTGAAGAGCCTTGGTATGTAGTAGAGAAAGATTTATTGCGTAATGTGCTTATTGTTGGTCAAGGGCATAATCACCCTCGCCTGTTTTCTAAAGGATTAATTGCTAATCAATTACACTGGGTTAATCGCCAAGAATTATCCACACCAATAAAATGCACTGTAAAAACACGCTACCGACAAGAAGATGTTGCTTGCACAGTAACACCACTAATGAACTCATCTACTGAAGATGAATGTACACCTGAGTACCAAATAGATTTTAATGAGCCGCAAAGCTCGGTAACACCAGGGCAGTCGGTAGTATTTTATCAAGATGATATTTGTCTTGGTGGCGGTATTATCAACACCCTTATTCGTTGATTTTTATAGAAACAAAACACATTCAAAGAAGTAATTAAAACATAAATGAAAGATCAAACTATAACGTTAGCCGCTATTTGCCAAGCTGCATATCTTGTACAGCAAGTTTCTCGCACCGGGCAAATAGATGAAAATGCATTTAAAGTGTTACTTAATAGTATTGCAGTAACCTCCCCTGAAAACACTTTGGCAGTCTATGGTGGTGAACTAGTAAACATAAAACAGGGGCTTGAGTTATTAATAAATCATTTAGGTGATTCATCAAGTACTAGCTCTCATGTAAATAACGACGCTAATACCAAAGAAAAGAAAGTAAAAGATCCTGAACTAACACGCTACATCATAAGCTTAATTAATTTAGAGCGTAAATTAATTAAGCAACCGAAACAATTAGCACAACTTGGTGAGCGTATTGATGACAGTAAAAGACAACTAGAACATTACAGTATTACCAGTGAAACACTTATTTCCAGTTTTGCTAGTATATATAGCGATATTATCAGCCCTCTTGGCGCTCGCATTCAAGTAACAGGCGAGCCAAGCATGTTAAAACAAATGGCGAATCAGCACAAAATTAGAGCTTTACTATTAAGCGGGATCAGAGCTGCTGTACTATGGCGACAAGTTGGCGGCAAACGAAGAAACATATTATTTAGCCGCAGCAAAATAGTAAAAACTGCCCAGCAACTTTTAAATACAATTTAACCAACATTTTAGAATTAAATTTTAACTTAGGAATACATTATGGAACTTTCAGCGTTAACCGCAATATCACCAGTTGATGGTCGATACGGCAGCAAAACTAGTGATTTACGCCCCATCTTTAGTGAATTTGGTTTAACCAAGTACCGTGTAACCGTTGAAGTACGTTGGTTACAAAAATTAAGTGCAACTAAAGCTATTGAAGAAGTTCCGGCTTTTAGCGAAGCAGCAAATGAAGCATTAAATAACATCGTCACTGAATTTAGCGAACAAGACGCTTTACGCATCAAGAAAATAGAAGCGACCACTAACCACGATGTAAAAGCAGTAGAATACTTCTTAAAAGAAAAAATAGCTGATAACGCTGAGTTAAATGCTGTAACTGAGTTTATTCATTTTGCCTGTACCTCTGAAGATATTAACAACCTGTCTCACGGCTTAATGTTAAAAGATTGTCGTGAACAAATATTATTACCTGCTATTGATGAGATTCTAGCTAAAATTAAAGGCTTGGCTATTGAGTATAAAACCATCCCTATGATGTGTCGTACTCACGGACAGCCTGCTTCGCCTAGCACTTTAGGTAAAGAGATGGCTAACGTTTATATTCGTTTACAACGTCAACGCAAGCAAATTAGTGAAATTGAACTGTTAGGTAAAATTAATGGCGCTGTGGGTAACTATAATGCTCACCTAAGTGCTTATCCAGAAGTTAACTGGCATCAATTTGCTAATGAATTTGTAAGTTCATTAGGTTTAAGTTTCAATGCATTTACAACTCAAATTGAACCACATGACTACATTGCAGAGTTATTTGACGCAGTTGCACGTTTCAATACTATTTTAATTGATTTTGATCGTGATATTTGGGGCTACATTGCGCTTGGTCATTTCAAGCAAAGAACTATTGCTGGCGAAATCGGCTCATCAACAATGCCACATAAAGTGAACCCGATTGATTTTGAAAACTCAGAAGGTAACTTAGGTATTGCCAATGCAATATTTAACCATCTTGCTCAGAAATTGCCTATTTCACGCTGGCAGCGCGATTTAACAGACTCTACCGTTTTACGTAATTTAGGCGTTGGTTTTGGTCACGCAATTATTGCTTATCAATCAACATTAAAAGGCATTAGTAAATTACAAGTAAATGAAGAAAACCTTGCTAAAGAGCTAGATGGTAACTGGGAAGTATTAGCTGAGCCTGTGCAAACAGTAATGCGTCGTTACGGAATTGAAAAACCTTATGAGAAGCTTAAAGAATTAACTCGCGGAAAACGTGTTAATGGTGACTCTATGCGTGATTTTATCAACACCCTTGAATTACCAGAGTCAGTTAAAGCAGAGTTATGCTTATTAACGCCTGCCAGTTACATTGGTCGTGCCGTTTCATTTATTGATGAATTAACTTAATAACTTTACTTTATTAAGTTACATTGTTGATTAAGATATAAAAAAGAAGACTTCGGTCTTCTTTTTCTTTTTTAAAATTAAAATACTTTACAAAAACCTTCTTTATTGTTTGAAAAACAACCAATCGTTAACTACGCTTAAAAAAGTTACACGATTTAAAAGTAAAAATAACAATAACTCTTCTAATAATCGTTTTCCAAGCAGGTTGATTTAATGCCTATTTAAAAGTAGTGCGGCAAATTAAGTAGTAAGTTAATAATTAAAAGAATGGTTAAGTGAAATGTCCTACAGTGTAAGCAGAGTTCCTTGGCAACAAGCCGAGCCCTTATTAAAAGATGTACGTGAAAAAGTTTTTATTTGTGAAATGCGTATTCCTAAAAAAGTAGAATTTGATCGTAATGACAACACAGCATTTCATATGCTTGTTTGTGACGATACCTCTCAAGAGCCGATAGCAACAGGTCGAATATCCTCTAATGGTGAAATCAGTCGTATTGCTGTGTTAATGGAATTCAGGCGAGCGGCTATTGATAAAATAATTATGCGCGGACTATTCCGTATTGCCGAAGAACTTGCTTTAAGTGAAGTTTATATTTATAGCCCTTTAGAAAATGTTGACTACTTTAGCGAACACAACTTCTACCCTGTTGGTGCCGTTTTTATGGAAGCAGGCATGCCTAAACAACGTATGGCTTGCCCTATTAAAAATGCTCAAGAATTTGCTAATGAAGCTAAATATTATTTAAGTCATTAAAGTTCACTATAAAGTACAAGCTATATACCGCATGCATAAGCTAAAGCTTTATTTTTTATGACGCTGTTAAGTAGTGGAACTTTACTTATCGCCAGTAAACTAGCGTTTCTTAATGTTTTAATTAAGGGCGATGGATGACTAAAAGCATGATACAAAACATCCATAGTTGATTGCATTAGTAAGTTGTCTTTACGTCTCATAACCTCATAACGACTTAACACTTGTTCATTATGCCAACGTTCACCGTTAGCAATAGCGGTGGCAATAACCGTTTGTAGTGCTTTTACATCTTTAAAACCGAGGTTTACTCCTTGCCCAGCCATTGGATTGATAGTGTGAGCAGCGTCTCCGAGTAATAACACTCTATTTTTTTGATAGGTATTAGCATGACGACGAGTTAGTGGGAACGCCCCTTTCGCCAACACTTCTACTTGACCTAGTCTTTTAGGAAATACAGCTAAAATTTCTTGCTGTAACTGTTGGTTCGATAAAGTAGATAAGCGCTTGATTTCATCACGTTGGTGATACCAAACTAACGACGCATAACCGCCCTTTTCAGCTTGGTTGAATTGTTCTGGCTCACTTTCATCAAAGGCTGTTCTTCGGGCTAATGGCAAGAATGCCACAGGACCTGTGGGTAGATACTGCTGCCAAGTAATATCTTGCTGAGGCAACTCAGTTTTGACATTAATTAGCATCGCTGATTGCTGATAGTCCCATGAGGTAACACCTATATTAACTAACTGACGTACTTGGGAATTGGCACCATCTGCAGCGACCACTAATTTAGCAGTTAAACTACAATCTTGTAGCTTAACTGTCGCTTTATCTTCATCCTGGGTTAACGAAACTAAACTTTCAGGACAAAATATTTCAATATTGCTTTGTAGGTTAATTTGTTGCCATAACGATAACTGTATTAGCCGGTTTTCGACAATGTGTCCTAAATATTTTTGTTCAATATCATCGGCATTAAACTCCGCATAAGCATATTCTTGCTCCCAAACACCTAAACGTTTATAAGGGCAAGCTCGCCATTGCATAATTTGTGACCATGCACCAAGTTGCTCTAATAAATGCTGTGATGATATTGATATGGCTGATACACGTAAATCATAGTTTTGCTCTTTAACAAAAACTTTTGGCTCTTGTTGTTCAACTAAGGCAACACGTAATCCTAATTGCGATAAAGATAAGGCACTTGCCGCACCAACCATACCTCCGCCAATAACAATACAATCAAAGTTTTTCATATCGTACTAATTTTTTATCATAGTAAATACACGTTATTGTAACGAAGAGGTGGAGTTAAACCTATATATTACTTTACTTATTTTTATAAAAAACGTTCTTGAAAAAATAACATCCTTAGCTATATTTATAATGTTTTGCTTTAAACAAAACATTTATTAATCAATTTATACTCACCTCGCACGGTAAAAGGGAAAGGTTATGAACGCAACAATAAAAGAAACATTAATAGTACATGACGACATTAAAATTGTTTACGATATGACTGAAAAACCAAACAGAACAAATTTAAAAGCACATAAAGACAGAGCCGTTATTGCCAACATTCGTGCCGATTTAGTTTTGCCTGAAAATAATATTCTTACCGTAGAGATAGATTTTGACACCACAAGTGGCTACCATAACAACGCGATAATGGTAATGGACGACTTTGGCGTTGAAATAATCGCTACAGCATTTGAATCAAAATACTCAAAGGAAGCTGCCGATAAAGTGCGTAAAGCATGGGCAGAAAAGCAACAACAAGATGACCCACGCAAGCCAACTTATTTATTGGTGCAAAAGCCAATTACAACGAAAGATACTCCACAAGTATTTGCCGTCTGTGGTGGCAAAAGACATGAAAACGACATTGCTCCTGACAGCATTGTTTAATGACACAAAATTAACTTGGAAATCGCATCTTGCAAAAATAATAAAGCAACGTCACCCGTTGCTTTATTTACTATTTACCTTATCTGTTTTTAGCTCCTCTACAGCTTTTACGAAGCAAGACTCCCCCTTCGTTAAAACAGCCAATATTTATTCTATTGTGCAAGATAAAAAAGACTTCATATGGATTTCTGGGCAGAATGGTTTATATCGATTTGATGGCAAACAAGTTATTAATTTTTCCAATAAAGACAATGGTTGGTCTATACCTTTTAACTGGATACAAGGTTTATCAAAACATGATGACCAGTTAATTCTATCTACCGAAACAAAAGGGCTTTGGCTATTTGATACAGATACCGGCAAAACACAGCCTATTAATATCAATGCTGAAACCAATACTTTTTATAGGGCGATACATCATAAAAACAGCTACTATGCTATCAGTATGGCGCCTCAACACCTCTATCGATACGATATAATTTCTGGTAAAACAACCGTGATTGCAAAAGATATTGGTAATAACCAATTGTTTGCAAGTGAGAGTAGAGTTTATTTTAATGACAACGAAAAGCTATATTACCTAGATACTAACCACAGTAATAATAACATTTTTCAAGTTACTACTGTGAATGAAAAAATAATGACCGCAACAACGGTTAAAGACACCGCTATTATGGCTAGTAAAAATCATCTGTACTCTATTGATGATCAAAATAAAATAATAAAAATAAGAACCCCCTCTCCAATAACTGTTGTTTCCTCTGACAACGAAAAAAATGCTATTTTTTCTGTCGATCTATTAGGGCGAATAACTAAAAGAACAATTAAAACACTTGAATTATTAAACAGTCATTTTGATCCTGTTGAAGCATCAAAGTATCAAGTATTACTTCATGATACTTCAGGTGTTTTATGGCTAGGAAATAATAGAGGAATACAACAGCTAACAGAGTCTAAAATAAAAAACCATTTAGCTATTTTTGATACGAAATTCAGCTCTATAGAAACGGCAGTTTATCAGCAGGATTTATATATTGGCAGTTATGGTGATGGCATACATATTTTATATCCCACGGTAAAAAGCAAAATAAACTCGGTTGAAAATATAAATTTAACTATATCGGCCAAAGCAAAAAAAACCATGGATTTACTCGCAATAGATCAAGATTTATATATAGCTTCATTTGATGGTTTATGGCGCTATAACAAAAAGGTAGATTATACACAGCAAGTTAATCTTTCTTTTGACGATAATGACTTCAGCCATTCAATTTTACTGAAATTAACCCATAACAATAATGTACTTTATATCGCAACGGATGGGCAAGGTCTTCTTATTTACGATTTGAATAAAGGAGTAGTAACTCAACACATAAGTAAAAGTGCAGGGTTAAGTTCAGACGAAATTATAGATGTCTTACCCTTAGCAAGCGGAGATATCTGGTTAGCAACAGCTAATGGCATTGACGTACTCAACAGCCAGACAAAAACAATAAAAAACATTACCAAACAAACAACAGCAAAGTACGTATCATTGATACAGGCTGATGATAAAATTTTTGCTGCTACTAAAGGTAACGGTATATATGTATATAACCAGCAAGGACAATTATTAACTCACTTCGCCAAAGGAATAAACTTTGGCTATATGTCCTTGATAGATGACCGCATATTAATATCAGCCAAACCAGCGCTTTATACAATCAATCCAAGTAACTATCTATTTTCCATCGTCACAAGTACGGGTGATTATTCTTTTACTGATAATGCTTTTATTTTTGATAATTCATTATACATTGCCAACAGCACAGGCCTATTACAACTACCGAGAACGACAACTCCTACCTTCCATCCCAAGGTCTATATCAGTAAAACAACAGTTTCAGGTAAATCGTATTTATTAAATAAAACGATTAATATTGACAGCGGTAACGATGTTGTCACACTAGACTTAGCCAGTTTAGATTATCGACCAGGTGTAGATAAAAAATTTCGTTATACACTTGATGGGAATAAGTGGCATCAAATACATGGTCACCAATTAACATTAACAGGTTTAACTTCAGGTGATTACCATATTGAAATCACAGCAACCAATAGTTTAGGCCAATGGAGTAACTATAAAGCCTATACTGAAATTAACGTTGCTTTTCCTTGGTATTGGACACCACAAATACGCTTCATATATAGTGTGGTTTTATTTTGCATTATTTTTTTTAGCGCTTGGTTACTTTATTTACGTAGTAAGTCCATAAGCCATATTCACGGTATTTTACAAAAAGATATTAACAATTATGGCAAAACTAGCATGCAAGTTAAACGTAACTTAAATGCTGCGTTGGCCTTAATTAGTGATAACGAAATCAATAAAGGAAAATCATTGTTGCAACAATGTATTGATGATCTCAATAAACAGCACAAATTGTCTGAGCCTAACTCCCTCAACGGTAATCCATTAAACGAAGCCGTTCCTTTTTTAGCTGAATACTTAGCCAACAAGTACCAAGTAAATCTCTCATTTCAATTTGATCTGAATGAGAACGAGCTTGATTATGTTCTAAAAGCAGATCTTTATCGGGTAATATATGAAGCGATCACCTCAGCAATATTGAATGGCAGCGGACGTAACTTTAAAGTGATATTACAAAAATTCAAAAATAAAATCTGGTTAAATATAAGAGATGACAGCCAAAGCTTTATTCACTTTAATAGTAAAGTTAACTTTGATATTTCTATGTATTATATTCGTCAAATAGCCAATAAACATAGAGGTTCTATTAATACGTTTAATGAGCAAGGCAATTCTAGCCAACTTGTTTTAAGCCTACCTATTTTGCATGAAAATTAATTTCATTTAAAAGAGCGCATTGTGCACTCGAAATTCTAGTTCATTTGATATAAAATATGCCTCCATTTATCGACCTATCAACAAACGTTAGCGTCGATTTTAATAGTTAAGCAAATGCGCAAGAGTAAAGAAATGAGTAAAAAGCTGTATATCAAAACTTGGGGCTGTCAAATGAACGAGTATGACTCGCAGAAAATGGCAGAATTATTAGACTCAACTCATGGTTTTGAATTAGCGCAAGAAGCTGAAGATGCTGATGTTATTTTGCTTAATACTTGCTCTATACGTGAAAAAGCCCAAGAAAAAGTATTTCACCAACTTGGTCGTTGGAAAAAACTAAAAGATCATAAGCCTGATTTAGTTATTGGTGTTGGTGGCTGTGTTGCCTCACAAGAAGGTGATGCCATTCGCAAGCGTGCGCCATTTGTTGATATGATTTTTGGTCCGCAAACACTACACCGTTTACCTGAAATGTTAAATCAATTGCAACGAAGCTCTAGCCCTATCGTTGATGTAAGCTTTCCTGAAATTGAAAAGTTTGACCGCTTACCGGAGCCAAAAGCCGACGGACCAAGTGCTTTCGTTTCTATTATGGAAGGCTGTAGCAAGTACTGTACTTTTTGTGTCGTACCCTATACGCGAGGAGAAGAGGTTAGTCGCCCGCTTGATGACGTTTTATATGAAATAGCACAACTTGCAGAGCAAGATGTACGCGAAGTAAACTTGCTAGGCCAAAATGTTAATGCTTATCGCGGAGAAATGCATGATGGTAGTATTTGTCGTTTTGCAGATTTAGTACGCTTAGTCGCTACCATTGACGGCATTGATCGTATTAGATATACCACATCACACCCAGTTGAATTTACCGATGATATTATTGAAGCTTATGCTGATGTGCCAGAATTAGTAAACCATTTACACCTACCCGTGCAAAGTGGATGCGACAGAATTTTAACGCAAATGAAACGCGGACATACGGCTATTGAATACAAATCTCAAATTCGTAAACTGAAAAAAGTTCGTCCTGATCTTTGTATGTCTTCAGACTTTATTATTGGCTTCCCTGGAGAAACAGACGAAGATTTCATGGACACCATGAAGTTAATTGAAGCGGTTAACTTTGATTTAAGTTTTAGTTTTATTTATAGCGCACGCCCGGGTACGCCTGCAGCTGATTTACCTGATGATATTAGCGATAATACCAAAAAGCAGCGGTTACAATTATTACAAGAGAAAATAACCCATCAAGCATTACGAATAGCCAGACAAATGCTAAATACCGAACAACGTATTTTAGTAGAAGGACCATCGAAGAAAAATCCAATGGAACTGCGCGGAAAAACTGAAAATAACCGAACGGTAAACTTTGTTGCGCCTCATTCAGTTATTGGTCAATTCGTTGATATTAAAATTACTGATGTTTATGCCAATTCGCTACGCGGGGAACTGATTCGCCAAGAGAGTGAGATGGGGCTACGTATCGCCCATTCACCTGCAGATATATTGGCAAATAATCATCATAAAACATCAAAATCAGTGATAAGTAATATTGATGACTTAGGTGTTGGCACATACACCCCCTAACCAATACAACTTTAGTTAAATGGAAAGTATTTTGACCGCAGAATCAAAGAAAAAAAGAATCAATAAAAAAAGTCATCAATTGACCTTAGATCCAGTTGATAACGAGCGTCAAGCTAACTTATGTGGCCCGATGGATGATCACCTAAAAACTATTGAACGTCGTCTAGGGGTAGAAATTAGTTATCGCGGTAATCAATTTAAAGTATTAGGAAACGAAACTCATTGTGCTGCTGTTATCAATTTATTGAAAGATTTATACTTAGAAACAGCGCCAGTAAAAGGGCAAAATAATAACATCACCGCTGATATGGTTCACCTTGGCATACTCGAAGCTAATATTTTAGAACAAAACAACTCAAGTGACGCAGTAACAACCACTAAAGAAGCCTCAGAGTTAGGGGCTAATTATGAAAATATGGTCACCATTAAAACCAAACGCGGCACAGTAAAACCTCGCAATGGCAACCAACAATCATACGTTCAAAATATAGTTATTAACGATATTAGCTTTGGGGTTGGTGTTGCCGGCACAGGTAAAACCTACCTTGCAGTAGCTTGTGCGGTAGATGCGTTAGAGCGTCAAGAGGTTCGTCGAATATTGTTAACTCGTCCTGCTGTTGAAGCAGGTGAAAAACTCGGTTTTCTACCTGGTGATTTATCACAAAAAATAGATCCCTATTTAAGACCTCTTTATGACGCTTTATTTGAAATGCTAGGTTTTGAGCGCGTTGAAAAGCTTATTGAGCGTAACGTAATAGAAGTAGCACCATTAGCTTATATGCGCGGTAGAACATTGAATGATGCTTTTATTATTCTCGATGAAAGTCAAAATACTACAGTTGAGCAAATGAAAATGTTCTTAACCCGTATTGGTTTTAATTCTCGTGCAGTTATCACGGGTGATATTACCCAAGTTGACTTACCACGCCACCAAAAATCAGGATTACGTCACGCTATTGAAGTGTTACACGATATTGACGGAATTAGTTTCAATTTTTTCCAAGCAAAAGACGTAGTTCGCCACCCTGTTGTTGCAAGAGTTGTCGAAGCGTATGAATCTTATGAGCAAAAAGTGAATCAACAAAAACAAGCTAAGCAAAATCAACAAAGTGATGTTAGTTAATGAACCATACCATTGATTTGCAGAACGCTTGCGATGGTCAAAAGCTACCACCCTTAGAGCTTTTTCAACAATGGGTTAATGCCGCTTTAACCGAAGTAACCGAAAAAGAATTCGAATTAACTATTCGCTTAGTTAATATTGATGAAAGCCAACAACTTAATAAGCAATACCGACAACAAGATAAACCAACTAATGTATTGTCATTTCCCTTTGAAGTGCCAACAGGTATTGAGCTTAATTTACTCGGTGATTTAGTCATTTGTGCACAAGTGGTTGAACAAGAAACTAAAGCCCAAAATAAGGCTTCATTTAATCACTGGGCACATATGGTCATACATGGGTGCTTGCATTTGTTGGGATATGATCATATAAACGATACTGACGCTATTGAAATGGAAACGCTGGAAGTCAAAATTTTAGCCAAACTATCAATTGCTAATCCGTATGAGATGTAATTAAACATTCACAATTAAACATATACAATTAAACATATACAATT
>JAPYOP010000007.1:39103-50288 GCA_029938115.1 Colwellia sp. | reverse complement strand
ACAATTAAACATATACAATTAAACATATACAATTTAATAGGAAATTATAAAGCTCTATGAGCGATGATACCCCCCATCCGAGTAACGGCTCAAACAAAAAGTCTCTTTTGAATAGAATAATTCAAATATTTAATCCTGAGCCAAAAAATAAAAATGATCTTGTTAATGTCTTAACTGACGCTCAAAGTCGTGAACTGATAAACCCAGAAACCAAGCAAATGATCGAGGGCGTACTAGAAGTATCAGAAATGCGTGTTCGAGATATAATGATCCCTCGTTCCCAAATGGTCACTATTGACAGGAGCCATAGTCTTGAGGAATTTTTACCTATCATTCTAGAGTCTGGCCACTCCCGTTTCCCTGTCGTGAATGAAGACATCGATCATGTGGATGGTATTTTATTAGCCAAAGATCTACTCGCATTTGGTTTTAGTCATTCCGGATTGAATACTAACAAAAGTGAATTTAGTTTAACTAAAGTTATCCGACCCGCAATCATTGTTCCAGAAAGTAAAAAAGTTGAGCCTTTATTGAACGAATTTCGCTCAAACCGTTATCATATGGCATTAGTTGCTGATGAATACGGCGGTATCTCAGGTGTAATAACCATTGAAGATATTCTTGAACAAATTGTTGGCGAAATAGAAGATGAGACCGATGATGATATTGAAGAAGATATAAAAGTACTAGCCGGCAATGTTTATTTAGTAAGAGCATTAACTGAGCTTTCAGACTTTAATGAATACTTTAATTGTGACTTCGACGAAAAGGCAGCAGACACAATTGCAGGTGTTCTTTTACAAAAATTAAACCATATGCCGCAAAAAGGCGAACAAGTTACTATTGGACATTTTGACTTTACAATTGTAGCTACCGAGACCAGACGAATGGAAATGTTGAAAGTAGCTGTTGCTAAGAAACATAAAATCAATGGTAAACTGAGTGACTAATATACGCTTAAAGACACTCTATTCACGATTTAAAAGTACACTCAGCAATAAAGAATACTGGCTTTGCTTTATTGCAGGTTTAAGCTTAGTTTTTGCTTATGCGCCTTTTTCACAATGGTACCTCGCACTTTTCATCCCTGCAGTTGTGTTTCATAAAGTACAATTACAAACACCTAAAAAATCAGCGAAACTGATAGGTCTTTTCGCTTTTGGCTGGTTTGCTAGTGGCATTAGTTGGGTGCATGTAAGTATTGACCAGTTTGGTGGTTTACCACTAGTTGTATCTTTAAGCATAATGTTGCTGCTTTGCCTCTATTTAGCATTATTCCCTGTACTTGCTGTTTACCTAACGGCACGTTTTTCTGTAAACCAGCAACTTAATTTATGGTTACTGCCTTCGTTTTGGCTTATTAGTGAATATTTACGTAGCGTTGTTTTAACTGGTTTTCCGTGGTTATCATTAGGTTACAGTCAAATAGATAGCCCGTTAGCTAACTTTGCTCCTGTCATTGGCGAAGTTGGCATAACAGCATTGCTCATAATCATAAACATCTGTTTAGTAAAAATATTTCATTCGATAAAGCTCAATAACACCAAAAACCTTGCATTCCCTACAGTATTCATTTTTTCTCTTGGTATTTTAACCTACGTTCTCAGCAACGTGGCATGGGTGCATATGACCGGAAAAACAACAAAGGTAGCTTTAGTACAAGGTAATGTAGCGCAATCAATAAAATGGGCGCCAGAACAAGAATGGCCAACCATGCTCAAGTATTTAGATCTTAGCCGAGTAAATTTTGACGCAGATATCATCATTTGGCCGGAATCTGCTATTCCAGCAATGGAGCCGGCAGTGCAAGATTACCTGACAACAGTAAATCGCTCTGCACTATTAAATGATAGTGCCATAATAACTGGAATTATTAATTATAATTTTGAGAGTAAAGAATATTTTAATAGTTTAATCACATTAGGAAAAAAGGAAACTGACGATGAGCAGGGATATTTTTATTATCATAGTAATCGCTATTCAAAAAATCATTTACTGCCCATTGGTGAGTATGTCCCCTTTCAAGAATGGTTACGCCCTTTAGCGCCTTTGTTTAACTTACCAATGTCTTCTTTTACTAGAGGACGTTATGTACAAAAAAACTTAATTGCAAATAATGTACATTTACTGCCATTACTCTGCTTTGAAATTGCCTTTCCTCATCAATTAGCAGCAAACTTGACCAGTAAAACTAATTTATTATTAACAGTAAGTAATGATGCTTGGTTTGGTAATTCTCATGGTCCACATCAGCATATGGAGATTGCTCGTATGCGCGCTTTAGAGTTCGGTAGACCATTATTACGTTCAACAAATAATGGCATTACTGCAGTTGTAGATCACAGAGGCGATTTTATTGCTCGTATTCCACAGTTTGAAGAGAGAGTATTAAAGGCTGAAGTACCATTAGTTACTGGAGAAACTCCCTATAGCCAATGGCCAAGGTTAATATTATTGCTTATGGTTTTAATCCCCCTAATTATTGTTAAGGCGATAACTTTTACTCGCAACTAATGAACTCGCTACTCCAAACTGCTATTAACCGTTTTTGGATGTAAGCTTACTTTATTCCGGCCATTTTCTTTAGAATGATAAAGCGCAGCATCAGCACACTCAATCCAAGCCTCATAATTTTTAATACTTGGATCTACTTCTGCAACACCGAGGCTAATAGTATAATTAACCTCAATATCATTATATTTAACCACTGCTGCTTCAACTTCTCTTCGTAATCGTTCGGCAAAAACATAGGCATTTTTAAGCGGTGTATCGGCAAGTAGAATAGTAAACTCTTCTCCGCCATAACGACCGGATACATCAGTTTCACGTACATGTTCACGAATTAAAGCTGAAATATGACGAATAACTTCATCACCAACCATATGCCCATAGGTATCATTAACATTTTTAAAATGATCAATGTCGATCATAACCAGTGAGCTTGAATGTTGACTACGTGTCCACCGCTTATATTCAGCTTGTAAACAGTTTTCCCAATGGGTACGATTAAATAAATTAGTTAAACCATCTGTTTGACTTAAAATGGCAAGCTCTTCATTAACCTTTTCTAGGCTCATTTTATGTATCGCATTATCAGTTACATCGTAAACTAATAAGCACAAATGACTAACAACTCCCATTGAAGATAACAAAGGAATAAAAGTAGTATTTTGGTACATAAAATCAGCACTACCCGTAACAGGTCGATAGCTATCAAATTTGAATAAATAAGGTCGCTGCTCCCAAATAGTAAAAGCTTTGTTTTTTAACAAAAAGACTGACTCTGCTTTGCGTTCAAACCAGTCTTGAGGAACTTCATCAAATAAGTCAAAGATAGACTGATCTTTTACTTCTCTTGGTAACAAGCCACTGTGGTTTTCCATAAAGCCATTAAATATCTGAACTTTATAGTCTTTATCTAAAACCACTAAACCAACATCAATGTTATGAAGCATTTCCATTAACCAGTGTAATTCATTTAGTTGTGACGTTTCTAACGACATGGCCTATCCTATTTTTTAAATGCTACTTCTCATGTATAAAGTCATGTGAAAACTTTAGATATAGCTTAAATTTATTCTAACAAATAAGTTAATTTATTATTAAGTGCTATCATAGAATGCTCTGTAAATAACAATAATAAATCACACTTAATTGGATAATTCTCAATACTGTAACTAATTTCAATAGCTAATGTTTTTTTCCATTTACTGGCATTGTTTGCAATCAGTTCAGATATTTTTCTATGCTGGCCTAAAACGACTGGATGACCTTGGCTAAAGTCAATATCGAGTTGCTCTGAAATCCCCTTTAAACAGGCGCCAATTAATACATTAGCTAAATCCATTAATAATTCTAATTCAGTGCCTTCATCTTCTTCATATTGATAATTCATTAAAGAAGCAACATCTTTAAAACTTGAATCATTAAGAATAAGTAGGGCTTCACCTGAAATACCTGCACTAATAAAGCCTTGGCAAATTCCTGATGTGCTCTCATTTGCTTCTACATCTTTAAGTGCCATCCTGAGTTCGCTAACCTCAATAAAGTTAACATTAGGTATTGGTAACTCGACAAACACATCCAGTAAACGCGCTAACAAGTCCCCTGCTCTACCCATAGCAACATTAGCCACTTCTTGGTAACAATCACGCAAGTCAGGAGATAAAGTCAAAGATATATCACTCTGGGGTGCTACGGTTTCAACAGGTGCAATTATTAAAGGTGCTGGCTTTGTCTCTTTTTCTTTTTGAGACGACACTGGCTTAGTTATTGTAGAAGAATTCTTCAGGGCTGCTTCTTGCTGGGTTTCTTTAGTAAAAACACCATAAGCGAGTAAAACTTCTGTTAACTTTTCTTTGTTAACAGGTTTTTGGATAAAATCTAAAGCGCCTAAACCCGTAACACGTTTATGTGCTTCAGGTTGAATATCACCAGAAACAACAATGGTTAAAGTGGGCAAGTCTTGTTCTAAAATAGCTTCTAACACTTGATAACCATCCATTTCAGGCATATTTAAATCAAGCAATAATACATCACCTTTACCGGCTTTTATTGCTTCTACACCTTCAATGCCATTAGCAGCAAAACTGACCTCGACATCCCAATCATCAGGCAATGAACGAGCAAGCTGTTTTCGCGCCATATTTGAATCATCACAAATTAATAGCTTAGTTGACATATAAAGCATCACCTTTGAAGAAAAAAGTATACGAAATAAAAGTATATAAAATAAAACATTCCGCTTAACTGTTAAGATTAACAATAGGTTATTATTCAATATCTTTACAGGTATTTTAAATAAAAATAATGCAGAAATTAAACAATAAAAACGTTAAACTTAATTTTTCCCCTAATTATTTCAATAAATGATGAAACTATCTACCTTAAACAACCTATTATTAGCACTATTTTTTACAAACTCAGTATTAGCTTTCAGTGTTCAAGCATTTAGCCAAGAAAAGTTGCCTCAAACACAGAACTTAGTAAAAGCTAACAATAGATACGTTACTTTACTTGGCACGCAAGTAGCTATTGGTGAAAAAGCCCCTAATTTTAAAGTGGTTGATAAAAATTTTGCACCTGTGCAATTGTCAGATTTTAAAGATCAAACAATTTTAATTTCAGTTGTACCAAGTTTAGATACTGGTGTTTGCTCTTTGCAAACCAAACGTTTCAATGAAGAGGCCGCTAAACTACCTGAAAACATAACAATTTTAACCATAAGCAACGATTTACCTTTTGCTCAGAAGCGCTTTTGTAAAATAGAAAATGTTGATAAAATAAAAGTATTGTCTGATTCCGTATGGCGTAACTTTGGTGAAAGCTATGGCCTAATTATTAAGGGTATGGGCTTATTAACTCGTGCTATATTTATTATTGATAACCAAGGTAAGGTTAAATATAAAGAACTAGTGGCCAATATTTCAGAACACCCTAATTATGAAAGTGCCTTAATCGCTGTTAGAAATATCGCTCCTGTTCTCGTTATTGAAAATAAAGAAAATAAAGAAAATAAAGAAAATGAAAACAATGAGAATAAAAAAGTCACAACTGATGATGCATCATCCGTGATAAAAACAGAAGAATAAATAACAATAAAAACAAAGACATACAATTATTTTTTATTTTCTTCTTGAAAAGCTACACTTCAGTCCCATCTTTAATTATGTAGTCGCCGTAAGGGGCTACATTAATTTTAAATAACTTTCAAAGCAGAGTTATTTAAAGAAACTCATTGCCTGTTCATTTAGAAAGGCAGCATTATTTTATCAATGAGTATCGCTTTATTATTTATATAACGCATTGTAAAAACCTTTTATGCAACCTAGTTGGTAAAAGTAGCGAAATATAGAAATCAAAAGCAGCAACACCCATTGTTTAAAATAGTATTATTATTGCTAATTATTAGGATATTTTATTATGCGTACAACTACAGATTTCAGTCCACTTTATCGTTCATTTATCGGTTTTGATCACTTAGCTGGCTTAATTGACAAAGCATCTCGCGCTGACAAACAGTCTTCATACCCTCCCTACAATGTAGAGCTTATAGCCGAAGATCAATATATAATTACAATGGCTATTGCTGGATTTAGCGAACAAGATATTGATATAGAGTCGAAAGACAACAGTTTAATTATTATTGGCACTAAGGCAGCAAGCCCTCGTGATAGCGATAATACTAAAGAAAACCAAACACCACGAAAATTTTTACATCAAGGCATTGCTGAACGTAATTTTGAGAGAAAATTTCAATTAGGCGAGCATGTCAAAGTGATTGGTGCTTTTATGGAAAACGGCTTATTACATGTGGATTTACAAAGAGAAATCCCTGAAGCCTTAAAGCCTAGAAAAATAGCCATAAATGGGAAAAGCTTACTTGGTAATTGACCTTTAATTACCCCTTAATTAGATTCATGTTTCCCTTTGTTTATGTTTTTTTGCCCAGTCTTTGACTGGGCTTTTTTAATTGTTTTATTCGACTTTAACGGATTCACTTTTAGGTAAAAACATCATTAACAAAGCAGCAACGAATGCCGCAGCACTAGCAGTTAAAAATGCAGTACTAGCACCTAGACCATCAAGCCATAATACACCTGCCACATAAGCGCCAATTGCTCCACCTACTCCGTAAACCCCTCCTAAATACACCGCTTGTCCTCTTGACTGCTGACAACTGGTAAAATGATTACTAATGAAAACCATTGAAGCACTATGAAACAACGCAAAGCTCGCTGCATGTATTAATTGAGTAAAAGCCAAAAGCCAAAATGATTCGGCATAAAAAGCGACCAAAAGCCAACGAAACGCAGTTGCAGCTAAACTAAAAACTAATAATATTTTTAGTGAAAAGTGCTTGAAGAAACTACTAGCAAATATAAAGACTAAAATTTCGGCAACAACACCTAGTGAAATAAGCAAACCAACCGCTAAGCCAGAATAAGTTAAATCACGTAAAAACAGAGCAAAAAAACCATAATAAGGACCAAAGCTTATTTGTAATAATACGCCAGCAATAAAGAAAATAATAAATCTTGATGTCAGTAATTTATCCTTTATCGCTATTGTTTGTTTCTGAACTTTATTTACCACTCGTTGTGGTTTAATTGCCATGGTTGATAATAATAAGCACAATAAAATAACACTTCCCATCAATACAAAAGCATCGGTAAATGAAGAGATTAAACTGTTAGATAAATCATGCTGATCATAATATTCCATGATTTGTCCTGCAAATATGGCTAAAGCAACAAATCCAATACTTCCCCATAAGCGGATACGAGCGTATATCTTGCTGCTATGCCTGACAGAATTTAAAGTTAGCACTTCAAGTTGAGGTAAAATTGCAGTCCAGAAAAGGCAGAATAAGGCTAAGCAAAAACTAATTGGCCAGTAAGTATTTAACCAAAACAGCAAAACAAAACTTAACAAGGCTAATAATGCACCAAGGCGAATAATAACTAATTGCTGCCCTGTTTTATCCGCCAATATTGCCCATAAACTAGGAGCGATAATTTTAGTCGCCGTAAGAATCGCAAAAATTTCACCTAGTTCAAGTGAGCTAAAGCCTTTACCATCTAAAAATACTGAAAGGTAGGGTGAAATTAAACCAAGAATGGCAAAGTAGAAAAAATAACTCGAAGATAGTCGGGTAAATAATGACAAAATAAATCCTATTTACTATTCAAAATAAAAAACCCGACTTTAAAGTATACTTAACTTTTAGTGATCACTGGTGTACTACAAACAACATCAGCATTTTGCGCTCGGTGTCTTAAGTAATGATCCATTAATGTTAACGCCAGCATAGCTTCAGCAATTGGCACAGCACGTATACCAACACAGGGATCATGCCTGCCTTTGGTAATAATATCTGTTGCCACACCACTAGAATCAACAGTTTTACCACTAACACCAATACTTGATGTTGGTTTTAACGCTAAATGAGCAATAATATTCTGACCTGAAGAAATACCACCTAAAACACCGCCAGCATGATTACTACTAAATCCGTTAGGAGTTAACTCATCTCTATGCTCCGAGCCTTTTTGATTAACAACTCCAAAGCCATCACCAATTTCCACACCTTTTACTGCATTGATACTCATTAAACCATGAGCAATTTCAGCATCAAGTCTGTCGAAAATAGGCTCACCTAAACCAACCGGAACATTGCTTGCGACAACGCTGACTTTAGCACCGATTGAGTCTTTAGCACGCATCACATCACGCAAATATTGATCTAACTGTTCAAGCTTACTGTTATCTGCAAAGAAGAATTGGTTCTGCTCTACTTCAGACCAATCAATTTGGTTAAAATCAAGCGGACCGCCATCAACTGCTGTTGCACTGATGGCGCCAATTTGGGTTACACAAGCTTGTATTTTCATACCAAACTTCTGCAAAAGGAATTTTTTTGCTACCGCACCAGCAGCAACTCGCATAGCCGTTTCTCTTGCTGAAGAACGGCCACCACCACGATAATCACGTAAGCCATACTTTTGAGTATAAGTATAATCGGCATGACCGGGACGAAAGCTCTGCGCGATATTACCGTAATCTTTAGAACGTTGGTCTGTATTTTCAATAATCAAACCAATGGGTGTACCTGTGGTTCTACCTTCAAAAACACCTGACATTATTTTAACTTTATCCGCTTCATTTCGCGCAGTGGTAAAACGAGATTGCCCCGGACGTCGTCTATCAAGATCACCTTGCAAGTCTTCTTCACATAATTCGACCCCTGGAGGACAACCATCAATAATGGCGCCTAGCCCTAAACCATGGCTTTCACCAAATGAGGTTACGGTAAATAATTTTCCGAAGGTATTGCCTGACATTCTAACTCCAACGTCTATCTAATTTATTTTATTTTATTTACTGATTAATGTGTTTTCAATGCTGAAATAAAAATATCAGCAAACTCAACCAGTTGAGGCTTGGTTAACATGAATACACCATGACCACCACGTTCAAAATTAAGCCAAGTAAAAGGAACATCCTTATACAAGGCTTTAACGTGAACTTCTGAGTTGCCCACCTCACAAAACAGCAATCCGCCATCATTTAGGTGTTGTGCACTTTGCGCTAATATCACACGAACAATATCTAAGCCATCAGCACCACAACCTAAACCCATCTCAGGCTCATGGTGGTACTCTTGTGGCAAACTATCAATATCTTGTTGATCAACATAGGGTGGGTTAGTAACAATTAAATCATACTTTTGTCCTTCAACCCCAGAAAAAACGTCAGACTGAATTGGAATAACTTGTTCACTAAGTCCATGATTTTCTATATTCATTTGCGCTACATTTAACGCATCTACTGATAAATCAACAGCATCAATTTCGGCTTCACCAAAATAACTCGCACAAGCAATAGCGATACAACCACTTCCGGTGCACAAATCTAAAATACGTTTAGGCGTTTTATTTGCCGGTATATATGGAAAAAATTGATTTTCAATTAATTCACCAATGGGTGAGCGTGGAATCAATACCCGTTCATCGACATAAAAAGGTAACTGGGCAAAGTAAGCAACATTGGTGATATAAGCTACGGGTATTTGTTCATCAATACGGCGACTAAACAAAGCTAAAATATTTTGCTTTTCTGACTCAACTAATCGGCATGTCATTATGCTATCGTCGACATCATTAGGTAAAGATAATGCATACATCACTAATATATAGGCATCATTAAAAGCATTTTCGCTGCCGTGACCATAGAACAGCTCGGCTTGATTAAATAAAGTCGCACCATATCGACAGTAATCGGCAATAGTATGCAGTTGGTCAGTTACTATGGTTATTTTACTCACTTAAATTCCTATTCTTTTCAAGTTTACACTAACTTGATAAATTCATTACTTGTAAAGGTTAGCAGATATTTTTAAACTGCTGGCATGAAAATGAAAAACACACCAAAAAATCCAAATAACACCGATGATGAAACGATTTTTCAACAAGCTATCGGCAAGGTCAAACCTTTAAAAGTGGACACCATACACTTTGCCAAAAAGGTCAGCAAGCCTAAAAGTAGTTCTCAGAGAAAAAACTCTCTTAACAACAATAATAAAGCACTAGCGCAGTTTCACTTTTCAGATGAATTTGAGCCCAACCTGAACAAGCAAGGACCAATGAAATATGTACGGTCTGATGTGAGCAGTTTTGAGGCAAAAAATTTACGTCGCGGTTTTTATAGTCCAGATCTAATTTTAGATTTGCATGGCTTAGATCAACAACAGGCTAAACAAGAAATAGCTGCATTGCTTTATGCTTGCCAAAAGGAACATGCGCAATGTATTTGCATTATCCATGGATTAGGCTCAAGAGTTTTAAAAAACAAAGTACCTCATTGGTTAGTGCAACACCCTGACGTTATGGCATTTCACCAAGCGCCATTAGAATGGGGTGGTAATGGTGCTATTTTGGCGCTTATTGAATTGAAAGATAAATTTAATAAAACTTAACCTGATATTTTATTAAAGTTCGCTTATCCCCTTTTAAGAAAACTTTCTAAGCCTATACTTTTGCCGGTACAACGATATCAACCAACTGCCCTTTCATCTGCTTTACATCATAATCAATGACTGCTACAGCACCCGTTGAAAAGATAGGCGTATTAAATGAGGTCGTTAGTTCCGCAACTAAATAACTAACAAAAGGCATATGAGATATAAATAAAATAGCTTGATTGTCACTAAAGTCACAATTTTCACTTGATGGTTTTTTAAGTTGAAATAGCCCATCAATAAAATCATGTACTTGGCGTGCATTACCTGACGGCGTTATTAGGTCTAGCGTTTCAGGTATAAGATTATTGAGTAACCCTGATTTTGTTAATGCTTCAGTCACATTTTCACAGGTTTGCTGTGCTCTAAGATAGGGGCTAACAAAAACATTTGTCAATTGGGGCTTATTTTGTGCTAGCCAAAACCCCATTCTTTCGGTCTCAAATAAACCTTGTTGTGTTAAAGGTCTAAGTGAGTCTTTACCTGCAATGTTTGCTGCATCACCATGGCGCATGATATAAATTTTCATTTTCCCTCCCGCACTACGAGTAGATAAACTTACGCGGTTGTCTTTTTTTTGGCTATAGTAATAGAATATAAGCATCTTTGGTATTAACTGTTAATAATAAAATAGACTCTTCTTATTCCATAAGGTAATTTATATAC
>JAPYOP010000007.1:0-39003 GCA_029938115.1 Colwellia sp. | reverse complement strand
TAACCTATTATAATCAGAAAGCTTTTCAATAGTTTTCGCTGTCAAGTTCAGGAGCCATGCATTGAAGCAAAGTCCAAATGATTTTAAAAAATATCAATCTCTTACCTTGGATAATGGTTTACGGGTTTTGTTAGTTCATAATAAAGAAACAGACAAGTGTGCCGCTGCATTGGCAGTTAATGCTGGACACTTTAATGATCCTGAAGACAGACAAGGATTAGCACATTTTCTTGAGCATATGTTGTTTTTAGGAACAGATAAATACCCTGATGGCAGTGAATACCAAAAATTTATAAGTCAACATGGCGGCAGCAACAATGCTTGGACAGCAACTGAGCACACCTGCTTTTATTTCGATATTCATCATCAACATTTTAATGAAGCACTAGATCGTTTTAGCCAATTTTTCATTTCACCTTTATTAGCCGATGAATTTATCACTAAAGAGCGAAAAAATATCGAAGCTGAATTTAAATTAAAACTTAAAGACGATGTTCGCCGTTTGTATGATGTTCATAAAGAAACAATCAATCAAAAACACCCTTTTTCACAATTTTCTGTTGGTAATATAGACACCCTTGCAGATAGAAATGGACAAAGTATTAGTAAAGAAGTTAGAGCGTTTTTTGAGTGTTATTATCAAGCAAGTTACATGACTCTGGCCATGGAAGGTCCACAATCATTGGCTGAATTAGAAAACTTAGCAAAAAAAATGTTTAGTGAAATCAAAAATAATGACAAAACATTAGAGTCGATCACTGAGCCTTTATATTTACCCGAACATCAAAGCATATATATTGATGTACACCCTGTAAAAAATGAGCATCAATTGATTGTTAGTTTTGCGATGGAAAGCATTGATAAATATTACCAAGATAAACCCGAGTCTATTTTGGCTTATTTAATTGGTCACGAAGGCAGTGGTAGTATTTTAGCAAAACTAAAGCATGAGCAATGGGCAATGGGTTTAACTGCTGGCTCGGGTATAAATGGCTCTAATTTTAAAGACTTTAATATCAGTATTAGTTTAACTGAACTAGGTGAAAATCATATTGATGATATTATAAGTGTCATTTTTTCTTATATCGGTTTATTAAAATCGGCAAAACTCCCTCAATATTATTATCAAGAAAAACAAGCCATCGCAGAGTTGTCTTTTACTTATCATGAAAAAACTAGCCCACTAGATAATATTAGCCAACTCGTAATCAATATGCAGCATTACCCATGTGAAGATTATATTTTTGGTGACTATATAATGTCTGGCATGAATGATGAACACGTCACTCACTTACTAGATTACTTAAATGCAGACAATGTTCGAGTTATTCATGTTAGCCAGAATAATAACTTCTCTAAAACAAGTTTTTGGTATCAAGTGCCTTATCAAGTTAGTGCTATTTCAGCTGACAAACTAGCCTTATGGCATGAACTATCAACACCTAGCAGTACAAATTACAGAACAAACAGTGCCCTATTCTTACCTGAATCAAATCCTTATATCACAGGCAAACCACACGTTTTTGATAATGCTTCTGAAAATGAATTACCAACAAAAATTGAAAATTCAAGCGGTTTAGTCGTTTGGTATAAGCAAGATACAACGTTTAAAGTACCTAAAGGCTATATATATCTTGGCATTGATTCCCCCTACTCAATAAAAAGCGTTGAAAATATTGCGATGACACGCTTATTTGTAGATTTATATACCAATACAGTCGTTGAAGAAAACTACGATGCAGAACTAGCTTGTATCCACTATCATTTATATGCTCACCAAGGAGGTATAACTTTACAAATTTCTGGTATTAGTGAAAACCAGACCAAATTATTAGAAAAACTTTTATACCGATTGAAACATCATGATATCAACAACGGTGATTTTGATTTGTTTAAACAGCAGTTAATTCAGCACTGGCAAAATAGTGACAAAAGTAAATCTATTTCACAGCTATTTTCAACGCTTAGTTCAATAATGCAGCCAAATAACCCCAGTTCTGATGAATTAGCAACGGCTTTGAATAACATTACTTTTTCTCAATACCAAGCTTTTAGCAAGCATCTTTTTGAGAAAATAACCCTTGAAGTTCTAATTCACGGCAACTGGCTTTTTGAACACGCTAACAAGATAGTCGCTAATATCAAAGATGCATTTAACCAAAATTACAGCAATGAAAACTTCGTGCAATGTCCTGTAATTGATATAGTCGGTAAAGGCACATTGCTATTACCGCATACAATACCTGAGCATGATCACGCAGCAGTGGTGTACATGCCACTACCAACAAGAGACGATGAATTAATAGCTTTAACCATGGTAACTAGCCACCTTTTATCGCCGTTGTTTTTTCAAGAGATGCGCACCGAGAAGCAGTATGGTTATTTAGTTGGCGTTGGATATGTGCCAGTAAATCGTTACCCTGGCATTGCCTTCTATATTCAATCTCCGCATACAGACGCAATATCATTAACTAAAGCCATTGATGATTTTATTCTCAATAGTTTAGAAATGCTAAAAGACCTTAATGATGAAAACTGGTCTCATCTTATTCATGGATTAGCGGGACAATTACAAGAAAAAGACAATAATTTAAGAATAAAAAGCCAGCGTTTTTGGGCTGCAATATGTAATAAAGATCTACAGTTCGCTCATAAAGAACAACTAGTGAGTGCTATTCTATCTTTGGAGTTTGAACAAGTTAAAAGCTTTATCAAAAACCAATTAATGACAAAGGTTAACCCTGACAGACTTATTCTCACTTCAATGCCAACAAATGATTTAGATCTAGCAAAAAAAATCAAAACAGAGCTAAATGGCGAAAATATAATCGAAGATGATGATTTTATTAAAAAAAGCAAAAGAAAACATTAATTCTGCCGATATAAAGCTTATATAATATAGCATAACTTAAAAATTCAATACCGAACAAAAGTTGACTTAGGTCGACGCATGATTTTTAATGGTCTGTAGTTTAACTTTGTGTTTTATTATAACTATAAAAAAACTAATAATAATTTTCTTTTTTCTCTTTCTTTTAGATTGAGCTAGGTTGAGTTTTGCTTTCATATTTTTTTAAGTGTCATGTTATTTACTTTTTAAGTGTAGTTGTTGATAAAGCATCGTCTGCCGTTAACATGAGACTATTTATAAGTCTTTTTTGTTTAGCTGTTTTTTCAGTCAACTCAGCATCTAGTGAGCAACTAAACAACAAATCTATCAGTCAAGAAAGCACCTTCATTGAATCAAATGATAATCTGTTGAAATTTAGCCAGTTATCTACTTTAGATGGTTTATCTAATTCTAATGTTTTTAGCATCACTCAAGATCATCAAGGCTTTATTTGGTTTGCGACAGCAGATGGTTTAAACCGCTTTGATGGTAATAATATTGTTACCTATCGACATAATGCTGATAGCGAACATTCAATTGCCGATAATTTTATTCGTAAAATTTTTATCGACAGTGAAAATACTCTTTGGGTTGGCACTGAAAATGGTTTAAGTCGCTATAATATTGAACTGGATAATTTTGATACTTTTATTAATAAAACCAACGACAATTCATCTCTTAAGGATAATTTCATTTGGGATATTTACCAAAACAAAAATCTTGCAGATTCTTTATTGTGGATATCAACTACCAAAGGATTACAGACCCTTTCAGTAAAATCTGGCGTTAACAATATAAAGTTCAAACGTATAAAAATTCGAAATTACGATGATCGTATTCGTGAAATCAAAACCATCTTTCAAGACAAACAGCAAAACTATTGGTTAGGCACTTTTGACAAAGGTATTCACTTACTCAGCAAAAGTCTTAACTATATAGCCTCACTTAAAAAGCAAAATAAATTTCACTTGTCAATTGATGCCAATGCCTTATTTGATATGAAAACCATCGATAATCAATACTGGTTAGCAACTGATAACGGTTTATATATAGTTGATGATCGTTACCAATTAAAATCACACTTAACAGATGATCCAAAGCAAAATAACAACAACCAAATTTTATTATCTAATAATATCAGAGCTATTGCACAGTTCGATGAAAATCATGTATGGCTAGCTACAAAAAAGGGTTTAAATACAGTCAATTTATTTGATGCTCAAGTAAAAAGTTATCAAAGTAATAATAAATCAACTTCAATTAGTGAAGATTGGTTGATGGATATTTATCAAGATAGTAATAACAATATGTGGTTAGCAAGTTATGGGGCTGGAATAAACAAACATTCCCCTTTAACTTCTCTCTTCCATCATAAATTAGCAGATAAAAATTATCGTATTGAATCTTTCACTGAGACTACTGATGGAACAATTTGGTTTTCAACTGAGCAACAAGGATTATTAAAACTAACTCCACCTCAAGATATAATAAAAATAAAACTTCAACTCAATGAAGATATTAAGCAGGTGCTAACAGCTAAAAATGACAGCCTGTTGTTATATACTTATAGTGGTAAGCTTTTCAATTACTTACATAAAACCAATCAACTAATTCAGCACAACAAGTGGACAGAACAAGCAAGTAACGGTATTAAAAGTCAACTAGTAAATATTGACAATAGTTTTTTCTATATTAAAAATGGTGTACTCAACTCTTATAATACTAATAATAAGAAGTTTATTGAGCTACCAAAAATAAAGAATGTAATACTAGTCAATATACAAAAAGATGAACATGATACCTTATGGTTAACTTCTTCTGATAACAAAGTATTTACTTACACCCTGCAAACAAAATCATTTTTAGATAAAAAGATAAAATTCCCAGAATCATTTAAAAGTATAAGAAACAGAAATTTTAAAGTGAGTAACAATTGGTTATGGCTTGATTCAGATACACAAGGAGTAATCTTAGTTGATAAAAAAACTAATAAATTAACCCTCTTTAATAAAAACAGTAAATTGCGAGATAATAATATTTCTTCAATTATCATTGATGAGAAAGAAAATGCTTGGCTAGCAACAAATACTGGCATATCAGTTATCACCCCTTCTACGAAAGAGATTTTTTTCTTTGATAAAGACTTTGGAATAAAAACCCCCCAATTTTACGAGTTAACGGCTTTTAAGTCTAAAAGTAACCAATTACTTTTTGGTAGCCCAAATGGTTTTTACCAGTTCGCCCCTGAAAACCTTTTGCATATAAAACAAAACATTTCAAAACCTGTTTTTACAAATTTATATGTTGTTAATAAAAAAATCATAGTACAAGAAAAAAATAAAAACTCATTAACTGAAAGTTCATACACGATAAATAAACAGCTAAATTCAATAGATGAAGTAGAGCTTGCCTATAAGCAATCACCTATTATTTTTGAATTCACGTCACCAAATACTAAATTACCAGCTCAATTAAATTATCGCTTTAGACTCATTGGTTTAGAAAGTGATTGGATAGATGCATCTATTGATTTTGGAAAGAATAATAGAGCCACATACACAAACTTAAGTCCTGGTAATTACGTATTTGAAGTGCAAGCATATGATATTCACGAGCCTAGTAAGGCTAAAACTAGCAAATTAAATGTACATATAATGCCTCCTTGGTGGTTATCAATCGGAATGTTAGTAGTTTACGGTTTATTGACATTACTTTTTTTAACTTATATTTTTCAGCAATATCGAAATAAGCAGCTATACAACTTACAAATAAAAGAAAGTGAAGAACGCTTAAAATTATCGCTATGGGGAAGTGGCGATGAAATGTGGGATTGGAATATCATCACTGATAAGATATATCGCTCTAATATCTGGGGTATATTAGAGTTTCCACAAGATGGAACCCGAAATAAAAGTAAAGAAATAAACGACTCTGGAAAAATAAAAACGAACATTCATCAACATGATGTCGAAAGAGTTAAAATAGCATTAGATGATCACTTTTCTGAAAAAACCGAGCATTTTGAAGCAACTTACCGAGTGAAAAATAAACATAACAATTGGGTGTGGATTTTAGATCGCGGAAAAATAGTTGAGCGGGATGATGATGATAAACCTTTACGTATGACAGGTACGCTTAAAGATATTAGCCAAATAAAGAAAGCTGAAGAGCGGTTAAAGCTTTTTGCTCGATGTATTCAAAATATTTCTGATGCCGTGGTGATCTATGATCGTCAATTCGTTGCTGTGGACATCAATAAGGCTTTTCAACGCATTACCGGACAAGAGAAAAAGCAAATAGTTGGCCGATCATTGAATTTCAACCAATATCCAAAAAGTTTTACACAAAACATTAAAAAGCATTTAATTACTAAAGGCAGTTGGCATGGCGAAATAGAAAGTTTACGTGCTGATAGAAGCAAGTATTTTGCTGATTTGAATATCGATATTATCCATGATGAAAACAATAACATCTCTCATTTTGTCGGTGTTTTCTCTGATATTACTAAACGCAAAGAAACTGAAGCAGAATTAAGAAAACTAGCCAGTTCAGACACCCTAACTGGCTTACCAAATCGTTCTTATTTTCAAGCAAACCAAGCTCGCCTTGTAAAAAGCAATATAAATCATGCCTTATTGGTTTTTGATTTAGACAATTTTAAAAAAATTAATGATTCATTAGGCCATCAAATTGGTGATGCTATATTATGCCAAGTAGCTAAACGCATGTTAAAACTGGGGCGAAATCAAGATACTGTTTATCGGTTAGGTGGTGATGAATTTAGTTTTATCATCGAAGGCACCAATGATATTCATACTATTACTACGTTAGCTAAAGATATTTTACGCACCGTTGCTCTACCTTTTAAGATAAAGAATCAAGAAATTGTACTGTATAGCAGTATTGGCATCGTATTGTTCCCTGAAGATGGCCTTACCGGCCATGAATTGCTTAAAAATGCTGATACCGCTATGTATCACGCCAAAGATAGCGGCGGTAATAAATATCAATTCTTCAGTGAATCTATGAATAAGCAAGCAGTAAAACGCTTACAAATTGAAAGCTTAATTCGCCATGGTTTAAAAGATGATTCTTTTTCTGTTTATTATCAACCTAAAATTGAGATTGCTACCGGTAAAATAGCCGGTATGGAAGCTTTGGTTCGCTTTGAAACACCAAGTAAAGGTATTATAAGCCCCGTAGTATTTATTCCAGTATCAGAAGAAACAGGGCAAATCATTGATATAGGTGAAATTGTCTTAAGAAAAGCCTGTTTTGCCACCAAGAAATGGGTTGATTCGGGCTTATTTGATGGCAGAGTTGCAGTAAATTTATCTGCAGTACAATTTACTCAAAATAATTTAGTCACTCAAATAGCCAACATTTTAAAAGAAAGCAAGCTACCAGCTAAACATCTAGAGCTAGAGATAACTGAGGGTACAGTAATGGACTCTCCACAAGCCGCTATCGATACCATGTTACAAATTCGAGCCATGGGCATTCACTTATCTCTTGATGACTTTGGCACGGGTTATTCTTCTCTCGCTTATTTGAAAAAATTCCCGCTCAATACTTTAAAAATAGACAAAGCTTTTGTTGATGACATTGAAGAGTCGGAACAGGGACGAAATATGGTAGCAACCATTGTTACTATTGCCCATAACTTAGGAATGGATGTAGTTGCTGAAGGGGTGGAAACTAATCAGCAGTTAAGCTTTTTATCAGGTTTACGTTGTGAACTTTTACAAGGTTACTTATATAGCAAACCTTTAGCGACAGAACATTTTCAAAAATATTTACTCGCTCACCAAATAACAACTAAATCGACCTACTTCAGTCGTTAAGCTTTTCAAAAAAAACAATCGCGTCATAAAACCGTCACCTACACAGCTAGGTGATAGCACTCAATCTCTCACCCTTAAATAATTGACACATCAAAGCTTATGCCCTGGTATTAATAGCCTACAGGGGTATTTAACTATCTGGCATGATTTAAGCATATTAACAGCGCTAATAAAAAACAAACATAATTTAAAGGAAAAGTGCATGTTAAGTTCAATTATATTATCAATGGCCCTATCAGTTTCGCCAGCCACACTAACTGATACTCAAAGCCTTGAAGTAAAAGATACAAATGAGAAACATATAGGCGTTCGCATCGATAGAAAACGAAGAGACGTTAGAATCGACAGAAAGCGTAGAGACGTTCGCATCGACAGAAAACGCAGAGATGTTCGCATCGACAGAAAGCGTAGAGACGTTAGAATATAATTTAAAATAAGGTTTTATCATGATTAATTTATTTAAAACATTATTCAATTCAAACAAAGCTAAAAAAGCAAACCCTATAGCTGCTCGTATTGAAATAAAAGAAACTTCTGCCAACACTTGGTGGTCATAAGTTATTAATACTTAAAGTTTAAAATCTTAGAACTTAAGCATCAGTCTTAAGTCGATGTAAAAGATTACTAACATGGACGTTAGCGACTTTTCTTCTTCACACTACCTTCAACTACAAAGCCCTTACTTCCACTCTTTATATACAAATTTAAAAGCAAATAGCCTGCTAATCATTAAGCATTAAAAATAAGCTGATCAAAGCCGAATAAACGATTCAACCGCATACGCTTCTTCATAGCAAACATTGGCCAAACTAACGGGCCAAACACAACGCCAGCCATAGTCCAGCGCTTACGACCAAAACCAGTAACTAACGCCTGACAATAAAAAAACACGCCACAACACACACTAAAACAAACGACAGACAACAATAAAAGCAACAAAATAATACTTCCAAAAGAACTCAAAACTTTGCCGGATTATGCTCCGACCTACAAATCGGCGCTAATATAATTAAATTAGAGTATTTATTCAATGAATAAATACTTATTTCAACTATTCAAAGCAAAAATAAGCTGGCAAAAATTTGCCTACATCAACAAATACTCTTTGCCGCTACCCGGATCATTTTTGCAGCCTGCAATGTTTATTAATTCACAATAATGAGCACAAAAAAAAGCGCCAACTCTAAGAGTTGGCGCTTTCACCCTGCTTTGTCTTATTTCAGGTAAAGCCTTTTAATAATAGCTACCGCCACTTTCAGCCATACTAATTAAAGCGTCACAAGGCGCATAACGCTCTCCGTGTTGCTTAGACCACTGAGTTAACTGTGCAACTAACGATTGTGCTCCAATTTTATCAATATAGCGCAATGGGCCACCTAAGAACGGTGGGAAGCCAATACCAAAAATAGCGCCTATATCACCATCACGAGCATTACGAACTATTCCCTCATCAACACAACGAGCAGCTTCATTAAGCATCATATAGGTACAACGCTTGGCAATTTCATCTGCTGATAAGCTGCCTGCAGGTTTTAAGTTCAATAAACTATAAATACTCTCATCAACTTGCTTTTTACCTTTTTTAGCTTGCTTGCCATAAAGATAAAAACCTTTATTAGCTTTTTTACCTAAACGACCATCCTCTAGTAGCTTAGAAAATGCTGAAGGCGCTGCAAAACGTTCACCTAAATCAGCTTGTAAAATTGGTCCAATCTTAGCACCAACATCAATGCCTACTTCATCAAGTAACTGCATTGGCCCAACAGGGAAGCCAAAACCCACTAACGCTTTATCAAGTTTATCAATTGGCTCACCAGAAAGTAGTAAAATAGCAGCTTCATTCATGTATGGCGCTAAAATACGGTTAACATAAAAACCCGCTTTGTCTTTAACAACAATAGGCGTTTTACCTTGCTTTTTAGCAAACGCCACTGTGGTTGAAATAGTGTGATCTGAAGTCGTCTCATGGGGAATTATTTCTACCAAAGGCATTTTATCTACTGGTGAGAAGTAATGTAAGCCGATAACATTTTCAGGTCGTGCGGCTTTAGCGGCGATATTACCAATAGGTAAGCTAGAGGTATTGCTAGCAAAGATTGTTGACTCTTTAGCTTGCTGCTCAATTTCTACCACCATATTCTGTTTTAGCTCTAAATTTTCAAATACAGCCTCAACAACAATGTCAACATCTTTAAAACCAGAATAATCAATACAGCCGGTAATCATCGACACTTGTTTTTGCATTTCGCTCTTAAGCATAAAACGACGTTTTACTTTTTTGTTAAGTATGTCATAACTATATTTTATTGCGTGGCTAATGCCTTGATGACTAATATCTTTAATACGCGCAGGAATATTAGCTTTAGTTGCAGTAACAAAAGCTATGCCACCGCCCATCAAACCACCACCAAGCACACCCGCTTTAGTTATTGTTTCTGGCATAACGTCAGCAACGCCCTGCTCTTTTTTCATTTCTGTGGTCGCAAAAAACAAATTACGTAATTGTGCCGATTCAGGGCTCATAACTAATTCGGCAAAATGTTCAGCTTCAATTTGGTAACCTTTAGCTGGCGATTGTTCTAATCCTGTTTTCACACAGTGGATGATTTTAACGGGCGCAGGGTAATTTCCCTTCGTTTTTGATAAAACAGATTTCTTAGCTTGTTTATAAACAATGCCACGACCAACTGAGGTGCCCTCTAAAATTTTATTAACTAAAGATGATTTAAACTTAACTGGCTGCTTGAAGTTGCCAGCAAGCGCCATTTTTTCAGCGGTCGCAATTAAAATACTATTAGGAACAACATCATTGACTAAACCAACTTTCAATGCTTGTTTAGCGCGAAGTTGCTTACCGGTTAACATCATGTCTAATGCTTTTTGAACGCCAACAAGCCTAGGCAATCTTTGCGTACCACCGCCACCAGGCAACAAGCCTAATTGCACTTCAGGTAAACCTATTGCAGTTTTAGGGTTATCACTACAAACACGTGCATGACAAGCCATAGCTAATTCTAATCCACCGCCTAAACAAGCACCGTTAATAGCAGCAACAAGAGGAACATTTAACTGCTCAAGTTGCGATAGGATCATTTGCCCTTGACGAGAAAGCGCGATCACTTCTTCTTTTGTTTTGCAGTCATTGATCATATTAATATCAGCGCCAGCAACAAAAGAGTCTTTCTTACCACTACATAGCACGACACCAGTAATAGATGTATCCGCTTTAATTTCAGCTAAAACACCTGTCACTTGCTCAGCAAATTCAGCCTTAAGCGTATTCATGGTGTCGCCAACAACATCCATAACCAAATGGGCAATGCCATTTTCTTGACGAACTAAAGTAAAAGCGCTGCTGTTACTTTTTTTATCTTCTCTACCCGCAACCCGCAACTCGTCACTCTTCACTTCGTTACTCGAATCTATTTTATTATCAGTCATTAGTCTGTCTCCACTACCATAGCCGCACCTAAACCACCTGCCGCACAAGCAGTAGTTAAACCAATACCGCCACCACGACGATTTAGCTCATTTAATGTTTGAGTAATTAAACGTGCGCCTGTTGCTGCAAATGGATGACCATAAGCCAACGATCCGCCCATTACATTAAATTTACTCATATCAATTTCGCCAATAGCTTTATCACGACCCAAATGCTCTTTAGCAAATTTATCGCTAGCAAACATTTTCATGTTCGCTAATGCTTGAGCCGCAAATGCCTCATGCATTTCTATTAAGTCTAAATCTGCTAACTCTAACCCTGCACGCTTTAACGCGATTGGCGTTGCATGACTTGGTCCCATTAGCATGTCTTGCCAAACATCAATAGCGGCAAAGCCATAACTGCGAATATAGCCTAATGGTTTATAACCTAGCTCTTTTGCTCTGCCTTCACGCATTAATAAAATGGCGGCACCACCATCGGTAAGTGGTGTACTAGTGGCTGCGGTAACCGTGCCGTGTTTACGATCAAAACAAGGACGTAATTTAGCGTAGCCTTCTAAAACTGAGTTTTCACGAATACAGTTATCTTTGTCGATAAAACCTTTATAAGGCTCGCTATGAGCACTCATTACTTCACCATCTAACTTACCTTCTGCCCAACTTTGCGTGGCTAAGGTATGCGATCGATGTGCTAACGCATCTTGTTCTTCACGAGTAATACCATAAGTTTTAGCCATTTGCTCAGCCGTTTCACCCATAGAAATACCTGTTGAGTATTCAGCAACGGCTGGGGCAACAGGTAAAATATCTTTTAGACCTAACTTACGAATTAAAGCGATTTTTTGTCCCAATGTTTTGGTCTTACTTAAATCTAATAAAGTACGAGCAAACTTTTTAGAAACACCAATAGGCGCAACAGAAGAAGAATCAGCACCACCGGCAACACCAACGTCAACAAAGCCCGCCATAATTGATTCAGCTACATTAACGGTTGATTGAAAGCTTGTCGCACACGCACGAGAAACACTGTAAGCATCGGTATGAACATTCATGCCTGTACCCAGTACAATTTCACGCGCAATATTTGGCGCTTCTGGCATTTGCACAACTTGGCCAAAGACACACTGATCAATAATTGCAGGATCAACATCGTGCTTTTGTAGCAGTTCATTTACCACTAATTTACCTAAATCAACAGCAGGCACACCATGAAAAGCCGTCGCTTGTTTAGCAAAAGGGGTTCTTAGCCCTGCCACAACAGCAATGCGCTCACCTGTTCGTGTGGTCATTTTTATCGACATATACTTTATTCTCCAGTTATAGCGCTTACCCATTGCAAAAACGGATAAAACACAAAGAGGTCAGACCTCTTAAATATTGTATTGATTTTAACGAACTGTACGAAAATATCAATCACTGATTTTTCTGTATCTTAATATTAGTCGTAAAAGCATAGTTTATTAGCCGTACTTATAAAAAAATAAATGTTACAACTGAGTTACTGAGGCTTGTTTTCTTTGATTAAAGCCTTATATATAATCAAGCAACTTCTGCTAATAATAAAGACAAAGACATAATAAACATGGCAATTGAACATTTTTCGGCATTAAAACAACACTTATCACAACAAATTATTGGTCAACCAGCGTTTGTTGAAAACTTACTTATTGCTTTGTTAGCAAACGGTCATTTAATTGTTGAAGGTCCTCCTGGGTTAGCAAAAACCCGCGCTGTAAATGCGTTAGCTGATGGTCTTGAAGCAGATTTTCATCGTATTCAATTTACGCCTGATTTATTGCCTGCTGATTTAACAGGTACCGATATTTATCGTCCAGAAGATGGCACTTTTGTTTTCCAAGCCGGGCCTTTATTTCAGAACTTAGTCCTTGCTGATGAGATAAACCGTGCGCCAGCAAAAGTACAGTCTGCTTTATTAGAAGCGATGGCGGAAGGACAAGTAACCGTAGGCAGAAAAACCTATCAATTGCCTGATCTATTCCTCGTTATGGCGACACAAAACCCAATTGAGCAAGAAGGTACTTACCCATTACCTGAAGCACAGCTAGATAGATTTTTAATGCATTTAGAAATTGATTACCCTGATGCAAAAAGTGAATTAGAAATATTAAAATTAAACCGAGGTGAAGCACTTGCTAACGCTAGTCATGAAAAGCCACAGTTAAGAGTATTAAGCCAAGCAGAAATATTTAGTGCCCGCGCAGAAGTACTAAATATTCATATGGCGCCAGCGCTTGAAACCTACATGGTTGATTTAATCATGGCAACACGCCAACCAGAAAAATATGACGATAAATTAAAGTCATGGTTAGCTTATGGTGCCAGTCCTCGCGCTACTATTGCTTTAGATAGATGTTCTCGTGCCCGTGCTTGGTTGCATAATCGTGATTTTGTTAGTCCTGAAGATATTCAAGCTGTACTGCATAATGTATTAAGACATCGACTTATTCTTAGCTATCAAGCAGAAGCCGAAGGTATAACGTCAAACCAATTACTTGACCACTTATTAAGCTTAGTTGCCGTGGCTTAACCTTGAGCAATAGATTCAGCAATAACGATATGGCTTAAAGAATGTGGTTTAAACAAAAAACTGTTCGCAACAAGCAAAATGAGTTGCTACATAGTTGTCAAAATCAGCTGGCAAGTATTCATAGTAATGGTGTTGAACTCACCATGACTGAGTTGTTGCAATACCAAAATAAAACGGCATTGATAGATTTATCATCAAGAAAAAATATTCATGGACAAATGTCAGGCAACTACCTATCTCGTAGTAAAGGTCGCGGCATGGAGTTTGATGAAGTTCGCCATTATCAAACAGGAGACGATATTCGCGCTATCGATTGGCGAGTAACCGCTAGAACAGGTAAAACCCACACGAAATTGTTTCGAGAAGAATTAGAGCGCCCAGTGCTTATTGCCACTGACTTGAGTGCTAGCATGCATTTTGGCAGCCAATTATTATTTAAGTCTGTACAAGCGGCTCACTTAGCTTCATTAGTTGCATGGCATGCAAAAAATCGCGGTGATCGTTTAGGTGGTATCGTCTTTAACCAAAATAAACATCTAGAACTAAAGCCAAGAAGTCGCAAAGAAGGCGTTCTGCATTACTTACATGCACTCACAGCAATGCACCTTTCGCAACATCAGTCTCAATATAGAAATAACGCAGCTGCAGATACAAATCCGCCAAATGAAAGCATTAACGATCACTACTTTAGTAATAACTGTGCTCGCATTAGACAAATAGCAAAACCAGGCTCTTTGGTATATATGATCACCGATGCTCAACAAATAAAAGCGGAAAATAGCCAGCAGCAACAAGATGCACTGCGCCATTTAACACAAATAAGTAAACATTGTGAGTTAGTGGTTTGTCTAGTTGATGATCCGCTAGAACAAGCCTTACCAACAAGTTCAGTTAAACTAAATGTCACCTTAACCGATGGCGAGAACCGTCAACAGTTAACCTTAGGTGATTATAATACCGCAGCACAGTACCAAAAAAATGCACGAATCATAAATGAACAATGCTCGAAGCTATTAACGAAAGCTGGCGCCCGAGTCATTAATTTCAGTGCAGGACAAACATTAGAGCAACAATTAAAAGATGGAGCACAATTTTGCAACAAGTAAGTGCCTCACCAACAAATACCTTAGCATTGAAAGATATTCATCTGCCAGAACAAATAGCTAACTACCCTGTAGCATACGGTTGGTGGTTATTAGCGGCAATAATCATTTTTATGATTATCATTACCATACTTAAAATTATAAAATCTACCAAGCTTAATCAAGTGAAGAAGCAAGCATTATCGCAATTAAAAAACAATTCACAAATGACAAATAGCGACATGATAGCTTTACTGAAGTGGGCGTCAATGCATTATTTTTCACGAGCAGAACTTGCCAAACTTTTTGGCGAGTCATTAAAAGAATTTTTAGCCTCTAAGTTACCTACTAAGCATCAGCAAACCTTTGCTGAGTTGAGTGAACAAGCTTTTATAAATCAATATCAAGCTCATTGTGAGGTAAACAATAATGCGGAGTCAGATGAAAAACTTCAACAAGCAGTATTACTTTGGTTAAATTGCGCGCTTCCGCCTAAACCATTTAAAAACAAAGAAATAGACAAGAGTACCACTCAAGGAGTTAACGCATGATATCCTTTGCTTTACCTTGGTTGTTATTATTCATGCCCTTACCGCTTTTAGTTTATTGGCTGCCAAAAAAAAACAATGAACGTACAAGTGCAGCCTTAATTATTCCGCAGCTTGTTGAAAGTACTTCGGTTAATGTTATCAGCCCGTCCAAAAACAAAGCGCCGTTAATCACGTTATCTTTATGTTGGTTATTAACGGTTTTAGCGTTAAGTCAGCCGCAATGGTTAGGTGATGCCATAGACATCCCTACTGAAGGTCGTGAGATGATGATCGCAGTTGATCTATCAGGCAGCATGCAAATTGAAGATATGAGCTTGCGTGGCAGTACAGTTAATCGTCTTGAGATGCTAAAAGTTGTTTTAGGTGATTTTATCGAGCGTCGAGTTGGAGATAGATTAGGTTTAATCTTATTTGCTGATGATGCATACATGCAAACCCCAATGACTTTTGACAGAAAAACAGTCAAGCAAATGCTCGATGAAAGTGTTTTAGGTTTAGTCGGCAGAAAGACAGCTATAGGTGATGCGATAGCCCTTGCGGTAAAACGCTTCGATGCTAAACAAAAATCTAACAAGGTATTGTTACTATTAACTGATGGACAAAATACTGCAGGTAAAATATCTCCAGAACAAGCACTTGAACTTGCTGTCGCTAAGAATATCACTATTTATTCTATCGGTATTGGTGCTGATGTTATGCTGCAAAAATCCTTGTTTGGCACTCGCCGCGTTAATCCATCAAGCGAGTTAGACGAGCAAACCCTAACTAAATTGGCAGAGAAAACTGGCGGGAAATATTTTCGCGCTAAAGATAGTCAGGGCATGAGCCAAATTTACCAGTTACTCGACCAACTTGAACCCGTAGAACAAGAACAGCAGCAAATGCGTCCGCTCACAGCACTATTCTACTGGCCTTTGGCATTAGCCCTGTTAATAAGCATGCTTTATTTCCTTGCTATTAATGTTTCCAGTTTTAGCCAAAGACACCAAGGGTTTTCAAAAGAATAATGACTTCATTTAATTTGTTTTTAAGCAACTTTCACTTTCTCAGACCTTATTGGTTATTGGCTATTTTTGCTTTATTAATTGTGCTTTGGTTATTAAGAAAACATCGTTTTCATCAATCACCATGGCAACAGTTTTTACCCGATCATTTAAGCCAAGTATTGGTAGAAGGATCTTCAAGCAGTAAAAAAAGTCATAGCAATAACAAAGTATTTTCTGGGCAAACCTTTTTAATAAAACCTTTTATTATCGGGCTATTATCTATTATCGCTCTTGCAGGTCCTGTTTGGCAAAAGCTACCACAGCCGGTTTATCAAACAGAGCGTGGCTCGGTGCTCATAATGGATATGTCCTATTCAATGTATGCTACTGATGTAAAGCCGAATAGATTAACTCGAGCACGCTTTAAAGCCATAGATTTACTCAATAAAATTAATGAAGGCGATACTGGCTTAATTGCTTATGCGGGTGATGCTTTTATTATTAGTCCGCTAACACAAGATATAAAAAACATTGAATTATTATTGCCTTCTCTTACACCTGAAATTATGCCTGAACTGGGTGCTAATCCTTTAGCAGCATTAACACTTGCTCATGAAATGCTACTCAATGCAGGTCACTTGAATGGCGATATATATTGGTTCACCGATGATGTTGATAATGAAGAAATAACGGATATCTATGATTGGTCAAATGAATTTGGTCATCAACTCAATATTTTGGGTGTCGGTAGTGAAAGCGGTGCACCAATTACCCTGCCAAGTGGTGAGTTATTAAAAGATAACAGTGGTGCCATCGTGGTACCTCGTCTGCCAAGCCAAAAGCTAAAATCGTTGGCATCACGTGGTCATGGCAGCTATCAAACCATTAGCAATGATGATAGCGACATAGATAACTTGATCTTAAAAGATAAATTTATTGAAAAAAATAATGACATAAATAAAAATGAAAAGCAGCAAAGTCAACAAACTGGCGATCAATGGCAAGAGCAAGGCGCTTGGTTATTACTACTCGCTTTACCATTAATGCTAAGCTACTTCCGTCGTGGTAGTGCTATTTTAATGTTGCCATTGTCTTGTTTACCCTTACTATTTTTATTGTCATTTTCATTCACCAGTACAGAAGCTTATGCAAATGACAATGAAGCGCCTAAGCAATTACCTTCATCATCGTCAGCACAAACAATATGGCAAGACTTATGGCAAACAAACGATCAACAAGCGCAGCAACACTATAACCAAGAAGATTATCAAGGTGCTGCTCAACAGTTTGAAAATTCACAATGGCAAGGTAGTGCACATTATAAAGCCGGTAATTATCAAGAAGCGCTAGACTCTTTTAAACAAGGTGAAAAATCAGGCTCAGCCAACTCGTTATATAATCAAGGGAATGCCTTAGCGCAAATGCAACGTTATGAAAAAGCGATTGAAAGGTATGAGCAGGCCTTAAAGAAAAATCCTGATTTACAAGATGCTAAAGACAACATAGAAAAAATCAAACAACAGCAAAAAGAGCAAGAGAAAAAACAAGAGCAGCAACAAGGTGATCAATCTGAAGACCAACAGTCTCAAGACAAAAATGATCAACAGCAAGACTCACAGGATTCAGATTCTAAAGACTCAAACTCTAAAGACAAGCAATCCCAAGATCAGCAGAATAAGCAACAAAAAGATTCAAAGGGTGACTCACAAGAGAGCGATGAGCAAACTCAAAAGGAACCTCAAGACTCAAAAAAAGAACAGCAAGATAAAAAAGCAGAACAAGAACGACAAGAACAGCAGAAAAAAGAGGCTGAAGAAGCTAAGCAGCAAGAAGAGCAGTCCAGTGAAGAAAAAACAGCCGCTCAAATTGCTGCAGAGCAACAAGCAAAAGAAACCGAGCAAAAACATCAACAGCTATTAAACAAAGTAACCGATGATCCTTACCTGTTACTGCGCAACAAAATGCAGTTAGAATATCAAAAACGCAAGCAAAGTGGTGCTAGTCGAGGAGTTAAGAAAAAGTGGTAAAAGTTATTTTAAAGTTATTGATAGTAGTAACCATAGTCACAACCATCATTGTCAGTCAGTCTGCCTTTGCGCTTAACAGTTTAACAGCTAGCATCGATTCAAATCCAGTGATGAGTAACGAGTCAATTGTTTTAACGGTTGTTGCTGATGACCGTGTTGAACGTGATGCGCTTGATACTTCTCCATTATTAGCCGACTTTATTGTTGCTCGTACTGAAGTTAGCTCGCAAACAAGCATGGTTAATTTCAAAACTAGCAGAACGACACGCTGGCAAATAGTATTAATTCCAAGGCAGCGAGGCAATTTAACGATTCCCGCCTTAACTATTGATGGCCATCAATCTCAAGCAATAAATGTACAAGTTATCGAACAAGGTAGCGCCAGCTCAACACAGCAGCAAGATATATTTGTTTCAGCAGAGCTGTCTTCAAATGATATTTATGTCCAGCAATTAGTCACTTTAACCATTAAATTGCATGTAGGTGTACAGTTGCAACGTGGTAGCTTAACCGAGCCAAGTTTAACCGGAGCTTCGATTGAACAAATAGGTAAAGATCAAGAAAGTGATAGCATAGTGAACGGAAAGCGCTATCGAATAGTTGAACGAACTTATGCAATAACACCTGAGAAAAGTGGTGATTTCACTTTAATAACGCCAATGTTTTCTGGCGATATTATGGTGCAATCAAAACGTCGTTCAGGCTTTCTTAGTTTTGGTGAAACCAAACCAGTTAATGTTTCAGGAGACAAATTAGCGCTGAAAGTGCGCCCTATTCCTGATAGTTATCCTGTTGATGCAAACAACAGTTGGTTACCAAGTGAGTTATTGACTTTGCATCAAGAATGGCAACCTGTTTCTTCACAAGGCAAGAGTGAGTTCAAAGTCGGCGAACCAATTACACGTACAATCACACTAACCGCAGCAGGTCTTGGAAAGGCTCAATTACCAAAAATCGTAATGAATGTTCCTGCGGGCTTAAAGGTATATCCAGATCAAGCTGAGTTACATGCAAACTTAACTAAAGAACGTTTGATTAGTCAAAAAAGACAAAATTTCGCCCTTGTTGCAAGTCATGCAGGTGAATATACATTGCCTAAAATTTCTATTGCTTGGTGGAATACGGTAACCAATAAATATCAACAAGCGGTATTGCCGGAGCAAACGATAACTATTACAGCTAATCCTGATGCGCCTCAGTCTTTCATCAATAATACAAAAAAAGCCCCCTTAATTATCCCAACAGAGTCAGTAAAGGCACCTTTGGCACAACCAATCATCATTGAAAAAACGAGCAAGTTACAATGGTTGTTTTTAGTACTCTGGCTGCTGACTTCTATTGCTTGGCTCTTTCATGTGATCTATTTAAAACGTACAGGTTTACTATCAGCAAGAGGAAAAACCAAGAGAAAAGTGGCAAAATCTGTAAACAATCACTACCTTGCTCTGATGGCTGCTTGTAAAAAAAGCAATGCAGAAAAGGCGTTAAGTTTAATTTTGCCTTGGCTAAATAACTTAAACCCGAATAAAAATCATAGTGAAATATCCACCCTATCTGAAGCTATAACGTTGATAGATAATGATGCATTTACCTGTGCTATTAATAATGTTCAACAGCATTTATATGGTAAAGACATAGTTGATACTCCATGGCTAGGAGAGAACTTAATAAAAGTGATTCAACAAATTAATGCCTCTGGTATTTTGGATAATGGCAGATCTAAATTCACCCTAAATCCACAATAAGTTCAAGATAAGTTCAAAAAATGAAAGTTTTTGGGAATAAAAAAACATCTGCTCAGGTCTTAAATACTGAACCCTCTAAAAATAGTAACAGTATGGCGACAAAACAAATTAGATACGAAGCACTAGTAAAGGCTCTGCATGGTGATTTATACCGATATGGTTATTGGTTAACTCACGATAAACAGGTTGCTGAAGACTTAGTGCAAGAAACATTTTTAAGAGCATGGCGCGCGCTAGATTCATTAAAAGATGAAAAAGCAGCAAAATCATGGCTAATTACTATTTTAAGACGTGAAAATGCCAGACGCTTTGAACGCAAACGCTTTGATATGAGTGAGTATGAAGAAGCCAATATCATGGATACACAATCAACCAGCACTGAGCAAGAAATAGAGAACCAGTGGTTAAGAGATAAAATAGCGCAATTACCACCTGAATACTCAGAGCCATTAATATTACAAGTACTTGGTGGTTACAGTGGTGAAGATATCGCTAGCATGTTGAACTTAAATAAAAACACTGTAATGACACGATTATTTAGAGCACGTAACCAGCTAAAAGATGCTTTAGAAAAAGAACCTGAAAAGATGAGGCTTATCCATGAATGATAGCATTATGCCAGAAAACAAAATGGATGATTTAAAATTTAGACGTAGCATATACGCCGATCCTACAAGTCAAGACGATGAAATTATTGCCGCGCAAAATTCAGATCCTGCGAGAAAGCAACTAGCTCAAGAATTGTGTCAGTTTGATGAAAAATTAAAGCAAGCAATGCAAGTGCCTGTACCTGAGGATTTATGCAGTAAATTACTTTTACGTCAAACATTTGCAAGCCACCAGCAAGAAAAGCGTAAATCACGTGTGCATCTAGCTTTAGCTGCCTCTGTTACGATTATTGCAGGTATAGTCGTGAGTTATTTACAGTTTTCTAGCAGTTATACTAATGTAGGTGATTATGCACTTGCTCATGTTTATCATGAACAAAGTGCCTTTTCTAATAACGATAACAACCGAGTTAGTTTAGTCTCATTAAATAAAAAAATGACCGCTTTTAATGGTAGTTTTAGTGAATCAATGGGCGAGTTAATTTCAGCAGATTACTGTCGCTTTGATGGGATGAAAAGCTTGCACTTAGTATTTAAAGGATTAACCGATACTGTAACCGTATTTATTGTACCTAAAAAAGAACACCTCGCTTTTACTGATAAATTTAGTGATGAAAAGTTACAAGGCGAATCTTTAGGCTTTAAACACGCCAATATTCTAGTTGTAGCAGATAAAAATGAGTCCTTAACAAAATGGCAAAGAACAATTAGTGACAATATCTCTTGGTCTAGTTAACTCTGTAAAGACCAATAAAAAACCTATTAACTGCAAAGTTATTAGGTTTTTTACTTTTCTAAACATTACTTTTCTAGGCTTAACTTTGCTAAACAAGGTTAACTACAAACTAATAAATGGTCGAACTAAGTACCACAAAACGTTTGATAATATTTATCATCATCTTCTGGTGTATCTTGATAGTTTTTCGTAGCGTTCACCCCATGATAAGGAGAACGCAACACGCTAAGAAACTCACCAACAATGTTATTGATCGTATCTTTAATCATTTGTGGCGAGGAGTTATCAGTAACTGCATCTTCACAACGAGCTAATATTACTTCAACGTGATGGTTTCTAGGAATAACAATCGGATTGTTATCAGCCATTAAGTTTTGAGCATTATTAAGGTAATTCTGATGAGAATTAATACTGATTTTTTTAAGTGCCGACAGCCAAGTATCATACCAACTAGCAAGTTCAGTTTGTAGTATTTTAGCTTTGTCCGAGTTGCTTAATGATTGGGTTAGTAAGTGAAAGGTTTTGGTGTAATCTAAGCCTTGGCTTTGCATTATCGACAACAAATCATCAACTAATAACTTGCTAGCTGCGCTAACCTCTTCTATTCCAATTTTCTTGGTATACATGGCATAATACGCTTCATCAAACTTCCCTTTATATTGATGAATTAGTGTTTCAACTTTTGCTAAAGCACTCTGTTCTTGTTCTTTTTTACTGCTAATATCATCACTTGATTCAGCCCGACAATCTAGTAATAGGGGCAATAAGCAGTCAGCTAATCTCGCCATATTCCATTGAGCTATTTGTCCTTGATTACCAAAAGCATAACGACCATATTCATCAATAGAACTAAAGACCGCTTTCTCATCATAATTACCCATCATGGCACAAGGGCCATAATCTAGTGTTTCTCCACAAATAGCCGTATTGTCAGTGTTCATCACACCATGAATAAAACCAACACGTAACCATTGAATAATTAACGTTATCTGTTTATCTATTGCTTGCTCTAAAAAAGCCAAAATACGTTGTTCTGCTGACAATTGTGCGCTACTCACCTCAGGGAAGTGACGTTCGATACAGTGATTTAGCAACGACTTTAAAGAGTCGACATCTCCCCGTGCAGCAAAATACTGAAAAGTTCCAACACGAATATGACTAGCAGCAACACGAGTAACGACAGCTCCCAGTTTTGGTAAGCCACGGTTGATAGTTTCACCTGTACTCACCACCGCCAAGCAACGACTCGTTGGCACTCCCAAGGCGAATAATGCTTCACTCATTATATATTCACGCAATGCTGGCGCTAGGGCACACTTACCATCTCCTCGTCTTGAAAAGGGTGTTTTACCTGAGCCTTTGAGTTGAATATCACAGCGAGTATTATGCTTATTTAAGACTTCACCTAACAAGTGAGCTCGACCATCTCCTAACTGCGGGTTAAAGTGTCCAAATTGATGACCCGAATAAGCTAAAGCGATAGATTCTGCGCCATCAAACAACTTATTTCCTGAGAAATACTGGGGTAATAATTCCTCATCATTTTGCAACTTTTCTGAAATAAGCAAACTATTGGCAAGTTCATTATTCCATAACAAAAGCTTAGGCGAAGGCACTTCCTGCGGCAATGACCGTTGAAAAAACTTATCACCTAAACTTACGTAAGTATTAGAAAACTTCAATAATCTATCCTAGTGACTTGGTCACATTTTAGCTCGAAACTATTCACTTAGGTATATTAGGTTATTCATGATGCGTTAACATTTCATCATGTTTAGCTAAAATAGCACTATCCGTTTGCGGAGACATAATACTTATTACATAAATAACAATAGAGCATAAAATGAAACCCGGCACTATTTCATACATTAGCGAACTTAACGACTGACCACCAATAGTGATTGGTGCGTAAATCCAAAACAATACTGTAGCTGCACCAGTAACCATACCGGCTAATGCGCCATTTCTGGTCATTTTCTTCCAATATAAACTACCGATAACAACAGGGCCAAATGCAGCACCAAAACCAGCCCAGGCATTACTCACTAAAGATAAAATTGATGAATCACGATCGTAAGCTAAATAAATAGCAACCAATGCAACGATAAAAACAGAAATACGGCCAACTAAAACTTGCTGCTTGTCGCTGGCGTCTTTGTGTAAAAATGTTTTATAAAAATCTTCTGTGAGTGAACTTGATGTCACTAAAAGTTGAGAAGAGATTGTACTCATGATCGCGGCTAAAATTGCCGCTAATAAAAAACCAGCAATGAGAGGACTAAACAATATTTGTGATAACAAAATAAAAATAGTTTCGGCATCATCAAGTTTTATACCTGTTTTGGCAATATAAGCAATTCCGGCAAACCCTGTTGCCATAGCGCCAATAATAGCGACGATCATCCAACTCATACCAATACGGCGTGCGGTAGGCATATCTTTAACACTCCTTATTGCCATAAAACGTACAATAATATGAGGTTGACCAAAGTAACCTAACCCCCAAGCCATTGCCGAAATAATGCTAATTAAACTAACACCACTAAAAATATCTAATAATGCTGGGTCTATAGCGCTAATACTTGCTTGTACTTCGCCAAGTCCTCCAACTTCGTTAATCGTCACGACAGGAACCAAAACCAAGGCAACAAACATAATACAGCCTTGCACAAAGTCAGTTAAACTTACCGCTAAGAAGCCACCGAATAGTGTGTAAGCAACGACTACACCTGCGGTAACATACAAGCCAACTTCATAATTTAGACCAAAAGAGCTTTCAAATAATTTACCGCCTGCGACAATGCCACTTGACGTGTATAGCGTAAAAAACACCACGATAACAAGAGAAGAAACGATTCTTAACATACGCGAATTATCTTTAAATCGATTTTCAAAAAAATCTGGCAAGGTGATTGAATCGTTCGCTACTTCGGTATAGGTTCTAAGTCGGGGGGCAACAATAAGATAATTTAAAAAAGCACCAATAACTAAGCCAATAGCAATCCATAAGCTACTCATGCCTGAAAGATACATAGCGCCCGGCAAGCCCATTAACATCCAACCACTCATGTCAGATGCTCCAGCTGAAAGTGCAGCCACACTAGGACTTAAGCTTCGTCCGCCTAACATATAGCCAGAAACATCACTGGTAGATTTTTTATAGGCATAAAGACCAATGCCTAACATAACGACGAAATACAATGCCAAAGAAATTAACGTACCAAATTCCAAGCTCTTCCCCTTAAATTATTATTATTATTTTTTAAATATAAAATGCCCCGCTACACTACCAAGAATGCCATTAAAAATAAACCATAGTATTAAAAGCTTCGTATATAAAACTAAACCTAATACTTTTTTTTGCATCAATAAACCTCTACTCAATCTTGCATCTTCAAGTAGAACAGGTATATTTATTAGTAATTGTTTTTTATTAAAAAGATATTGCTCAAACTATGTACTTTTACGCCGCTAGACAGCCTATTTTGGATGTAAACAAAAAACTCTATGCTTATGAGCTACTTTTTCGCGACAGTATAGATAACGTTTTTCCAGATATAGATGGTGATGAAGCAACCAGTAAAATGATTGAGGCAAGTAAATTTAATATGGGTATCAGTGAGTTTACTAGTAACAAGCCCGCCTTTATTAACTTCACCTTAGAAACCTTAAGTCAAGGTTATCCAGAAATGTTAACCAATGAAGAAGTGGTTGTTGAAATTTTAGAAACGGTAAAACCCGGAAAAAAACTACTCGCTTTATGTAAAGATCTACACAATAAAGGTTATACCATTGCTTTAGATGACTATGAACATCAAAGTGTATGGGCCCACTTTTATCCTTTTATAAAAATTATTAAAGTCGATATTCAACAAACTGACTTTGATGAAGTCAAAGAAATTATTGATGCCATTAAAGATCACCCTCATATTGATTTACTCGCAGAAAAAGTAGAAACGTATCAAGAATATGATCAAGCACAGCAATTAGGTTTTAAATACTTTCAAGGGTTCTTTTTTGCTAAACCTGAAATGGTTAAAACAAAAAATTTATCTCCATCACAACTTGCAATGGCAGAGCTTTTATATGAAACATCAAAACCTGAGCTAGATCTTGCGAGTATTACCTGTGTTTTTGAACGCGATGTATCCTTATCATATAAGTTGCTTCGTTATGCTAACTCCGCCATTTTTAAACGCCGTAGTGACGTATCAACAATAAAACAAGCATTAGTTATTCTTGGCTCAAGCGAACTTAAACGTTTTCTTGGTTTGATGTTTGCGGTAACTGCAAACCCTGACAAACCAACTGAATTAATCAAACTTGCCATGACTCGCGCTAAATTTTGTGAGCTTGTTGCAAATGATATGAAATCACAACTTGATAGCTCTATTGCGTTTTTAACTGGGTTATTATCAATGATTGATGCCATTTTAGATGAAGAGCTAGCTGTTGTATTAGATAAGCTTCCTTTAGCGGCTGAAATAAAAGAGCCATTATTGACAAGAAAAGGCGTGATGGCCGCTATTATTAAATTAGTTGAATTTATTGAACATGCTCAGTGGGATAAAACTAATATAGTGATGGATAAACTTAAGTTAGACAAAGACCAAGCAGTGAAACATTACAATGAAGCACTATCTTGGGCAGATGAGCAAAGTATATTAGCTGAGTAAACATGCTACGGACAAAAAAGTATGCATAAAAAATGACTATTACCTTAAAAGTAATAGTCATTTTTATTTCGCAAAGAAGTTTTAAATAAAGGGAATTAGAACCCTTGTGGATTTTCTGACTGCCAACGCCAAGTATCACTAATCATAGTATGTAAATTTCTAGTTGCTTGCCAGCCTAGTAACTCATTAGCTAAGTCAGCGTTAGCATAAACAGCCGCTAAATCCCCTGCTCGCCTTGGCACTATTTTATACGGAATATCCTGACCACTAATCTCTTTGAAGGTGTTTACAATTTCTAGCACCGAAGTACCATTGCCAGTACCTAAATTAATAGCTTTACAACCTGAGATTTTATTCAAGTTTTGCAGCGCTTTAACATGCCCTTGAGCTAAATCAACCACATGAATATAGTCACGAACCCCAGTACCATCTACCGTATCATAATCGTCACCAAACACTTGCAATTGAGCCAATCGTCCAACAGCTACTTGCGCGACATAGGGTAATAAATTGTTAGGGATTCCATTTGGATTTTCCCCTATCAAACCTGAATTGTGCGCACCAATAGGGTTAAAGTAACGTAAACAGGCAATTGACCAATCGCTATCACTTTTTGCTAAATCAAAAAGAATATGTTCAATCATTAGCTTTGTTTGACCATAAGGGTTAGTCGCTGATGTAGTCATTTTTTCATTTAATGGGGAAACATTATCACCATAAACAGTAGCAGATGAACTAAAAACTAAGTTCTTAACCTTGTGTTCAGCCATCACTCTGAGCAAAATAACAGTGCCTGAAACATTGTTATAATAATAACTCAGCGGTTTTTCGCTTGATTCACCAACAGCTTTATGACCAGCAAAGTGAATGACTGCATCAATATCATGTTGCTCGAAAACCGCATTCATCGCATCATAGTCACAAATGTCGGCTTTTATAAAGGTAACTGTTTTACCTGTGATTTTTTTTATTCTATCAAGTACTTTAGTAGACGAATTTGATAAGTCATCGACAATAACAATATCTTGGTCATCAGCTAAAGCTTGCAGTTCAACCACGGTGTGACTGCCAATATAACCTGTGCCACCGGTAATTAATAAACTCATGCGATACCTTTAAAAAATTATGTTGAAAAATATTAACTATGAGTAATATTCTGCCACGCGAGCGAAGAAATCGCCAAGCATTTCTGCGGGTAAAGCATTAACGCCTGCGGCTGCGGCTCTACCACCACCGGTTGGGAAGCTTGCACAAATATCACCCGCACCTTGTTTATTCTTTAATGGTGCTCTAAGGCTAATGGTATAAGTAGTATCTTCATTAAGTGTACTTTCATTTAAAGTAACAACAACATGTGCTTTAGCTGGAGAAGCATTAGCTAACTCGTTACCAAAAACACCACTAACTCGTCTAGCCCATGGTTCGTCAGCTAACTGCATTGCAGATAGTTGTTCATTATCAACAAGCACAGCAGAATTTTTTGCTTGCGCCATATCGGCTTGGTAAGCAGTTTTGAGCTGATGAAAAATAGAGCCTGCTTCATTAATTAAATCAAAAGGATTGGCGTAACATGATAGTTTTTCAAATAATTGGGCTGGATGAAAGTGCAAATCGTCAACACTGCGGCCATAGCCATTGTAGTTAATATATATACCAAGCTCTCTTAATAACCCTTGCTGTTCACCCGACAAGCCCTTTTGCATAGCTAGTGCCTGCGCTGAAGCTTCCATATTGTCACCAAAAGCTGCAGTTATAGCCCAATTAACAAACTCACCATTAAGGTGATTATTAACTAATAAGCTAGTACAAGTATTGGCATCGGTATCTATTAAGCTAGTTAAACAGCTAGAGTGAGGGATATCACCCGCTCTATGGTGATCAACATAAAAAACATTAACCTTTTTTTCAAGCAAACAATTCAATGCTTCACTATTTTTTTCTAGAGATATATCTAATACAGTAACTGATGTAGCTAGGTTAACATCAACCTTTTTAAGCAAACTTATATCACGTTTTACACCTGTAACTAACGTTGATTCTTTAGGATAAGTTTTTTTTTGTGATAAGCGAAGCTGCAATAAAGCGATAATGCCATCTGCATCACCATTAAATACATCGTAATGCATAATATTATCCTTGTTCTTTATTATTGTTTTTAGCACTGTTTATATGAATGAAGCCTTGCTCAGTTAGATAATTGACAATTTGCTCTGCACATTCTTGAATAGACTGCTCAGCTGTTTTGACATGAATCTCTGGATTTTCAGGAGTATCATAACTTGAATCAATTCCAGTAAAGTCTTTAATTTCACCGGCACGAGCTTTCTTGTATAAACCTTTTGGATCACGCTGTTCACAAACACTAATAGGCGTATCAATGTAAACTTCAATAAATTCACCTGCATCTAATTTAGCACGTGCGCTAGCTCTATCTTGAGCAAACGGTGAAATAAAGGCAGTAGAAACAATTAAACCGGCATCTAAAAACAGCTTTGATACTTCACTAATACGGCGAATATTTTCAATTCGTGAGTCATCATTAAAACCTAAATCGCCATTAAGACCATGACGGACATTGTCGCCATCAAGTAAATAACTATGACAGCCTAAGTTAAATAGTAAGGCATCAACTGCATTAGCAACGGTTGACTTTCCTGAGCCACTTAAACCGGTATACCATAATAAACACGGCTTCTGATCTTTTAAGTTAGCACGCTGCTCTTTAGATATATGTTGTTCATGCCAAACAGTATTTTCTGTTTTCATTATGTACTCTTTAATATTTTAAGAAATTAACTTTAAGGGTTTAATCTAAAAAGGAAATATAAAAGGAATCATCAATAATACAGTGACACTGTATACTATTGATATGGGGAGACCAAACTTAACAAAATCTGCTAATTGATAGTTACCCGCGTTATACACCATCACATTGGTTTGATAACCATAAGGACTAATAAAGCTGCCGCTTGCAGCAAAAGCTACCGCCATAACAAAAGGAATAGGGTCAACACCTAAACCTAAAGCGATGTTGTAAGCTATTGGAAATATTAAAGCTGCCGCGGCACTGTTGGTTATTAACTCTGTCATAATTAAAGTTAAAACAAATATAACAACAAAGGCTAGGTAAACACTACTGCCATCAAGAACTTGCTCAATAGCGTGAGCTATCACACCGGCCAAGCCAGTATGCTCTATAGCACTCGCTAAAGTTAGCGCACCTAAAACTATCATCCAAATCTCTAATGGAAAACGACGCTTAATTTCATTTATAGTTAATGCACCACTAAAAATTAGCGCAGCAACATAAATAAATAGACAACTCAATAAAGAAATAGGCGTTAATACAGAAACGAGAATAGCAATTAAAAATCCCCATACAGTGCCGTAATCACGCCAACCATTAAGCATATTTATGGCTTGATGGTCCGACAAAATAAAGAAATTTTTCGATAAATTGGTACGGCTAGAAAAATCTGGTCCTACGGCTAATACCAAAAAATCGCCAGACTGCAAAACAATATCACCTAATTTACCTGATAATGCAGAGCCTTCTCGACGAACGGCAACAACAGCGGCATCAAATCGAGCACGAAAGCCTGCTTTTTTTAAGGTTTTACCCGTAATTGCTGAATCAGGTTTAATTAATACTTCAGTTAAATTACCTGTCAACTTGTCACGTAATAAGTCATCTTGCTCCGCAAATAATTGTAAGCCGTCAAATTGTTGCAATATTAATACTTTAGAAATATCACCACTAAAGATTAATTTATCATCTGCTTGCACTCTTTCATCGGGCGTAACGGGTGAAATTAACCGGCCTTGCCTAACAATTTCTACCAAAAACAATGCATCAAGGTTACGTAAACCATTTTCTTCAATGGTTTTATTTATCAATTTTGAATCAATAGCCACTTTTGCTTCAAGTAAGTAATCTTGTGTTAATAGCTCTCCTTGTGCCATATCCGGTAATGTTCTAGCACGTAAAATAACGATTAATAAACAAAAGAATAATGCGACTAAGCCAATAGCGGTAAAATCAAAAAAACTAAAGCCTGTAAGCCCTTGTTTAAGCAGTAAACTATTAACGATAAGATTTGTAGAAGTACCAACAAGCGTCAGTGTGCCGCCTAAAATGGCAGCGTAGGATAAGGGCAGTAATAATTTACCCGCATTGATTAATTTATTACTCTTAACACTATTAATGAGTGTTGCCACTACAGCTGTATTACTCATTAAAGCCGAAGCGAATGCGGTGCCAATAAAAAGCCGCAACATCGACTTTATTTTAGAGCCATTAAAGACACTACTACTCAATCGACGTAAAATACTGGTACGTTCAAAAGAAAAAGAGCACAGTACCAGTAAAACTAAAGTGACTAAACCTGGGTTTACTGCATTAGCAAGAATATCGTCAACGCTAACAAAAGAAAATATTAAACAAACAAGTACCGTAACTGCAAAGACTCGTTCTGGTACTTGCTGATATTTAAGTAGACCGGCAAAGGTGGCAATAAATACCACTATCATCAACCATTGCTCGATTGTCATTATTATCCTTTGTCACAGCAAGCCACGATCTACAATTTACTTAGTTATATCTCTAGCACCCCAATGTGGGAAGTGCTTACGAACTAAGGTATTAAACTCTAACTCAAATGCTGAGTATTCATGAGTTTTTTGATCTAATGCATGAGTAATCATGCCGGCACCAACGGTAACATTACTCAATCTATCAATAATAATAAAAGAGCCAGTGCCTTCATTTTCCTGATAAGCATCAAAATGTAATACTTCGTCAACAACGAAATCAACCATGCCAATATCATTAACCGCTAACTGCGAACTTGGTTGTTTTTCCATAGTATTAACATCATACTTACTAACAATATTTTGCGCATGTCCTGTGGTCATTTTACTGCCATGCTTAATAAAGTATTCGCGACCTGACTCTAATTCATTTTCATGCATCCACACAACGGTTGCATTAAATTCTTTTGCTGAACTAGGCAAACAACCTTTTTTGACAATCATTTCACCGCGACTGATATCAATTTCATCTTCAAGTGTTAACGTTACCGCCATCCCTCTATCTGCGCGATCAAGGTTTCCATCAAAGGTGACGATTTCTTTTACTGTACTTTCTTTGCCTGAAGGCAGTGCAACAATGGTATCACCTACCAATATATGCCCCGAAGCTATAGTCCCCGCAAAGCCGCGAAAATCTAAATTAGGTCTATTAACATACTGAACCTGAAAACGAAATTGAGTAAACTCATTTTGTGCTTTCACATCCATAGTGTTAAGTAGTTTCATCAATGTTGCCCCAGGGTACCAAGGCATATTCTCACTTTCTTCTACAACATTATCACCGTTTAATGCCGACATTGGCACAAAACGAATATCATCAAACTCAAGTGATTCAGAGAATTCACGGTATTCTTTTTTAATGGCTTGATAACGCTCTTGCGAGTAATCAACTAAGTCCATTTTATTCACGGCGACAACAATGTGCTTGATGCCGAGTAATGAACAAATAAAAGAATGACGTCGGGTTTGCACTTGCACACCATAACGAGCATCAATCAATATGATAGCTAAATCACACGTTGAAGCACCTGTTGCCATATTACGAGTATATTGTTCATGACCCGGAGTATCAGCGATAATAAATTTACGCTTATCTGTAGAGAAATAACGATAAGCAACATCAATAGTAATGCCTTGCTCACGCTCTGATTGCAAACCATCAACTAACAAAGCTAAATCTATGGTGTCACCTGTAGTGCCCGATTTTTTTGAATCTTTTTCAATGGCTGCTAGTTGGTCTTCAAAAATCATTTTAGAATCATGCAATAAACGACCTATTAAGGTACTTTTACCGTCATCAACACTACCGCAGGTTAAAAAACGAACTAATTCTTTATTTTCATGTTGCTTTAAATAAGCTTGAATATCATCTTCAATTAAGTCTGATTGGTGACTCATCTCATTCTCTCAAAATTTATAATTAATTTAATGTTATGTGTTATTTAAAAATAGAAATACTACTTAAAAGTAGCCTTCCATTTTTTTCTTTTCCATCGAGCCGGCACTATCATGATCAATTACACGACCTTGGCGCTCAGAGGTTTTTGTCAATAACATTTCTTGAATAATTTCAGGTAAAGTTTTCGCTGTTGATTCAACTGCGCCCGTTAATGGGTAACAACCTAATGTTCTAAAGCGAACATCTTTCATTTCAATTTTTTCATCTTTACTAATAGGCATACGATCATCATCAACCATGATCAAAGTACCATCGCGCTCAACTACAGGGCGTTTTTGTGATAAATACAAAGGTACAATAGGAATACTTTCTAAATAAATATACTGCCAAATATCCAACTCAGTCCAATTAGAAAGAGGGAAAACACGAATACTCTCGCCTTTATTTACCTTGCCGTTGTATATGTTCCATAACTCTGGACGTTGGCTCTTAGGATCCCAGCGATGATTTTCATCACGAAATGAATAAACTCGCTCTTTGGCACGTGACTTTTCTTCATCACGACGTGCACCACCAAAAGCGGCATCAAAACCATATTTATTTAATGCTTGTTTTAATCCTTGAGTTTTCATCACATCAGTATGCTTTGCACTACCGTGAGTGAAAGGGCCCATGCCCATAGCTATACCGTCAGGATTTTTATGTACCAATAATTCAAAACCATACTCTTTCGCTATTTTATCGCGAAAGGCAATCATTTCCTTAAACTTCCAATTCGTATCAACATGCAATAATGGAAAAGGTATTTTACCAGGTGCAAAAGCCTTACGAGCAAGATGTAAAAGTACGGCAGAATCTTTGCCGACAGAATATAGCATTACAGGGTTATCAAACTCAGCAGCGACTTCGCGAAAAATGTGAATTGATTCAGCTTCTAGTTTTTTTAAATGGGTTAAATTCATTGCCAATACAAATGTTAAAAAATTGATAATGCAAGGATGCCATAGTCAGAGTAATATTTCCATATAACAAACGCCTTTATTATAACCAAAAGGAATAAAAAAACATTTTATATTCTTTTCAGCTTAATAACGTAAAAAGTCAGCAAAAAGCTGACTTTAACAATAAAAAGGTAGTCGCTAGATTTTCAAACGATCTTTATTATCCGCTAATACTTTTTCACCAATGCCCTTAACCTTTGTTAAATCTTGTATTGATTTAAAAGCGCCAGCTTGCTCCCTATATATTAATATTGCTTGCGCTTTTTTATGACCAATTCCTTTTAAGGTCACTAAATCATCGATAGTTGAATTGTTTAAATGAACCATTTTCTGCACCTCTACAACTTCAGAAGTGACTTTAGGCTCAGCAAAAGCTAGGTTAGTATTAAGTAGAGAAATACTGGTAAGTAGCGCACAGGTAAGTGCTTTCAGTGATAAAACTTTCATATAAAATTCCTTTTAAATAAATCCATTAAAAATTAAAACATTCAATAAAGTTATCGAATGCTCACTATTAGGTTTAGGCTCAAAATAATTTTTTGTCAAATTCATTTAAAATTAGCCAGAAAAAGTTAGAATAGCCTTCATAAGTTTCAGACCAACAATTATTTCACTCCATGAGAAAAACAAGCTGTTTACTAACGCCAACCTTAGCTAAAAATAAACCCTCAACTGTTGATAGAAAAACTTGGCACAATTTACAAGGCTCTAGTGCAAGCATTGCTTTATATAATGGTGCGCTATCAAGTGACGCTCCAATATTACTGGTAACACACGATACCCCGTCAGCACTTAAAATTGAGCAAGAGTTGCTGAGTTTATTGCCAGCTGAAAGCCAATTGCCAATTTGCTTATTCCCCGATTGGGAAACCTTGCCTTATGACACATTTTCACCTCATCAAGATATTATTTCTCAGCGCCTAGCAACCCTTTACCAGTTATCTCGCATGAAAAAGGGCATAGTGATTGTGCCTGTAACCACGTTAGTGCAACGATTAGCGCCAAAACAATACCTTGAAGCGAACAGCTTAATCATTAAGAAAGGTGATAGGAAAGACTTACACCAGCTGCGACAAGACTTAGAAGCCAGTGGTTATCGTTGTGTTGATCAAGTAATGGAGCACGGTGAATTTTCGGCCCGCGGCGCAATATTAGATCTTTTTCCTATGGGCAGTAGTACACCATTTCGTTTAGATTTTTTCGATGATGAAATTGATGAAATACGTTTATTTGATCCAGAAAATCAACGTTCTAATGAAAAAATAGATAATATAAACTTATTACCTGCTCATGAATTTCCGACAGATAAAGAGTCAATCAGCCTATTTCGCAGTCAGTATCGAGAATTATTTAAAAGCTCAATCGACAAAGAATCTATTTATCATCAAGTCAGCAATGGTATTCTTCCGCCAGGCATAGAATATTATCTACCACTTTTCTTCGAAAATTCAGATAGTAATAGGAAAAGCACCAGTACTTTATGTGATTATCTAGCACCCGAGACCTTAATTACTATTTCAGGCGATTTAGACAAATCACTTGCGCAATACTGGCAAGATATTGAATATCGTTATGAGAACAGACGTTACGATCCTACTCGTCCATTATTGCCGCCAGAGCAATTATTTTTAAGTAAAGAATCGCTATATAGTGCGTTAAAACCTTTTGCTCGTATTACTATTGAACCTTGTCACGCTATAACTCAAACAGATACAATTGAAGTAAAACAAAAATCGAGCGCTATATATTTCGATGTAAATGCCCTACCCGATTTAACTATTGACCATAAATTAAAACAGCCTTTTGAGTTAATTAATAACTTTATTAAAGACAAAGAAACACCTAGCAAAGTTTTATTTATTGCCGAAAGCCAAGGCAGACGTGAAAGTGTTTTAGAGCTCTTAGCACGAGATAAAATTAAACCAACGCTATTCAATTCTATTGAAGATTTCATCGAATCAAGCGATAAATTAGGTATTAGCGTTAATGCCCTAAATCAAGGTTTTTCCTTCCAAGCAAAAGGCAGTGCCAAGAAAAATTCCATTGCTTTAGTGACCGAGGCTGAATTATTAGGCGATCATGTTCGTCAGTCTAGACGACGTAATAAATCTCAAGACATCGCAACGGATGCTATTTTTAAAAACTTAGCGGAGCTATCCATAGGTCAAGCAGTTGTCCATATAGATCATGGTATTGGCCGTTACTTAGGCTTGCAAACGTTAGAAACTGGCGGCATTACCACTGAATTTTTAATGCTTATTTATGCTAATGAAGCAAAATTATATGTGCCCGTTTCTTCATTGCATTTAATTAGCAGATATTCAGGTAGTGATCCTGAGCGTGCCCCTTTACATAGATTAGGTACGGATACGTGGAGCAAAGCAAAACAAAAAGCGGCTGAAAAAGTGAGAGATGTCGCCGCAGAACTGCTTGACATATATGCCAACCGTGCCAGTAATACCGGTTATGCTTTCAAGCGAGATAAAGCTGATTATTTAGCTTTTAGCGACAGTTTTGGCTTTGAAGAAACCTTTGATCAGCAGCAAGCAATCAATGCCGTTGTCAGTGATATGTTATCAGCAAAATCAATGGACAGATTAGTGTGTGGTGACGTAGGTTTTGGTAAAACTGAAGTGGCAATGCGTGCCGCTTTTGTTGCCGTAAATGATGGCAAACAAGTTGCCATCTTAGTACCAACTACTTTACTTGCGCAGCAACACTATGACAATTTTCGCGACAGGTTTGCCAATTGGCCAATAGCGATAGAAGTACTGTCTCGCTTTAAAACTGCCAAGCAACAAAATGAAGTGATAAAACAAGTAGAGTCTGGACAAATCGATATTTTAATCGGCACTCATAAGCTTTTACAAGATAGTATCAAATATAAAGATTTAGGTTTACTGGTTGTTGATGAAGAGCATCGGTTTGGTGTAAAACAAAAAGAAAAAATTAAAAAGCTACGTAGTAATGTCGATATTTTAACGCTAACGGCCACACCTATTCCAAGAACTTTGAATATGGCCATGGGCGGCATGCGTGACTTATCTATTATCGCCACGCCACCAGCAAAACGACTCGCGGTTAAAACCTTTGTTCGCCAACATGATGAAGCGCTAATTCGCGAAGCTATCTTACGAGAAACCTTACGTGGTGGTCAGGTGTATTACTTGCATAATCATGTAGACACCATTGAGAAAACTGCCGCTGATATTCAAGCGCTTGTACCAGAAGCTCGTGTTGTAACCGCTCATGGACAAATGCGAGAGCGTGAACTTGAACGTATTATGAGTGATTTCTATCATCAGCGTTTCAATGTTCTAGTCTGTACAACTATTATTGAAACTGGTATTGATGTACCAAGCGCCAACACCATCATTATGGACAGAGCAGATCACTTAGGTCTAGCACAGTTGCATCAATTACGTGGTCGAGTTGGTCGTTCACATCATCAAGCCTATGCATATCTATTAACGCCGCATGAAAAACGCATGACTAAAGATGCGAAAAAGCGTCTTGATGCAATTGCCTCATTAGAAGATTTAGGTGCAGGCTTTACTCTTGCAACTCACGATTTAGAAATACGTGGCGCAGGAGAATTACTCGGCGAAGATCAATCAGGCTCTATGAGTCAAGTTGGTTTTAGTTTATATATGGAAATGCTTGACCACGCCGTGGCAGCATTAAAAGAAGGTAAACAGCTGTCTCTTACTCAAGTAACAGCCAAACAAACCGAAATAGAATTGCGCCTACCTGCACTTATTCCTGAAGATTATATTTTTGATGTTAGCTTACGTTTAAGTTTATATAAACGCATCGCAAGCTGTAAAAACAAGCATCAACTCGATGATGTGCAAGTTGAATTAATTGACCGCTTTGGCTTATTACCACAAGCGGCTAAAAACTTAGTTCATATTGCGAAATTACGTTTAAAAGCTCAAACTATTGGCATTTCACGCATAGAAGTAAACGACAAAGGTGGCTCTATAGAGTTTAGTGACGATACCAGTGTTGATCACATGTTAATCATTGGTTTAGTGCAAAAACAACCAACAATGTATAAGATGGTACCGCCTAATAAGCTTAAGTTCAGTCGCGTAAATGAAGGGGAACAAGCAAGGTTTAACTTGATCACCAACTTATTGAATGAACTAACTAAAACTAAGCCCAGTAAATAAGCGTACTATACTAATTGCTATTGCACTAATGTAGCTCAGAATTTTGTTGGTCAAATTGACAACACCACCTTGACCTAGATATAAAATAAACGGACTGTTAATGAAATTTAATTCAGCTTTTTTCTTTTTACTACTTATTTTTACTAGTTTACAGCTAACTATAAATGTAGAAGCTTTGGCTGCAAAACCAGAAAAACCTGAGCGTTGGTTTGAAATAGAAGTAATATTATTTAAACAGCTAAATGACAAATCCACTTTAAAAGAGCAGTTTCCTGACAACATTAATGTTACAAAACTACCTAAATATCGTAAGTCGTTCGATTTATTAACCCCTTATTTACAACCTAACTTAGCCCAAATAAAGCAATTCGCCGCACTTTGTGGCGAGCAAGATGCACAGCACCTGTTCTTAGATTCACTGCAAAGTGTGAGTACTCCTTTCCCTAATCAAATGCAATTAATTGAACAAGTAGCTCCGTTTAGTATGCCCGATTTTAATAGCGCTGATTATATAGGCGAAGAAATCGGTGAAGCTGTCAGTGATAGTGAAAATACTGTTCCAACAGATAATTTTGAAGCGAATACCACTCAAGAGCTATTAGCAATAATTGAAGTATCATCTGATGCTGAACAAGTAGAAGTAAATGCTTTTGAATTTGACTTTCAACAAACCGAATTAGCTAAGCCCATTTTCTCCACCCAAAACCTCTGCGTAATAACTCAAAGTGAAATTGACAGCTTGTTTGATAAAGAACAGCTCGCTGATTTTAATCTAGACTCATTTAATGTTGATGCACTACCCTCGAGACTCAATGCTTCAGGAGCACATGTTAGAGACAGTCCTTATCTTATGGCAGATCAATCATTACTATTGAAAGATGTTAGCCAGCGATTACGTTGGAGCAAAGAGTTTAGACCATTATTGCACTTTGGCTGGCGTCAAGTTGGTATAACTAAAAATAAAGCAATACCCTTAAAGCTATTTGCTGGTAAACATTTAGAATATCAATATCAACAAGCAGCAGCCGATTATCAAATAGAAGCTGAAGAAACGAAAGCCTTAGAAAATAGTTTATTTGCACAACTAACACAGGATCAAAATACAGTTCAACGCTCTGACCAAAAAGCAAACAACAATGCAGATTTAACAAGTATTGATAATGAACTAAACATGAAAGCTGAATATAAACAGCAAGCATTAAATAAGATGTTTCTTCGCCTTGAAAATATGAATACTCAAATAGATGACAAAACAATAGCTGATACAATTAACGATATTGACGGGCAAAATCTTGATGATATTCTAGCCGTCACTAACGTTGTAGCGATAACAGATGACCAAGCGCTAGATATTAGAATCCCTCCCAAAGAACCACTACAATCATGGTTTTTAGATGGTTTTTTTAAAGTACATTTGGATCGCTATCTATACATCACTGCCGATTTCAATTTATTTAATCAAAATAATGTCAAAGTGCAGATTCAAGGTGATGAAAATACTGAAACTAAGCTGATTAACTTTAGCCAAAATAGGCGAGTGATCACTGGCGAGATCCACTACTTTGATCATCCTTATATCGGCATGATAGTGCAAATTAGACGTTTTGATCCCACTAAACCGGCTGACGAAGCTGTAACTCAAGCGATAAGATAACTTGAGTTTCGAGTTTCGAGTTTCGAGTTTCGAGTTTCGAGTTTCGA
>JAPYOP010000107.1 GCA_029938115.1 Colwellia sp. | reverse complement strand
TTTTTGAAAGTAGTTGATGAAAAGACAATTGGTTTTGCTGACTATTCAGGTAATCGTCAATACATTAGTACTGGAAACTTTAAAAATAATGATCGGGTATCACTCTTTCTTATGGATTATCCAAGTCAAACGCGTCTTAAAATTCTAGGTAGAGTAACTATTAATGATGAATCTAAGGCTATCTCTCAATTAGAAGATGCAAGTTTTAGGGCCCCAGTAGAAAGAGGTTTTACTATTCATATTGAAGCATTTGACTGGAATTGTCCTAAATATATCACCCCTAGATTTACTGAAAGACAAATTCAATCAATTATTGAGCCTATAAAGAAAGAAAATGATTTATTGAAAAAGAAGTTAGCGTTACAAGTTACTGCGACAGTAAACGATAAAGCAGACGTTTTTGGAGAAGGTCCTTTAAAGCTAGTTATTTCTGGTATTCGTCAATTAGCTTTAAATGTTCGCGCTTTTGAATTAAAAGATCCAAATGGTATGGAGTTACCAGAAGTTTCAGCAGGTTCACATATACAGGTACCTGTTAGGATAGCTAATGGCAAAATGGAGTTACGTCATTATTCTATATGTTCTAACACATTGCGCAGAGACATTTATGAAATTGCAGTACTGAGTGAACCCAATGGTAAAGGCGGCTCTAAAGCAATTTATCAGCAATATCAATTAGGGCAGATTATTGCTTGTCAATTGCCAGAGAATCATTTTCATTTACAAGCTAAAAAACATAAAAATGGTGCTAAGGCTGTATTAATTGCTGGTGGTATAGGTATAACACCTATAAAAGCAATGGCACAATCGCTACATTCACAATGCATACCGTTTCAAATGCATTATGCGGGTAAAAGTATTAACGCAATGGCCTTTAGTGATCGCTTAAAGAGAGAATACGGCAATTACTTAACATTATATTCCTCTTCAGAAGATCAGCGTATCAACATTGCTAGAATTCTTATCGATGCAGGGGAGGAAGATATATTTTATTTATGCGGCCCTAATAGTTTAATTGATGAATTTACCAATGAAGCACGAAAATTAAATGTTGATCCTGAACGTTTACGTTTTGAGCGCTTCAATGCCTCTATAGATGTAGAAGCTAAACCGATTAATCTAACGTTAAAGCAATCAGGAAAAACCATACACGTTGGTGCTCAACAAACCATTTTAGATGCAATGATAGCGGCTGATATTAACCCCTTGTATAGTTGCAAAACAGGCGAGTGTAGGGCATGCGCTGTTAAAGTTTTGACTGGTGAACCTCATCACTTAGACAACGCACTATCAATGAAGGAGCATGAACAACAACTAATGTGTCCATGTGTATCAAGAGCCAAAACTTCGCATTTAACCCTAGATATTTAATTTTAATCAGTAGGTTAACTAACATAAATAAGCGCTTTAAATCTATGTTACATGGTAACCGTATACACAATGGATGAATTATGAACTTTACAAAAACAGAGGTTAAAAAGCCTTTGCCGCCTTTTACCAAGGAAACTGCCATACAAAAAATTCGGATGGCAGAAGATGCTTGGAATGGGCAAGATCCTAACAAAATAGCAATGGCATATTCAAAAGATAGTATTTGGCGTAATCGTCATGAGTTTGTTACAGGAAGAAAGGCCATTATCGAGTTGTTGACACGTAAGTGGCAAAATGAGCGCAACTACCGTTTAGTTAAAGAGTTATGGGCTTATAGTGATAATCGTATTGCAGTGCGTTTTGCTTACGAATATCAAGACAAACATCAGCAATGGTTTAGAGCTTATGGCAATGAGAATTGGCAGTTTAACGAACTCGGGTTTATGACTCACCGCCATGCCAGTATTAACGATGTAAAAATTGTTGAAAGTGAAAGAGAATTATACTGGCAACAGGGAGTGAGGCCATCGGATTACGCTAATTTGACAGAATTAGGGCTATGATTCTTTGAAGAAAACGTTTCCCATAAAAAAACTCCACTTATTTTGAAATTAATTCGTTGTTGAAGCTATCTTTGTTATCTGTAATTACATAACTTCGATCAATTAGTGTCAATAAAGAGTAATCATTACTAGTAAAATTATCACTTCTGCGGCCTTATCAGATGTATTGTTATTTGATGGTTTAACCTTATCCATTGTTTATGTTGTACCATTTCAAACTACAACATGAGAGAAGTATGCCAACATAGCAAAAGGTGGTAATGATAGTGCAATGGAAAAAAATGTTTCTGTGAAGACAATAACCTTAACAAGCTTATTGAACTAGGAGTTCTTTGTGGGTTATTGAAAACGAATAGCTAGCAATAGACGGTGAGCTTACTTATAAACTAAGATTTAATCAAAACAAGGTAATAAACTTGAGTACAGTTTTATCAAAAGACGTTATTAATTGTCATAATGTTCACGAACTTGGCGTACGTATATTAAAAACCTGGCCTGATTTTAATCTTGACAGTTTTGATATGGAAATTGCAGATAATATTGAAACTCAAGGGTTGGGAGAGCGTATCCAACAAGTAAGAAAATCTCTTTTTAATCATTTACCTAAAGATTATCAACAATCTGTAGGTGTTTTATTAAGTTCACTCCCCGAAATATTACCTAATGATGCTTTTGATAAAAAATTAGATCTGTCATCTCAAAATGGTTTTATTATGATTTCTTTAACGTCTTTTGTATCACGTTATGGTATTGAGCATTACCAGTTTTCTATGAATGCATTAAAGGAGATGACAAAACGATTTTCATCAGAAGGATCTATTCGTTATTTTATCATTAAATATCCAGAGAAAGTCTTAGATACTTTTTCAAGTTGGATGAAAGATGAATCTGCTCATGTGAGGAGATTAGTTTCTGAAAGTACTCGACCTCGCCTACCTATGATGATGGCCTTGCCCGCATTTAAAAAAGATCCTAGTCCAATTATTCCGTTTCTGGAATATTTAAAAAATGATAGTGAATTGTTTATTCGTCGTTCTGTAGCTAATAATCTCAATGATATTGCTAAAGATAACCCAGATGTTGTTACTAAGCTGTTAGCACAGTGGAGTGACAATAAATCGTCTAACATGACTTGGTTGATAAAACATGCTTTAAGAACATTAGAAAAACAAGGCAATATCAATGCGTTGAAAATTTTAGGTTTTTCTGATAATCCCGATGTAAGTGTTGAAAAATTTGAATTAAAAACAACGCACATTCTCCTGGGAGAACAACTAGATATGTCGATAATGCTAAGAGCTAACACAAAGGAAGAAAATTTATTAATTGATTATGTCGTTTATCATGTGAAAGCCAATGGAGAACTTAAACCTAAGGTATTTAAATGGGCTAAGAAAAAAATATCTCCGAGTAAAAACATATGTTTGAATAAAAAACATAATATCAAACCAATCTCAACGCGTAAGTATTATCCTGGAAAACATGAAATTCATCTGCAAATTAATGGTATGTCTTTTGCCAAACTTGAGTTTTACTTAAAAATATAATAGTGTCATTTTAAGTGTTATTATCATGTTTACAAAAACTTTTCGGAGTAGGTCTTAATATTTTCACTAATGTAGGGGGATATTTAAGTAATTGCTAATTAGAAAATTGCGCTAAAGCAAAATCAATAAAACACCTAACTTTTTTTGCGACATATTTTCTATGTGGATAAATAGCAAAAAGACCAAACTCTAATGTTGTATAGTTTGACAATATCGTAATTAATTGACCATTATTAATTGCATCCTCAACAATAAACTCTGGGACCATCGCAATACCACCTCCAGCGATGGCAATTTCTCGAACGGCTTGAGGGCTGTTTGCTGCTATTGTTGATTGAACATCAATAGTTTCTGCTTGCCCTTTTGGAGAAATTATTGGCCATTGTTTACCTATCCTAAAATTGCTGTCAATAATGCAGCTGTGCTCCGTAACCTGTTGAGGTGTTTTAGGTAACCCTTGTTGTTGAATATAGGCTGGTGAGGCACATAAAATCAACGGAAAAGTTTTCAAGTGCCTAGCTATCATGGTGGAATCATCTACACCACCAATACGTAGACGAACATCTATACCTTCTTCAAGCATATCAATAGCATTATTGGTTAAAACCAATTCAATTTGTAAATCAGGATATAAAGCTAAAAATTTTGGTAAAAGTGGTGATAGTTTCATTTCTCCAAAAGTTACCGGGGCACTAACTCTTAATAAACCTCGAGGCTTTGTTTGTTCACCCGTTACGTTGTCTACTAATGCATTGTATTGTTCTAGTAAAGTAATTGCTTGTTGATAATAACGACGGCCTGCATCGGTTAATGCTAATTGGCGTGTGGTGCGATTAAATAAACGAATGCCTAAGTTGCTCTCAACTTCACCTACATATTTGCTCACTAATGCCTTTGACATGCCAAGTCTTTCACTTGCTGCAGTAAATGAACTGGTTTCAACAGCAGCTACTACTGTTTTTAACCCATCTAAAGTATCCAAAATACGTTCTCCAATTAGTTTATTGTAAATACTACGTTGACAATCATTCAACATCAACCCTGTTTATCAATATAGATTCCTGGCGGATAATAGTTTCATCAACAAACGAACAGGTTTTATCAAAAATCTTTAACAAGGGAGTTTAATGTCAACGATAGAAATATATACCAGACCGGGCTGCGGCTACTGTACTCATGCTAAGCGGTTGTTGCTTAGTAAAGATTTGGATTTTATTGAATACGATGTCTATAAAAATCCGAAATATGTAAAGCAGTTACACAGAAGAACAAACGGGAGAACCTACCCACAAATATTTATTGAAGATATATCTGTAGGTGGCTTTACCGAACTTTTAACAAAAAATAAGCAGGGTTTGTTAGAGAAATACCTAAAGAGAAAATATAACACAAACGTAAAGGAAAAATGATGAACACATTAATAAAATTAACTACAAGAAATAATAGCTTGAAAAGTTCTTTAATAACAGCAGCTAGCGTACTAATGTTTAGCTTTGCCAGTATTAGCCATGTTGAAGCCGCACCGACATTACATAAAATGCTTAAAGTGCAAAACCAAGATGTTTTTTATCGAGAAGCGGGTATTGAGCATAAAAAAACTATTGTGTTATTACATGGTTTTCCAACGTCTTCTCATATGTACCGAGACTTAATCCCTAAACTTTCAGAAGAGTATCATGTCATAGCACCTGATTATCCAGGTTTTGGAAATAGCTCTATGCCAGCATTAAATGAGTTTGAGTATAGCTTTGATAATTTAGCTAAGATTACCGATGCTTTTTTGGAAAAGGTTGGTGCAGAAGAATACACAATGTACGTGATGGACTATGGCGCGCCAATCGGCTTTAGAATTGCAGTGGCACACCCAGAAAGAGTGCAAGGGCTAATTATCCAAAATGGTAATGCTTATGATGAAGGTCTACGAGATTTTTGGTTGCCTATTAAAGCTTTTTGGGAAGATAAATCTCCCGCCAATGCCAAAGTGCTTAAAGATAATCTTTTAACCATTGGCGCTACCGAATGGCAATATACTAATGGAACTCGAAATAAAGAAGCTATCAGCCCAGATAACTGGATAACAGACCAAGCTAAACTCGATCGTCCAGGTAATAAAGAGATTCAATTGGAGTTATTTTACTCCTATGGCACTAACCCCGCACTTTACCCTGAATGGCAAGCGTATTTTAGAGAGCATCAGCCTCCAACACTATTGATGTGGGGGAAAGGTGATTATATTTTCCCCGAAGAAGGGGCTCATCCATACAAGCGTGATTTGAAAAACATCGATTTTAATATTCTAGATACTGGACATTTTGCTCTAGAAGAAGATGGAGAGGTTATGGCTAATCACATATTAAGGTTTATGAAAAAACATAACTAAGGATAAGAATTTTCAATATTAGAAAGGTGACTAGACAAATAGTGTCAACGTTTAGACGTTTTGTTGCCTTTTATCTTTTGTGATTCATTACATTAAGCTCTCGTACTTTGGTTATGGAAAAATGTGGCTTATACCAAACGGATTAAGTATTTATTACAACATTAACACTCAGGAAAATCTCATGAATAGACCTTATATACAATCTAAGAAGTTAGCGCTTTATCATTATGACAGTTGCCCTTATTGTGCCAAAACACGCAAAGCTATTTGTGACCTTGGTCTTGATGTCGAATACAAAAATATCGAACTCAACCATCAAAATAGGATTGATTTGTTTGAAGGTGGCAAGAAGAAGCAAGTTCCTTGTTTGCGAATCGAGCAAGCAAAAGGTGAGGTTCATTGGTTATATGAATCTGAACATATCATCAACTATTTAGCTCAGCAGCATAATGAGCTATTTGGTTTAGCATTAACGGTATAAATATAGAGGATTAAGTTCATGCAACCTAACATACAAGTAATACACGTTGATGTTGCCATCATTGGTACTGGCACTGCCGGAATGGGAGCATATCGTGAGGCAAAAAAACATACTGATAATATATTATTAATTGAAGGTGGTACATACGGCACTACATGTGCAAAAGTTGGCTGCATGCCAAGCAAGTTATTAATAGCTGCTGCAGACGCGGCTCACCATGCTAGTAAAACTGAGTTATTTGGCGTTTATGTTGATACGGTTAATGTAAATGGCAAAGAAGTGATGAAACGAATACAAAGTGAACGAAATAGGTTTGTTAGTTTTGTACTCGAATCTGTTCAAGGTTTTGAAGAAAGCCATAAAATCATAGGGTTTGCTAAGTTTCAAGATGAACATACTTTACTTATTGATGATCATACTCAAGTTATTGCTAAGCGCATTGTCATTGCTACAGGTTCACGCCCAGATTACCCTGAATTTCTTACTGCGGCTGGCAATCGTCTATTAACAAATGATAGCTTGTTTGAACTCAATGATTTGCCTAAATCAATTGCTGTATTTGGCCCTGGTGTTATTGGCCTTGAGCTAGGTCAGGCACTAAGTCGTTTAGGTGTAATGGTTAAAGTGTTTGGTCGAAGTGGCTCAGTTGCAAACCTACAAGATGATGAAATGAGGCATTATGCAGAGCAAACATTTAATGAAGAATTTTATTTTGATGCTAAAGCTCGTGTTATTAGCACAATAGAAAAAGAGAACGGAGTGGAAGTCATTTATTTCAATAAGGTAGGGAAAAAAGTCACAGAATTATTTCAATATGTACTAGCAGCAACCGGCCGTAAAGCAAATGTTGACCAACTTGGTTTAGAAAACACGAGTATAGTACTTGATGAAAAGGACAGCCCAATATTCGATGAATTAACCTTACAGACCTCTGTTGATCATATTTTTGTTGCAGGTGATGCCAATAACACCTTAACTTTATTACATGAAGCTGCAGATGATGGCAAAGTTGCGGGTTCTAATGCTGGAAGTTACCCCGTTATCGCTCAAGGACAAAGACGAGCACCATTATCAGTAGTTTTTACTGAGCCACAAGTTGCCAGTGTAGGCTTATCTTTGAAAGAAGTAAAAAATCATTACTCAGGGCAAAAAGACTCTGCTTATGTTGTCGGTCAAGTGAGCTTTGAGGAACAAGGGCGAAGTCGAGTCATTGGAAAAAATAAAGGCATGCTTAAAATATACGCGGACAAATACTCTGGTAATTTCTTAGGGGGTGAAATGTTTGGCCCAGCAGCCGAACATATTGGTCATTTGCTCGCATGGGCAAGACAACAAGAGATGACCATTCAAAAAATGCTTACTATGCCTTTTTATCACCCTGTTATTGAAGAAGGCTTGCGTACGGCTCTACGAGATACACAGTCTCAATTAAGCTTAGAGCATAATGATATTGAAGAGTTTATTATGACTTATGATAATGTCATTCAACTCGTTGTTTAGCCTTGATGAATATGTATGTTAAGGCGTTAATTGTAGCCATAATTGTAGGTAGTATATTGTTAGTTATTAATCAATTTGACGCCTTGTTTGGTCAATTGCCATTTAAATTACTTCCCGCGATATTAACCTATTGTGTGCCATTTTTCGTTTTCGTGATTGGCAATCATAGTAAGAAGGAATAAAAATGTTAAATATGAATTTTGATAAAAGAGTTGTTATCGATACTCATCAACAGCCTTGGTTAGCCAGTCCACACTCAGGAGTTTGGCGGAAACCTTTAGCTAGAGAAGATGCAGAAAAAGGTCATGCAACAAGCCTTGTTAAATTTGAGCCGGGTGCGAGTTTTAGCGAACATTGTCACCCCTTAGGTGAGGAGATTTTTGTTTTGTCAGGAACTTTCTCTGATCACAGTGGTAACTATCATGCAGGGAGTTATTTTCGAAACCCAGAAGGTTTTCAACATGCTCCCTTCAGTAAGGATGGTTGTGTTTTATTGGTAAAACTCCACCAGTTTCAAACAGGTGACAATGAACATGTAATTATTGAAACTAATAAGGCAACTTGGTTGCCTGGGATAGGAGGTCTCAAGGTTATGCCTTTGCAGAGTTACTTAGGGGAGTCTACCGCTTTAGTGAAGTGGCCTAAAGGTGAACGTTTTAAACCACATCAGCATTTTGGTGGCGAAGAGATATTTGTTATCAGTGGAAAGTTTAATGATGAACATGGACATTATCCGCAAGGTACTTGGATTCGTAGCCCCCACTTAAGTAAACACTTTCCTTATGTTGAAGAGGAAACAATTATATTGGTTAAAGTAGGGCACTTGTAAGAGTTCTGCTCAAGCAGCAT
>JAPYOP010000106.1 GCA_029938115.1 Colwellia sp. | reverse complement strand
CAGGCCAACCGCCCCTGGGCATGCACCTTGGGTTTCGTGAATCTTGTCGAATCCTGAATCAGCCCCAAAGTTTACTTGCTAACGTTTTAGCTGTTAGCAACTTTTTAATTATACCGTGCTTTAGCGAATAACACCAAGCTAAATAAGCGCTGACTTGTTATAAGTCTTTATGCTTCATCATTCGGCCTTGCTCTACTTTCCATTCTCTGTCTTTTATGTCGGAACGTTTATCGTGATCTTTTTTACCTTTACCTAGGTAGAATTCTAGTTTTACCCAGCATTTTCTCCAGTACATTGCGGTAGCTATAAGAGAATAACCATCACGTTCAACAGCGCCAATAAGCTTATCTAGCTCTCTACGATTAAGTAAAAGCTTGCGTGGGCGCACAGGGTCGCAAACCACGTGAGTTGAAGCTGATATTAGTGGGTGAATTTCAGCGCCAACTAAATAAGCTTCTCTATCTTTTATATGCACATAGCAGTCTGAAATATTAACTTTTCCCGTGCGAATACTTTTGATTTCCCAACCTTGCAAACTCATACCTGCTTCAAACTTATCGGTCAGGGCGTAGTTATGCCTTGCCTTTTTATTTAAAGCAATAGTATTACTATTAGATTTGTTCTTTGATTTCTTCTTTGCCATTATTTTTTCCATTATTGCTCGCGGCTATTATACGGAGAAAAAACTGCTTTGAAATGAGAAATTTATCTTTAACATAAAAATCATCTGAATAATGCGCTTGTTTCTCTGTTTTGGTATGATATTGCAATGTTCTCAGTGAGGTTAATAATAAGAATGCCATCCATATGTCGTAGTGCACTGGTTATGTACAGTGTTGATCAAATGTTTCAATTAATAAATGATGTTCTTGCTTACCCTCAATTTTTGCCGGATTGTAGTGATAGTAAAGTTATCGCTGAAAGTGACAATTCAGTTACTGCCTCGTTATTAGTATCTAAAGCAGGGTTAAAGAAGTGGTTTACTACTAAGAATACCTTCACTTCTAGCCAAGAAGTACAATTAGAATTAGTGGATGGTCCTTTTAATAAGTTGCAAGGGCGTTGGTTGTTAACCCCATTGTCTGAAGAGGCATGTAAAGTAAGTTTAGACCTTGAGTATGAGTTCTCTAATAAAATGTTTGATTTAGCCTTTGGGCGAGTATTTAATCATTTAACCAATAATATGGTACAAGCATTTACGCAACGAGCTAAAGATGTTTATGGAGTGAAAGTTTAAGTGGAACCGATAATAAATCAAAGTGAAACAATTCAAATTGAAGTGGTTTACGGCCTAGCTCACAAACAAAAACTATTATCTCTACCTATTAATCAAGGAGCAACCGTTGAACAAGCCATTATTGAATCAGGCATGTTGAGCATTTTCCCTGAGATTGACTTGAATGAAAACAAAGTGGGTATATGGAACAAAGCGGTTAAACTATCTAATATTTTAGAAAATTGTGATCGAATCGAAATATATCGACCATTAATTGCCGATCCTAAAGAAGTAAGAAAACGGCGTGCGGAAAAAGCTAAGCTTGAAGGGCGGGCTGATAAAACTACGGGTGGTCGGGTTAATCCTTTATCCAAAAAGTAAGTTTGTATATTATTAAGTTTGTAGAAAACAAAGAATAAGCCCAGCAAATGCTGGGCTTTTTAGTTGAACTTAAACACTTTTCAACGCTTATAACTTGAACTCAAGCAGAAATAAATCACTTCGTTGTTTATTTATATAAGCCTTGCTGTCTATCTTCAATGGCTTCACGCCAACCACCTAACCATTGTGATTTAATTGTCGTACTTTGGTAAGGGCAATGTTCTTTAGAACGTCCAGATATACCTGCTTGGTAACCTCGTGTATGAGCCCTGTCTTGGCGGTCTCGTTTTTGCCTTTTCATCATTAATGCACGCTCCTTTATTATTATCACTTTCATCTTAAAAGTTAGTTAATAAATTGCGAAAAAACAATGTTGAAAGTGAAGTTTTTTTCCTAAACTAATTAAGCGTTTGATTGACGGAGATATTTAATTTTAGTATTGAACAAAAAAAAACACCATTAAGGTGTTTTTTAATCAAGAACGTTAGCTTTTTAATAAATACTAGCTAAAAAATCTCCGGCGTAAACCAAATAGTGCTATCAAAGATAAAACCCCACTGAAACCGATACTCGCGCCTTGGCGAATAACTTTATCTTCTTCTTCAGCGGTACACGTTTCACCATCATCAGGCATTGGCTCTAAGCTAATTGCACGAACCACATCCTCTCTTAATGCGGTGCCATTATCATCTAACATAATTTCGCCTTTAGCATCACGGCGATCAGTTTTTACAATGGCTGTTGCTGATATCATTCCTGAGTCGTTAATGCCGCGAGCCTCTAATATGTCGTAAGTTAGACGCAATGAGCAAGGTATAGCATTGTTAAGATTGGTAAAAATGTCATCATTCATATCATAAACAAATGCCGCTGTTCTACGAGGGTTTAAATTGCTTTCGTTATGAGTTTCAATTTCACCTTCGCCCACCATTAAGCCACTATTATTAATGGCGCGAACCGTACTGTCTGATCCTGAAAAGAAATCATCAGGGGTTATCATATTGAATTCTTCTTTAGGTACACTGGTATCCACATAGAAAAATTTTTGTACGCCTTTACCACCAATCGCTTTATCTATGTGACCAACGGCAATGCCTGCATCATTAATGTCGTAAGCGCGTGAACCACCCTGATTAACATGTTCTCCGGTTAAATCAATAACCTCGCCATTTTTATACACTACGGCATACTGGTAAGCTCGCCTTTCATTTACTTCAGGCTCGGCTACTGTTTCATCAATAAAACCATCAGCAAACCCTACAGAAACACCGCTACTGTTAACGGCTAAAGCAAAACTTGAGTAAGCGCGTTCATCATCAGGGTGAGGTGTTACTAACAAACCTAGCTGCTCTACAATAGGTGAACCTTGAGGGTTTAGTGTCGCCTTTAATGCCATAGAGTGATACGGGTCAGTAGAAGCACCTAATTGAATTTCAGCAATGCAAGCTTCTAATGTCATATCTGCAGGTACAATGTCAGGGTCGGCACAACCGCCGGAATCACTTTCAATTACATCGGCGTAACCTTGAGTCAGTTTATAACTACTAAAGCCGACGGCAATACCTGTTTCATTTACATCTAATACGGCAGAATTTCCGCCGCCATATTGTGTTTCAAAGGGAACGACTTGATGGATTTGTGCGCCTTGGTCATAAGAAAAGAAGCCTCTAATACCATACTCTCTAAGCCAAAAAGTGTGTTCAAGCCCATCTGCATCAGTGAAAGTTTCACTGGGTAAATAAGGTGCTGTCGCTGTACCGTACGAAATGCCACCGTTGGTAATACCACTTACTATATCAATGGTTGAGCGAGTTAAATCATCTGTACCAGCAAAAGTCTCATCCCATAAGTTATAGTCTTCAGTTACACCGTTAAGATTAGTCATGGCAATGGTATCGCCAATTTTTTGATACTCTATATCATTGCCTTTACCTGATGCACTTGTGTCTTGCAACCAGCGAACAACCCAAGCTAAATCATTTGCTGTAGGAGTGCCGGCTTTTAACGCATCAAAATCTTCAATGTCATTTAGGGAGTGAACGCTTTGAAAACGGCTAAAAGCATAATTTCGAATGGCATTTAAATCATCTTCATCAAGGTATTGGAATTGCACTGGAAAATTATAAATACTAGTGCCTGATATTGCCATGCCACCATTAATATTTTGATGCTGAGCATAAGTGAACTTCAGTTTGCTAGCTTCACCTTGATCTACTATTTTGTATGTTGCAGCATTAACGCTGCTAACAATACTTAAACTTATTGCACTACTAATACTTAAGGCAATGATACTTCTTACTATTTTACTCATTTTACTACTTAACTCTTTATTTTATCGTTGAAATACATACCCAAACCACTTCAATTTGCATTTTAATTTGCTTGGTTATATCCCAAGCTACATTAGTTAATGCTCATCTAGATCTTGCCATCTTGAATAGGCAAGGTCGAGTTTTGACTCATTTTCGCTTAGCTGGTTCAATATTTTTTTAGTATGTTGTTCATCTAGACTAAAAAAATCGCCTTGATTCACTTGTTCTTGCAATTCTGCAACTGAACTTTCTAAACTATCAATTATCTCTGGTAACTCTTCTAATTCTTTGTTTTCTTTAAAAGAAATCTTTTTTTTAGTCGACTTTATTGTTTCTTTATTAGCTTTTGTCGCCGTATTTTTCTGTGCTTCTTTTTTATTTTCTGCATTTAAATGTTGCTGGCGTAGCTCTTCTTTTAAAGCTAAATAACTATCAACATCATCATAACCACCCACTATCTGGTTAATGTGTCCTGTACCGTCAAAATAAAGACAAGTATTTACACAGTTATTAACAAAATCGCGATCATGGCTGACTAAAATAACGGTTCCTGCATAATTTGCAACTACTTCTTCTAATAGCTCTAAGGTTTCTATGTCTAAATCATTGGTTGGCTCATCGAGAATGAGTAAATTACTTGGGCGTAAAAATAGCCTTGCTAGTAATAATCGATTTTTTTCACCACCTGATAATGCTCGAACTGGTGTTCTAGCACGTTTAGGACTAAACAGAAAATCTTGTAGATAACCAAGTACATGGCGAGACCGTCCATTTACCATAACTTCTTGTTTTCCCTCACCAACAATTTCTTGTACGGTTTGACTGAGGTCAAGCGCTTCGCGATGTTGATCAAAATAGGCTATGTCTAAATTGACCCCTGAACGCATTTTTCCGCTCGTTGCTGCAAGGTTTTCCATTATTAATTTAATTAGCGTTGATTTACCCGTGCCGTTGGCGCCAATAAAGGCAAGACGGTCATTACGGGTAATTAATAAATTTAATTTATTAATAATAACTTTGTCATCAAAGGCTACAGTGACATCTTCGGCCTCAAAGACTAATTTACCCGAGCGATCCCCTTGGGTGATATTCATGGTACTTTGATTTCGTACTTCACGGCGTGCTTTACGTTCTAACCGTAGTTTTTCTAGCGAGCGAACTCGACCTTCATTACGGGTACGGCGCGCTTTAATACCCTGGCGAATCCATACTTCTTCTTCCGCGAGGCGTTTATCAAATAAGGCATTTTGCTGTTCTTCTACTTGTAAGTCATGCTGCTTTTGTTCGATATATAAATCGTAATCACCGGGGTAGCTTTTTAATTGCCCTCGATCAAGATCTAAAATGCGGGTAGACAAGCCGCGAATGAAAGCCCTGTCATGGCTGATAAAAATAATGGTGCCAGCAAAGTCTTTTAAGAATTTTTCAAGCCACAATACACTTTCAATATCTAAATGGTTGGTGGGCTCATCAAGTAGTAAAATATCTGGGTTGGTAACCAATGCTTTTGCAAGGGCCAATTTACGTAACCAACCACCTGAGAGGTCACAGATTTTCGCATCGGCATCTAAAGATAAAGTACTCATTACTTGTTCAATGCGTTGTTCGTCTTGCCAAGCACCAGCTTGTTCCAGTTCGTCTTGTACTTTGGCTAATTTATTAAGATTCTTCTCACTTGGATCTTCACCAATAAGATGAATTAAGCCATGATAGCGACTAAGTAGATCGGCGTTTTCTTTTACGCCTTGGGCAACATAATCAAAGACAGTAATATCTGATGACTCTGGTGGATCTTGCTCTAGCATAGCTAATTGCATAGTGCTAGATTTGAGTATTTGACCATCATCTAGGTTTTGCAATCCCATTAATACTTTCATTAATGTTGATTTACCCGCACCATTGCGACCAACTAAACAAATGCGTTCGCCAGTTTGAACACTTAAATCAGCTTTATCTAAAATTTTCTCTTCACCAAAGGCAAGTTCGCCATTAGCTATTCTCAATAGTTCCATAATATTTCTCTTGCAAGGGCAAAGCCTTACTTACATTTTAATTCTTTAATTTGCTCTAAGGTAAACGGCCAAAATAGTTTTTGGTTTACTGCTGACCTTTCTGAATTTAATTTTTCTAATACTGGTATATGTACGCCATAGAGTTCAACTAAGGTTTCACGCTCATGAGCAACGGTTTCTTGGTCGACTATATCAATTTGGTTAAGTTGCTCTTTAGGTAATACTGACAAACATAGCGTTAAGGCTTGTTCACATAAGTGGCAACCTTCGCTGCCATATAGGTTATATGCTGTCATATATTTACTTGGTTCTCGTAACAGACCAGCTATTATGAATATGTTTGTTACGAGCAAAATCTTTATCTCGGGTAATATCTGACATGTTTTTCGCCTGTAACCCTAGTTTTTCTAATGCTTCAAAATCCATTTTGAAATTACGTTTGTTATTCGTAAAGAATATTTCACCGTTTTCACTAAGTGACTTCAATGCATCGGCCAGTAACGTTACATGATCACGCTGAACATCAAAACTATCTTCCATTCGTTTTGAGTTTGAAAAAGTTGGCGGATCAATAAAAATCAAATCATACTGAGTGGTGTTCTTTTTCAGCCAATCTAAACAGTCGGCTTGCACAAATTGGTATTTATGACCATTAAGCTTGTTCAAAGCAAAATTGTCTTGCGCCCAATTTAGGTAAGTATTCGACATATCTACCGTGGTAATTGAGCTAGCACCGTGAAGCGCTGCTTGCACTGAAACTGAACCGGTATAAGCGAATAAATTCAACAAGCTTTTATTTGCTGATTTTTTTGCAATTATTTGTCGTGTTTTTCGGTGATCTAAAAACAGGCCAGTATCAAGGTAGTCCCATAAATTAATTTTAAAGAACGCGCCATGTTCATTTAGAGTGATAGATTGCTTTGACTTATCAACTCGCTGATATTGATTACTGCCTTTTTGCTTAGCTCTAGTTTTCAATACCACTTTATCTGTTGGTACTTCGAGTACTTTTGGCGCCCAATAAACAACTTCTTGTAGTCGTTTAGTGGCTTTATCACCGTCAATTGTTTTTGGTGGCGCATATTCTTGAATAACAAGATAATCACCATAAATATCAATAGCGACATTGTATTCAGGAATATCAGCATCATACAGGCGATAACATTCAATTTGACTCGATTTAAGCCAACCTTTTAATGTTTTGCGATTTTTCTTTAAACGGTTAGCAAAAGCGCTGTCTTGTTCTGCAAAAGCTGATTGAGGATTTACTGCATCTTTCTCAAGTTGCTTATCATCAACATTATAAAGCGCTAATTGACAATCTAAGGGGCCATTTTTAAATTTATAGCGCTTAAAACTTGAGAGTTTTAGCATACTCAGTAATTCAACATTGGCGGTTAAAATAGCCACGCGCCAATTAATAAACTGCGCTTTAAGTTTTTGACCGAATAATACAAAATTCTCTATAAGCTCAGGTAATTCACCTATGCGTACGCCATAAGGCGGATTAAATAAAATAGTGCCCGCTTGGCCTGAATTGCTTGAGCCGTAGACATTATTCATATCGTTGGTATTTTGACATTTAAACTCTATAAAACGCTGTAAATTAGCATTGCGAGCATTTTGCTGTGCGGTTTTTAATACGCGTGAGTCGATATCTATACCAAATACTTTCAAGCTGCTGATACTCGCTTGCTCTAATGAAGCAGTAGAACTTTCAATCGCTTGCTCTAATTGCGTTTGCCATAAATCTTCATCATGTTTTAACCAAGCATCAAAGCCCCAAGTGACACGATTAATACTTGGTGCTTGTTTAGTTGCCATCGCAACGGCTTCAATTAATATAGTACCTGAGCCACACATAGGGTCGACTAAAGGTTTAGAGGTATCATTTAACCAACCTGAGCGAAGAATTAATGCCGCGGCTAAGTTTTCTTTTAATGGCGCAGCACCTGAATGCTCTCGATAGCCACGTTGAAATAAGCCGCGACCAGAGAAATCTAAATACAGACTGACTTCATCTCTTAATAGTCGAGCTTGGAAACTTATTTGAGGTGATTTTTTGTCAACGTTTGGACGCTCAAAACCCTGCTCTCTAAATTGATCAACAATGGCATCCTTTATGGTTAAACCACCGAATTGACTGTTTCTGATTTCTTCACTGTAACCAACAAAGTCGATTGCAAAAGTCGTAGCACTATTAAAGTGTTCAAGCCAGTTAACTGAACTTGCTGTTTTATATAACGCATCTTTATCTTTTGCTTCGCCTTCACCTAGCTTCAACATTATTCGTGTTGCTAGGCGAGTCCACAGTGATATTTTATAACCAAGCTCCATTGAAGCAGTGAAGTAAACACCTTCTGGTTTTTGTACTACTTGTTCTGCGCCAAGGTTTTTAATTTCATCGGCGAGTAATATTTCAATACCGGGGGAGGTTAGGGCTAAAAATTTTTGCATGGATTCTGTCATAGTATGGTTTAAGGAAAAACAATGGCGCGATTATAACGAAAGTACACCCGTACATAAACAAAAGTTAGCTTTAAAATATCAAAACAGCTTATTAATAGGACATAAAGGAGAACTTTTAACCTAAAGGGTAATTATTTTAAAAAAGCGCTTGCTTTATTAGGGTGCTATCCTTAATATACGCCTCGCTTTCAGGGACAACCTCTTTAAGCTTTCTTGCAATATGAAGTAAAACTATTGTGGCTTACCTCTTTGAGGTCATTCGGACGCGGGATGGAGCAGCCTGGTAGCTCGTCGGGCTCATAACCCG
>JAPYOP010000232.1 GCA_029938115.1 Colwellia sp. | reverse complement strand
GTCAATATCACGCCCTTAACACTTTTTGAAAGATGAAAGATGAAAGATGAAAGATAACGATTCAAATAATATAGCTAGCTTGGTTTCTCATCGAGATTATGCAATGAAAATCGTCTCTAGATTGTTACCACCATCCGACGTAGAAGATGTTGTGCAAGAAGCGTATATCAAAGCTTTTCAAATGATGAAACGAAAAACAATTGATTACCCAAAGACGTATTTGTGCACAATCGCAAAAAATTTGGCTTTTGATCTATTAAAAAGGGCTCATTTAACAGTAAGTATTTTTGATGACGAGAATGAATTATCAGAATTACAGTTAATAGGGCGGCAAGATGATACCCACAAGAAAGTATGCGATGAGCAAAGTTTAGAAAGAGTGAGTGAAGCCATGCGATTAATTCCTGAGAAATGTCGTCAGGTATTAATTCTTAAAAAAGTTTACGGCTACAAAAATAAAGAAATAGCGACAGAGCTAGATGTGACCATTAAAACGGTCGAAGCGCACATGACAACGGGAATAAAACGTTTTAACTTCTATATGAAAACACTTGAATCAAGAACGACGCTTCAAGAAGCACATGGAATTGAGAAGCAAAGGTAAACATGATGAATACTACAACAGATAAAATAATTCAATTCCCTAATGATGAGCGAATTGAGGAGGAAGCCGCACATTGGTGCGTAAAAATGATGGATGATTTAACGCCAGAGGAAGATGCTAAACTACAAATTTGGTTGGCTACGTCTTCTACTCATCGTAAATTCTTTGTCAGTATGGCACATAGTTTAGATCAGATGGAACAATTAGCGCCTTTAGCTGAAGTATTCCCTCATGAGCCTATTAAAAAAACTAAACCATTTAGCTATAGATATATGGGGCTAGCCGCCTCTTTAGTTTTGGGTTTTGTATTCACTTTCACTTGGTTTACCTCACAGGATGTATCCAACGAACTGGTCAGTGCACCAGCTGCTGAGCAACAACAAGTTATCGAGCAACAATACTACTCAACTAAAGTAGGTGAAATTCGTACGGTCATGCTGCCTGACGGTTCAGCACTTCTGATGAATACAAATACTAACGTCAATATTAATTACACCAAAGATCGTCGTGAATTAATACTTAGCCAAGGTGAAATACACATCACGGTTGCTCATAACAAGCAGCGTCCTTTAAGTGTTGATGTTGGGGGGAAAACCATTGAAGCGGTGGGCACTGCCTTCAATATAGAGTATGCCAGAAATGAAGTCATCGAGCTGATAGTCACTGATGGTACTGTGAAGGTATTTGACCAACTGCAAACAGATGAAATTGCAAGCGATTATGTTAGCATCAACGTTGAAGTTGGTAGACAAATCGCAATTGATGGTAAAACTGATATCACACCAGATCTGATTAACAATGTTAGCCTGACATCTGACGTAAACCAAACGCTGGCATGGCAAAGTAGATATTTAGTTTTTACCGGTTTGCCGCTTGAAGATATGGTTGTTGAAATAACTCGCTATACTGGTGTCGCTATAGAAATCGCTGACAGTGATTTAAAGCAGGTTAAAATAGTGGGTCGATTTAAAACCAATGA
>JAPYOP010000105.1 GCA_029938115.1 Colwellia sp. | reverse complement strand
CAAGATTTGTTTGATACCAAGGTGTTGGTAAAGGAGAGGCATTTGCTAATCCAAACCAAAAACAGACCAACATCAATCCAATTATTATTTTTTCCATAAATATCCTTATAAGCATCATAATATTATTAAATTTACATCACAGAGTATTAATAATAGTAAACTTTAACTTTTTGTAAACAACCAGTATGTGAAGCTTAGATTTTAACAAGATCTGTATTTGTTAATTTGCATCCCCAAGAGATCCACTTTAAAAGTAGAAACGCGTAAAGGTAAGTCTGTTAGGAAAGCATTAGCTAGACAAGCAATAAAGATAAGTAATCAACCAATTAGCAAGGCAATTTTATTTGTGCTTGGTTTCTAAACGTTGAATTAAACTCATTAATTTAGTGAAATCTTTAGATGACATAGCAGGGAATTTTACGCTAGTTTTCCTTACTATTTTACTAGCCAAGATTGTTAACTCTTTAAGTTTCATGATTCGACCTTAAAACATTCAATAATGAATAATAACTGCAAAGTGAATATGTTAATTATAGCAGAATAATTTTCATGCGTTTTGCTGTAGGTTAATAATTAACCAACACTTCTTTTAAAGGGTGTTATTGTTGACCTACAGCAAAAAAAACGCGTTCCACTTCAAAAGTAAGAACGCGCTAAACATGAGAAAAACAACACTTCAATAAAGTCACTTTACACCGCTTCATTATTAAGCAACTTGATTTCGATCACGTTAATACTCTTCGTTATGAATAAATAGAACTTAGTGAGTTATAGAGGGTGTCAGCTGATTACCTAACTATCCACAATATCTGTGGGTAACTGGGGTAACTCCAAGTCGAGATATAAGTTTTTTAAGTCAATACATTTGTTAAAGAACAGCAATAAGCGGTAAACAACTTATAAGAATGATAGTGATAAACCTAACACTACTTCAAGCATGTTATGCTTTACCTTTTTGTCAGTAATATCACTAAATTCAATATTGACGTCCTTGACGTCACCACCCGAAACTGAATGATTTGAAACATTTTTCATCTCAAAGATATGTACTTTTTCATTGAGAGTTTTTATTTCGATAACATGACCAATTTTTATATCTGAAATCTTCCATCTCCCTGGCCCGTTCCATGGTACGCATCTCAGAAGACATGGATGTACATGAACAGAGAAATGGAAAGAGTAAAATCAAAATAATACATTTTTTAATTCCTTAACCTCATACCTGAGACTCAAATTAAACATACTACAATAAACCTGCCATTACTTTGCTAGTCGTTGACGTTATCCAAGCAGATAGTTGAAAAAATCGAGTTGTGCAATATCTTCAGGTGTTATTCAAATTCTGCTATTTCTTTTATCTTCAATTTTAAGAAGTCAGCATTAAGACTGTTTTCAGGTGTGATAGCTTTTAGTGGTGCGTGAGTAGGCTTTAACACAGCTTACATTGTCAACTGTTCACTTTCATTCAAGGTTATATCAAGCTACTTCAATGCTTTACTTGTCATTGTCTCACTGAATTGCGAACGCTTGTTTTTAGAGCCTACAGGCCGTCCATTGCTTTCAGGTTGTTTTGTCGCTGAGAACCTAGTCATCGTTAAATTACCGTTTTTAAAACAATATTTACTGTTTGGTTATTATACTATCTGGCGGGGTATTTATGCTGTACTCACTTTATTTGTTGTGAGGATGGCATACAAAGTACATTTGCTGATATTTAATCTTTAGCTAAGCAGTGTCGGTTTAAAGACTGTCATCATGTTGATGAGCCTAACTGTGTTGTTTTACAAGCAATTAAGTAAGATGTATAAACGAGTACTCAGCGAGTCAGTCAATATTAAAATAAAAGAGGTTATTGATAGCAAAATAGCAAAGCGGTGCATTAGCATCGCTTTTCACTGATTCAGGCTAACGTATATCGTATCTTTGTTAACATAGATCTAGTTAGAATTAGAGCATTCTTCAGTATCTAATTTGTCCCTTAGTAAGGATGATTTTGGCTCACAAAGAGCGACCGTTTTGTGGTAGTCACAGATCTCTTAATTTACTTTTATTATTCAAGGAACAAGGTAGCACCGTATTACTGTTTAAGCGGGGGGAGAGTATTTGATATTAAGTAGAAAGTTTTATTTAATGGTGGCTATGAGTAATACCTTAAGCTGCCATTAAATAAGACTCTCGCCTTAGGTTTTTAGCTTTACGCTGATACGAACCTTTGCCTTTTTTGGCTTTCACCACCTGCATCTTATACAGCTTTGAAGTAACTAACGCCGCTAAAAAATTATCTTTAATTTTTCCTCGACCTAGATCTGTTTCACTCATACATGCTTTCGCCAATGATTTTTTCTGCTTACTCATAATTTTTCCTTTAAAGTTATTTATTCATGACGCTAATACAACGTAAGTTTATTATACAACTTAATGTATAGAAAAAACTATAAGCTTATTTAAGATAAAGTATAGGTGACACTTATTTTATATAGTTTGGCGATACTGATTTGTTTAGATTTGTATAATCAACTGTTTTATATCACTATAAAATTATTTTACCCCATTTTTTGTGATGAAAACAAACGATCACTAAGATTTAATAGTGAAACAAACTTTGAGTAAATTTAGCTAATATATTTAGACGATTTTGTCGGATCACTTGTCGTTATGTAAGCCAAGGCAAACGTCTGCTATCGTATCAGAGAAGACCATTTTAGCGCTGATTGAGGATGTCAAAAAAGGTCTCGAATGTGGTAATAGTGATCGTTCTATATCCATGAGTGATCTTCGGTTAATGGCACAGCAGTCCTTAGGAAATCAAATAAACCTTTTGAATTTATAATTAGGACACCTTTTTAATGCTTGCGTCCACCCTCTATCGAAATCATTATATTCTTTGGTGCTCTGTTTGTAGGGGTTTTTGTATTCTAAATTTTTATCGTTAAAGCTTTTCATACCCTCTTCTACGTACTTATTCATTTTCTAGCTCCCTATTAAATTGTTCATGTTCGGAAACATTAATTTATCTGTTACACTTAACATAAGTCAAAAGGCGTTACACCTTCAAGTAGGGGAAAGCATGAAAAAAGCGTTACATGAAAGTTATGAGTTGTATGAAAATAATGGGAAGCCTGTCGTATGGAATTTCACTCTAGAGGAGATAGTTGCAGCAGTTAATAATCCGGAAAAAAGTAACCATCCAGTTTTGATGTATATGAGAGGTTGGATGACTAAATATTATCGAGAGGGTATAACTGATACATTACTTAATGATTTAAACGCAATTATAGAAAATATCCATTTCTCAAAAATAATAGCGCCTTCTGATATTTGCTCTTCAGAATCCGAATTGCCTCAAAAGATTTATATATGCCGAAGCCAATCAATTCTAACTCCTGAAATGTATGCAGCAAATGACTTTTCTAAATTGTTAACTAATGGTGATCTTAATAGATTAAAATCTTGTAGTTTTGAGGAATGCGAAAATGTATTTTTAGGTCGCCCGCAATCAAAATGGTGCTCTAAAGCATGTGGTTCTAAATTCAGAGTAAGAAAAAAGCGCAAATTGGATGCTCAATAAACTTAACGTTATAATTTTTGAACTCATCGGCAGAAACATACATGATTTGAACATAAAAGCCTATTTATCAGTGACACAGTAAAAGTAAGTGTTAAAAAATCAATATTGGAGTAAGGTTAATTGATAGGGTAAAAGGCCTGACACTTATAGAGCAAAGGAAATTACTGGAGCAGTTAGTACATGGATAGTATTTCAAACCAAACAGCAATTGATGAAAACAACTTGAAGAAGCAAAAGATGAAGTGCTGAGGAAAGTTGGTAGAAATGTGCTTCTTTTTCAACAAATGGAACATGCTTTAAAAGGATTGGTCAGTACATATTGATCTGGTCTAATGGCATTGGACACTTTGATGACGTTAGTTATCAGTTGTTCTTTAGGTCAACTGATAGCCATATATGACCTTAGCTTATGGTGGTACTTTACGACAACAAATCGCTATATGCGGTCACTTTTGTGAAAATGAATATTTGCTCAAAAACTCTATGCTTGGCTCTAGTAGTGTTTAATATTTAGTTAAAGCTTCGAAAATTTTTATACACGTAGTATCGCAAAGTTTTAAGTTTCTTTTATTATGCTTTATTGATGAAATAGTGATTTAGACCTTCAAATACTTCATTTTTTAAGGGCGTTTCTCTAATCATAATGCCTATTCTAGATCGGAATACAAAACTCATTTTAGTTTAACTTTATCGCTATCTTAACTTTAATTTCTTCCATATACTGGCGATAAACCGTTTGTCTACAGCGTCAAACGGATTATCGGCGACCACATAAGAGGAAGTCGATTTTGTCATTGCAAATAATTCACTGTTGGGATCAATCCCGTTTTCGTCTATAGCAACGTTATTGAACAAATCAACCACTGCCGCTTTTAATTCCGCCAATAATTGTTCAAAAACTTGCTGTGCCTGCTGGACAAACACATGGTAAGGCTCGTTGCCACCCCTCATAAAACTGGTGCCTGCCGCCTCCACAAGATTAATACCTTCTTTGATATAGTCAATCTCAGATAAATGCTGGACCCATATTTTGTCGATGGCGTGCATAACTACAATGTTCAGTGCTTCATTGAGCTTGTCATCGCTCACGACCCTACTGAGACTTTGCCAACGCCGTGTTATTTTGCTTTTAAACTGATCAGCCCCATCACCCAATAAAATTTCATCCCGCAATTGGTGGATCACTTGCCTTTGTTGTTCAACCAAATCACTGTATTTGTATAACGCTTTGCGTCTATCAAGATTCGCGCCTTCTAGCACCCGCTGGCCGTGGGCAATTTTTTTGCTGATACGCGCATTGGATACCAACTCCCCGATGTCGCTTTTGCCTGACAACAAGCCATCACCCCCCAAGTGATTAAACAATTTATCTTCAAGGCTGACAAAATATTGCGACGACCCTGGATCGCCTTGCCTTGCCGCCCGGCCCCGCAACTGGTCATCAATCCGTCTCGACTCAAATCGGCTGGTGCCGATAATATGCAGGCCACCTGCTTTTTTTACTTGTAAATTGCGTGTTGTGTCTTTTGCCCCCAGTAAAATGTCTGTGCCGCGTCCGGCCAGGTTGGTACAGATGGTGACGGCCCCAAAAGCACCTGCCTGAGCAACTATTTGGGCTTCCTGCTCATCATTTTTGGCATTGAGCAGACAACACTCAATCCCTTTTTCGACTAAAAAAGCGTATAAATGTTCAGACTCGCGGACATTGGACGTGCCCACCAAAACAGGTTGCCCGGTACGTTGAATGGAAGCTATCTCATTGCAAATGGCAATGGTTTTTTCGGCTTTTGTACTGAACACCCGATCTGGCTTGTCTATTCGAATGCAGGGTTTTCGTGGTGGAATAACACAGGTTTTCAATTGGTATAACTGGTCAAATTCTTGCGCTGCCAGCACTGCTGTGCCAGTCATGCCGCTAACTTTATTAAACAGGCACATCAAATGTTGCAAGGTGATTGAGCCTAGCGTTTGACCTTCCCTTTTGACTGGCAGACCTTCTTTGGATTCCAATGCCGATTGCATACCGTCGGGCCAACGACGTTTTTCGGCAATTCGGCCGGTAAATTCATCAATCAGTTTGATGCTGTTGTCTTTGACTATGTAATCGATGTCTTTGACCAGCAAAACCTCGACGTGCAGCGCCAGGTTGACGCTGGTCAGCAACGGCAAGTTGTCGATGTCAAATAGGTTTTTACAGCCAAATTGTTGCTCTATTTTACGACTGCCGCTTTCCGTTAAATGAACCGAGGTGTTTAATTCGTCGGTCGCATAATCGTTTGTTTTGTCTAGTTGTCTAATCACCGTTGCAATGTGCGTCAGTTGATCATTACTTTGGTGGATATCACCTGAAATAACCAGAGGAATACGGGCTTCGTCAATCAGAATCGAATCGGCTTCATCGACGATGGCAACATCCAATCCCGACAATACTTTTTGCTGTGTATAGTGCACCAACTGGTCACGTAAATAATCAAACCCAACTTCTCTTGCAGTGGCAAAAACAATGTCGCAGGCATGAGCTTTTTCTCGTTGTTCACCCGACATGCCTGCTTGGATCATACCAACGCTCAAACCAAAAAATTGATAGAGGGGCTGTAAAAAGTGACTGTCTCGTTTAGCCAGGTAATCATTAAAGGTGAGTACGTGAACTTTGCGGCCAGCTAACGCATTAACAATAACGGGTGCAGCTGCTGCCAGCGTTTTACCTTCTCCAGTTTTCATGTCGATAATATAACCGTCATGCAATGCTAATCCTGCCAACATTTGGCTATCGAAGGGTCTCATGCCTAATAGCCTGTTTGATACTTCTGACACAAAAGCAAAAATTTTGACTTGAGTAGGTATATTCATTGGCGGTGAAATAGAAGCACACAGTGATTGTAGTTGTGCTTTGAGTTCATTGTCACAAAGCGATTTCAATGTCTCGCTGAATGAATCTATTTGTGTCAACGTTCTCTTAAACGGTTTAAGGTCGGATTTAATCGGTGACCTTTGCAGTTTTTCCATGACCCTTTTAAACATACTTCCACCTGTTTTTTGATGCTTAAGCTATATGTTGGTTGTGGATAAGCTGAATTCAAGTCAAAAGCTTTGAAATCCTTGTTCCTCAATCTAATTAATGCCCGCTATCGTAACCTGAGTTAACATTGAGGCAGTAAGTATTAGAGCATTCTTCAGTTAGCCATTACCTGACATAAGCTCACTGAGCAAAACTATAAATGTTGCTTCAAAACCAACGACATATTTGAATGAAAATCATCCAAACTAACGGTTGTTAAAAGCGGTTGATCGCTTTCTTTAAATGCTCTAATTTCACAGGATAGTTTAGGGTTAACTGCTCGCTATTATTATCCTTGCCAAATTCGAAGAGCTCAACGGTTTGTAGTTTTAATCTTTGACACAGTTTGATTAATAATTTTTGCTGTAGTTCAGATTGATGACCAATAATAACAGCCAAAAATTTGTTATTTTTTTCTGCGCAGGTCTCCATTGCTTTTTTTGCATTAGTTGCAGTTTCATAGGGTAGGTTAAGAAAACGTAATTGATGTTCAATCGATATTCGGTGTTGATTCTCGCCTTCCACGAGCAAGATACCCTTTTTACTATAAAGCATAGGTAACTCACTTTGCTGGATGACTTTTGCAGGTATTTCAAAGCTAAAAACAGAGCCCTTTCCAGCAACCGAGTGTGCTGACATCTCACCATCAAGCAATTGACATAGCTCGCGACTGATGGCTAAGCCAAGGCCGTTACCTATAGTTTCAGCATCGGTTCTACCTTGAATAAAGGGCTGAAAGATCATTTTTATATCATCTTGGTCGATACCTATGCCGGTATCAGACACCGCAATATTAAGAAACGCCTGCTCACCACGCATTTGGTTAGAAACTTTCAACTCAACCTGCCCTTGCTCGGTAAACTTAAGTGCATTGGCTAATAAATTTAAGGTAATTTGGCTGAGCCGAACGGGATCCGACTCAATTTTTGCAGGAACCTTGTTATCTATGGTGCAAAAAATCTTCAGTCCTTTGATATGGGCATTAATTGCCATCAGGTGGGCGAGGTCTTCAAAATGTTGTCTCACTTCAAATACTTTAATTTTTGGTTTTAATTTGCCTTGTTCTAGTCGATAAACATCCGTCAGGTTATTGAGCAGGGTAAGTAACCCGACACCCGATGAGCGGACTATAGAAAGTGAATGTGAATTTTTTGGATCATAGGTTTTTTTTGGGACACTTTCCAGCAGCTTGAGCATGCCCTGTAAAGGTGTTTTTAATTCCTGACTCATAGAAATAATAAATTTTGACTTTGCCAGGCTTGTGGCATTCACTTGCTCATTTGAAATAACTAAAGCCTGATTTTTTTGTTTGAGTTGTTCTGCTAACTGCTGATTGGAAAAGGTTAAAGTTAAGTTTGTTTGTATATGATGATGCATAGAGGTGAAGTTGCCATATAAGAAAAAAGCATGCAGCAAGGCTAATATACTTAATACGTAGAAGATATTGTTGCCAAGTAGTATCAAGCCTAAAATGAAGCCGCTAAAGAATGGTAGTGTAAACGCAATAAAGGATGATTTTATTGTAGATTGGCCAGCAACACTTTCCATGCTTATCGCGATTATTACTATGATTAACAACCATTGAAACTCCTGTGGCAGGCTGGCTAAAAACATGCTACTGAAGCCTGCTAACGTACCGGTGCATACGTCGAGCATCAGCATATACTTTAGCCAGCGAGAGTAGTTTATGGTGGTACTCTTTTGTTGGCTAATTTTTTTATGAACCGTATTGCGAACCAAACTCAATACACAGATGGCAATAAGCCAGCTCCCTAATATTACGTGGTTGGTGTGTGGCCAAAAAAGTACAATTAAGATGCTAGCGGTCAGAGGAAAAACATAGATTATTTTATTTAAGCTCGAAACTAGCAACATCAAGCTTTGGTGCTGAATATATGCCTGTTGTTTTGGGCTAGGTGATGGAAGGGGATCTATTGTTTTTTCAGGTATTTTGGAATTCAAATTTCATCTCAGTTTTACAACAATTTATTCGATAGTGATAGCTGCGTGACATATCGGCAATAACTATTGAAAACATAGCTATAAGCATAAGAGCTTTTAGCGTTATTGTCTAACTTCTTTGAATAAAGAGTGAGTGGCGCGTTCTCAATTTATAAGTCAGGGGATATTTAAAACTTACCATACTCCAGTAAAAGTACAATAATGAAATAAGTAACTGCTGCACCAAAAGTTGCACAAAATACTAATGCCAATACAAACAGTTTAAATGGGCTTTTTTATGGGGCAATGTCAACTTTTCGCTCAGACCAGCCCGTACATTAAAAATTTGAAAGGTCTTCTTTCGTATCTTTGTTAACATT
>JAPYOP010000104.1 GCA_029938115.1 Colwellia sp. | reverse complement strand
AGCCAAAAGCTGACATTAGCCTTTCAGTAAATAACGGAAGATCAAACCAAAGCGATCATAGATCTCATATATGCTAGTTCTGAAAATATGTGCGATTCTATATTATGGATTATACTTTATAAACATTCATTATTCTTATTGGTCTTAACATTAATATATCAACACAGTATGGTTACTCAATTTTTTTCTTTATCATTTTGATATTAGTCGTTATCACGAGTTCAGTTAATGCAGAAGAAACGTCAAAAGCTCTTATTATTACAGGGGTTGAAGATCATCACCCTCTAACCTTTAAGCTTCCAAACGATGAACCTGCTGGACTCTATGTAGACATATGGAAATTATGGTCAAAAAGCAATAACATTCCAATCAAATTTGATTTAACAACAATGGAAAAAGGGTTACAACTTGTTAAAAATAAACAAGCAATACATGTAGGGTTATTTAAAAATGAACCACGGGAAGAATGGGCCGATTTCTCAGTCCCTTTCCATAAAGTTAGTTCGAGTATTTTTTATAAAAAAACAAGCAAACCTGATAATAAAAAGAAAACATTAAAAAACTTCCATGGCAAGATAATTGCTGTTCTTCCAGGTTCATATCAAGAACAGTACCTTTTAGATAATTACCCTTTAATAAAACTAGTAAACTATTCTAATAAGGATAGCTTCCTTCAGTTATTCAATGAAGAGATACATGGCATTTTTGATGAAACTCCTTCAATGGAGTCATTTGTTGCTCAACTTGGCATGGCAGGGGTATTTGAATCAAGTGAGATTACTAGCGCATCAAAGTTAGTTCATGCTGCATTGGCAAAAGGACAGCCAATGCTATTAAAGAAAATCAATCAAGGGTTTGAAAACATCCCATTAAACCTTCTGATTTCACTTGAAAAAAAATGGCTGCCTAAGGAGCCTAAATTCTTCAGAGAAAAAGCTCAACTTAATACATTGACGTTGAAAGAACATAAGTGGCTCATGCAATACCCCAAATTGATATCACCTATTGAACTTAATGCTTATCCATATTCTTTCGAAGATAGAGATGGGCAGCATAGCGGTGCATGGGTAGATTACCTTGCCCTCATATCACAACGACTCAATATTAATATTGAAACGAAGGGAACCGAAACGTGGAACCAAGCGTTAGATACCTTGAAGAACAATGAATCTGATTTTATTATTGGAATTGCTAAGTCGCCAGAGCGCCGCAAACACTTTTATTTTACAAAACCGTTCTTTAATTTTAATTCCGTTATTGTTATGAAGGAAGATAGTTTTTTCATCGAATCAATGAACGGCCTTAATGGTAAGAAACTTGGTATTATAAGAGGATACATAGAAGCAGAGCTTGTTAAAAAAGATTACCCTGAAATTGATATTGTTTTGGTGAATTCAGCATCAGAAGGAATGAATCTTATAAGCAAAGGAGATATTGATGCGTTCATTGCCTCTTTGGACATCATAAACAGAGAATTGAGTGGGAATAAGCACAATGACCTTATTATTGCTTCAATGTCTCCATATAATCTAGCGCTTTCAATTGCTGTAAAAAAAGAACTTAAACCACTTGTGCCGATACTTAATAAAGTAATAGATAGTATCGATGAAAAAACAAGAGCATCTATTGGTAACAACTGGTTATCGGTTAATTCAAATGAAGGTATTGATATTAAAGTCATTCTATACTGGCTGATACCTATACTATCTTCTCTGGCAATAATTATATTGATCATTTTAAAAGTTAATAAAAAACTAAAAAATGAAATAACACAACGTGAGGAAATAGAGAAAGAACGAGGGCGATTAGAGTCCCAATTAATACGTTCTCAGAAGATGGAAGCGGTTGGAAGCTTAGCTGGAGGTATAGCACATGATTTTAATAATATTCTTAGTATTATTATTGGGAATGTTGAACTAACCAGAATGAATTTTCATGATATTGATAAAATAAAAAAATATAATAATAATATCTATAAAGCATCTGACCGTGCAAAGGAGTTAGTTAGTCAAATAATGACATTTAGTCGTATGGACATTACCTCTTTTAGGCCGATAAAACTATTATCTTCTGTTAATGAATGCGTTAATCTTATTAGATCTACATCCCCTTCAAATATTGAATTCATTACAGATATTAATCAAGAAGAATATTTCACAATAAAAGCTGATGAAACCCAAATTTCCCAAGTGTTGATAAACTTATGTACCAATGCAATACACGCTATGTCAGAAAATGGAGGGAAGTTGACCGTTTCGTTATCTCATTGCTCTTCAGATAAAGTGAGCATGCTTGATATGAACGAAAACTACTATGTATTAACCATAAGTGATACGGGTTGTGGTATCGAAGGAGATATTATTGATAATATTTTTGATCCTTTCTTTAGTACAAAAGAAGTTGGAAAGGGTACTGGCTTAGGTCTTTCTGTTGTACATAGTATTATCAAACAGCATCGTGGAGACATTACTGTTGAAAGTATTGTAGGGAAAGGAACTACTTTCACTATATTTTTGCCTCAATCAAATGAGAGCGTTGACGAAATAAAGTCACCAAGTAGTGAATTCAAAACTGGAAAAGGACAGATACTTGTAGTCGAGGATGAAGAAGATTTACGTACTTTATATAAAGAGCAACTAGAAACAATTGGCTATAATGTAACTACATGCTCTAACGGTCAAGAAGCGCTGTCTGTATTTAAAAGAAAGCCGAAATATTTCGACTTAGTTTTGACGGATCACTCTATGCCAGGTATTACAGGTAAAGATTTAGCTATTGAAATACTAAGCATTCAACCAAACCTGCCAATAATTCTTGCAACTGGTTATGCAGACTTGATGTCAATAGATGAAATGAAATCAATAGGGGTAAAGAAGTGTCTAATTAAACCTATTAAAATTGATGAACTAAATGAGACTATTCATCATTGTCTTTGAAAAACTAATGTTGGCGAGTAATTGATAAGTTCCCTAGACCGTCTTTAATCTCTCAAAATAATGGAAGGTCAATGGCGGTGAGTTGTCGTTAGATATGCCAAAGCTAACGCCCGGTCTCGTATCTTTGTTAACATAGAACCAGTGAAAATTAGAGCCTTCTTCAGCTAGCCAAATATAGTCATTCAACCTTAATTATCTATACTTAGATTGTTTAGGTTATGTGCATGTTGTTTACGAATATCTAGCCAATAACACTTGATGATATACAGGGTAATATTAACCGAAATTTACTGCTTGTTTGTGGGGCAGGTTTAAGCTCATTGCAGACAGTCATAACTGCTAAAACTTGTACTTCAACAATGAGATAATGTAATGTGGTTTCACAAACAATTGAAGTAGCCCAAGGGCTGTTTTGAGCGATCAGCAGCCGCTCAAGCACCTTCTGGTTGTAATCACTTTTTCTCTATACCTGACGTTCGAGCTTGCTTCACTTACGATAACTACTCCGACTAAAGAATGCATTATAATTAATGATTAAATTATGAATTCAGTTAGCCCAGGCTATGTGAAAACTCTCAGCTTAAAATTTTTATGTAACGCTACATAATTTATCAGGTGGTTTTACATCAAACGTACTACAGAACTTACTCTACAAAGCCTTTTTTCGTTGATATTATTCAATTTCGTTAGTTCAAAATAGTTTTCACACAGTCTGGGCACTCAACGGCCGGACAGGAATACTTTAATCGATTCATTTTGACTAATAAATTCTACCGACTTCTTGGAGGCAAATCGCGACTTTTTGAACTGGTGATTAAACGATAATTATTTATTTTAATTCTACATCGATATTTAACACGGCGTTCAAAAAAACAACGGGTGTCACCCCTACAACTTTCAAAAAGCAGTGAAAAATGCAATTGTTTTGAAAATAATTGAAATTAAACGTTTGAATAGGCCCATTACGACGTAAATTTCCTGCATTCGTCTAAACTCCATACCTCAAATTATCCAAAATTAAGATGTATGATATGAACGAGCAATTTAAGGAAATACACTATGTTTAGTTTATTCGTGGCACGTCTCTTGCGATGAGCGTTTACACCATAAATACTGAAATATGTTTGACTAAATCAATGCCAACGACTTGACTTAAACTCATATGGATTCTCCTTTAATATTTGACTGTTCGCACTTTCAATATGGCACATAGGTGCTCATTAAATGTGGAGTCCATATCATTCCTTAGCGGGAATCAAAGCAATAAGGAACCTAATATATGAAATCGATAATATTTGTTTGTCTACTATCGTGTTTAACATCTTTAAAACTCTACGCTGAAAAATTTGAGGTTGGTAATGTCGTTATCGATTATCAGATAACAGGAAAGGGCGAGCCTCTACTTATTTTACATGGGGGTTTTAGCTCTAAAGAAGATATGCGTCCACAAATTGACTTATTAAAAAATAATTTTGAAGTAGTCGCTGTAGATTCAAGAGAGCATGGGTTAAGTACGTCTGGTAAGAAACCTATTTCATATGAACTAATGTACAAAGACACCCTAGCTCTAACAAAAAAAATGGGTTTCGAAAAAATAAATATACTTGGTTACAGCGATGGTGCGATTATTGGGCTAATGATCGCATCACGTCATCCCGATTTGGTAAATAAAATGGTGGTTATAGGTGCTAATTATCATTGGAACGCTATAAACGAGAAGTACCGTAAAGAATTTACGAAATATAAAGTTACAGATATGCCTGATAAAATGAAGGATAATTATTTAAAACACGACAAGGGATTGAAAGGATTTGAAAATTACTTTAATGAAATGATGTCAATGTTCTTAACGTCACCAAATATGACAACTGATGATATAAGTAAGATAAAAGCAGAAGTTCTTATTATAGCCGGAGATCAAGAAATGATTAATATTTCGCATACTATTTCCATGTTCCATTCCATTAAAAAATCACAGCTATTTGTGATTCCTGGCGTTGGGCATGTGTTCCAAAAAAAGCTTAAGTTAGTTCATGGGGTTATCGGTGATTTCATGTTGCCGAAACAGACTAATGCTGGTGAATAGCCGCTGTATTAAGTTTCATCAACAGCCAAGACAAGCGGCTAATAGGGTAGCCGGAGGTTTCTAACGTCCAGCCCCCACAACACCCTGCATGCGACTCCGCACAGGGCGTTTCATTTAGGATAGTGAAACGCAATCCAACCATAACGTAGTGAATAAAGCCCTTCGGATTTTTGGGCTTTGTGCCCATTTCATTCAAAAGTCCAACGCGTGGCTAGACGCTACGTGAAATAAGGGTTATGGGGGCGTGCATTTTTATCTGATGTTTTGTCAATCAACATTTCAGTTAACTATATTTTTACGCTTAAGTAAGCGTTATTGAACTTCTGCTAAGTCAAACCATCCTCAATTGAACTTGTCTTCCTAGAGATCCGCTTATGCATTTTAGGCTACGCTCATCAGATAAACGACTAAGACTCCAATCAAAGCTACTCATCGCCATATTAATTATCTATAAAAAGCGGTTGAAGGACCGTCATATATAAGTTTTTATTTTATATCGACAAATAACACGGCGTTTAAAATCAACAGGTGTGACGATCTACTTATAGAAAGCAGCTAAAAAAGAAATTTAATTGAAAAAGTTCGTTCGAATAGGCCCATTTGGGCGATTTAGGATAGTCATTTCCTCATACTACGCAAAATTACTGTAGAGAAGAGGACATTATAATGGAAAGTAAATATGGGGACGTTTGTGGCTCACACTTAACAATAAATGACATGATAAAAACAGAAGTACATAAAAAATCATCTGCGAAGGTAGCTAATCAATCGTTAAAATACACCACCATGTTTTGGTTTATAACAACATTGGTTGGACAGTGGTTTTTCTTTTATTACATCATTGGTTTTTATGGGTTTTCAGTGATTAACGATAATATGGAGATCTGGAATCGCTGGGAACCTATGGGTGTTACACCTTTCCATGCAGGTGATTTTTCCGGTAATCTCGCTTTTGCAGCACATGCTATAGGTGCTGGCATTGTAGCATTTGGCGGAGCATTGCAATTGATCCCCAAAATCCGTATCTCTTTTCCGAAATACCATAAAATCAATGGCTATGTATACCTAACAACGGTGTTTTGTTTGGCTATCTCTGGCTTCTATTTGGTGTGGATAAGAAATCCTGACCCGATTGACCTTTCAGGTATCGGTACAACTATCAATGGTTTTCTTATACTGGGGTTTGCTTACTTTACAGTACGTCGTGCTATAGATAAGAATATAGCTAGTCACAGAAAGTGGGCTTTGCGGTTGTTTTTTGTATCAAATGCTCAATGGGTATTAAGAATAGGCGTATTCAGCTATCTAGTGACAGGAAACTTGTTGGGAATGAGTCCTGCATTCGGCGACCCGTTTTTCCCTATTTGGACATTTGGCTGTTTTGTTTTTCCCCTTTTGATCCTGCAATTGTATTTTTATGCAAAAGAAAAAGGAAGTAACAGTATTAAATTTGCAACAAGTGGTGTGCTGTTTGTTGTGACAATACTCATGATGATAGGCATGGTCGGTTTTACTCCTTTTCTTTTAACTGTAATGTCAGATGGACCGATTACATTTTAACTATAATTCGAAGCACAGGACTACGAATTGGAGCAATTCATTTATTGTTATTACTCCATTACTCCATTCGTTTTCTATTGTGATTTCTTTTGTTAATTAAGGAATAAAAATCATATGTCAAAAAGCGGCTTCAATATTTTAAGGCTAAATCGACAGGTAACACGGCGTTTAAAATCAACAGGTGTAATCTCGCAACCTTTATAAAACAGTAAAAGGAAAGTTTTTTTAAAATAATTGAAAAAACACATTCGAATAGGCCCATCAAAGCGTCAACACTACTAAATTGGGGTACTTTTCATATCAAAACCTAGTACTTAAAACTTAATAAGAGAAATGCTATGAAAAATAAGAAAAATGCTATTAAAATTTTTGAATGGGATGGCGATCGTAAAAACCTATTACCTTTTCTTTGGATTTACTTAACGGCTAATTATATCTATTGCGATGTGTTTACTTTACATCTTGCCAAATATTTAGAGGCATTTTTGTCTGGTGATGTCGGTGGCATGAAGATCACTGAAGAATTCTTATTGATGTTTGCCGTTATAATGCAAATCCCTGTGATCATGATTGTTTTATCTAGGTTCTTAACTTTCACACTAAACAAATATTTTAATATTGTTGCGGGTCTCATTACCACTTCAATACAAGCCTTTACGGTAATGATGGGCGGCACACTTCACTATATGTTCTTTAGCTTTTTTGAGATTGCTACTGGCTTATTCATTATTTATTTGGCAGTCACTTGGAAACAAGAAGCAGTGTCATAGTTAGCCTTGAATCGAAAAAAGTTAATTAGAAAAGCTAGCGCTTGCATCGTGTGGGATTAGACAGGGGGATCAGTTTGACGATATGTGGATTTAAGAGCAATTTAACATTATAGTTACTGAGAGCAATAACAATTTTTTATCTGGTAATTACATGGTCAATCTTTTTCCCACAGTTATATATTCCTGCATGATGGGAATGACAATATTGGCTTTATTAGAGATCTTCAAAAGGCCGAAGGAAAGACAAACCCTTTTCCTTAAAGGACTGTTGTTATTATTGTTGATGCATTTGGCCGGTGAGCTGTTTATCTATTCAGGTGCATATGTTTATGCGCCAGGATTAGTCGGTGCACACCTTCCGTTTAGAGTTTTACTTGGACCAGCCCTCTTTTTTTATGCTCATGCCACTATGTCACCAGACAAAGCTGTAGGTAAACGGTTGTGGACACTAACCTTGTCTGGTCCTATTCTAGTTTTGCTGGTCATGCTTCCTTTCATATTTATGATCAGTCCCGCAGAGAAACTGGCCTTAGCTAATTCAGCGACTAGAGATTCGGAATTGTGGAAAATAGCAATATTTACTTGTTTATCCACGACTTTTGTATTTATTTCATACACCGTTGTATTCTTAATAATGGCCTTAAAACTCCATAACTCTCACCGTCAGCAACTCTTGGAGCGCTTTTCTAACATTGAGCAACGTTCAGTAGATTGGCTTAGACCTGTGCTGCTCATTTGGGGAGTGGTATGGCTAATGTATGCAATTGAATTTTCTCTAGGTGCGTTGGGTTGGTTTTGGTTTGGATCAGGGAAGTTATTGCCTGTTTTAGAGGTTTTTGCTCTGGCTATTTTTATGCAAAAAGCATTAAGCCAAAAAGTGCTTAATAAATCAGAGAAAGGCTTACCTCGTTCTAATCAAATTAGAGCCGTTTTACTTAGTGCTGACAAAATGCAATTGATTGCGTCAAAACTGGAACATGCAATGAAAGAAGACAAGTTGTTCTTGCAGGATAACTTATCTCTAAACAAGCTGTCTGAGTCTATTTCTGAAACTGAAAATCACATTTCAGAAACATTCTCTCAATTTTTAAATACCAAATTTTTCCAATTTGTTAATAACTTTCGCGTCGAAGAAGCGAAGAAGGCTTTACAGGATAGTGGCAAGTTAATCACTAGTATTGCCTTTGACGTAGGTTTCAATTCTAAATCGACATTCAATACAGCTTTTAAAAATGTAGTTGGTTATAGTCCATCAGCATACCGAAACTTAATACTCGAAAATAAAGAAAAACATTTTGAATAAATATCTCGCTCCCAGCCTGATTGGTTTGTACAATAACAGTCCCTAATGAGCCTTGAAGCCGACCTCAGCCATAACTACCTGCTTATGTCGTCTTGGCGCACCAAGCAGTCGTTAGTATTTGATGAATTTTGAAACCAAAAAACTAACTACTTGGGTAGAATGATAAGGTTAACTAATGCCACTTTGCGGAAGTTAACATTTTTAAATTCATACTGAAATTTTTTGTATGTTTTGATCTAGAGCGGACATAGCTGAACAACCACATTACTTTAACAGCTTCCTGATAACGGACCTTCCCCCCTTAGATAAAGATATGAGTCTTTTGATGATAACTTCAAAG
>JAPYOP010000231.1 GCA_029938115.1 Colwellia sp. | reverse complement strand
GACAGTTTAAAGAAAATGATTCGTGTGCCTTGTTTAGGTGAAGTGCCCTTTTTAAGTGAACCCAGCGTAGCGAGTGTGGCAGAATACTTAACGTTGCCAGAAGGTTGAGAGTGCTGCTAGTACTGACTTCAACTTAAGATCGGTGTGTTGAGGTATATTCTAGGTGATGTATGAGCATGTATTTCATGCTTGAGCATGCCTTATTGATAAACAGTTTATATTAATCAAAAAGGCATGAATATGTGTAATAAGTTACTGAGTCGGTAAATTGATAGTAAGAGAGCCATTAAAGTTGATGGATATACCTGACTCTACTCTTTGATCTTCTTGCTTACCTATAAAAGTGATCATTGTAGTAAAATCTGTTTCTTCTATTATGTCAAAGCTAAAAATCTCACCACTTTCGTCGCCTTCGTATTGTGTCGGGCTTAATTCTATTTGTTCAAAAAAATTGCCTGCCTCAAAATGTGTTACTGCTTGAGTTATGTTCCATGCAGAGCCATCTTCCATGTATGCCCAACTAGACCCCGCAGATTCCTTAACTAACGCTTCTGTAATAAAGCTATCCCCAGAATATTGACTTCCTTTGTTATCAGTAAAAACTCGGCTATTTTTATTTACACATGCTATTTCGAAGCTTTCGGTAGCAGCTTGAGATGAGGATATTACGAACTCGCCTAAAGCCTTATATTCATTGCTGATTTTCACCATTTCAATTTGGGCCTCTTCTTCACCGAAATGGGCGAAGTGAAGAAAATCAACAATAATGCTATTGTTTTCGCTTATTTCGCCTTTTAACAAAGATCTTCCTTCAATATCAGAATTTTTATCATTAACTTCTATTGAATTGTTACTAATTTCTAATGTTTGGAAGTCACCTATTGTAGTTAGGCAATCAGAAAATTCAAACTCATCAGTACCTGTTGGGCGAATGATGAAGTAACTTTTAATATTCGATTTAATTGTCAGCTCATAATCTCTAATTTGGTCTGTTCTCACTTCACTAGTTTTACCAATGGCTACCCAAGTACCCGCTAAGGTTTCTGGAGTAATACTCAGTTTGTTATATCCCATAAAGGAGTCGACGCTATTTTTGGGATTTTGTTCTGTTGATGAGTTATTAGAAGCGCCACCACACCCAGTTAATACCAATGATCCAATTAAACTAATAGCTGCCGCTTTGATTTTAATCACTCTAATTTACATCCATGTCTGTTTTAAGGCGCGAAGTATAGTTAATGTGTCTATTTATCTCAACTAAACTTAATTAAAGAGGACAAAGCAATGCAGTGGGAATCAGTAGTGAATTCTTTTTAAAATGATGGATGATAAATAATAACGGAGTCAATAGTGACTACGTTTATGAATGATTAATTTTTATCAATATTCGTGAATTCAATTGACAGTGCAATATGGGGGCTAATTTAGGAATAAGCTAAAGTAGTCTATCTAGTTTTTGATCAGACAAAAATTTTATATTGCAACCTAAAGCCCCTAACAATAAATACTCGATTGTTCTTATGTGTAGAGGATATTGGTTAGACTGTATCTTTTGAGTTTATTCTTTGACCCCCTTATTGATTCACCTGTTGCTATTTGGGTGAAGTGCCCTTTTTAACCGATGCAAGTGC
>JAPYOP010000230.1 GCA_029938115.1 Colwellia sp. | reverse complement strand
TACCGCGAAGTAGTTCAGCTTTGCTATTGCCCTTTAATGGGATTTTAAACTCCGCAGCGACAAGCTCAAGAAGCTCATGGGGTGATAGTTTTGTTGTGACTAATTGCGCAGCAACAATATTTTCATCACCAATTGATGAGAGTAAATTTCTTGCAATGGTTGTTTTACCGGTACCGATAGGGCCAGTAATAACAATAAAGCCTTCACCTTGGTCTAAGCCATATTGTAAATAGGACAACGCGCGTTGGTGATGATTTGTGGCGAAGAAAAATCGTGGATCTGGACTTAATTGGAATGGTTTTTCAGTAAAACCATAGTAGCTTTCGTACATGTTAAAATTCTTTTGTTACGTTAATTATTGCGCGTATTTCATCATAACTATATTGATCAAGATTTGAATCTCTATTTACATGTTGAAGAGTAAAATGAGTCGATAATGATGACGCTAAGTCTTTAGTGTATGTTGCTGAAATAGTTCGGTAATGGTCTTCTTGTCGGCTACCTTCAGGGTTTTCTTTATCAAAAATGAGGTAATCATATTTTGCTAATAAGGTCAGTTTACTCTTGCCGCTAATTTTTCTTTCAATTGTTAAAGAGGCCCCTGCGGTATCATCAATTGTTTTAGACTCTAGCGCTTCTCGTCTTGTGGCAAAGGTATTGATAGCAAAAGAAGTTCTGGCAAGTTGTAATCTAGATGTCCAAGCGAAGCGCTTGTATAAAGAGAATTCGTTACTTTCAATGGGTTCGAAATTAAAGAAGCTTAATAACTGGTAATCACCATCACTCGGTTGCTCCGACTGGACAAAACATTGAGCAATACTTTCTACAACAACATCAGCAGGGCACCAAAAAACGCCAATATCGATTTGTTCATAGTTGTTTCTGTCAAACACCTCTAGACTTTCATTATAGGTAACAGTATTGGTTAGTCGTTTAGTTCTGTGCTTTATGTCAAGTTCATAAGAATCACCGAAAAAGCGCTGGCTATAGCCTGCGGACAAAGACGTTCTTGCTGAAGGCTCCCACTGAACTGACGTGTCAACATAATCATCACTAACTGTTTCATCGGCAACAATGTTATAGGAAACATCAAGCATTAAATGTGGAGAAACTAGCCAACGAATTCCAGGTCCCCATGACGAAGTCGTTTGTAGACTTTGATTAACGAAGTCACCTGACAAATCTTCATCATAAAAACGGATAAAGGGATTGAAATTGAATGAGGTTAATAAGCCTAATTGTGCATCAACTCGATATTGATCTCCAGTTCTTGTTTCACCTGAAAAGTCTTGGCTTTTGGTAGAAAAGTTGCTTTCTAACTGCCAAAAAACGTTTCGAGCATTAACCCCATTACGTGTGTTTAGTTGCAATGTTCCACCATTGTACTCACCCACACCGTCATCAAACTTATTAATATTATAAATAAGAGATGACTCAATAGTATATGTATTGTTATTAACATTATAACGAAGGCCAGTAGAGTAATTCTCAGACTGAACAGTATCGCCTGACACTAAATCGGCCAGGCTATTACTAGCCGTATTTCTACTGACGTTACCTACCTTAGCACTAGCAAATAATTCGGGGCCACTCGTCCAAAGGGTATATTGAGCTTCGGTGTTTAAGGTTAAAA
>JAPYOP010000103.1 GCA_029938115.1 Colwellia sp. | reverse complement strand
AATTATGTTTCAATAATTATTGCCCTACATAGGCATATTTGTTTAGTATTAAAACAACAATAAAAACCAAATAGGAAATAATTATGAACAAAGGTCAATTAGTAGACAAAATCGCTGAAGATGCTGATATTACTAAAGCTTCTGCAGGTCGTGCATTAGATAGTTTAATAGGTGCGGTTTCAGCTGAATTAGCTGATGGTGGTGATGTTGCACTAGTCGGTTTTGGCACATTTAAAGTATCAGCTCGTGCTGCCCGTAAAGGCCGTAACCCGCAAACAGGCGCTGAAATTCAAATTTCGGCTTCAAATGTGCCAGGATTTAAAGCAGGGAAAGCATTGAAAGATGCCGTTAACGCTTAATATCATAACCTAAGGTTAACCATTTCATAGTAGAGTTAACGAATTCGTTAATTCTACTAAATACACCCCCGCTTTTTGTATTCTCGCTCCCAGGCATCAATTTTCTCCACAACTCTAGCAAACCCTTTCCTACTCAGGCCTTTATTTTTCTTACCCTTTTTCTCCTTAGTGAACTCAACACCAGACAATTCATTAGCATACATTTTTGGCACCACATGGCTGTAATGCTGCTCAATCATGGTAATACTTGTACCACATTGTTTGGCAAGCACTTCAATACTCACTTTGCCACTCATTAATTGCCATGTGATGTAGCTATGCCTTAAAGAATATAATGTACGTACTCCATGAGCTGACTCATCCAAATCCAACTTTTCAAGCACTTTAGCAAAGGCTTTACCTAGTTGATTTGTACTAGAGCCATCTGCCAGCCTAAACAATTTATCTTTCGGTTTTCGCTGTGGAAATGCATCTCGTAATTCACTTAAACAATCAAAAATTTCATCTTTACAAACCACTTCACGAGTTCCTGTATATTTGGTCGTTTTACCCTTGCGAACATGGACAAAGAATGCAATTTTTTCATCTTCTCGTTTAAGCGTAATGTCACCCCATGTAATGTTTTCCATTTCAGTACCGGGTCGAATACCAGTATTCACTGCAAATTCAACATACATTCTTAGCAACTCACGTATTTGCCTTGTTTTACTTGTATGACTATTATCTTCTAGTGCAATAATACCGTCGAATACACGGTTGTATTCTTCCGTACTAAATGAAGCACGTCTTTGCCCTGCTGCGCCGTTACTATTTAACACTGGTACTTGGATTGCTAACATCCATCGTTGTTCGATAGCTTCTTTGAACACCATTTGTAGAGCTGAATTATGGGTTTGTAATGTTGACCTAGCGGGTACGCGTTTTAACAAATCATTACGCCACTTATCAAACTGCCTAATGCTATCTTGATTGATAGACGTAATATAAATGCGGTCAAAGTAAGGTATATGATAGTTATTTAGTGCTCTGATATAATCTTTATATACGCTCTTGCCGTCACCATGGTCAAGTTGCAGCTTCATCTTGTTAATACAAAGCTCTGCTACATCACGAAAGCGTTTACTTTGCACCAGAGTGCCACTTTCTATTCGTATTTCATGATCCAAAAATATACGGTGTGCCATTGCAATAGCTTTATCTTTACTAGTTTGCTTTGTAGATTTGCAATACCATTTTCCGTACAGTACAAAGCGTGCGTACCAACGCTTACTGTTATCTTGTAAAAAGACATACAGGGAATCATCAATGTCGTGTCGTTCTAATAATTTTGTCATTATAACATTAGAACAAAGGTAGCTGGCGTTTGCAAAGTTTTTGCAAAGTTTTATTTTTCACTTTTAATCAATTGTTTATTAAAGGTATTCGACGACCCCTTCTATTGAAAATCCTCGTGTCCCTGGTTCAATTCCGGGTCGGGGCACCATCTTCAGAGATGGTGCTCAATAGAAATATTAAGCATTGTTTCGGTGCCAAAGTATCATTTGATACTGCACACAGCTTTGTGTGCCGACTTAGCTCAGTTGGTAGAGCAACTGACTTGTAATCAGTAGGTCGCCAGTTCGACTCCGGCAGTCGGCACCATTCATTCAAGCCCTAACTTCGGTTAGGGCTTTTTTGTATCTATCGATTGGTTAAATTCTTTCCTAATTTTCACTCGCACCAATATTTTCTATACTCTGCATCACTAGTGGCTTATACACCCATTTCATTAATTTATTGGTATACCTTATAGGCACAATATCCACCCTATTTAGTATAAACCCCATTAGGGCGAATTGGGTATTAGGGTAAATTCAATTGTTTTAATGCATTATCAAGCAATTTTTACGGAGCAAAAAGGATTTAATCCGTTGCTTAGGGTATTGGGGGTAATGTATAGCCCACTAAAACTGCGGGTGTATTTTATTAGGGTAAATTAGTTGATGGTGTAAATATCCGAACTGGGTATTAACACCAGTGATAGCCGTTGCTACGGTTAAATTTGAGATGGAATATTTACTACATGAACAACCTAATCCATTGAATTAAGGTAACTTAAGTCATACTCTAACTGTACTCCACCTCATTGACATTCTACAGCCATAGTAGAGAAAGGACGCAATATGATAGTAGGCAATTTTCGATGCCAAAATCATTCTCTACATCCCCAAAATTGCTGATGGATTTTGTCAGATATTAGCTAGCTGAAGAATATACTAATACTCATTGGTTCGATGTTAACAAAGATACGTTAGCGGACGTTCCCCACAGATATAAATATGTATTGTTTGACTATAAATTTTACCAATTAGTCGAATAACCTGATTGGCAAGAATGCCCACCTCAGTTGCCTGTCATGAAACGAATTATTGGTTAGGTCAAACCTATGTCTCCTGAAAGCTGTGGTTAACTTTTAATTTCTAAACGGCAATTCAGAGAGATCATCGGTAGTACAAGCTTTAAATCTCAAGTGTTCTACCCCTTGAAATCAATTTGTTATTTCTATTATGAACCACTATAATTTTGACAAAGTGACTTGCTTTACAATTTATATGTGACTTAACTTGGATGGAAATAATATGGAGTCATTTGAATACTTAGTAATTAGTACTGTAATTTTGAATATTTCAATGTTTATTGCTTCGTTTGGCTTAGAAGACTTAGAGCACGCAAAGCCTTCTAGATATGCATTTAGGGCTTACTATTTTGCATATTTACTATTCATATCATCCATTTCATTATCTTTGTTTTATTTTGACCCTAATAACATTGAAAATTTACTATCTTTCATTAACGATGTTCTCACTGATGTATTTTTAGCTATAGCTTATACCTCACTAGTTATTGCTTTTGCCTGGCGTTCACAAAAAACTGTTAATATTAGGCTACTTGTTGGCATTGCAATAATTCATATATTAATCAATTTATTTATAGGTGGGTACGATCTTTTAGTTAGCTATGTGTTTGTTGTTATTACCATTCTGTTGGCAATATTTTATGTAACTAATAGAAAAGAAAAACTCAATATTGGTGATAAAGGTGTTGTCATTGTTCTTTATTTTAACTTGTTAACTCTGCTATATAATATTTGGTTAGTAAACACAGTAATAATTCATGACGAACTATTTATTCATTTTTTTCTACAAATTTTTGTTTATTCACCTGCCTCTTTAGCTGTGTTAACGCTATTTATATTTTCAAGCTACTTTAATGATATAAAAAATAAATTATTGATTGAAGCTACTACCGATAGTATGACTGAATTATATAATCGCAGATATTTCTTTGAGCAAGGTTTGAAAGTTTTAAGCAGTGCTAAAAGGAAAAGTCATTCAACATCTATTATCATGTGTGACATAGACAAGTTTAAGATGGTGAATGATAAGTTTGGTCATGATGTTGGTGATAAAGCAATTATTTTGTTTTCAAAAGTTCTCAAAGATTCAGTGCGAAACGAGGATATAGTTGCTCGTGTCGGGGGGGAAGAGTTTGCAATCCTATTATCTGAATCGAATGTAAAAGAGGCTGAACAATTAGCTGAAAGAGTAAGAAAAAAAACACAATTAATATCTATCAAGGTTGGTAACGAAATAATACAATTTACAGCTAGCTTTGGAGTATCGAATTGCGATAATACTAATATGGAAAATCACCTAAAAAATGCAGATGAGGCTTTATATATAGCTAAAAATAATGGAAGAAATAAAGTAGAAGTATACACTCGGCCAACTTAATTTATTGTCACAAATATCAGTATTATTATATTGTAAGCATAAACAAAAACCTGTTTTTGGCGCTGAGAATTCATATTCATGCTATTACGTGAATGACCGCGGTGTGAGCTTAAAACTGCCTGACATGCGAGCATAAAATTTGGGTAATATTACCCAAAACATGATCATGGTTTCACAAAAAACCAATGACTATTTGGCACTAACCCCACCTGTTTCAGAATGAAAAACCACATTAGAAGAGACCGTTTAGATACGATAGCGGACGATAGCCTAATTAATTTTTAGGTCTCGAATATGCCAAGAATGTGCTAGAGACTATACATAGTTCTGGTAAGAATATTGATTTATAAAGTTATTAAGTAAGTTGTACTTTGTTATGTTTAACTCGGTTTCCACGCTCTATAATGTAGTCATTTTCAATTAACTCTCCATTTATACTCAAATCATTAAATTTAATTGGTAAGCCCATGGAGTGATAAAAACTTTTACCGTCCTGTAAGTGAAAATGTAAATGAGGTTCAGTGCCATTGCCACTAAAGCCACACACGCCCAAAATTTGTCCCTGATTTACTTTGTCGCCAACTTTTGGTTCAATACTATTATGTAATAAATGAGCGTAAAATCCGTACTCACCTTCTGCATGTTTAATAATAATATGATTGCCAGCCATTTCACGTGCTAAAAAATCAACAACAAAATAACCTACACAAAGTCCATCACTCAAACCATCAACCACTTTAACAACTTCGCCATCTGCTGCTGCTACAATTTCTTGACCATAACAATAGTAGTCTTTTACATGATTTCCTTTCGATTTATGGCGGGAGAACTCTTTGTCAGCCATAACAAAGTCGTATGCATAACGTTGTGTTAACACGTTCCATGAGTGCGATGTTGCTGGTGTATGGCCGCCATGATATATCAACCACTCGTTATTAAATGGTAAGCGATATTGTATTTTAGACTGAAAATTAGCAAAATTCTCTGGGTTATGCTTTATGCGACCGTTTATAATTCCTTGGCCGACAAGTTGTTTAATTTGTTGATAGAGCAAAAATGGATTTAGCAGTGAAAGTAAAACCGAAGGATAATAAGTGAAAATTGGCGCGAACTTTCCAATTTTTACGATAGGTGCAGGCAAGGGCCAATCGTATGCTGGATGTTTTTCTTTGTCTTGATCTTGAGTATTGTGATCATAATTATATTTTCGTACAAACCATATGGTTAAAAAATACACACCATAGTAATTCACAAAAACAAGAGTCAATGGCCATTTATAGTTAAGCCAATAAATGACTGCTTGATTGATAATAGTGGCAACAATAAGCGTGAAAATAACAGGGTAAAACCATCCTATAGATTTACTTATCGTACTGCTTTGGTCTTGCTCATTAGCATTTGGCATATAGTTTTGAATTCATCATGTAATTTTATGATGTGATAGTGAATTAATTTAAGTAGAACATAAAGCCTCATTCAGAAAGAGCCAATAATTGATACTTTTAATTCACAACTTGATACTATGCGATTTAAATCGTCACTAATTGTTACCTGTATTATGAATAACAAAATGAATGAACATCTTATTAATCAGTGCCTGAAGGTTATTAAACGTAAATTAAAAGAAAGAAACATGACTTATATTGATATTGCTGACATTTTTTCTGTTTCTGAGAATACAGTAAAACGTATGCTTAATGCCAAAGATATAGGTTTTGATCGACTGCTCATGTTAGCCGAATTATGCGAAATACAACTTGATACACTACTCACAGAAGCAAAACAACGACCAAAACTTTGCAATTACTTTACTCCAGAACAAGACGAAGCTTTTTATCGAATGCCTAATTTATGGCATTATTTTAGTGAAATTTTTTATTATTCAAAATCACCTAAATCGATTCAAAAAGAAAACGATATAAATGAACTATCAACCTATAGGTATTTACGCGCACTTGAAAAACTTAGTTTGTTAGAATTATTACCCAATAACAATATTAAACTTTTAGTAGCTACCCCTATAGGATTCTCGTCAGATAGTTTAGTTCTCAAAACCAATATAGCTCGATTTATTAAAAGCACTTGCGATACAGTTGTATCTGGCGAGAAATCACCACAACACTTTATGTGGGTGAAACCGATACGTATGCCATTAACACTATTTAAGAAAATGAATGAAGAATTAGTCACCACTATAAACAAATACACTGAAGTTGCAGAAATTGCTTACGTAAATGACTTAACGTTACCAGAGTTTCAAACAACGCTTGTGGGTCACCCTCTTGATTTAGGTGACTATAAGGACGCTGACATAATCGACATCGATGAAATTTAAGTGTATGTCAGCTATTTGGCTAACTGAAGAAGTCTCTAATGGTCACTAGCTTAATGTTAACAAAGATACGATATAGTTTCCCACAGATATAAACATGCATTGTTTGACTATAAATATTACCAATTAATCGAATAACCTGACTGGCAAAAATGCCACCTAAGCGGTCACTCACGTAATTTTATTGGCATGATTTTTAAGTAGTCATAATATCTGTGAATTGCAATACTCACTTACCAGATCCATTAAACAAGACACGCTTAATTGCTACGACAAGTAAAGGAGTAAAATATATAAGATACTATTTTAATGAGTATATTGGTGTTTCGCCTGACCAACGAACCAAGTGGTACAATTCAGTACGCATGTTTGGAGTAGCTAGTTCTCCTGAGGCTAATCCATATCGTATCGTGATAGCCTCGGCTTCAGAGCTTGTCTGAATTAAGTATTTACTATTATCTATATTAGACATTGGAGGAATTAAATAATTTATATCGATATCTTGTTTTACATTATGCACTGGCATAAATAGCCCCTAAAATTAACTGATTAAAGATGCTTATATACTACTCTGGCGATTGTCTTGATGCTGTAATCTGTCAGTAACTAACTGTTAATATTTGTTCTTTGATTTTTAAACTTTCTGACAAAGAGCTTTATTGCTACTATTAGAAAGAGAGTATTTGATATCCCTCAGGATCAAGTTAAGTTAATTATACTCATCGTTAACATTCGATAACCGAACATGAACGGTAGCTATTAGTATTTCAGAAGACATAGATTTCACCTAACCAATAATTCATTCCCAAAATGGCAACAACGCACACAGCGGCCGTTCACATAATTGTATTGGCATGATTTCAAAGTGCCAGCAGTTCACCTAAGGCTTTGAAAATATTAAGGTCGGCTTTGAAAAGCTGTCTGACAAGCGAGCATAAAATCTCGGTAATATTACCCAAAACATTATTATGGGTTCACAAAAACTTTATGTCCGCTTTTGGCTAGCTAAAGAACTCTCTGATGATCACTGGCTCAATGTTAACAAAGATACGATAGCTGACGTTCCCCACCGATGAGTATACGGGGATTTTGAAGATGTCTTTTGCCAGAAAGTCGCTAAGCCTGAGTGTGAACAATGCCACCATTGCGGTCATAGAAACTTTAAATCAAAGCGACAACCTTTCCGTCAAATATTCTAGTTTTCTTACTCTAAGAATCTTTAATGCTGTTCATAATTAAGACACAAATATTAATGAGGGATTAATACTATCTATTAACCTTGGTGATATTTATTGTTGACAAAAGACTACTGGTCTCTTATGGTTTACTTAAGAGACTGGTGGACACTTATGTGGTTTACATGAATTGGCAACGTGCAAGAACAGACGAAAAGAAAAATGAGCGAAAAGAGGCTATTTATCAAGCTGCTTTTACGCTATTTAAAAAGAATGGTTACGATAAGGTCAGTTTTAATGGCATTGCTGTTGAAGCGGGCTTTACAAAATCCAACATGTATCGCTATTTTAGTTCGAAAGATGACATTTTCCTGAATGTCTTTGCCGACTTATTTGAACAGTGGGTAGATGATTTTAGTCAGCAGTTACAGGTGATTGAACAAGAAGTGGCGGCAAAAATCTTTGCTGATATTTGGCTGAATTCGTTGTTGTCACAACCCAAGTTGTTAGATTTAATGCCCATCCTTTTTACTTCTTTAGAAAGAAATAGTTCATTTGAACAGTTGTTGGAATTTAAGCGTTTGTCGATGAATTTACTTTATCGCCTGACGTTGGATATCACGAGAATATATCCTGATATTGAAGGTGAAAAGGCTTTCAAGCTGTTGACCTTAAGTTATGCAGCCACGGCAAATTCTTGGGCAGCAACCATGCAAAGTGACGCATTAACAAAAGTCTATCAACTCGATGAGTTTCAGGCATTGAAACCAGACTTTGAAAAAGATTTAACCACATCAATCGAAATAATTATTCAAGGTTTAAAAGCAAGTAATTAACTCAACAGGTAGAGAGCAACAGGCACAAGTATTCCGTTAGCTAACAATAGCTAGTTTGTAGAAATTAATTAAATACAAGGTAAATATCATGGCACATCATTGTGAAAAGACATTAAAGGTTAACGTACCAGCAGAAAAAGTGTGGCAGGTTCTTGAGGACTATAGCAGTATTGAAAAGTTTGCGATGACGATTAAATCATCTGGTAGTGTCAATGATATTAGCTCAGGTTTAGGCGCAAAAAGATCTTGTACTTTTAATGACGGTTCAAGCCTTGTAGAAGAAATTATTGAATACCAAGTCGGGCAAGGCTATAAGATGGATCTTTCTAACCATTCAATGCCGCTAAAAAGCATGCAATCAGAAATGAAAGTGACTGCGATTGATGAAAACAGCAGTGAAATCTATATGTCAGCAGATTTTGTTGTCAAAGGTGGCCCTCTTGGTTGGGTGATGGGGCAGTTGATAATGCGACCTGTAATGAAAGCCATATTTAAGAAAGTGATGACAGGTTTGGCATATCATAGTGTGACGGGAAAACTTATTAGTGAAAAATTGCCGCCTAATGAAGAGTTAGCTAAAATAATTCTTGCTTAATTTATCATTCAAGACCTAAGAAGACCGCAAAAAGTTCTAAGTTAATATCAATAGAAGGAAGATCAACGGCA
>JAPYOP010000229.1 GCA_029938115.1 Colwellia sp. | reverse complement strand
CGATCTAAAAAAATTTAAATTTTAGGGGTGACAACTATTCTGACACGGGGGGATACCCAACGGAACACAGTTCAACGCTTCGGCCTTGGCGCCACTATTTAAATCTAAGAGTGCTAACAAGGCATTAATAGTAGGAAAATTTACAGTCGGCTGTTTTCACTGCGTTCAACATTTTAGCCAACTACAATTTTCCTCTTAATGAGGCGTTAGATGGTGCTAATTATAATTCCAAAATTGCTTTGGTAAGTTAGTAAAAACAAGGAACGGTTCCACTTAAGTAAAAGGCATTTTTCAAAGCTCATATTAAACTTTTTTCTGGTTATCCTTTCCTATAACAATACAATGTCGTATTGTGTCTTTTAATAAGCAATTGTTTTTATTATCAAGTTTAGTGGTAAATGTACTTATTTTTAAAGCTGCACTCTAACAATCAATTTAATTCGGACAAATAAACTGTCACTCGATTTGCAAACAACGCAAAGCAAACGCTAGTTAATTAGCCATTTATTATGGGCGTTCGACCGAACTGTAAAAGAAATTATGAAATTATCGACCTATATTGCAATAATGGTAGCAATACTGCTGACCTCTTGTACCACGAGACAAGCAGAGCCCCCTCTAATTGTAGCACATCGCGGTGCGTCCCAAATTGCGCCAGAAAATACGATTCCCGCATTTGAATTGGCATGGCAACAAGGAGCGGATGCCATTGAGGGCGATTTTCACTTAACAAAAGACGGATATATTGTCTGTATCCATGATAGCGAAACAAGAAAGTATTCGGATAGAAACTTAGTAGTAGCTCAATCAACATTAAGTGAATTACAAGAGCTTGATGTTGGCGGCAAGTCTTTTAAGGGAACCGTTATTCCTACCATTTCAGAAGTGTTTTCGACCATTCCTGAACAGAAGAAAATATATATCGAAATCAAAAGTGGGATAGAAATTATACCTATATTACTTAACGAAATTGACAAATCAGGTCTCAAGGAAAAGCAGATTGTTGTGATCAGTTTCGATAAAAATGTGATTAAGGAGATGAAGTCTCAGGCCCCTCAGTACGAGACTGCCTGGCTTTCATGGTTTCAAAAGGACAAATCCGGAAAGGTCAATCCATCTCTTGAGACCGTTCTGGAAACACTAGTTGATATTAACGCGGATGGCCTTGGCACACCGAAATACGCGGCAGCCGAGAATTTTGTAAAAGCCATCATGGAAAAGGGATTTGAACATCATGTATGGACAGTGAACGATGCTAGGGCAGCAAGGAAGTTTAAGGAGTGGGGAACCAAGTCGATCATCACAGATACACCTAGTTACATAGGAAAAGCTATGGTCGAACAAGATGCTACACTTGATGCGGATAAGCCGCACCAGTGAGCAAAGCGTTACGACTGGCTGTTTCTGGCACACTTGAGTCCACCGATGATTTAACGTAATGTAATCAAAGGCTCACAGACTGTAATGAGTGTTCAACAGCCGTCCAGCGTTTACTAATTAAGGCTCACTTAGTGCGCATTGACGACGTTAGCTATTGGCTGTTCTTTAGGTCAACTGATAGCCATATATAGTCATTCAACCTTAATTATCTATACTTAGATTATTGTAACTATTCACCTAGGTAAATAATTTTCTAAGGATCTTTTTTAGCTATTGAC
>JAPYOP010000102.1 GCA_029938115.1 Colwellia sp. | reverse complement strand
TTCAGTGGACAGTGATGGCGACGGCATTGCAGATGCATTTAACCAAACCTGCGATGCTGAATGCCAAACCAATTCAGGTTTGATTATTGATGCTTTTCCAAATGACGTAGCCATTTCAGTGGACAGTGATGGCGACGGTATAGCCGATGTATTTAACCAAGCCTGAGATGCTGAATGCCAAACCAGTTCAGGTTTGATTATTGATGCTTTCCCAAATAATGTTGCCATTTCAGTGGACAGTGATGGTGACGACATAGCAGATGCATTTAACCAAACCTGCGATACTGATTGCCAAACCAATTCAGGTTTAATAATTGATGCTTTTCCAAATAATGTTGCCATTTCAGTGGACAGTGATGGCGACGGTATAGCAGATGTATTTAACCAAACCTGCGACATTGAATGCCAAACCAATTCAGGTTTGATTATTGATGCTTTTCCAAATAATGTTGCCATTTCAGTGGACAGTGATGGCGACGACATTGCAGATGCATTTAACCAAGCCTGCGATGCTGAATGCCAAACCAGTTCAGGTTTGATTATTGATGCTTTCCCAAATAATGCTGCCGCCTCAGTAGATGACAATAATGACGGTATGCCTGATGAGTGGAATGAAAATTGTGATGATGAATGTCAGAAAAACTCTAACTTAGAGTTAGAGACTAGTGGTGAAAGTAACTCTGGAGCTGGTAGTCTTCCATGGTTGTTAGTTACAATATTGAGCGCAGTCTTATTGCCTAGGCGAGGGCGTTTAAAGTAGATGTATAGCGGAGCCTGAATTCAACTTTAAAGCAGGTACGCGCAGTCAAATTTCACGTTTTGCCTTACACACACAAAGCAGTACCTAAGCCTCGACTTTTTGTATATAAATTCCATAAATATAGTAAAAACAATGGCTTAAAAGTTGGTATATTAGGCGCCAGGATTGAAGGGCGTAAAACCTGTTAATTAAGAAGCGAATATACGGGCAAAGGGATCGCTCTTTCGTACTGTTGCATTTAATTGGATCATGATTCAAAGTTGAAGAGCCAAAGATGAAAAGTTTTTGTATATATTGCGGTAATAGTAAAGCCGAGGCCCATCAAATATGTGGGTCTTGTGCTGCCACCCCTGTTACACATGAAGATCTAATTTATTCAATTATCATGAGCTACAGTGCAGACGAGCCCTATTTGAATTTCTTGAGTATTGAAGAAATTGAAGCGCTATGCGAAGAAATTGGTAGCGGAGGCAAAATCGAAGTAAGCCCCCAGGTTTTTGCTCAGGCAAAAGAAGCTTATAGCGCGGTTAGGTCCATGGGATCACCACCGCTATTAAGTAAATTTTCTAGAAAAGCGTCGCCTATGCACATGGTAATATTGGTTTTAGTATTATTGGGGTTGATATTCGGGGGATGAATTCCCCGATAAGCCACTAATTGAGCAGGCGCTTGTTAAGTAAATAGCTCAATACCATGATTTACAGGGTCGGCGAGCTTACGAGCATTCAGCTCCATCATTACCATTTCTTTAAGCTCATGTAATTCTTCTGTGGCCAAGCTTGAAAAGTGAATGTTGTTAAAACTTCTATCACTTAACGTATGCTGTTCATGGCAAGAAGCGTGGGCAGGCCCTTCACCAAGGATCATTACAACTTTTGAATGGCCTACTACGTTTTTGCGGCAATAAGGGCAGTTCATTGGTTTCACCTTGATTGGAATGTTGAATACAATAATTATATCGCTTTAAATAGGCCTTACCCTCTGCCAAATGGTATAGATCTCTCTATCAAAGAGTCGCTACCAGTAGGGCGCGCGCCTTATGTCTAGACGGCTCCAGCCATAAATCATCGTTTGTAACTTTAAGTGGAAAAAACTATACATAGTTGATTTGGTATTTTATAAAACATGTAAACTTTAAAAGATCATAAAAATTTTATTCAATTTAAACCTACTTTAAAAAGTAAGGAAAAAGTATGGATTCCACTGTTGATTCAATAACTCAAGACGATAAAGTTAAAACACTTTCGGACATACCAGGCCCAAAGCCAAAGTTCATACTAGGCAATATCGCTGACTTCTCAATGGCGAGCATCCATAAATACGTCGCCAAGATCGCCCAAGAATACGGTTCAATTTCATTAATTAAAATTGGACCAAAACCATTTGTAATTATTTCTAACCCCGATACTTTACGTTCAATCTTAAAACAACGACCTGATAAATTTAGCCGTATCTCTACCATTGCAACCGTTTTTGAAAGTATGGGCTTGCTTGGGTTATTCTCTAGTGAAGGCGAGGCATGGAAGCGCCAAAGGCAGTTGGTTATGCCAGGTTTCAAGCCTGCCCTTATAAAAGCTTTTTACCCGACTATGGTTGAAACGTCTCACAAGCTAAGCGGTGTTATCTCCAGATCTTTAAGTGACGAAGGTGTAAATACACCGTTTAACATTCAATTACTGTTTAAAAAATTTACAACCGACATTACGACTAAGCTTGCTTTTGGTGGGGATTTTGATTGCTTGCAGGCAGATGATACTGAACTTCAAATCTGCCTGAAAGAAATAATGCCTATGATAGACTCAAGATTAAAGAGTCCATTTCCTTTGTGGCGATATATTAAACTGCCAAAAGATTACGCTGTAGATAGAGCGATCAAGACGGTGAAGCGGCACCTTAAAGACTTTATCGAATCAGCAAAAGTGAATCTAGTGGCTGAGGCCGAGCCAAGCAATATATTGGAATCAATGATTTTAGCGTCAGATGACGGGGGGAATGGATTTACTGAAGATGAGTTGTTCGGCAATGCCATGACTTTAATGCTTGCTGGTGAAGACACTACATCCAACACGCTGGCTTGGACTGTTCATTATCTTGCGAAAGATCTTGCGCTACAAGAAGAGGTTTACCAAGAGATTAAATTTAACCTTAGTGGTGGTGTTCCAACGTGGGAAGAATTAGAAAAGTTCCCACTCACGTATGCATGCTTGCAAGAGGCGATGAGGATTAAACCGGTGGTTCCATTTATGTCAGCTGAAACATTACAGGATTCTGTCATTGAAGGGTATTCAGTGCCCCAAGGTACACCGCTTATGCTGCTGATTAACTATGAAGGTCATAATGAAGAAACATTTCCACACCCCGATAAATTTGATCCGAAGCGCTGGCTTGAGTTGCCTCAGGATACGATAAAAAGCAATGAAAAGGCATCTATGCCATTTGGTGGTGGTGCAAGGATATGCCCAGGTCGTGCTCTTTCAATAATTGAAATGAAGGCTGCATTAATCACCGTTATGTCTGAATTTAAATTCACTCACCATAACGGTGTTTCAACAACACAGGAAAGCGTTGAGTTCACGCTTGTGCCTAAAAACCTTAACGTAAACATCTATCGTAGAGCGCCTAAGTAAGGATATTTATCCTGAGTAACTCTGTAGCGCGGTTCAGGTTTTACGTTTTTCCTAAGTGCACACAATTTAGTAGATTGTACTCTTTACGGGTTTCTGCGATAAAGGACTCATACCGCAATATAAAAGGCCGAGGAGCCTGCACAATGAAAAAACTAATTGAATGGGCTGAAAAAGAAGTATTACGCGCCAGAAAGTTAATGCTATTTAGCACTATATTTATATATTTGCTCATAACCGTGGCTGCAATGGTGTTAATTGCTTTTGGCATTGATTTGAAAGGGTTTGAAACTATTTATTATTCTTTTTCTACCGTTGCAGCGGTTGCGATAGGTTTTTATACGGGTACATCCGCAAAAAGCGTAGATATTAAAGATGGTAAATTAGAAAATTAGTACACGGGATACAAAGGTAAGGTCTAAATGGCACTGTATTTAGCATTTCCGCTATTCACGCCTGTGTTTTTCTCTGCTTTGGTGGATGGCTTTTTTAAATGCTCTAACCTTGGCTATGTGCCTTGGCACCAACGGCAATGAATGTGCAGAAAAAAATTAAGACAATCAAGGTGAAATGAATAGTGCTTTAGGGTTTAATGTAACGAATCTAAGGCTTAATGTTGAGTGTAACTGAGTGAAAATTCAAAAAGTATATTAGGGTGGGGGCATAGATAACATGCCTTGGGGTGATGCAGAGGGTTCTTGCTCAGAGTTGTTTTGCAACGCGTTTTGTAGTTGTAATTTCATCTGGTCAATCATTTCTTCAAGCATGTTCTTGCGTAACTCTTGGTAGCGGTCTTCTATTTGCTGATTAATGTCAGCTTGTTTTTCTTTGGGTAGTTCAGCCATGGTTTCTTTACTAAGCCCTAGCTCCTCTAATACTTGCTGTCCGGCTTTAGCTCTCAGCTCAGCCTCTTTTTGTTCAAGCATGTAGTTGTACAAACCCATCCCTACCGCGTACTTAACTTGGCTATATTCTTCTTTGGTGTCAGTGTTGGGGGAAGTATCAACGTTAGCGGTTTGAGTATTACTGATGATTGCCGTGGGCGGATCCATTTTAAATTCAAATGCATCATTTTTTATCTTAGATTCAACGATAGAAGGGCTTTTTGCTTGTAACTCGTTTTGTAACGCCTGAGAAAAACTTGATGATGAACTTTGTGTCGTTAGGTGCTGTAAGGCAGTACTTGTGGATGGACTTTTCTGTTGAGTAGGTAATGCTGCCAGAGTGTTATTTACATTGACCATTTTTTTTTGCCCGCAGTGACGAATGAATGCCGTAAGTAGCCGTTGATCTGTTTGTGGTGCACGTCAATGCGGCCATTTCATTCCGCTTCTTTCATTGAGTTTATGACAGAAGGGAAATTGCAATAAGTGAGCCATCTTTGTGTGCCAATGGCTCCTTGGTTTTAAGGGCGTGAGAGTCAGGTCTAATGGTTGACCCTCGATTTTTGCATATTTCTGCGAATTCCCGACGGTTTAAATCCGTTGTTTTGAACTGTGTTTCATTTAATGCATCAAAGTGGTCATTCTTCGGCATATTTAGTGTGCAATGTGCTGCGCTATTAACCACAGCTAAGTATTGTAACGTGTTAGCCTGCTATTTTTACTAAGATGGATGTCCGGTTAGGCTAGGTAAAGCTACGATAAAACCTGCTGAACAATTCCGGATTTGATTTGAAAAATGAGGCTCAATCTATTGCCAAAGGTTAAGCTTATTGTTCAGGGTGCTTCACCAACCAATTTTGTTCAGATATACCGTATTTTTGTAATATTGACTTTAGCCTACCTGTTTTCCTAAGCGCCTCTATCCCTTTGTCTAAAGTACTGGCCAACTTAACACCATCTGAAATTTTTCGAGAAAACGCCACATATACAAACTCTTTGGCGCCCACGCAACCTGCAATATCTATTTTATTGTTCAAATTTTTATTCTGTAAAATATTTTTAATTACAAAACGATCTTCGGTAAAGGTATCAATACGCCCTAACAATAGTAAGTCGATCATCCTTTTTTGAAGGTCATCTTTTCCTGAAATAGCTTTGACTCTAGGGGTAGCTTTATTCTTCTTGACCCAACTGTCCAATTCATCATCAGAAAAACCGTAGTCGTTAATCCAACCCAATACCCTTGAATTAAGCGATGCTGCGTTTTGATACACCCAACTGTCCGAAACACTCTTAAAAAAGCATATCTCAGAAAACCCTAAAGGCGTTATTGGGAATTGATAGGGTGTGCTTTTAGTGGTGCCCTTTGACGTTCCCACTATTCCGTCAAGCTCTCCACTGCGGATCATTTGCTTGGCTCTGGCCCAATTAATATTAACGTGCTCAACCTTATACCCATGCAAGGCCATGGCATGCTGCGCCACTTCAATCATAAAGCCTGGTGACTCATCATTATCAACACACACAAACGGACACCAAGGGTCTGAGCCAATTCTCACTACACGCCCCTCATCTTCCGCCATCACAGAAGCATTAAAGGTAGTGAAAAGCAGGATAACAAAAGGTATGTATTGATACATTACAAAGAAACCAGCATGGCTTAACCTGATTTTAATAGTCGCACACATCTAGAGTAATCAATGGACTAGCCCTAACACATTAAGTGCTAATTATAGCCCACCTTAAAAATATTGAGTTGTGTCGTTTCTATATTCAAAATATAGGCATAATAACTGATATTTTTATTACCCTAAGCATTAAAAACTCACCTTACTGGGGTGATGCTCTGTTTTTGATTTTTCCTTAAACGCACAAAACAAGACCTGATATAAGTGGTTTTTTTCACTGTCTATTCCAAATTACGTCGCTTTAACAGAGTCATATCTTAAATTTGGCCGGGCGACAGGAAGGTTGTTCGTTCTAGAGTGTGGCATAGGTGGGTAGGGGCGCTTCTGGGGCATCGGGATTCCCTAGTTTATCTAATATTCTAATTAGTGGATATGCCACCATTAAGGGCGAGTGCCAAGTCTTGCCTGTTTCTTTAAGCGTACAAAAAACTATTTGATATTAATTCCAGTAAGAAAAACTAGCAGACTGTTATCTACATAAAAAAATAGTGCCCGGAATAAAATAAGAGCACTATCATTTCCAAGATTAAAAGTTGTAAGTGGCGCCTACCACTGCATGCACAATTTCATTGTCTTGCACTATGCTACTGTCGCTAATGCCATCCCCCAGTAATGTATAACCGGCACCTAGATTAATATCCCAGTTGTCGTTCATGGCGTAACGAGCGTTAATTGCAGTGTTAACACTGGTGCTGCTGGTGGCGGTGTACTGGGCACGTTGTGCGTTCGCTTCGCTTGCGCTCACTCCGTAATAATAATTGTTTGTGTCTTTACTTTCCCAAGTGGCACCAATAGAAGGGTTAATGCGCCAGCCTTTGTGGCTTAGATCAAACACATAATTTACATCGGCTCGTTGGCCGTTGTGTTTGTTAGAAACTTCATCCAGTAACTTTACTTTTAACTGACCCATGGTGGAATTGTGAATAAAGTAAAGGCCGGCTTCTAGGCTAGCTTCACGTTCTTGTAATCCCGCTAGCTGAGTATTGTTTTTGTATTCGCCATTGTCGTTTAAAAACGAGGCGCGGCCGGTTAACATTACACCCATGCTGAAATCTTGGGGCGAATATAGGCGTACACCAAAATCACCGCCTTTTAAGAACAAACGATCCCCTCGGTATTCAACATTGGGCAGTACCAACGTCATGTCCTTTTCACCCTCATAAATATTATTAAGCGATACCGCGTAACCACTCACAATCCATTTGCTTTGACTATCACCTGGGCTTAAACCGTCGCTGGCAAATGAATGAAAAGAAAGTAAGCCGCCTAAGATTAGGCCGCTTACATTGCAAAGGGTTGAATTAAACATGATTTAGACTCTGTGGTTAATGGAATACCTGTTCACAATAGAGGCAAAAAAATGTTAGATCTGTATCAAGATGTACATTTGGCTTTTAGCTTATACATCTTGTTACACATTGAGTAACTAACGAGTCAGCATCATAGAAACCATGGGTGCGTGAGCATACAGATTAGGTTCAGTTTTACGGGTAGCTGAATAGTGCAAATCGTAAAATGTAAAACATGAATCTTTTAGCCAGCGGGTTGAATGTAACTGCGGAGCTAATATTTGAAGGTGTTTCTGTAGTGGCATAGTGAATTTGGCCACTACATTAGTCTCCTGTGAAGATGGTTATAATGTCCTCATTGTCAGAGCTGTTGTTGCCAGCACAAAAACACAAAATGAGCGAAAAATACGCTGTAACATTTTTCAAAGGCGCGCTCCTTCGTCAATCTGTACTTTCTTTATGAGTTTCCTATGTTTTATAGCGGACGCGAGGGTCGGTTTTGATTTTTGTCTTAAACGCACAAAACAAGGATTGCCCCGCGGCCTTGTTTACATTGTTTTGCTTTTAGTTAAAGCATCATTCCAAATATTTTTGAATAAGTTTCGTTGGCGTGTATTTAAGGTGGGCCACAAAATTATATTTTTTTCAAAATAATCAGGCTCATCTAAATGAAAGGTTGCTACTTCTTTTTCGGTGAGCTTGCTTTTAATCGCGATGTTAACGGGTGCACTACCAATACCTTTAACAATGACTTCTAACTGATATTCATCACTGATACTAAAGTTAATCCACTCCTCAGTAATTTTTTTATGCATGGGCTTATTTTCTACGGCATTAGTAATAGAATGCCCATCTACCCAGCCCGTTGTTCCTTCTTTGGGGGTGGCCATTTTCCACGTTTGGCCTTTTTCTAATAGGGCTGGAAAAGAAAATCCCCAGGCAGCACCAAAGTCTTTATCTTGAAAATCTTTTACACTGTCTACACCTTCCCATAATACTCCTGCATTTTTAATGAGTACCGCTAAGCGATTAATGATGGCCGGTGAAGACAGCTTACTTATATCGGTTAATTCATTTTTTTTGAAGCCTTCGGCTAATGCGGCCAAATAAATATTTGCCTCTGAATAATCAGAACTTATGGCGTATTTTCCTTTATGGCTTTCGTCCCAAAATACATTCCAACTATCGGGTGGGGTTGAAAATTTTGCTGTGTTATAAGCCAAACCATATGGGCCATGTACTAATGGCACGTTATACACTTTTTTTCCTTTGGTGGCATAACTGGCGTTTTGTAAAGAGGGTAGTAACTTACTGTAATTAGTCACAATATTAAGGTTGATGGGTAATATTAAATTTTTTGATAATAGCTTATAGCGCTCATCTTTAATGATGTTGTGGCTGGGTACAATTATGTCTACCTTGCCACGCCGAATATTATCAAAGTACTCGTCTGCAGATGAGATATAAGTAATCTCCATCTTCACTGTAATATTATGCTTTTTTTGCATTAATGATTGAAATTTAGCCACTTGATCATCAGGTGAGTATCCCTCCCATGTGAGCATTCTAATAGTGATATCAGCAAAGGCCATATTGGGTAATACAAGTGCCAACAATCCTAAATAAATCAAGTGCTTAACGCAGTTGTACAGACGCTTCATTTTCAGTCCCTTTTATAATCTCACTGGCCAAGTCAAGGCATTGGTCTTAAGGTGGTGATAAAAGCATAGTACTTTTTAAGCTTAATTTATTGATAGCACCTATTTTGGTACCTACAGGCGTGTATGGCTGATCCCACGGGGCAATAGGGTGTGCAAAGCGACATAACAAAGCGTTGAATCAACGTGTTTTTAATAGATGTTGCTACCCGAATTCAACCTGCCCAGACATTAATTGGGTATAATATGTTTTCTGCCTTCGGAATACTCCCAACGATGAAAATGTCTAAAACCACTAAAAAGCTGAATGATCGCTTAGTATTGGTACTGCAAAAATTAACACTGCAAGCCAAAGAAGAACTTG
>JAPYOP010000101.1 GCA_029938115.1 Colwellia sp. | reverse complement strand
AGTCGCTTAATAAAATTAGGGTAAACAGTGCCAACTATCTTGAAAAACACCGCAGCCAGGTAACCCACAGAAAAATGCTTACATTGAACGTTTTAATCGGACGGTAAGATATGACTGGCTAAGCCATTATATTTATCGAGATATTGAAGAATTGCAAAACAGAGCAACACAATGGTTATGGACTTATAACCATGAGCGACCTAACATGGGAATTGGTGGTATAACACCAATTCAAAAACGTAAACTAACACAGAGAAAAACGTCTACTTTTGAACTCCATTAAAAATGGGGGGATTACCATAAGTTTCTCCTTAAACTCGATAGATACTTGTAAATATAACGCCCCATTAAAAGGCAAATAATTGTTGGCTAAAATAAGTGAGGCACGAGTAAAAACCAACTGTTATTTGTCCTGCTTTATTGCCTTGTTAGGCATAGTTTTGATTCAGCTTACTTGATTTATACAAAAGAAATATACCTATTGCTAACTCAAGTAACTCTACACCTAAAAAAGATAATTGAGTATTACTTAGTCCACCAACCATATATGCCCCCACAAGCCTAAAGCTAATAAATGAGGCTATAATGATTGATGCGAGTAGAGCAGAATACCCCCATGTCTTGCTAAAATAATATAGCAAAGCAATTGAAACACCTATTCCGATCATTAAGCTACAATAGATCAAAATAAATGAAATTTTACCATCTGAATCTATAGCGCTTAAGCCTATTCTTGCGAGCTTAGAATCAATATCTAATAAGGCATTAAAACCTGATATAACAAAATATACTGACATTAATGTAATGTAAACTTTACCAAGCACATTTATTTTCATTCACCAAACCTTGATTTAAACGATATGCCTAACGCCCTAATAACAGGCAAAAAATAGTTGGTTAAAATTAGCGACGAAGGAGCAAAATCAACTGTTTTTTGCCCTTGTTGATTAGCTTGTTATATTTAATCTAACACCAATTTAATTTCTAGCTCGCCTTTAACATCTCTTGTCATTGGAACACTAAATGATGCATAAGGAGCCGAAACCATTTGTGCATTAACGTCAGCTACCGCTGATTCTAAATCACGATTATCAGCAGCCACTAAAAAGTAATATTTACTTGTTTTGGGAAAAGTACCAGACCAAATACCATGAATGTTCATTGGGTATGAAAAGCCCATAGAACCTTGCCCAAGTTGGGTTGGCTTGTCATTGATAATTGCCCCTTTGTCATCAATGATATACGCCACGGGGTATAGAACTGTTTTACTAAAACCTAAACAATCACAAAGTGATCGTAGTTCGATTGAATAAGCAGCACTTTTAATTCCATTAAACTCGAAAAGTTTATAATTTGAACGGTACTTTCCAAATTGAATAACAGAATCTTTAAGTGTTATTTTAGTTTCGGTTGGTTTAGATGAATTCAAGGCTATTGCCGTAGAATTATCAATGGCTTCACTGTTAGTAAGCGCAACATTGTTGGAGTTTAAGAGCTGACTATAATCTTTTTTAGCCGTGCTTTGGCAACCAGCTAATAATGTGTAAGATACGAACAAAAAACCAAAAATTTTAAATTTACTCATATGTTCCTTATTAAATAATAACGCCCTAATAATGGGCAAAAAAATGTTGAGGAACGAAAACAGGCAACTGTTTTTTGTCCTTGTTTAATGGCTTGTTATGCAACAAATTTACTCAACAAGATCAATGTTATATAAAACCCCTGTACCATTATATTTATGACAATCTATACGCACTCTTTTAGACTTTGCCGAAGTTGATTTTCTGCAGGTTACATCTTGTGCAACAAGCCCATATCTTTGGATATATACGTCTTTTATTTTATCGAATTTTAATTTTTGTGCTTTTGTAGCTGTAGAATAAAAGGCATCATATTGTTTAGACCACTCTTTAACATTTGCTTCTTTTGCCACTCCGAGCCACCCCATGCCTAATAAAGTAGATTGCTCAACATATTCTCCTTTTAAAAACATAAAGGCAATAGCATACTGCGATCCTTTATAGCCCCATGCAGCAGGTTCTTTTAGCAAGTTAAATGCTTTTTTAAACTCACCATTTTTGTAGTGCTTTATACCATTAAATTCTTTGGTTTCTAATGATGCAGTTGTTTTTCTTATAGTATCTGTAGATGCGCATGATGAAACCCAAAAGAGTAAAATAAAAACTAAAAAAACTATGACTTTTTTATACTTCAAATATTCCACGGACTATCCTTGGTGCCTAACGCCCAAATAACAGGCAAAAATTAGTTGGTTAAAATGAGCGACGAAGGAGCAAAATCAACTGTTTTTTGTCCTTGTTCATTTACTTGTTAGCTGTGTGTTGCACCATAGTAACTTATTGCTGCTATTGCAAAAAAGAATAGCCATGACAAATGTTTACCACGAGAAAACAACAGTGAAGTTAACCCACTTAAAGCAAATACTACAGTAATTATTATGAGAATTTCACTATGAATATTTACGCTTGGAGTTGATAACACATACAAGATAGCAGCAAAGCCCCACCAAGCCAGAGTAGTTAAGTGCCACGCAAACCTTAGAACACGTTTAGTGAACCAATCACTTCCCAGTAATTTAGGCAAATCCTCACGTCGAAATAAACGGATTAATATGTATTTTTCACCTAAATAGGAATGAATAATACCAATGATTAAAAGTAAAATAGTTCCGATTATCAACATACCGTTTCCATACAGCTAACGCCTGGTTAAGAGATAAATAATATGTTGGCTAAAATTAGCGACGCAGGAGCAAAAGCCAACTGTTTTTTGTCCTTGTTTAATAGATTTTTAGGCATATTTACCCCAAACCAAATGATGTTAATGCAATACGTCCATTTTCTTTTAAAATAACAAATTGAATACCAACAGTTTCATCTTTACCGAAAGTACAAGTTTTATGATAAACCCAACCTGAACCTGTTTTAGTTTGTGATTCGTCTATATGAACTATATCACCACCCTCAGATATTTTTACACAAGCTTTCAGTGCTGGGATTGTGTCTTTTGTATAATGCCTCTTCAAAGCATCTATTCCCATTTGCTTAATTGTAACTTCACTTGTTAAAGCTACCATTTTATCTATATCACTATTTTTAGCGCTTTCCACAAAAGAGTGCATAACAGCCTCATATTTTTCCGGTGAGTTTTGCTTCATTAGCCTGACCATATTTTCCATGTCAGATTGACCTTTCATAGCGTTACACGCCTGAAGAGAAAAAGTAGCTAAAGCTAAGATAACTATACGTGAAATCAACATTCATACTCCTTGATATGCCTAACGCCCCGCTAAGGGGAAATTTGTAGTTGGCTAAAATGTTGAACGGAGTGAAAACAGCCAACTGTAAATTTTCCCTCTTGAGCGACTTGTTAGGCACTACCTAGCACCGAACTATGCCATTTGTTTATTAAAACTGTAATTAAAATCTCGTTTTTGAACATTACGATTGTCATATTCTGCCCACCAAAGAACATTCCGAGGATCATTTAAAGCTTTATCGGTATAGCTTTTTAATGAATCGTAATCACTTTCTGATAGGTACAGAGCACACCTGATTATGCGTGAAAGATTGATCTCAGTATCGAGAGCGAGTAAAGGCTGAATAATTCTCTTCGCTTTTTCGGTATCTGAATAATTATTTTTTATCCAAACCTCAATGTCATCCTCAAACTTTTTCATGGTATGCCTAACGCCTTGTTATATTTTCTTGCTCCAATTGCAACCAATTTAAGGCTTCTTCTCGATCTGAATATATTTTTAAATTCCAATCTGTTTTACGAGGAACTGAAGATTTCAAGTATTCAGTACTGATTTTAGTAGAGCGAGTATATGCAACAACAGCCATCGCATTTATTTCATTTAATGTAGCTAAATTTACCTGCGCATCAAAACTATACGTGTATTTATTTACCTTATTAATAAGTAGAGAAAAAGGACTAACTAAAGATGAAAGTAAAAATTCATGGTATTGCTCTACCATTGCTAAAGTCATTTCAACATTCTCATTTATTATTACTTCAGCTATTGAATCACTGAGAATAATGATTTTTGCGAATGGAAGTTCAGTTAAACTGATAAGTTTCTCCTTAAACTCGATAGATACTTGTAAATATAACGCCACATTAAGTGGCAAATGATAGTTGGTTAAAATAAGCGACGAAGGAGCAAAAAGCAACTGTTATTTGTCCGGCTTTAATGCCTTGTTATGTGGCTAGTACACTAACCTATTTTGATTACATCTGGGTGCTTCTCAGATGAATATTCATGATAGATATCATCAAGGTAAGTTCCAAGCTCAGTAGGTTCTAACTCAGATGGGATAACAACATCATAGACTCGTGAGCGGATACCTGTATCTGATTCATTAAACAGTTGCCATTCTTCACTTTTTTTAAGAACAGACATCTGTTTGCCAAATACATTAAACTTGATAATCACAACTGAAACCTCCTAGACAAATAACGCCCCAATAAGAGGCTGATAATAGTTTGCTAAAATGTGAAGCGAAGCGGAACCGAGCAAACTGTTAGCAGTCCTGCTTTATTGGCTTGTTAGGCTAGCATTTAACCCAACCGGTCAGCCCAATTTCCATTATGAACTTTTGCACAAGCCTCTTCTGTGTCTTATAAAATATGGTCTGACACATTTTTAAACTTAACACCTATTTCATTTAACTTCATCTGAATTAGAGAGGTTAATGAATTTTTAGAACTATTTATAATAAAAGTAGAGAGCTGCTCATCAGTATCGAAAACACAAACCACTTTTAAACTTTTTGGAAAATTTGAGAAATTAACAATGTGAGTTAGCCATTGAAATCCGTCTATTTCTTTTAATGCAGTTTCACAGACATCCGTTAACACGAGCCTAAGTTGATTATCTATTTTCTTATCAGTTTTACGCATACTCTGATTGCTGCCTAACGCCCATTTAAGGGGGTGATAATTATTTGCTAAAATGTGGAACGAAGTGGAACCGAGCAAGCTTACGTGTCCGACTTTAATGCCTTGTTAGGTTTTTTCACTGTAATTAGCCAAAATGTAGCACATGTTATTGCACCAAAAAAACTACTTATTAAAAACAACCAGTAATTAAAATTTAATATTTCCGAAATGGCAACTATTAGCACAAGACTAAAGGGAGCTAACCCACCTAACAAAACACCACCTATTAAATATGACTTGAAGTTAGTTATACCTAATTTTTTACATAGCAGATAACTAGGTACACCAATAATTAACGTTACAGGATAAGCCACAACGATTGCATATATAAACCATATGAGAGAACCAAGTAAATAGCCCGACAATGACAAATTTGATGGTACATCTGATGACATTCCCAAAATCAAAGCACCAATGGCAAAAAATACTGATGGCGCAAGCGGAGCTAAAATAAAACCTATTACTGCATTTCTTTGACTCATATGTTTTTATCCATTGATGGGTTTAAAATAAATGATTTAAATGCTACTCGAATATGAATAAAAACCTAACGACCAAATAACAGGCAAAAAATTGTTGGCTAAAATAAGCGACTCAGGAGCAAAAGCCAACTGTTACTTGTCCTACTTTAACGACTTGTTAGAGCACTTTGTTTATACGATTATAAAAGAACTCTTTTTCATTTTGGTAAGACTCTTTATCGTTAGGGTACTTTGCATGTAAGTCTTGTTTAACCTGATTTAATTCAGTAATTAACACTAAGTTATTTTTCATAACCTTAACGAAATTTAAGTGTTTCACCACATTATCATCACCTGACTGGAAAATATGAAAATGAACTTTTCTATGTTTTTTTGAAAAGTATTCTCTTCCAGTGATGCCATTCTCACCTCTATAAACAAAGCCAAGGTTAACAATACCTTGTTTTAAAGTTGAAACCTCTGAAATGTCTTTTACAACGCCTAACAGATCAGTGCAGTCTTTAGCATATAACCCTTTAATTGCCGTTGAGCCAATATGAAAAATTTCAATCTCACCTTCGTAGGTAGAAATTATTGAAGCTTTTTCATTTTCGAACTCGAATTTATATTTTTCATTGTGCGGAAATAGATATATAACTCGAGAGTGCTCTAACGCCTCATTAAGAGGAAATTTATAGTTGGCTTAAATGTTGAACGCAGTGAAAGCAGCCAACTGTAAATTCTCCTGCTTAATTGACTTGTTATATTTTTTATACCACAATCTAATATATATTGGTATTTATGAGATTTACATTATGGCTAAAAATACAAGCGTAACATTGGGCGAACATTTTGATCAATTTATAAACCAACAACTTAACACTGGTCGTTATGGCTCAGCAAGTGAAATTGTTAGAGCTGGATTAAGAGCTTTAGAAGATCAAGAAACTAAGCTATTAAATTTGCGTAATATGCTAATCCAAGGTGAGCAAAGCGGCATTGCAGATTACAGTTATGAAAGTTTATTGACCGAGCTAGATAAAGATAACCATTAATGAATAAGTTTTTATTATCTTCGAAGGCAAAAACAGATTTAATTAAAATAGCTAAATATACTCAATTAACTTGGGGTAAATCGCAAAGAAATGACTATTTAAAAATACTGGATAATACATTTCAATTTTTAGCCGATGAACCAGAATTAGGTGTTGATTGCGATTATATTAGAGAAGGCTACAACAAGTATCCTCAAGCCAGCCATATAATTTATTACAAAGAACATAAAGTTAATCAAATTTTAATCGTACGAATATTACATAAAAGTATGGATGTTAACTCAGCTCTCTAGAAAAATATAACGCCCACTAAGGGGCTGTTAATTGTTGGCTACAATGTGTTGCGAAGCGAAACTGAGCCAACTGATAGCAGTCCCGATTGAGTGACTTGTTAGTTTTACTTACAACCAAAGCTTAAAATTGATTGAACCATACTATGAAGCCCTTTTGTATTTTCTATGCCTAATATTGAATCTGAGTAGATGTCGTTCAGATAACCATTGTTCAAGTTTTGGCATTTATTAGAAATATATAAATAGGCTAAGAATACCCTACCTTTAATATCACTAGTGTGTTCATGCAATTTATACTTAGATGACAACAAGTTTACAACAAATTCTTGTAGCAGAGAGTAATGACCTAATACAGCATAGTAATTTGCAATTGCATTATCGTAGAGATAGAAACTGCAATTAGTACAATAACTTTTTACCAACTGAAAGTTATTTTCAGTTGGTTTAGTTGTTAATTTAACTACTGCTGCATACATTTGTCCATTGAGATGGTTAAGTTTATCAATCACTTCTTGGTATTTATCAAATTCACCTAATTCGAAATGTAAGATGCTCAGTTTAGACAGATAAATATTGTAGTAATTGTGAGTACTGGCAATTTGATAAATGTTAACTTCTATGTGTGATTTTAAATCTCGTTTAGAGCCATAAAACTCTAAATAATCTAATTTGGCTTCAAACAATGCTGACGCCATTAATGGTGTAGATTTAGAATTATCAAAGTCTTCTTCTAATTTTTTTAACAAATCTATGGTTGTTTTTTCTGACATCAGCATGTTTTGTTGGAGATCGGTTTTTGTTTCCCAAAACTCTTTTTCTGTTGCGTGAGAAACAAATGAGAATAACAAAACTAAGATAGAAAAAAATACGTGATGCATACTCATACCTTCCTTGTATACCTAACGCCCATTTAAGGGGGGGATAATAGTTTGCTAAAATTGTGAAGCGAAGCGAAACCGAGCAAACTGTTAGCAGTCCCGCTTTAAATTCTTGTTAGGTGTTTTTACACAACTCTGAATTTTTTACCTGAACTTTTACTTTTGATAAAAACTCTTGAGTCATTTCTGGAGTGCCACGAGCATTATCAATAGCCCAAAAACTATCTTCAAATTGAGCATAGTTTTCTAAAGCAACTTTTAACACAAAGCAATTAGACTTCTTTAATTCGCTTACATTACCTTCAGAGATCATATCTAGGGAAACAGAGTGTGCATTCATTTCAGTTAATATCCCCATTTGGGCTAAACCGATAAACATTTTGAACCCGATCATACCAGCAATCACAGCACCCAATATAAATGATAAGACTCCAATAGATATAGTTTTCACAGATCCTCCTTGAACACCTAACGCCCTGTTAACAGGCAATAATATAGTTAGCTAAAATTAACGACTAAGGAGCAAAAGCCAACTGTATTTTGTCCTTGTTTAACCGCTTGTTATGTTTTTATATAAACGAGCTTATATTCACTGACTTACCATCACATTCTGCACTACTTAAATCAATACTGTAACTTACAGGATACCCCAAAGTTTCATCAAAACTTGGCACCCCTTGTATACTATTACCGTTTTCAAGCATGTTTTCAAATATTTGATCCATTGTAAGATAATGTGAATTTTCTACCTCTTGAAATACATCAAATTCAACAACATAAATTGAGTCTATAGATCCATTGATTACCGTTATTTCAACCGGTGGATACGGATCTGCCGTTGGGCAGTCGTTCGGTGATGAAAAATACGTAAAAGTATAAGACTTAATTCCTGATGCAAGCCAAATATCCTTATTTTTCTGAATCAGATTAAACGTATATTTGTTCTCATTCTCGGATGATTCATCATCACAGCCCTGAATAAGAAACAAACATAAAAGTACCAAATATTTTGAATTCATACACTATCCTTGTTGGAAAACATAACGCCTCATTAAGCGGTAATTTGCAGTTGGTTATACTTGAGCGAAGGCGAACAACCAACTGTAAATTGTCCACTTGAATGTCTTGTTAGTGTACGCAGGGCAGCTTAATTTGTGAATCAATAAACTCCCCAGTGTCTTTAAAATTAAGTGTTTTCTTGCTGTATTGATTATAAGAATTACCCTCATGGTTAGTGCACATTTTATAATCACCAAAAGGAATAGTTAAACTTATAACAACACTCGTCCATTTTTGAATAAGTGATAGTTGGATCTTCTGCATAGATACATTTTGCAATCCGTTATATTGCGAAGCTGGAATAGTAAATAACTTACCTGCAACAGTTACGGTCAATTTATTAAGTGTTTGCTCGTTGTTTGGCCAAACACTATTTAAATCTGATAACTCCGCTATTATTTGATAATTTAAATTTTCAATTACACCTTTTTCACCTATAACCCCAGTTAAATTTATTTTTGTGAGGGTAGGGTGGACTAAGGCTGCCGAATGACAGATTAGCGGTAATAGTAAACACAATGTTGTGATGATTCTCATAAGTACACTAACGCCCATTAAGGGGCTGATAATTGTTTGCTAAAATGTGTAGCGAAGCGAAACCGAGCAAAC
>JAPYOP010000228.1 GCA_029938115.1 Colwellia sp. | reverse complement strand
TGGTTTTTGGTTTTTGGTTTTTGGTTTTTGGTTTTTGGTTTTTGGTTTTTGGTTTACAAATAATCGCAGTGGATATGACATCACCTTAAGCGGGAGTATTTAGCAAATATTTTAGCCATCTCTCCATTTTCTTTAATATGTTTTATGGTATTCCAGATTAATCAAGCGGTGGTTTCATTCTTTTGATAAAACTTCTTTGAAAAGCCAATATAGTAATCTTTTCTAACCATAGGAAATGCAGTCTTTTCGATTTGACTTCTATCGTTAAAATATAGTTTTCCTATCTTAGGATCTAACATATTTTCAAGTGCTACAAAGGCATGCACTCTTTTGGTTAACAATAATTTCATTAACTGCACATCGTTATTCAGCTCTGACAGGTTATGTCCCATAGAGATTATATCCTGTGTCACTGCTGTCTCGCAGTTTAAAAACAAAAAAGGCTTAGCAATCAATTAGTTGGTAAGATTAATCACCACAAAAAATCATCAACTAGATTACTAAGCCTATGAGTCATCGTAACACAGTCCTTTCCCAATTTTTAAAGTTAGTACCAAAATATGAATTCTTGAAGTTGGCGAAAGAGCATCATAATGGACAAAAGTTTCGTAAATTTACTCGATTTGATCAATTCATCGTTTTGTTTACATTGCAAGTTACGGGTAGGAACAGCATTCGAGATGTCATTGAAAATGTAAAAGCCCAAGTCAGTAAACTTTTTCATATCGGCACACAAGCAATGTCGCGTAGCAGTCTTAGTCGAATAAATAACGACCAGCCTTGGGAGTTATATCAAGCGTTATTTTACAAAATTTTGGCTCGGTGCCAGCCTATTTCGGGAAAGCACTCGTTTCGTTTTCACAATAAACTTTATTCAATGGACGCATCTACCATTGATCTTTGCTTGAGCGTTTTTCCATGGGCCAAATTCCGTCAAACAAAAGGGGCTGTGAAACTTCACGCGGTACTCGATCACGACGGACTACTTCCCACTTTTATTGATATCACCGATGGAAAAACTCATGAGGTGAATATTGGTCGGGGAATAAAGTTACCTAAAGGCAGTGTTTTAACTATGGACCGTGGATACATTGATTATGAGTGGTTTCAAGAGCTGACAGATCAAGGTGTATTTTTTGTTACGCGTGCTAAAAAGAATATGCGCAGCCGTATTGAAATACGAAATAAAGTGAATAAAAAGTCAGGCGTTTCCAGCGATCACTCAATAGCATTAACCAGTAAAAAGGGTCAAGCACATCAAGGTCTTTTACGAAAAATAGGTTACCGTGATCCCATCACGAATAAACAATATTATTTTTTAACCAACAACTTCAAATTGGCAGCAAAAACCATCTCTGATATTTATAAAGATCGCTGGCAGATAGAGCTGTTTTTTAAATGGATAAAGCAGAATCTGAAAATAAAGAGCTTCATCGGAACGACTAAGAATGCGGTAATGAGTCAAATCTGGGTAGCACTGTGTACTTATTTGCTGATTCATTACTTCAAGTGGAGTAATGGCTTGCACCAGTCAGCCCTTCAAATAGTCCAGCTTCTTCAACTAAACTGGTTTGATCGACGGTGCGTTGTAGATCTATTTAAACCACCGAAACCCTCGCCGGATATAGAGTTAACGATGGGTTTAGACTTTTGAAAACTACGGGACAGCAGTGA
>JAPYOP010000100.1 GCA_029938115.1 Colwellia sp. | reverse complement strand
TATTAATTTACACTAAATTCAATCGGAAATTCTAAGGAAGAATCATAGAGGGCGATGATCACGCACAAGGGCGAGAAGGGCGATGGTTAAGTCTTGCCTTTTGCCTTAAGCGCACAAAACAAGACCTGACCCCTTCGCCCATTGGCGGATATGGGAAATTTATAGCTGGGCACTTGATTAATTCATCTGTGGTATTTTTGAATATACTGGTTTCCGGTCAATGGGTGCTAGGCGGACGCGTCCAGACTTAATGTCGAGTGCTTTTACAGTGTCATGAATTTCATAATTGTAGCTGGACTGACCTTGCTTGATAAAAAATAAATCTACACTACCGGTTACTGATTTCGCGACTTTAAGGATATTTTCTTTGGTGCATTTGTTACCAATGATTACCCCAGTTAAAGCGTTAGATTTGTATTTATACAGTACTGGGTTGAGGTTCATGTGGTTGTTGCATTTTAAAATTAATCGCATTTCCTGCTCGTACTGCCAGTCAATCGCCTTTGTTAGCATGCAACATTGGTAAATTTCCTTGCCCATTTTGTCGGATAATTCTTGGGATTTCACCCTTACTGATTCAAATATGTCTACAGAGTTAATGAATGGTGGGTTCTCGCTGTAAATGACTGGGTCGAGTGAGGTAGTTACGTCTTTTAGCTCTTGTTGAGAGTTCAGAATTCGGCCTGTTGCATTTTTCAATATTTTCTCTTGGTCAAATACTAAAACTACACCTCTGTTTCCATGTGAGTAATGAGCCCACATTAGTATGTTATTCCATTTTTTAGTAAAACTGCATAGCCTAGTTTGTTCTGCTAACTTCGTTATGCTCTCTATTGTTGGTGCAGATAGATTTCCTTTTAGATTAATATATTTTTCCATATTTAAGACTGAGCTTGTGATGGCGTGAGACTGCTCTGGTTCAAGCCTAGATATTAGATTTTTTAATTGTTCTGTTTCATTGTTCGGGTCAGGCCAGGTGCAGGTAACTCCATGATGACCTTCATATGGGTCATTGAAATCATAAAAATGTTTACATAATAACTCATTGTTTTTTAAGTTATTGATTGCGTGTTCATCTTCTAAGTTTACAAATTTAAAAATAGAGTTATTGGGAAGCATTGAATACAGAGCCGCTATGTTAATTATTATATGTGAAGTTCAGCCAAGCAAGTTAACTGTGCTTTTTTATTTGATTGTCTGGTATTAAAGTATACAAATGTAGTGGCGAGTTTCTATTTATTACAACCCAGTGTCACTTCATCTAATTTCTAGAGTGCATTAGAAGCGTCAAGTTAATCATATTCATCATCATGCCCGCGAATTTCATGATGATATGGCACTTCCATAGGCATAAAAATGCCTTCTTTTTCATCACTAACCCTTTCCTCTTTAAACTTTATCATTTGAACAAAGTAAATAATTGACGCTCTTGCAAGCTTCAATGTTAATAATGTTTCTGTATTAAAGTCGTCATAATTAAAATGCTTTAGGCAATTAGAATTATTACCCTTAGGTGTTCCCATATCGTGTAATATCGTGAATCTATGAGTCGAGGAATTCCTCGCGTCCTGCTTATTAGCTAAATAGCCATTCTTGTCTGTTAGATCATTAGATATCTCAGAAAGTGCAAGAAGTGCACTATTGTTATACATTATTTCATCTAGTATTCCTGGGGATAAAACTTTTGGGTTGCTATTATTTTGAAACCAAGCTTTTTTAAAGGATGTTGACCGCGCACCACCAATTTTCAAATATGACAATGTAGCAACTGCAATTTTATCGAGAATATCTAAAGCAGCTCTTTGCGCTAACGCTAATGCTGCTTCATTTACTCCATAGCAGGCATAGTCAAGAGTATCACTATAGGTCCCTGAATCAAAAAAAACCTTACTAAGAGCATCATAATATAGTTTTCTAGCAAGAATATAATCCGATTTTATTACATTAAACATTGCGAAAATACTGGGAATATCACTACCTTCTGCAACTTCAGAAGTAACTGAGCTAATAGTCAGATTATCCCAACGATCAACATCATGCCTGACTAAATGTAATGTTGGTGACAAAGTCAGATTATTCTTAATTACGAATTCAATGAAATCATCTTCATATTGATGAATCGAATTACTCTCATTAATAGGGATATCAATAATCTCACTAAAAATAACCTCTGTAGAATTTTTTCCGGCATATTCTTCTATGGCGCCCCGGTTTTTAGTCACGTGTGCTGCTAGATTCTCTATTTCTTCAACGAGTAAATCATAATCGCCTATTCCCTGATAAAGACCATATCTAAGCATTTTTAATGCCCCCGAACTTGCTACCCCATTTTCCGCATTCTCTTTCAAGGCTGCAATATAGAAATCATAAGCTTCAACCCAGCGATACGATGCCCAATGGGAGTTCCCAATATTCGTTAGTGATTTCGATTTTGTATCAATGGTTGCCGTTGGATTTTTAATTGCCTGATAAAAAAGATTTTTGGCCCTACTTCGATTTATGTTAGTTTCCTGGTACCAAGTAAAATCAATTCGCGCTGTTGTATTAGCTAAAGCACTGAATCCGTTTGCTAAGTTATATGTGATTTCAGAATTTTCAGGATGATTAAAAAGGATATACTGAAATATCTCTACGCCGATTTTCACTATCTCGTTTCTATTGGCGTCAGCACCAGCATCAACTAATATAGCAGCTTTCAAGAGTAGGAATCGCTCTCCCTCATCTACATCAATTTTTAACGCTTCATCTATGGCTTTCGATGGACTTTCATCCAACAGGGAAACTAACTTATCATTAAGTTTTTCGAAATCCATTGACTATTCCTTTATCGTACTTACTTTTACATCTGTGTCACGTGAAACTTAATTTACAATTTAGCATGCAACATCAATTTCGTGCAATATTTATAGGCTATTATCAAGCCCCAACAATCGCACATGCCACCTCAAGCAGACAAGCGCTACGTGATATTATTGACACGTTCTTTTTAGGAAAAACCCTTGCCAATAAAAACTAACTTACCACAACAACCATTGAATTCTAGCTGAACGCCATTAACTGCAACAAATCTGGCGAGCCTTGGCTTTGGTCTTGCCGTCGTAATCCAGGTCGTACAATGAGGTAATGAAACCTTCGAAGCCATGGGCCGGGCGATGCTCAGAGGTAAAGCGCAATACCTGTTGACTGGGGTTCCATAAAATATGGGATTCATTTTTTCGCGGTGGCGCTTTCCGCCGGGGCCAGTTAAAATTAGCTACCCTTTACCCGCACTTCTATTACAGTGAAGGTTTCTTCCTTGTGGGCAGTAGGGTGGTTGAAAATAGTACCGTTTGGTTGAATTTTTATAACTACAAAACCTTAAGCTAGTTAAACTCACTTATTCACATAAATAACAGTTACTGGGTTGATCACTGCATAATTCTATGGAAGAGGACACCTTATTATATCAGTAAAGGCTTTATTCATTTTTAGGGTTTCAAGTACCAGCGCAACATGATCAGTCGCCAGTCTATTATTAAATGCTATATATGCATAATTTAGTGGCAGATATTTAAGCGTAGTTACAAATATAACAGCGGATATATTCGATTTGAATAAGTCGGCACCTCTTTTATCGTAATTATCTTCAAGCATCCCCTTAATTCTTTCACCCTCCCAACGCGCACCAAAATATGGGTTATAAGGTTTACCCCACATAACAGTGGCGACATCATCGATATCCATCCTTCCTACATGAACGTTTGAACAATCTACGCATATTATGTTGATTGATCGACTACTAACTTCATTAAACTTTTCTACTTTTTCAAGCAAGCTAGTCTGTAACTTAATATCTTGCGCTTCAGGTCGAAAATGTGGGTTCTTATTATCAGTTGTAAGCGTGTAGCCACTAGACGTACTGGCTTTGATCAAGGCGCTGATTTCAATATTATGCCCAACCCTTACTAATTCCATATTAAGCTGAACCGAATTCAATTCTGCTGAAAAATCTACCGTTTTATCATTTTCTGGATTTATCGAAACCTCATATGACAATTGTAAATCGTTTGATTCGCATTGATGAGCAAATAATATTTCAAATTCAATATCTGGCCTATTTTTGCTCGACTCTAATTTATTGGATAAAGCATCACCATATTGAGTCTTAGATTTTAGTAGTTCTATTGCTTCTTTCATTGTGATCCTAAACTTAAAATTACAAGCTATATATATTTCATCACTACTTATAAAAAATAGTTGATACTTATTAACTGTGCAATATAGATTATTAGAGGTCTACCGCTCCCCCGCCTCGCGCCGCTTCGACACATAAGTAGCAGGCCGCCCCAACATCAAGCCCACCCTGCCCAACACCGCAATTCCCATGCGCTGTAAAAATTGCGGGGCCGCTTCTAAAAACTGCTCGCCATTGCGTGCTTTAAATAACGCCACTTTCTATCAAGGGGAAGTGCAACAACTCTGGTGGGCCTTGGGCGATGCTCCGACGTGAAGCGCACTACTTGTTGGGAGGGGTATCATGTTTGCGCCGTCGGCATTTATTAACAGCCAAGTAGATGGTGGTTTGCTTACGCAAGTTTTGCCTGTGGTGGTTTTATCCCAAGACCGACTTTATGCCGTTGAAGAGTAGCTTGTTTTTGGATTTTATTAAGGAAAGGGTTTAGGGGGGGCTATTCGGCTCATCCCGTGAGCCGAATAGCGCATTTAATCGGCTCATTTGGCAGTCATTCTTATTTGGGCTGACTTATTGAGCAAACCAGACTTCAGATTAACGCCTGCACTTCTTCACAAAATCCACGGCAATGACTTGGTGTTCGCTACCTTTGTCACTGACTGCTTGCTCTAGTCCTTCTTCTAGCTCTTTATCTAGCCCTCTTTCCAAGATGGGGCCCGTCACCTGTTCCTTCACATGGCGAATCATCCCTAACCAAAAACCCGTATAGACCTTTAGCGGCACAAAGTAGTCTTTGTGGTTTTTGGTTTTACGCAGCATGTCGTTGGCAATAAGACCAAAGCGCATGGCGTCGTCGGGGCTTTCCGGTAGCGGATAACCGCCCCTTAGTACTAGGTCTTCCAGGTGGTCTTTTATCTGGTTGATGTGGCTTTGCACACTGCGGTCATTGTGGCAGGCAAAGTTTTGTTCCATGCTGACTTCGTTAGCCAGCTCACACAATAATTGCACATCGGCTTCTGGCAAGTGCTCACCTAATTGGGTAATCACACAGGCCTCTTGCAACAGGCGCTGGCTAAACAGCTGGGAGAAGTTTTTAAAATCGGGTTGGGTTAAACCACAAAATACCATGGCATAACGGCTTTGGTATTCCATGGCAATGATGCACTTGCGGCGCATAATAGTAACCCGGTGGGCATACCAGATAATGGCGCCCTCGCTTACCTCTTTTGGCGCCTGCTCTATGGGCAAGCTGGCCAAGTCTTTTGCAAGGTCACGGCTTAAGTAGAGCTGAATCATGGTTTGGTTTTAGCCTTTTTTAGTACATTTTATAGGTGCGATTAGCTATTGAATTATGAACGCATCCTAGCTGGCAGGCAAACGGGTTTGGATTTTGTGGAATTAGTGCGCTTGGCTTAAATACTTGCGAAGCATGCGCTGCATATCTAATAACTGTAAAGGCTTGGTTAAATAATCATTCATACCGGCTTGCGTCGCTCGGGTAAAATCTTCTTTTAATGCGTTAGCTGATAAGCCACATATATTTAGTTTATCAAAACCCGCGGCACGAATCGCCTTAGTGGCGGTATAACCATCCATTACTGGCATTTGCACGTCCATTAACACTAGATCAAACGTGATTCCTGAGACAACCTTATCTAACGCTTGTTGACCATCACTGGCTACCTCATAACTAACCCCCATACTCTCCAGCATATCTCCGGCTACTAGCTGGTTAATTTCATTATCCTCAACCAACAATACGTGACCGCTAAGTATTACCTCTTCTATTTTGAGTGTATTGCTCACTTTGTTTTTCTCAAAGGACGTTGCCGTAAATACGTTTAATAAAAAATGGTTACATTGCTTAGGAGAAAAAGGATGCGCCAATATATCCAGCCCTGTTTTACTCGCCAATTCCTTTTTCAAGTGCCTTTCACTGCTCTCAAGCACTAAACCTATGGGTATGCCTTGCTGCTGATAGTCTTTAATACGAGCCTTATAGTCAGGAACGGTGCGGATAAAGCTTGAACTCAACAGTATTGCGCCGTCTTCAAACGTGGTGTGAATATAGTCACTAGGGGTAATCGCGGTTTTACTAACCGGCATATTACTTAAGAATGTATCTATCATATTGTAGCTGTCTACATCGGCCACAATAAGCAATGATTTAACATCCGCTTCTATCCGCGTTAACGCTTTATCATCTCCAACGGATTGGGCCTTAATTTGCACATTAATGTTCGCCCCCTTGCCTTGCTGCGAAGTAATTTTAATTTCCCCATCCATCAACAACACTAATTGCTTAACAATGGACAACCCCAAACCGGTACCGCCATATTTTCGGCTGGTTGATCCATCGGCCTGAGTAAACGAATTAAAAATTGTCTTTATTTGATCATCATTCATGCCTATGCCAGTATCCAGCACCTCTATATGCAAGCACCCCTGTGACACTGATGAGTAACTGAAGTTAACTTCGATAAACCCAAGTTCGGTGAATTTAATGGCGTTATTACATAAGTTCAGCAGTATTTGGCTTATTCTAAGCGGGTCGCCCATTAATATTTTAGGCACTGTTTTATCAACCGTCACTCTTAGGTCTAAGGCTTTATCCTCTAATTTAACTCCCATAGATGATATTAAGTTTTCAATCACCGAATTGATTTCAAACTCTACACTCTCTATTTCCATTTTACCGGCTTCAATTTTAGAGAAGTCTAAAATATCATTGATAACATTCATCATTATTTCACCGGAGTACGCGACTCGGTTCAAATAATTACGCTGCTTGTCGTTCACTTCGCTTTTAAGCAATAAATCTACTAAGCCAACGATACCATTCATGGGAGTACGAATTTCATGACTCATGTTGGCTAAAAACATGCTCTTAGATTTAGCGGCTAGTTCGGCTTTGTCTTTTTCAGCGGCAAGCTGAAGGTTTAAAACTTCTTGATTGGCAATCATGTCTTGCGAGTGCTCTAACAAATCATGTGTTTGTTTATTTTTGGTATGAAATACTTCAGCGGCCTTCGCCAGATCTCCTATTTCATCATAGCGATGAGTACTCGGAATTTGACTCACTTCGTCCCCACGGGCTAACACCCTAAACACTTCGGTTATGCCTTTTATGGGTAACAAAATTCGTTTTATTAAAAACCACGCCATCATCATTACCATGGCGAATAGCGCGCCTGATGAATACTTGTAATTTCTCTGAATATTTTGACTATTAATCCTTGCTTCATTTGTCAATATTAACTGATTTTCAGTTACTGTTTTTCTTATCTCTCGGCCTAAATATAAAAACTCATTGGCCGACCCCGCCATAACCACATTCACTAAAAAAACGTATCCTCGGGTAATGTGTGTTAATTTTAAAAATGATTTTTTATATCTCTTAATTAGTTTTATGGATTCTTTATTTCTGTTATTTTTGGTTTTTAACAAGGAAATAGTATGGGAGACGTTTTCTTTAAATTCCTGTATATAGTCGGAATCAGGTGAGTTCAAATATTTACGCATGATATTTTTAGATTTTTCAATATGATACTGAACATCCAAAAATTTAGAATGCTTTAAATTCGCCTCATTTATTTGTTTTATCTGTTCTGTAATATCTTCAATGTCTTTAACAATTTTTTCATGTTTCTTTTTACCCGATATAACACCGCCGAAGTTTTCTCTATAATCAACTAAGTGCTGAGCCATACGATGAATGGTTTCTTTGGCCAGTTGATTTTCATCTGACTTTGACAGTTCTAAAAATACAACCAGCTTGCTTTCAACGCTGCTCATTAAATTGTAAAACCGAGCGGATGAGGTTTCGCTAGCCGCTTCCTTATAGATAAGAAGATTTCTCTGTAAATCTATTACATCTCGTTCAAGTTCATAGACTAAACTCACTTCTTCATAGGACAAGGCAATCGCTTGCTCATCATTATAAAGCGTCTCAAAGCCGCTCCTTGAAAGAAAAATTTGCACAATAAGTGTTACCGACAACAACAGCAACACCGCCAGCACTTTTACATACAAAGAGCGAACTAACACACGGCCGCCCTCCTATTCATAGAAAACACAAAAAGCATAAAAGTAGCGACTAACCAGTATGCTAAACAAGTTATGCACTGATGAACTCATACCATTTTTGCAAACTGTACTCATAGGTGGGCATTACTGTGTTCCACACCGCCACATTGCTGAAGCGTGTTTCATAACTGCCGCCCCGGCGTATATCGCCTGGGTGCACCGATACTTTGCCATCTGTGCCTCGTAATTGACCTTTGGCGGCTTTACCGCCATACCAATAACCCCATTCGTCCTCGCTTAAGTGGGTTTTTGAACGCTGCGGGTTAGAAATGTAATATCCTTGGCGCGCAATAAAAGCACCGGGCCAGCCCGACAACCACCAGTTCATGTATTCATAAGCGGCGTCTTTTTGCTTGCCTTGTACTGATGACGACAAACACATCACGCCGTGCCAGCCACGGTATCCTTCTTTAGGGGCCGCATAGGTTACGGGGATTTTTTGGCCATTTAAGGCCGAGACCGCCGGCGAAAACATGCTTTCTATTACTACGCGGTCGGACGCCATAAAGTCTACCGATTCAGGCACCGAGGTCCAAAATCCACTGAAGTGCCCTTCTTTTTTCATCTTTATAAGCACATCAAATAATTGATCTAACTCCAATTTACTAATGGCGCCAATGTCTTTAAAGGTAACAAAACCTTGTGCTTGTGCCGCTAAGGCCAAATCAAATAGGCCGATGGTGGGCGCGTTCACTATGCCCACTTTACCGGCGTACTTTTTATCCAACAGCCAGCCCCAACTTTCTGTTTTATAGGGAATGCCTTTTTCAATAACATTAGTGTTGTAACCAAATGAGTCCACATTGTGAACATAGGGTAAAAAACTCGCGCGCTGCGTTTGCTTAGTCCCTAACTCATCATCCTCTTGTACATGTAATATTTTATGAGGGGCGTCGCCTGCCCCCATTTTGGCGTCGGCGGTTAAACGGCCCGTTTTAGTGAGGTTGTTAATTTCATCCCAATGGGTAATACGCTTAGTATCAATGGCCTGAATAGAGCCCGATTGCCACAATACGTTAATGCTGTTTGACCACTGCTCGTATAAGTCAAACGACTCGGGCGACATGGAGGCTTTTTGTAAAACGGCCGCACTGCCCTTGG
>JAPYOP010000006.1:100718-120670 GCA_029938115.1 Colwellia sp. | reverse complement strand
ACTCTTCTTTAACTAAATGTTGAGCAATTGATTTCGCTATTTTCTCATCAGGACAAGTTGTCAATATTAATTGAAATGCCATAACTCATCTTCACAGTAATAATGTAACCTTATTCTCTTAAAAAAAACTTAACAACGCCAGTAAAATGTTCTGTGCTTGAAAAAGACCTGTTAAGCCCCATATTAATTGCAGAGGAAATTAAGGAATTATTATGTTTCGCGTTTTATTTGCACTATTTATTGTCGTACCTATTATTGAAATTACTGTATTGATGCAAGTCGGAGAACTTATTGGCGCATGGCCAACGGTGGCTATTGTTATTCTTAGTGCATGGCTTGGCGCTAAATATGTTCGCCAACAAGGGATTGCAACATTGCAATCAGTGCAAACAAAAATGGCGCAGGGTGAAATGCCCTCAGGTGAAATAGTTACTGGACTGATGCTATTAGTAGCCGGTGTACTATTAGTAACACCCGGGTTTGTCACCGATATTTTTGGTTTGCTATTACTTGTGCCTCAAGTTCGTAAAATATTGGCAAGCTCGGTACAAAAGCACATACAAACCAGCCAAGGCAATGCTTTTGGTGCTAGTACGCATTTTCATTCATCTACTTTCACCCAAACGAGTGGACACACATACGATAATGACGTTGATGAGCCTGAAACCTTTACGGATAAAAAAACGATTAATCACCATAAGGGTGAAACTATTGATGGTGATTTCCAACGAAAAGATTAAATACCCTGTGCATAAATAGTTAAAAAATTAACCATTAGACTTGTGAAGTACTTTTTTAACCCCATTTACTTACACAATAGTTTCATATAAATAAATTGTCATAACTTAATACTCTCTGGAGAAAATAAATGAGCATTCGTCCATTACACGATCGCGTTATCGTAAAACGTAAAGAAGTAGAATCAAAATCAGCGGGTGGCATAGTGCTAACAGGTAGCGCAGCAGAAAAGTCAACTCGCGGTGATGTTATTGCTGTTGGTAATGGTCGCATTTTAGAAAATGGAGAAGTACGCGCACTAGACGTTAAAGTGGGCGATCAAGTTATTTTCTCTGAAGGTTACGGCGTTAAAACTGAAAAAATTGATGGCGATGAAGTGTTGATCCTTTCTGAGTCTGATATTTTAGCAATCGTAGAATAATTAATAGTGTAGGTCGTCGCTTGCTGTGACAATTGTTGGAGCAACCTCCAGCCTACAAGTAAATAAACAAAATTATAGGAATGAATAACATGGCTGCAAAAGACGTATTATTTGGAAATGACGCACGTGCAAAAATGCTACGTGGTGTAAATGTATTAGCCGATGCGGTTAAAGTAACTTTAGGTCCTAAAGGTCGCAACGTAGTTTTAGACAAATCGTTTGGTGGTCCAACAATCACTAAAGATGGTGTCACTGTTGCCAAAGAAATCGAATTAGAAGATAAATTCGAAAACATGGGCGCGCAAATGGTTAAAGAAGTTGCTTCTAAAGCCAATGACGAAGCGGGTGACGGTACAACAACTGCTACAGTTTTAGCTCAAGCTATTGTTAATGAAGGTTTAAAATCAATTGCTGCTGGTATGAATCCAATGGATCTTAAACGTGGTATCGACAAAGCAGTTATTGCTGCTGTTGCGGCATTAAAAGATTCGTCTACGCCAGTAACTGACAATAAAGCTATTGAGCAAGTGGGTACCATTTCAGCTAACTCTGATGAGACTGTGGGTCAAATCATCGCGACAGCAATGGAAAAAGTAGGCACCGAAGGTGTTATTACTGTTGAAGAAGGTCAAGCATTAACAGATGAACTAGACGTTGTTGAAGGCATGCAGTTTGACCGTGGTTATTTATCTCCTTATTTCATCAACAGCCAAGAAAGCGGTACTGTTGAACTAGATAACCCTTTTATTCTTTTAGTTGATAAAAAAGTTTCAAACATTCGTGAGTTGTTAAGCACACTAGAAGGTGTTGCTAAAGCAGGTAAGCCATTACTTATTATTGCTGAAGATGTTGAAGGCGAAGCCTTAGCGACATTAGTTGTTAACAACATGCGCGGTATTGTTAAAGTTGCTGCAGTTAAAGCCCCAGGTTTTGGTGACCGTCGTAAAGCGATGCTTCAAGATGTTGCCACGTTAACAGCCGGTACTGTAATCTCTGAAGAAATTGGTATGGAGCTTGAAAAAGCGACTTTAGAAGATTTAGGTCAAGCTAAACGCGTTATTATCTCTAAAGATAACACAACTATTATTGACGGTATTGGTGAAGAAGCTGACATCCAAGCACGTGTTGCACAAATTCGTGGTCAAATTGAAGATTCATCTTCAGATTACGACAAAGAAAAATTGCAAGAGCGTTTAGCTAAATTAGCCGGCGGTGTTGCTGTTATCAAAATTGGTGCAGCCACAGAAATGGAAATGAAAGAGAAAAAATTCCGCGTTGAAGATGCATTACATGCTACACGTGCTGCAGTAGAAGAAGGCGTTGTTGCTGGCGGTGGTGTTGCATTAGTTCGTGCTGCTGCTGCAATTAAAGACCTTGAAGGTGCTAACGAAGACCAAACTCATGGTGTTAATGTAGCCATTCGTGCTATGGAAGCACCACTTCGCCAAATCGTAGCTAACTGTGGTGATGAATCATCAGTAGTACTTAACGAAGTACGCAGTGGTACCGGTAACTATGGTTACAATGCAGGTAATAGTACTTACGGCGATATGATTGAAATGGGAATTCTTGACCCAACTAAAGTAACACGTAGCGCATTACAATTTGCCGCTTCAGTTGCGGGTTTAATGTTAACTACCGAAGCTATGATTACTGATGCACCACAAGATGCTTCTCCTGCTATGCCTGATATGGGCGGCATGGGTGGTGGTATGGGTGGAATGCCTGGCATGATGTAAACGTATTACACAAATACTAGTACGTCCTAGAAAAGCCCGTAAGCTTATAGTTTACGGGCTTTTTTATTAACTTTACCTCTTAGGAGCTTTTAATGTAATTAACAGTACAAGAAGTTAAGAATATATCCTGTCGTGGTGGTAAGTCGCAGATCAATTGTAGTGACGTTGTTTAATTAATCACTTAATAACAAATTCTTATGGCATTATTAGGCACAAACCGACACAGATTTTATGGCCATTGGGAGTAAACAGGACCTTGGTAGTAATGAATTAATCGATACTAGTTCTTTAACGCTTTATCTAAAATCGCGTGTAAATGGTATTATCGACCTAAATACTCTTCATCATTAATTGTTTGATATCGCCATAGTTCAACGATTTTGCGCTAACTAAAATAAACTCTATATTTAGTCCTCTATTGCTCTATAAAGCTCAGCTATAACAGCGTAGGATCATACTACTTTAGATAAAAATTAGGTTTGCACTTATATCAATGGGTATTAGGTGTACTAACATCAAAACATTATGCAACTAACCGCAAAAAAATCACTTAATCACGCTTTACTTATTTCTATTTGCACACCGCAGTTTAAAGGTGATGAGGCAACAGAATCACTTGCAGAACTTGCCCGTTTAGTGACTACCTTAGGATTTAAAGTGGTCGGTACGCAATCGCAGAGACAAAGTTCGACCAAAAAAATCAATGTATTGGGTTTAGGGAAACTGGCTGAAATAGCGCAACTCACCGGTAATAAAGGTGTGATTGAAGATGGCGAAGAAGGTGAATACTTAGCTGATGAAGAATTAACAGTTAACCCTTCAGCCGTACCTTTAGACATGCCATCCGACAATCTCCCATTTGCTTGTGCTGATGTGGTGGTATTTGACTGTGATTTAAGCCCATCTCAGCTACGCAATGTTGAAAATCAATTAGGCGTAGAGGTATTTGACCGTACCGGCATTATTATTGAAATATTCAGTCGCCATGCCCGTACTAAAACAGCGAAATTACAAGTTGAAATTGCTCGCCTTAATTATGTCGCCCCACGACTTCGTGAGTCATCCTGTGGTGATAAAGAACGTCAAATGGGTAAAGGCGCTGGCGAAACCACACTAGAGCTAAACCGCCGAAAAGTACGCGACCAATTAGCAGAACTCAAGCGCGAGTTGGTGAGTGTTCAACATGAAATGAAAGGCCGCCGTACACAACGTTCTGAGCTTTTTTGTGTTGCCTTGGTTGGTTATACCAATGCGGGTAAGTCATCAATGATGCGAGCGATTACCGGTAGTGATGTGTTAAGTGAAAACAAGCTTTTTGCGACGCTTGATACCACGGTTCGTGCCTTGTTCCCTGTCACTCAACCTCGAATATTAGTATCAGACACCGTCGGTTTTATTAAAAAATTACCACACGATCTAGTTGCCTCATTTCATTCAACCTTAGCAGAAGCGCAGGATGCTTCATTACTGTTATATGTAGTAGATGCCTCTGATCCTTCGTTTCGTTCACAACTTGATGTAGTGCACACAGTTCTGAATGAAGTGGGTGTAGAGGACAGTAAAAAATTACTGATACTGAACAAATCAGATCAACTGGAGCCTGAGCAACAACAAGCACTGATGGAAGAGTTTCCCGATGCCATGATGACATCAACTCTAAATCCGGTTGATGTGAGTAAATTGCATAAATATATCGTTGATGTTGCTCAACAGGAAATGATTGAAGATGAGATTATTGTTCCCTATACCGCTAAAGGTATCATAGGTGAAATTCGATCTAGCATGAGCGTCATTAAGGAAGAATATGAATATAGTCATATTAAGCTCACGGTACGCTCAAATTCGATTGATTTAGCAAGATTAAAGAAACGGATGCTGAACTTATAAAAGGAGATGCAATGTTAGGGCGTGCACTCCATGTAACTTGAAATCAAGCGCATTACTATTATTGATATTTAGTTATCTTAATTGTATTGCGATGTCCATAGCTCAACACCTAGCAGACAACGTTTACCAAGCACATAAATAAAGGTATATTTGTTAATAAACAACTAATAATAAGGAATTGTTTTGAAAATACTCACTCCGCTGTATCGAGCTTTATCAATGATCCTACTTAGTGTAGGAATGACTGGTTGTGCAAATATAAATTTGCCCGCAGTAACTCAAACACCAAGTAATACTCAACTTGAGGGCAAAATTATTTGGCATGATCTTATTAGTGATAAACCATTAGAAACAATAGAATTTTACCATAAATTATTTGGCTGGGAATTTGAAAACCTTAATGTTGCGGGAGGACTTTTTGGTGAGATAAATTACACATTGATACGTCATAATGGCAAAATTATCGGCGGCCTAATTGATCAAACCAAGCTAAAAACTAGTGCAGATATTTCACAGTGGGTAGTGTTAATGTCGGTTAAAAACATCAATAAAGCCGTTGATGAAATTAAAAGTGCTGGCGGAACCGTTTTCACTCCTGCCACTGATTTAGGTGATAGAGGACAGATTGCTATTGTCGCAGACCCACAAGGCGCTTTACTTGCCTTTTTACAAACAAAGCAAGGAGATCCTCTTGATGAAGACACCATTGAAGCAGGTAACTTTTTATGGAATGAGTTATGGACCAGCGATGTAGATGCTGCAACTAAGTTTTATAAAGGTGTTGCTAATTATGATGTTGAAGACCGTGATATAGAACAGGAAAACTCCAACAAAAAACAGTACCGGTTATTGAAAAGCAGCAATAAACCTAGAGTAGGTGTTTTACTCAACCCTATTGAGAATTTAAAACCTATTTGGGTAAGCTATTTGCGCATAGCAGACAACAAATCATTAGATGACATAGTAAACCAAGTTGAAAGCTTAGGGGGGCAAGTATTATTGTCACCACAAGATAGAGAAATTGGTGGTCGCGTTGCCTTAATTGCAGGGCCATCAGGCGCTGGAATTGCATTGCAAACATGGCCAGATAAAAATTTAAGTACAGCTAAAAAAACAGTTAAGTAACAGGGAGATTGTAATGAAAAAATTTAAAGCGTTATTAAATACTATGTTACTTGCAGCGTTCTGCTTTTTGTTAACCAGCTGTGATAGCAGCAATATGAGTGTCTACGGTAGTGTTAGTGTTTCAAGTGGTTATAGCTCTTATCATAATCCATATTATAACCCACATTATCGTGCCGGTTACCGTGGTTACCCAAGCCCTAGAATGCGTGGTAGTATGACTGTTGGTGGTCGTATACGCTAGTTCAATGGTATTCAAATGAGCTAGCTTAAAACAACAATAAAGTAATATATTTAATCATATATACAAGGAATAAATAAATGAAAACAGAACATATTCCAGCTTACCTTGCTGGAGCGAATAGCGATCCCTTGATGACGGCAATGATCGTTGTAGTTGTAATCTCGGTATTACTCATAGGGGTTTTCTATTTTAAGCTACATGCTATTCCAGAGCGTATTGCCCATGGAAAAAACCACGGACAAATGCAATTAATTGCAGTGCTAACAGTTTTAGCATTATTTACCCATAACAATATGTTTTGGGTAGCAGCATTAATATTAGCAGTAGTTGAGCTACCCGATTTTTTATCTCCATTAAAATCTATCGCCAGTTCTTTAGAAGTCATTGCTAAACACAAAAATGAACAGACCCAAGCTGATGTAACAGTTGAAACCACAACTGAGGAGAGCCACTAATATGTTAGAAGTTCTTTTATGTTCACTCATAACTATTTTACCTGATTATTTATTTCGAAAATATCGCCAAGGCAAACGTTGGGGTAAAGAAATAACATTTTTCACTATGTGGTATGAATTACGCTGGGGCATATCGGCTTGTATGATATTAACAATATCGTTAGTCACCCTTATTTTTTATTATCATCCGTCAACAACTAATGCTATTCCTATGTTTCGTACCATCTCTATTTTACCAGAGCAAAGCGGTAGGGTTCAGCATGTTTTTGTTAAAAATAAGCAGCAACTAAAAGCAGGAACAGCCATTTTTAGTATGTTTGACGAATCTCAAGTGGCTGCCATTGACAAAGCTGAAGTACAAATTAAAGAAGTCGAGGCAGAGTTTGCTACCGCTTATACTCAACTTGAAGTCGCTAAAAGTGGTGTAGAGCAAGCCAAAGGTGCTTATATCCGCTCTAAAAATGATTATGACCGAAAGAAAGAATTGCAAAGTAGAGGGCTGAACCTAATTAGTGCCAGTGAAGTGCAAAGAGTTGCCGATACCATGGCAATAAATAAAGCTAGTTTTGAAGCATCCAAGGCAAACCAAGCGACTGCACAAGCGATGATAGATACGATATTACCGGCCAAAAAGGCTACCGCTGTAGAAGTGTTAAATTTAACGCTTGTTGAAGAAGCAAAACGTACTATTTATACAAACGTAGACGGGCAAATACAACAATTCGCCTTACAGCCTGGAGACTTTGTTAATCCTTTCATTCGACCCGCAGGAATTATTGTACCCACTAATGGTCGAGCATCAGGAAGAGAGGGTGTGCAAGCTGGATTTAGTCAATTAAGTGCTAATGTACTAAAAGTAGGGACTTATGCTGAAATAACGTGTTTATCTAAACCTTTTACGATTATTCCAATGCAGGTTGCCAGTATTCAAAATGTAATTGCTAGCGGACAAATAAAAACTAATGACACTTTGTTAGATATACAAGAAAGAGCGAAGCCAGGTACACTCACGGTATTATTAAAGCCTATGTATGAAAATGGCCTTGATGGTGTTCTGCCCGGTACAAAATGTATTGCTAATGCCTATAGCTATCATCACGATTTAATAGCAAGCGGTGAGCTTAGTACTTCTCAAAGCCTTTATTTGCATATGGTCGATACTGTAGGTGTTGTACATGCCCTTATTTTACGCATGCAGGCTTTATTATTGCCCGTCAAAATGCTCGTTTTTTCAGGCCATTAAACGCTTTTGCTAGAGCCAATAATGATGCATACATCATTGTTGGCGAGTAATTATAAAGTTGTTAATGAATTGAGCGTAGAAAGGCTTTATAAAAGCGTATGTCTATATAAAAACAAAAAACCCAGCAAATATGCTGGGTTTATAATTTATAAAATTGAAACTTTTAAATATCTTTACCCTACAATATTACATATGCAGTGAATTAGAAGGGAATATCATCATCAAAATCAATTGATGGTTCTTGAGGGTTTACTTTAGGCGCTTGTTGAGACTGTTGTCCTTGCGAAGCAAAACCACCTTGTTGTTGCGGAGCTTGTTGCTGCTGCCCCTGCTGAGAGAAACCACCTTGCTGCTGAGGAGCTTGCTGTTGGAAGCCTCCCTGTTGTTGTGCTGGCTTATTAAATTGCTGCTGAGGAGCTGGTTGTTGCTGGAAACCACTGCTTTGCTGTTGCGGAGCTTGTTGCTGCCCTTGCGAAGCAAAACCACCACTCGCTTGTCCTTGAGGTTGCTGCTGCCCTTGTTGAGAAAAGCCACCTTGTTGACCTGAAGACTTGCCATCTAACATTTGCATTACACCGTTAAAGCCCTGTAACACTATCTCAGTTGTATATTGATCTTGCCCTTGCTGATTAGTCCATTTGCGTGTTTGCAATGAACCTTCAAGATAAACTTTTGAACCTTTCTTTAAATATTCACCAGCAATCTCTGCTAATTTACCGAACATTACCACACGGTGCCATTCAGTTTTTTCTTTTTGTTCACCCGTTTGCTTGTCTTTCCATGTATCAGACGTTGCTACAGTAATGTTTGCTACTGCACCACCATTCGGCATAAAACGTACCTCAGGATCTTTACCTAAGTTACCTACAATTATTACTTTATTTACACCTGCCATGAAAAATCCTATTGAATGTGTATTTCTAAAACAATATGAACATTATGCAGACATATTATTTCTGAGTTTTGAAAATTTATTAAGGGAGTAATTCTATAGGGAGAACGGATCAAATTCGAGCGCTTTTTTCGATTAAAAGCTATTTATTTTTAGCTAATTGATTTTTATCAAATTAGCTAAAAACCGAATCCTTATTCTGAATAGATATGCTTCGCTAATTCCACACGTATTTCATCTGGTATTTTCTTAGATGCTTGGGTCTTATAATCAAAATGAACCATAGCGGCAGTACCAGACACACATTTTTCACCATGTTGCCAAAGCTCTTGGTAAACATCAAATGAAGCGCCACCAATACGGCTAATGTAGGTACGGACTTCAACTTCTTGCCCATAAAATAATTGTCCATGGTAAGACACTTCAATTTTAGCAATGATAAGCTGCCATTTTTTTGGATCGAGATCGGGGATGAACAGTTTAAATATTGGCTCTCTTGCCCCCTCAAACCATGCAGGAACTTTGGTGTTATTAATATGACCAAGGGCATCAGTGTCACTAAAACGTGGAATTAGAATTTCTTTAAACATAACTTACTTATCTCTATTTTTATCTGCTTATTGCAGCTATAGTAACTTCAGATTTGGGTAAAGTCATAGAAAAATCAGTCACCTTCTTACTAAACGATTACAAAGAAAGAAACCAAAATGAAAAATTTATTACTCTTGCTCAGCTTATGTATTAGTTTTATTGCAACTTCAAACTTGGTATTTGCCAAAGGCGATAAAACCGCTCCCCAACGCGCAGAAGGAAAAGGTCCTTACAAACGCTTGATATTACGCGGCGGTATTTTAGTAACAGGCGAAGGTGCTCCTGCTCGCGGACCTATGGATATTGTCATTGAAAATGATCGTATTACGCAAATAGTCAATATCGGTAACCCCGGTGTACCTATCACATCAAAACGTCGCCCTGTTGCTAAAAAAGGTGATATGGAAATAGATATTGAAGGTCAGTATGTACTGCCCGGATTTATTGATATGCACGGTCATATTGGCGGAAGTGCTGATAATATCCCAGCCGAATATGTTTTTAAACTATGGTTGGCTCATGGCATAACAACAGTGCGAGAACCTGGCAGTTTTAATGGCATACCTTGGGTTATGGGTCATGTAAAACGTAGCGAAAAAAATACTATCGCCGCACCTCGCATTGTACCTTATTTTGGTTTTGGTCTAGGCAGAGATGAGCCTATTACTACAGCTAAACAAGCTCGTAACTGGGTAAAATCTATTTCAAACAAAGGCGCGAAAGGAATCAAGTTTTTTGGTGCGTCACCAGAAATTATGAAAGCCGCATTAACCGAAGCTAAAAAACAAGGCTTGGGCAGTATGATGCATCATGCCCAACTTGACGTCACTAACATGAATGTTATTGACTCTGCTCGCTTAGGTTTAACGACTATGGAACACTGGTATGGTTTGCCTGAAGCCTTATTTGAGCATCAGCACATTCAAAACTATTCTCCTGATTATAACTACAATAATGAGCAAGACAGATTTGGCGAGGCCGGACGCCTTTGGTTACAAGCTGCAGAGCAAGGCAGTGAAAAATGGCAGCAAGTTCGTGATGAACTATTAGCCCTTGATTTCACCCTCGATCCAACGTTCACCATTTATGAGGCGAGCCGTGATTTAATGCGCGATATGAATGCAGACTGGCATGAAGAATATACGCTGCCAACGTTATGGAATTTCTTTCAACCGAATCGTTATGCGCATGGCTCTTATTGGTTTGATTGGACTACTGATGATGAAATAGCTTGGAAAAAGAATTATCAGCAATGGATGAGCTTTATTAATGACTATAAAAATCATGGTGGCCGTGTTACGGCAGGATCAGATTCTGGTTATATATTCAAAATTTATGGCTTTAGCTATATTCGTGAATTAGAGCTGCTGCGTGAAGCAGGATTTAATGCCTTAGAAGTTATTCAAGCCGCCACTATCAATGGTGCCGAAGCGTTAGGTATGGCAGACGATATAGGCTCTATTCGTGTTGGTAAAAAAGCGGATTTAGTTATTGTCGGTGAAAACCCACTACGTAATTTTAAAGTACTTTATGGCACCGGCCATTTTCGTTTAAGCGAAAATAATAAACCCACACGTGTTGGCGGCGTAAATTACACTGTAAAAGACGGCATAATCTATGATGCTAAAGCATTGTTAGCTGATGTTAGAGCTCTAGTAAAAGCAGCTAAAAATAAATAAAAATCACAATTAAAGGCTATAGTTAAATTATAGCCTTTCATAAAAGGATTTGAATTATTACCACTAGCCGTAGATGTTCACACTTGTTATTTTCCGCACCTTTTGTCGCGCTTTCACTAATAACAAGCGTCATAGTATCAAATACTTTCGCACAAGAAGTTCAAACACTAGAATCGAACACTCAAGAAAAAACCTGCAACCAAGGTGTACAAAAAGTCACGTTTAAACCACAAACTATTTTTGATGAAAACGAAGAAGGTTTCATTTTCATACATCGATGGGCTAATGCTATTCATATAGATACCAAAGAGCTTACCCTTGAAAATGAAGCCACTTTTTTTCTTAGTAAATGTGATAAAAATTTTTCCGATATGGCCGAGTTAGAAAGGTACTTACGTAGCAGAAAATACTTACGTGACGCCAAAGTCACCAGCGATAAAATGGTAGAAAACATTACCGTCACTACTTGGGATAACTGGTCTTTAATGCCAACTATTAGCTTTGGTCGTCAAGGCGGAGAAAGTACCTATAGTTTTGGTATTAAAGAACGTAACTTGTTGGGTTTAGGTATTGATGCTGAGTTTGCAACGTATAAAAATTCACAGCGAAAAGGTTATAAAATGAAAACCACAATTCCTTTATTTAGGAAACAAAACATTGACTTAGCACTACGCTTTGCCGACAACGATGACGGCACTCAACAATCTCTATTTTTGAAAAAACACTTTGTCAGTTTTTATACTAACGACGCTTATTTGTTAGGCTTCAACGAAGAGTCACGAAACGATACTATTTATCAAAATAGCAGTGAGTTAGCAATTTTCGCTCATGATATTAGCTATAAAAATGTCGAGTATGCTTGGTTAAACTTTAATAACGATAATGAGTTAGTCCGTTATCGAGTTGGCTTAACGCAAGATCTGCATGAGTTCTCTTATACTGATAATGCAGAGAATAATCCAAACTCTTTATTTTTACCGCAAGATCGTGACTTTCTTTATCCATGGATTGGTTTTGATTACATAGAGAAAAACTTTAAAAAGCTCACCAATATTCATTTGATCACCCAAATAGAAGATTTTAATCATGGTTGGCAATTTAGCTCTCGATTAGGGCTTAGTGATGGCAGTAAAGAAAATAGTGCTTGGGCTTTATTTCAAGCAAGTATTAACAAAGGTTTTGAAATTCACGACAATGCACTTTTACTGATGGATATAGCTTTAAGTGGTGATATTTACGACCAACAAGATAACCGTTTATTATTTAATATTAACACTGAATATTTTTACAATATTGATAAAAATTGGGGGGTTTATTTAAATAACACCAATGTAATGAGTGACAACCAATATCTTGATAAACCGGTATCAATTGGTGGCAATACTGGCGTACGAGGGTTTCCATTGCAATACCAACATGGTAAACATAGTGTAAAATTTACCAGTGAGATACGCTATTATCCTTATATAAATATATTTAAATTATTTGATATTGCCGGTGCTGCATTTTTTGATACTGGCAGAACCTTTGGTGATATAGAGGCTATTGGAGTTAAACAGAACATTGAAGATGAATGGCTTTATTCTGTCGGCATTGGCGCTAGATTATACTCACCTCATTCAGCCGGTAGTCATCAAGTTATTCATGTTGATTTCGCCTTTCCACAAAGCGATAACCCGGACATTAATAACTTTGAAATCAGAGTTGAAGCTAAGCAATCTTTTTAACCCCCCTCCCCCTAAAAAAAACGATAGAATGCAAATTTAAGGGTGCTCGGCAAAAAACAAAATCAGAGAGTAATCACAAAAATCGTTTTAAAATACGGTCAATTTGGGCAAAGCGTATTTTATTTAGTAATTTTTTTGGCTTTTCAGGGTAGTCGCCTACGGCTTCAATTTCACTAAAGTGATTTATTTTTCTAGTATGCTCCATAATACTCATCAACTCAGGTGCAACTTTAGCCATCAAACCTTGCGATGGGTCATCCAATAATATGCCATTTTCTAAATCTAATGCCCATGCGCGTGGATTTAAATTACTCCCCGTTAACAGATGATAACGCTCATCACTAATAATACCTTTTAAATGAAAACTATTATCTTCATGCTGCCATAAGTGTATGTTCAACAATCCGCTATCAATGAAATTTTGATAACGTTTAACAAAACGTTTTAATAACATTTCATAAATATACGGCACAATACCAATAGTACTAAAAGCTGATTCATCGGCAATATAAAAATCATTCGCTTTTTTATCGCCAACCACCAACGTAATATTTACGCCACGTTTTAATGCATGAACGACATCACGAGCCAATACCGGCGGTAAATTAAAATACGGTGTAAAAATGAGTAGCCTTTGCTCAGTACTTTTAATGGTTTTTCGTATAACTTTATTTAGGTTGTTTTTGCGACGCCCAAAACCAATTAACGGTATTATTGATACTGGGTTGGCAATAACACTCGATTTTTTATCATTCCCCTCAAATAACACCTGATAAGCTGATTTTTTCAATAAAGACTTTAACGCAATGATATTTCTTTTTTGCTGAATGGCACTTGGTAACTCAATTTCGTTAAGTAGTGGCGCTAGGTTAGAATCAACAAAAGTACGACTCAAATATTGGCAAAAACTGTTAGTAAGCACAGAGCTATTAATCTGATAATATCTATCTAACCGATAACGAGTATCTTGTTGCATATAAACATCGTTAATACTGGCACCCGTATAAAAAAGTGCATCATCAAAAACCATACCCTTTAAATGTAATACCCCAAAAAGCTCTTTTCGTTTAACACCAATACCATAAATAGCTATTTTCTGTTGATATTGTTGTGCTAAAGCAAGGTATAAGGCACGGTTTCCTAAGCTGTCTTTTTCACCAATCAAACCGCGTTGGCCTCGGTGAAAATCAACAAATATTTTAATGTCTAATTCTGGCGCTTTGTTCTTAGCTTCGTATAAGGCATGCATTATTTCTCTTCCTGCTTCATCATCTTGCAGGTAAAGTGCGGTAATATAGATACGATGGCGTGCACTAGCAATTAACGACAATAATTGTTGTTTGTATTGTTTAGGTGCAGAAAAAATCTCAATATCTGCACTGCTAATCACTAAGTTTTTCATTTCAAAAATCAAGGGCTAAGAATTATAACTGTAAAGGCGTTTGCAGCAGTATACGTCAGTTTCTACTTTTCTAAAGTAAATTTTGCTAATTGTTGTGACAAGTTATCCGCCAGTTGTAATAAATTTTTACCTGCTTGCGCTGCATCTTGTGCTCCTTGCATCACTTCATCAGCACCATTGGCAATACTGGTGGTATGACTTTCAATATTAGCCACTAACTGGCTTTGCTGATTTACCGCGCTAGAAACTTGCTCTGCACCATTAACAATTTTCTCGACATTTTGAGTAACTTCTGAAAAAGTTGCTGCGACTTGTTCTGTTTTCTTAACACCATTTTCAGCTTGAACAACACCTTGATTCATTGCTGCTACCGACTTTTCAGCGCCTTTTTGTAATTGCTCAATAATGCGTTGAATTTCACCTGTTGAATCTTGTGTTCTACTGGCTAAAGTTCTTACTTCATCGGCAACAACAGCAAAACCTCGCCCTTGCTCTCCTGCTCTAGCCGCTTCAATGGCTGCATTTAACGCAAGTAAATTAGTTTGGTCTGCTATTTCTCTTATAACATTAACAAACTGCCCTATGTCTTTACTAAAGCCTGCTAGCTCGTTAATCACTGAAGCTGACTCATTAACTTCATGAGAAATATCATTAATAACCGTCGTTGTTTCGCTAATCACGCCTTGCCCTTGTTTGACATTAGCACTCGCCTGCTCGGTTATTGCGCGAGCACTGTCAGTGTTTTGTGAAATAACATTAACCGATTCACTCACTTGATGAATGGCGCTAACCACGTTATGAGTGTTTTCTTGCTGATTTGCTAAATTACCCGCCATCGTGTCAGATAACTCATTAATGTAATTTGCCGCCAATTCTAATTGTTCTACATCTTGATTGAATTGGGTTAGTAATTGATGAATTTTATGCTGCATTTGATTGAACTTATCGGCAACATCACCTAGTTCATCTTTTGAATTTGAAATAATATCTTGAGTGAAATCACCTTGTTCAAGCCTCGATGATGCTTTATTTATCGCTGCAACATTTTGTTTTATAGACAAATAAATAACCACTAGCAAGAAAGCTGTGATTATTGCCGCACCTATTAATACCGTGCAAAGAAACAATTGAGACCATAAACTGTCTGCCCTACTTGCTTTTAATTTATCAACTAATAACTGGGTGCTTTGATTAAAAAGTGTTTTGCTTAATTGGTGTGATGACGAAACAGCATTTTGAGCTTGGTTTAATTGCCATTGAATATTATCAGGGTCGATAACATTAGCGCGTAACGACACTTGGTAGATATCAATTGCGGCCAAAAAATCTTTAACACTGTTTTCATAACGCTGCGATAGTTCATTATCAACACGAAGAAGTTGTTCATTAGCCTTACTAAATTGAAGCTGCAATTCATCCAATCGCTTATCTAATGCAACAAGTAAAGTATAACTTTGGGCAGTAAAACCGTCATTTTTAATAATACTTGCCGTTAACTCTCCTGTTCTCGACAGGTATTCTGTTAACGCGGGTAAACCTTGCACCACCATAGCCGACAAATAAAAAGCACTGGCTTGACTTTCTCTACTTAAACCACTTAACGCTGCGGCACTTTCTCTAAAAGTAAGGGTTTTTTCAAACATCAATGTTCGCTGTTGATAGACGCTTAAGGCATCATCACTTGTTTGTCCTTGCTGTATAATTTGTTGACTCGCACTACTTAGTTCACGATTAAAAGAACTCGCTAACACTTGTTTTTTTAATGCTACTGCTTGGCCATTTGCATTACCTTGTTCATGTACCGCTTGCTCTAATGTGACTGCCGAATTAATTAAAGCTAAGCCTTCAATTTCGAGATCATATTGACTGATTTGTTGCCACTGAGAAGAAACAATCCACCAGCCACTCGCAATAATAGGAATAAAAAAAATCAATGCTAATAAAGAGAACTTAGCTTTAAAAGCCAGCTTATTTGTTAAAGCGATTGCCGGAGAAAATATGAAATTCATTATGCTCTTTATTCCTTTTAAAATGAGCCCTCACGTAGATATGAAAGCACAAGATAGTATAGACCAAGAATCTCTTTGAAAACTTCCCTGTTTATTTTTTTAATAAGGTTAGGCTAAATTATCATGGCTAATTCTGCTGATTGACGAATAGCACGTTTAGCATCAAGTTCCGCAGCAACATTAGCTCCGCCAATTAAATGCACCTTCATACCGCCACTTTCGAGTGCTTGTTGTAAATCTCTATTCGACTCTTGTCCTGCACAAATGATGACATTATCAACCTCAAGAAATTGCTCTTTACCATTAATTTCAATCAATAAACCATCATCAGAAATAGCTTTATAAGTTACGCCGGGGATCATCTTAACGCCATGCTTAACCAAATTAGCTCTGTGCACCCAGCCTGACGTTTTACCAAGGCCTTTACCTACTTTGGTCGCTTTACGTTGTAATAAAGAAATTTGACGGTTAGTGGCTACTTTTTCAAACAACTTTTCATTATTCAATGCGCCTGACTCTTGATAGGATTTATCAACACCCCAGTTTTCTAACCAAGCATCTGCATTTGTGGTTAGTGATTCTCCAGACTCTGCAAGGTATGAGGCAACATCAAAGCCTATGCCGCCTGCGCCAATAATAGCCACTTTTTCACCCACAGGCGTTTTATCACGTAACACTTGCAAATAGCTCAATACTTTAGGGTGTTCTATGCCTTGAATATCCAGCTTTCTTGGTTTAATACCTGTGGCTAGAATCACTTCATCGAAACCTGCCGCAATTAAACTTTCAGCACTTTGTTCGCTATAGAGATGCACGGTAATATTGAACAATTCAAGCTGTTTGTTAAAGTAACGTATGGTTTCATAAAACTCTTCTTTACCAGGCACTTGTTTAGCAACATTAAATTGCCCTCCAATCTCACTTATTTTATCAAACAACTCAACTTGATGACCGCGCTGAGCGGCATAAACACTAAAAGCTAAACCTGCAGGACCCGCGCCAATAACCGCTAATTTTTTAGCTTTATTAACGGCTTCAAAATTCAGTTCAGTTTCATAACAAGCTCTAGGGTTAACCAAACAAGAAGCACGCTGTTGTTTAAAAACATGATCTAAACAAGCCTGATTACAACCAATGCAAGTGTTGATTTCATCTGACTTATTCGCTGCGGCTTTATTAACAAAATCAGCATCCGCTAAAAACGGTCGCGCCATCGACACCATATCAGCCTGACCTGTCGCTAAAATTTCTTCCGCTACTTCAGGTGTATTAATACGGTTAGTTGTTATCAATGGAATAGTGACTTCTTTTTTCATGCGCTCGGTTACCCAAGTAAAGGCCGCTCTTGGCACAGACGTTACTATGGTTGGCACTCTGGCTTCGTGCCAACCAATGCCAGTATTTATTAGCGTTGCGCCAGCTTTTTCGACCGCCTTAGCCATAATAACCACTTCATCCCAGCTATTACCGCCTTCAACTAAATCAAGCATAGATAATCTAAAGATTATAATGAACTTCTCACCAACAGCAGCGCGCACCGCTTTGATAGTTTCAATGCCTAAGCGCATTCTATTTTCAATGCTGCCACCCCAGTCATCATCACGTTGATTAGTACGAAGACAAGCAAACTGGTTAATTAAATAACCTTCACTACCCATAATTTCCACACCATCATAGCCAGCCTTTGCAGCTAAACTTGCTGAATGTGCATAATCTTTAATGGTACCTTTAATTTGTCTTACCGACATGGCTTTAGGCGTAAAGGGATTTATAGGCGATTTAATTTTACTTGGCGCAACACTAAACGGATGATAGGCATAACGACCGGTATGTAATAGCTGCAAGCATATTTTGGTCGGATATTTATGTACCGCTTCGGTTACTTGTTTGTGTTTATTTACATGCCAAAAGTGACTCAATTCGCTGCCAAACGGTGCAACTCGACCCCGTTTATTAGGGCTTACGCCACCCGTAACAATAAGACCAACGCCACCTTTAGCACGCTCTTCATAAAAAGCAGCTAACTTAGCAAAGCCACCTTTTTCTTCTTCAAGCCCAGTATGCATAGAGCCCATTAATGTGCGATTTGTCAATTGAGTAAAGCCCAAATCTAAAGGCGTTAATAAGTGTGGGAATGGACTATCATTCAATACGGTTGAGGTCATGTTTTTTCCTATTGGTCATACCAGATAAAGTTAATTTACTTACCTTTATCTAAAAAAACAAGTTAATTTTGACGCCTGTTAGATCAATAAAAAATACCGCGCCTGAAAAACAACATCATCGAGTCATGTAGGTCGACACGAATGTAGAGAGGCTCGACAAAGAAGCTTTTTATCAAGGCGCGCCGACCTAATGCTCGATCCTGAATTAACGACTTAGGCAATTAAAATAATTACTGATCATCCATTAATAGTAGTAGAATCTAAAGTAATCTTAATAAATTAGCCCCCCCCCCCCCCTGAATGAGCCAAAATAATATTAACAAAAAAGCATTAGTTTCATTGATCACTAACGCGCTTGAGCAAGAATTAAATCAAGCCATTAATGCAGCAAATGAAGCTCATGCCGCAGCGGTAGATGATCAAAGTGTTGCTGAAACCCAATACGATACGCTAGCCATTGAAGCCAGTTATTTAGCTGAAGGACAATCAAAAAGAGTGCAAGAGTTACAAGCCTCAATTAATAACTTCCAAGTAATGAAATTGTCAGATTTTGATGAAAACAAATCGATTGCTCAGTCTGCTTTAGTACAGCTTAATAAAGAGCGACATTGGTTTTTCATTGCCCCTGCAGCAGGTGGGTTTCGTTGCCAATTGAACAAACAAAACATTACCGTAATCACACCAAAATCCCCCATGGGCGGCGCCTTAATAGGTAAATTTCAAAATGATGATGTTGAGGTCATGCTGGGCAGCAAGCAATTGACTGATCACATCACTCAAGTTCAATAAGCACTATGTTAAATAGCCTATATGATGGGCTTTTTATTTAATTTATTGTTCTCGCTGTGAAATACTTACAAGCTAGGCTAAGCTTATAAAATGTGTCCATCAGTGTGCAACTTGCCTGATAAGCTACAATAGCCTAAACGAATAGAAATATTTCCTTGCTATTTTTTAATAATTTACGGAAAAAACATGCAAAAAAATATAGTACGATCTTTATGGAAGCAGATCTTAGGCACGGCTATTTTCGGCATCTTAATTATCATCAATGTTGTGCCGTTTATTTTCAATGAAGATACGGTTAAAGAAGCCAGTGGAGTGCTACAAAGCAGCAGCTATCAACTATCTCTAGCTTTGATCCTTATTTTCCTTATTATTTTTTATATTCTATTACAAATTATCAATAAAGAATCAAAAAGGAAAATAAGCGAAATACTGATACCGTTAAAAAATCAAAAATTTGCCACCAATGCACACTCATTGATATCAATGGCTGACAAACATGGCCTCATAACTTATGTCAACGATAAGTTTGTTGACATAAGTGGCTATAGTAGATCAGAGCTTATTGGTAAAAAACATAATATCCTAAATTCAAATAATCAACCTAAGCCATACTGGCTCAACATGCACCAAACTGTATTAGCCGGAAAAGTTTGGCATGACGAAGTACGTAATAGGGCTAAAGATGGTCACTACTATTGGGTTGATACGACCATAGTGCCTAGTTACGATAACAAGAAAAAAGTGGATGGATTTACTTCTATTCGCACTGTCATTACTCAACAAAAAGAAGATGCTGCAATCGTTGCTTTAGCAAAAGAGCAAGCTGAAATCGCAAGAGAGCAAGCTGAA
>JAPYOP010000006.1:15056-100618 GCA_029938115.1 Colwellia sp. | reverse complement strand
AGAGCAAGCTGAAGCCGATGCTGCCAACCTGCTTCTAGCAAAAGAGCAAGCTGAAATCGCAAGAGAGCAAGCTGAAGCCGATGCTGCCAACCTGCTTCTAGCAAAAGAGCAAGCTGAAGTTGCCAATGTTTCTAAAACTGAATTTCTTGCCAACATGAGCCATGAAATACGTACTCCAATGAATGGCGTGATTGGCATGACCAACCTATTACTTGAAAGTGGATTAAACCTTAATCAAAACAAACTAGCTAATACAGTAAAATCATCTGCGGTTGGGTTATTGGCTATTATCAATGATATTTTAGATTTCTCTAAAGTAGAGGCCGGTATGATGGATCTTGAGTTATTACCTTTTAACTTAGGACAATTGATTGAAGATTTAGGCACAACGTTGAATTTTCAAGCACACCACAAAGGTTTGCAACTCATCAGCCCCGCTAACCCTATTATTCAACAGTGGGTTAAAGGCGACCCAGGTAGAATTAGACAGATACTGACTAACCTCATTGGCAACGCCATTAAATTCACCTCTCAAGGTCAAGTTGCAGTTTATGTAAAAATAATAGAACAAACTGCAGAGCAAAAACTTTTCCGTATTGAAGTGAAAGACACCGGCATTGGTCTCAGTGAAGAGCAACAAGCAGAGCTATTTTCAAAATTTTCTCAAGCCGACTCTTCAACCACCCGTAAATATGGCGGTACCGGCTTAGGATTAGCTATTTGTAAAGAACTGGTCACATTAATGAATGGTAAAATTGGCATTGAAAGTGAAAAAGGAAAAGGTAGCACTTTTTGGTTTACAATTTCTTTAGAAAGTACGTCCCCCATTGATAAAGAGCCCATTTATAATACTGATATAAAAAATGAAAAAGTATTAATCGTTGATGATAATGAAACTAATCTAGAGCTCATGCATCAACTGCATGATATTTGGGGCGTTCCACATGAAGTGAGCCACAGTGGTAAAGCCGCCTTAAAAGAATTAAAGGAGGCTGCCTCGACAAGCTCCCCTTACACTATCGTCATTTCTGATATGCAAATGCCAGAGATGAACGGTCTTGAATTATGTCAGCATATTCAGCAAACACCCCAACTTGCTCATCTCAAGTGCATTATGGCGTCATCACAAACGCAACGTGGTGATGCATTAAAAATGAAAGCCGCGGGCTTTCATGGCTATATAAGTAAACCTATCCACCAGTCTGAATTGTTTGATGTTTTGCTAGTAGTTTCAGGCCTTAAAGAAGAACCTCACCAACTTATTACTCGCCACTCAACCAAAGAACACGTGCAATTTAAAGCGCATGTACTTGTGGTAGAAGATAATGCGACAAACCAATTAGTTATTGAAGGCCTACTACGTACGTTAGGCATAACAGTTGATTTAGTCGGCAATGGTGAAGAAGCTATAGATATCTTAAAAAGCGAAATTCGACATGACTTGATATTTATGGATTGTCAAATGCCGATAATGGATGGTTACACAGCGACAGCCAAAATAAGAGCCGACAAAACAGGGTTAATAAACAACACCATATCAATTATTGCCATGACAGCCAATGCCATGACTGGTGACAAACAAAAGTGCCTAGATTCAGGAATGAGTGATTACTTATCTAAACCAGTAGATCCGGTAAGTGTGATAGAAATGTTAAAAAAATGGTTACCTCATCAGGCAGAGCCGGTACAAACCTTGACTAATACCCCAGAAAAGCAACACATAACCAATAATAAAATAGATAGTGACCTAATGATTTTTGACTATGACGACATGTCCAAACGATTAATGCACAATAAAGACTTAATGCAATCTGTCGCTGAGATTTTTTTCGAAGACCTAACAGAACAAATTGCTGAATTAGAACAAAGTATAATTGAGGGTGATGCTATTCAAGTAGCAGCAATAGCTCATAAAATAAAAGGCGCGTCTGCAAATGTTGGCGGTAAAGCATTAAGTGCTTTGTCGCTTGAATTAGAGCTCGCCAGTAAAGCTGACAACCTTGACGGAATGAAAGAAAATGTTGCGCTATTAAAACAAAGCTTTAACACCTTAAAAGCAGCAATGGAAGCGGCGTTATCATGAAGTTACTCATTGCTGAAGACGATAGAACTTCACGATTAATTATTACGACAGTTTGCACACAATGGGGCTACGAAGTAATTAGTGTCGAAGACGGTCGAGCAGCTTGGCAGTTAATGCTAGATGATAATGCGCCTCAATTAATGGTGATTGACTGGGAAATGCCACACATGAGCGGCATTGATTTATGTCAGCGAATTCGTGAACAATATACCACTAACCCTCCCTATATAATATTGCTAACCTCACGCAATGAAACTGAGGATATAGTGGAAGGTTTAAAAAAAGGCGCCAATGATTATATTGCCAAACCTTTTAACAATGATGAACTACAAGTGCGTATTTCGGTAGGAAAAAGAGTTTTACAACTGCAAAATGAGTTACATGAAGCTAATAGTGTTTTAAATAGAGAGCGAGGCATTATTGAAGACATCATTCTAACTATGGAAGCTAGTGCATCATTTGACTCGGCCTTCATTCGAGCTGTACAAGCACCAGTAGAGAAAACATCTGGCGATATTTTACTTGCAGCAAGTTGCCCTGATGGTAGACAACACATCATGTTAGGAGATTTTACAGGTCATGGTATCACCGCCGCTTTAGGTGGACCCATTGCTTCTAGTACTTTTTATAAAATGACGGCTAAAGGCTTACCTATGGCTGATATTGGTAACGAAATCAATAGACACATGTGTGCTAAAATGCCAACAGGCTTATTCCTTGCTGCAATATTATTTGAAATCAATCCGCAACGAAATAAAGTAAATATTTGGAACTGCGGCATGGAAGATATTTTGTTTTTTCAAGAGAATACTTTTAAAGACGTTATTAAATCTTCTCGTCCGGCCTTAGGCATTTTTACAGACGAATTAGATAATATGTGTACGCTTAATATTCAAACCAACGATAAGTTCTATGCTTATTCTGATGGTATAGTAGAAACAACAAATTCAAACAATGAAATGTTTGGCTTTTCTCGTTTAATCACTAGCATTAGCGAAATGCTAGCCTGTGATAAAAATATAAGCACTATAAAACACAATGCCGATGCCTTTCGAGATACCGTAGCTCAGCTGGATGACATTACCTTACTAGAATTAAGTTGTTAGATAGGAATATAAACAATATGAAGTTATTGGTTGCAGATGACAGTAAAGTATCAAGAATGATGCTATTAGCCATTACCGAAGGATGGGGCTACGATGTCGTTTTAGCTGAGGATGGCGCACAAGCATGGCAAATATTGCAGCAAGAAGATGCGCCGCAATTAATATTGCTTGACTGGGAAATGCCTAAAATGAATGGCATTGAAGTATGCGAACGTGTAATTGCTCGAAATCACGGTAACCCTCCTTATATTTTATTACTAACATCCAGAACTACCTCAGATGATATTGTTGAAGGATTAAGTAAAGGTGCCAACGACTATCTATCAAAGCCGTTTGATAGTGCTGAGTTGCAAGTACGCTTGCAAGTTGGCAAACGTATGATTGAAATGCAAACTAAGTTAAATGCAACTCTACAAGAGCTTACGAAACTAGCTAGCCATGATGCCCTAACGGGCATACTTAATCGTCGAGCCATTATGGCAGCACTGCCTAAAGAAATTAAGCGTGTTGAACGACAGGAACAAGCATTATCTGTAGGCATGTGCGACATTGATCACTTTAAAGAGATTAATGATACCTACGGACACCTTGTTGGTGATGAAGTGCTAATAGAAGTAACCAAACGCATGCAAGAAGTGCTTAGAGATTATGATTTACTAGGTCGTTATGGCGGAGAAGAGTTTTTAATGCTTACCCCTGGCAGCACCACTCACTGCACATCAGTTTATCAACGCATTTGCAATGCGGTATCTGCGCAACCGGTTAATATAGATAAGCTTTCGATTTCAGTTACCATTAGCTGCGGTGTAACTCGCTACTCAGTTGAAGATGATGGTGAAGATATTAGTAACTTACTTGCCAGAGCAGATGAAGCGCTTTACCAAGCTAAAGATTCAGGACGAAATCAAGTAGCATTTAAACAACCTATTTCTCAAACATAAATATAGGCAGCATTGGGCTGTAAACGTTTATAAAATAAACTTGTTTCACAAGCTCAACGGTCAAATGACTTGCCGTTGAGCTTGATTTACCGACCTCAAACTAAATTATTGATCTGGACAACTGCCACTTAGTACCAAGCTTCGTGTTTCACCCAATCAACTTCCATAACCCAGTTAGCTGTCATAGCTGAATCATTGATTTTGGCAAAATTAAGGATGGCGAAGAAGGGCTCAGAAAGTTTATCGGCCTCACTAGGAAGTCGATATACTTCAATTTCATCTAAGCGAAAAACGACATCCTCGCCAACCCACTCTACCGAGTATTGATGGAATTCGTCCAGCTTGGTTTTTTGAACTAACATCAATGCTTGCCAATCGCCGTCACCGCACTTTCCATTACTTTTAATAGCTCGTGCCGCATAATGATCTGGGCCGCCATCACTATGATGTTCAAAGATATCAATTTCACCCGATCCTACCATCGGCCAACACACGTTCTCATCGAGCTGCTGCACGGGAGGTTCATTGTTTTGAGCACCAAGTAGCCACCAAGCAGGGAACATACCGGGTTGACCACTGTTTTCAACTTTCAACCGAGCGCTCCACTTGCCTTTGACAAATTCCTTTAGATTTTTAGAAGCGATACGACCAGCAACATACTGGGTATCTGGGTGTTGCTTGCCATGCTTGTCATAATTATCACAACTGCGCTTTTCGCCAATATCGACAACTTTCAACTTTAAGGTGCCATCACTCACTTCACGGGTACCAAACTGATTATCAGGGACATAACAATGGGTTTCATCATTTACCCAAATGCGTTGATCTTGCCAGTTATTCTGGTTGAAAGTATTGAAATCATCCAGAAAATCAACATGCCAGCTGCCCACTGCACTGTGCTGAACGCCTAATTCATTATCTGTCGTATTGTTTGAGCATGCGGTCATTAGCAATGCTGACGCTAACAGGACAAGGAGGGAAATATACTTCATAGTTTTCCTTTAGGTATGTTATCTGATTCTTATGGAACGACTGTTAAAGGTTACAAATATTTAAAGAATCTACACACAAGGTTTTTAATGAATAGTTTCTATTTTTATCATTTAGAAAGATAAAATAAAAATCAATGTAAAGCATTCATAAATAGGCTAAGCGGACTTAAAGCAAGTTAGGATGGACTAGAGCAGTAGTGTAAGTTTAAAAAACAGAATTAAAGCCTTTAACGCTAAAGCAAACATTGGGATTACCACTTCTGAGATAGCCCATTATTTCCACTTTAACATTAGATAAAAATCTAGATTGCTTGTATTCATCTTTGCTGGCACAAACCCGAATAAATCATCTTAGAATCTATGTTTCACAGGTTATTAAAAAAAAAGCCACTAATACTAGTGGCTTATAATATTTCAGTTGTTTCTGTCTGAATTAAAAAGTATAACGAGCTCCAAGCGCGTAACGAGTGCCATATTGACTTGCACGTAGGAATTGCTCTTCGTAGCGACCGTAAACTTCTTCCGTTGAGTTAGTCAAGTTAACGCCTTCTAGGAATACGGTAAACTGTTCGGTTATATCATAATTAATGCTAGCATCAACCGAAGTATACTCTTTAGAAAACTGTGGAGGAGCTTCGGAAGAGCCTTGATCTTGCCCAACACCAATTAGGTAAGAATCACGCCAGTTATAAGTGATTTTCGCAGACACGCCGTATTTTTCATAAAACACTTGAAAGTTGCGAGTATCACTTAAGCCATTCAATACCGGTTGCCCTTCATGGCTTTTAGGATCAAACTCCACGTCGCCATCAACTATAGTGGCACTAAGTGAAGCACCAAAACCAGATTCACCAAATAAATGTTGCATGGTAAATTCATAACCACCAACCGATCTTTCTGATCCATTAACCGGTTGATTGACTTCCCATTTTAACGTTGGATCGTCACTATTTTGGAAAATGTTATATTGACCGGTTTCGGCATTAAGGGTACCACCACCATTGGCAACAATACGATTAAATATTGCTTCAGGTGTTGCATTAATGCCTTCTGCGGCTAAGTCACTGCGAGCTTGATCGGCTCTTGGTCCCAAATACGGATCATTTAATCCTTCAACATACACATCACTAAGGGATGGTTCAATCCAATCTTCGACATCTTTCTTGAAATAACCTAAGGAAACATAACTGCCTTCAGCGTAATAATACTCAAGGGATAAATCAAAATTCACCGAGCTAAATGGTTTTAAATTGGTATTACCTGAACGGCCAGTTCTTGCGCCAATTTTCGGGTTTGGTGACAAAGATCTGATACCAGCTAAATTGCCAAGCGGAGCTCTTGCCATAGTTTTACCAAAAGAAGCACGAGCAATTAAATCTTCTACTATCTCCACTTTAATATCAATTGCCGGCAAAAATATACTGTAATCACCGTAAGTATCTAATAAGTTATGTGAGCCCGGTTTAAATTGTAATGCCCATTCCGTAGTGCTTAACCATACTATTTGGTCTTCTACATTTTGCTGAACCGAGCTAGTAACATCAGTTTCTTCATAACGAAGACCCAAGTTAATATCAACATCCATTTCAGCCACTTCAAAATAAAGCGCCGCTTGCACATAAGCACTACTGGTTTCTTCTAATACAGTACCTTCAGAATCTTTCCCTGGCGTAGTTCCACCTAAAGGGTCGGTGACCATGTAATCAAAAAAGTTAGTTACCCGCGTTAATGCCTCATCAAAGTTATAATCATAATAGTAATTAGTGGTTAAATTACTACCACCACCGGAAAATTGGTCCAAAAAGTCATCGGTATTTTTTAAAGTAAACATGCTAGCTGGAAAGACATCTTGATTTCCGGCATAGGTGTTAGGCCCCTGTTGAGCAACCCCTGCTCCCCAGCCGCCAATTTCTTGTTCTGTTCGAGCAAGGCCAAATTTAACATTTACTAATGGGCTGTCGAATTCAGGAATCCACTCACCATGAAGTTGTAATTGTTTAACACCTGCTTCACCATAGCCGGTGTCAAAACGTCCAAAAGTAAAATCAATTTCATTAATATCACCTGCAACCGAGTTATCAGGCCAATAGTTAGTTTGTTGAGGAATATCACCTGAAGTGAAATCATACGTTTTAGATACCAAGTTATTCAAGCCAAAAATCAAGAATGGATTTGACTTGCTACCCGTATCAGCACCATCGTCACTAGAGTTGGTAGAATCATGATAATCAAGCGATAAATGAATGGTGTCTGTTACTTGCCAATCAAGGTTTATTCCTATTGATTCAGCCTCGACTAATTGAGTATTTTTTCGTTTTAATAAGGAAAAATCACCACCGGCTTCATTGAATTTAATCACAGTACCGTTTTCATCAATCTCATATGAATTAATTCCGGCACCGGCATTAAACCACTGACCAAAATTCATTTCATTATTAGCTGTTTGGGTTTTATTATAAGTATAATCAAGTGTAGCAACGAAATTATCCGTTGGCGCTACTTGAATAGTAAACTGAGCATTGGTTCTTTCACGCTCGGCATCACGAATAGTATTGCCAAAACCTTGCGGCGAATAATGATGACAGCCAGCAATTTTGTCTGGATGGTCATCGTCAAAAGTATCATTTTCTACATTACAGCCGCCTGAACGTCGATCAATCGCATTGTCGCCGGTAGCATTACCGAAGGCTAAATCAGCTTTCCAGCCACCAATGCCGGCTCGTTGTTCTTGCCAGTCACGTTCTTGGTAAGAATAATTAACACCGACACCAATCATGTCATCGGCAAACGTATCGCTTATTAAAAAAGATATTTCAGGGGTAACATCACTACCCACTTTGTTAGAAGTATCGGCAAGCGCTTTACCGGTAACAGAAAAATTAAAGCCGGCATTATCAAAAGGTCTTGCGGTTTTAATATCAACAACAGCACCTAAACCACCACTAGGCAATTCTGCACGGGCAGTTTTCATTACCGTTAATTCACTTACACCATTTGGAGAAACATTTTCCAAATTATAAGATCGAGTGTTACCCGTACCAGGCATTTGACGACCATTTAAAGTGATCAAGTTAAAGTCAGGACCAAAACCTCGCACGGTAATTTGGCTGCCTTCGCCATTAGAGCGACTTATCGCCACACCTGGGATCCGTTGTAATGACTCGGCTAAGTTAGTATCAGGAAACTTACCCATTTCTTCAGCAGAGATCGCATCAACAACACCATGATTCAAGCGTTTAATATCCATAGACTTAACTAAGCTACCACGAATACCTTTTATTTCAATGACTTCTATTTCATTCTCTTTCTCTTTCTCTACTTCTTCTGCAAAAACAGGCAGTGCAGCTGTTGTACCGAGTATCATGGATACCGACAAAGCTAGCCGAGTTTTATTAAATATTGTATGTTTCATAAATCCCCTAGATATATTATTTATATTTAACTCTTATAAGTTCATGTTTACAACTCACAAACTTGGAAGCGCTTCCAGTCATCAGGGTTAAAAAGGAAACGCTTCCTAGACCGAACACAAACCGGAAGCGCTTCCATTAATTAATTTCAACTTATACTTTTACTCAAATGATTGCAACAATATTTAGCAATTATTTTTGTATTTCGCAATCATTAAATAACATAAAACCATTAACACCCTTAGGTTTTACAAACTTAAGCTCTTGAATTATAGGTGTATAATTTTATTTTTCATCTTGATTGTAAAATAAGTTAATCTAATAAATCACCCCATTTACAAATATCTAAATAAATTTTGCCTTATTATTTAGATAGCTAATTATACTCACCATGCCAAATTAAAATATAACTTTTAAATACAACAAGTTAATAGCCTCATATATAAAACAGAAATATTAAAACCTTCGTTATAACAAAATAATTGTACATTGCACTTGAACTGAAAGGACTTTCATATTAAATTGGAAGCGCTTCCAGCTTTTGGTTAATAACTTAAAATAGCTTAAAATAGAATTAGACCACCTATTTAAAGACAGAAATAAAAATATGATTGGCAATAAATATGTCGATATTTAAACATGCTAAACGTAGGGGATGTACTAAATGAAAGACAATATCAAAACATTATCCAAAGTAGCGGTCATAACACTTGTTATGGGATTAGTTGGTTGTGGTGGCGACAATGGCTCAGAAACTTATACGGATAAAAATGCCGTTGATACAACAATTCCATCAAATGATTGGCGCATAATCTGGCAAGACGAATTCGATGGCAGTGAAATCGATTCCGCCAAGTGGACCCATGAAGTTGACTGTTCTGGGGGCGGTAACCAAGAGCGTCAATGTTATACCGAAAATCCAGAAAATTCTTTTCTAAGCGACGGTAATTTAAATATTGTTGTTTTACCTAATAATGATCCTGATTTATCTCAACCATACACTTCTGCTCGATTAAACAGTAAAATGAAAGGCGATTGGGCATACGGTCGTTTTGAAGTTCGCGTTAAATTACCTGCTGGCCAAGGCAGTTTCCCTGCAGCATGGATGATGCCAACGGATGATACTTATGGTGGTTGGCCTCACTCAGGTGAAATAGACATTGTTGAATCGGTAAATTTAAAAGTTGCTTCAGAAGAAGGCAACTTAGAATCACATGTTTACGGTACTTTACATTACGGGCGTTCAAAAAATGGCGAATCCAGTCAACACACGGGCGCTCCTTACCTATTACCTAATGATGCTAACCCTGCTGATGATTTTCATACCTATGCGATAGAGTGGCAAGAAGGTGAAATACGTTGGTATGTTGATGATTATTTATATCAAACACAACGTAAATCGGAAGTAAAATACAACTATAAAGGTGAAGCATCAGGCTTACATCATAAAGGTTGGTACACCAATAATTATGATGTCGTTACCGGTAAACAAATAGATTCTTGGACCACAGCTCCTTTTGATCAAAGATTCTTTATGATCCTAAACTTTGCTGTCGGTGGCAACTGGGCTGAAGCGTCTAATAACACCGGCGTAGATGCGTCAGCCTTTGCAGATGGCAATACCATGCTGATTGACTATGTTCGAGTTTATCAATGTGATGTTGCGCCAATGACAGGTGAAGGTTGCGCCACTACTCGTGCAGGTTATAACGAAGAAGCTACTGAAGAACGCCCTGATGGTGCGCTTATTAAAGGTGCAGCCCCGACACCTCCTCCTCCACCGCTTGATCCAAATTTACCTGCTCCACCATTGGTGATTTTTCAAGACGAAATCCATACCGGTTGGGATGCTTGGGATTGTTGTGGCGATTCAACACCGACCATTGAAATAGATGATCCTGAATATGGTGAAGTGGTAGAGTTTATGATCAATGGCGAGACTGTTGTTGGTTTTACTACCCGACCAGGTCATGGTGTTGTTGATGGTGCGCCATTTAATGCATCAAATATGGTTGCCACCGGTACCGTTGAATTTGATCTTAAAATGACCGCATCACCTGGCGATACAGCTTGGATGTTTAAAATAGAAAGTGATGAAGGCGATACAAAGGTTGAAATTCCTTTATCTACCAGCGTTGAAGGTCATGTCGCTCCTGTGCTAAATACTTGGCAACACTATACATTCAATATTGCTGACCTAGTTGGTGCCGGCCTTGATCCAACTCAAATTGATGTCTTAATGATATTCCCAGCTTGGGGCAGCGGTAACGGTGCACTATTTCGTGTTGATAACCTCGTAATCAGTAAACCCGATGGAGATAGCAGTCCAACCGCTAGCATCGTTATTTTTGATGAAACTAATCGTGCCGATTGGTTAGCATGGGATTGTTGTGCTGGTTCAACACCTGCTGTTGAAGTAGACGATGCTGAGCATAATAATGTTATTGAATTTGGCATAAATGGCGATACAGTGATGGGTTTCAGTACTCGCGCAGGTCATGGTGCCATTGAAGGTGTTCCCTTTGATGCAAGCTCTATCGTTGCGGCTGGTACGCTTTCATTTGATTTAAAAATGACAGCTTCACCTGGTGACACTATTTGGATGTTCAAAATTGAAAGTAATGAAGCTGAAACAGAGGTGGAAATTCCACTTTCAACAAGCATTGAAGGCCACGCAGCCCCTGAATTGGGCGTGTGGCAAACGTACACCTTCAATATTGTTGACCTAGTTGACTTAGGGCTTGATCCAAGTGCCATTGATGTCTTGATGATATTCCCAGCCTGGGGTACAGGAACAGGGGCTGTTTATCGTGTTGATAACGTGGTTATTGGCGACCCAGAGTCTTCGACTCCTCCGCCAGCTGAAGGTGGGCAAGAATTAGTTATATTTACCAATTTCACTAATCCTGATTGGCCTGCATGGGATTGTTGTGCAGGTTCTACGCCAGCAATAGTGACTGATGAAAATGCAACTTATGGTTCTGTGATAGAATTTAGCATTGGTGCAACTGATACCGTGATGGGTTTTATGGGGCGAGATCAAGGCAGTATATTTGATGCTTCAAGTATTGAGATGACTGGCGTCGTTGAATTCGACTTTAAGTTAACAGCATCACCGGGTGATGTCGTTTGGAACTTTAAAATTGAAAGTAATGGCGGTACTCAAAACGGTGCTACCGGACAAGATCTTGAGCTTGAACTATCTGCAAGTAATGAAGGCCATACGGCACCTGAACTAGGTGTTTGGCAACATTACTCCTTTAATATTGCTGATTTAGTTGCTGCAGGGGTTGACCCTACAGGCATTGATGTAATAATGATATTTCCTGCTTGGGGCGCTGGTAATGGTGCAACATATCGCGTAGATAACGTTTATATTAGATAGTTAATAACTACATAGGTATGAGAATTAAAAATTCCCATACCTACCAACGCAAACAGAACAGAACCGGCTTAGGAAGGCTTTATCATGAAGACCTTTTTAAGCCTTTTTTTTGAATTTTCATTTTATAACAGAATTAAATTTTGAGCTTATTGTGATGAACCAACCAATCAAAAATATTGTTATTGTTGGCGGAGGCACCGCCGGATGGATAGTGGCAAGTCGATTAGCGGCTAAACATCAAGCTCAACCTCAATCTGACATTACCATTACCTTGATAGAGTCAGATTCAGTTAAACCTGTTGGTGTTGGCGAAGGTACTTGGCCTTCGATGAGAAATACACTTAAAAACATGGGGATTTCTGAAGCAGAATTCATGCGCGAATGTGATGCAACGTTCAAACAAGGTTCAAAATTTACTGGCTGGGTTACTGGTGAAAAATCAGATAGTTATTATCACCCATTTGTTTTACCACAAGATTATGCTAACTCAAATTTATTTCATCATTGGCAAGAAATTGGTCAAGCTAGTTCCTTCTCAAATGCTGTATGTTTTCAAGAGCAACTCTGTGAACACGGATTAGCGCCTAAGCAAATAACAACACCTGAATATGCTTCAGTGGCAAATTATGGTTATCATTTAAATGCCGGAAAATTTGCGGCGCTTTTACAAAAACATTGTATAGCCAAGTTTTCTGTTAAGCACATTATCGATGATGTAATCAAAGTGAATTCAGCAGTAAACGCTGATATTGCTTCTGTTTCAACTAAAAATAATGGCGATATTTGTGGCGATCTATTTATTGATTGTAGTGGTTTTGCTTGTTTGTTATTGGGTGAACATTACAAAGTTCCCTTTCTCAATAAACAAGATACCCTTTTTGTTGATACTGCTTTAGCGATACAATTTCCTTACGAAACCGAAAATAGCCCAATTGCTACGGTTACTCAATCCACTGCGATGCCTGCTGGCTGGATATGGGATATTGGCCTGATAAATCGTCGAGGGGTTGGTCATGTTTATTCTAGCCGTCATACCAAGAATAGTGACGCGGAAGCGGAACTCAGTAAATATTTAAACGTAAATTTAGACAAGACTGAGATCAAAAAAATCTCACTTAATGCAGGTCACCGTTCACACTCATGGGAAAAAAACTGTGTCGCTATTGGCCTATCAGCGGGTTTTTTGGAACCCTTAGAGGCCTCTTCTTTAGTGCAAGTTGAATTATCCGCCGAGTGGCTTTGCGATCAATTACCCGCAACTCGCTCAACGATGGATATTATCTCTAAACGATTTAATGACGCCTTTACCTATCGGTGGGCGAGAATTATAGATTTTCTAAAACTTCATTATGTTTTAAGTAAACGAACAGACAATGATTTTTGGATTGAAAACAGACAACCTGACTCAATACCAGATTCTCTGCAAGAATCACTCGCATTATGGCAACACCATTATCCATGGCATAACGACTTTGACCGTTCAAATGAGATATTCGCTAGTGCAAGTTATCAATATATACTTGCCGGTATGGGTTTTAGAACCCAATCAAATTACCTTTCGTCAAATATTGAAAATGAATTAGCTATGAAAAATTTCACCCTGAATCAAGAAATGACCACAAAATACTTACGTCATTTACCTAAGCATAGAGCGTTAATCAACCAAATTAGGCAACAAGGGTTTCATTCGACTAACACAAATTAAACGTGTCGCGCATTTATCCTACCGGTAACTTTGAAATAAAATTTGGAAGCGCTTCCTAAAGGTACGAATTGATCGTTGAAAGCAAAATAACACCGGTTATTTTTCATACAAAAACCAAACAAGCAGCAGATGAAAAGAAGAATTAAAATGAAACAACACATATTCAGAACCTCGACAAAATGGCTATCGATTTCATTATTGCTCGGCTTATTATCCGCTTGCGGTGGCTCAGAATCGAAAGCGCCTACACTTCCTGTCGATCCTATAGTCAATAACGACACTGATAATGACGGTATCGAAAATAGTATTGATATTTGTCCAAGTACACCAGCAGATAATGTCACCAACTCGGTTGGCTGCCCAGATAGCGATGCTGATGGTATTTTTGATGATATCGATATTTGTCCTAATACCACAGAAAATAGTGAAGTGGACATTTCAGGTTGTGAAATTATTTACGAACCGATTGAATTACTTATTCAAGCTGAAGATTATATAAACTATTTTGATATTACTCCGTCAAATGAGGGTGGAGCAAATTATCGCAATGATCAAGTCGATATCGAAGTCACCACGGATGTAGGCGGTGGCTATAATATTGGTTACACCGAAGCAACAGAATGGTTAGAGTATTCAATCGAACTAGAAACAGGTACCTACTCATTAAGTACACGTGTTGCTTCAGAATCGGGTGGCGGCAAATATACCTACACCATCAATGGGAATACTATTGGTAGTGGTACGGTTGCAAGCACAGGTGGATGGCAAATATTTGAAACTCATCACCTGGCTTCATTTGCAGTATCTAGCGGCACACATACCTTACGCCTTAACATCAACTCGGGCCCTTTTAACATCAATTGGTTGCAAATTGACAGTGTTATTGATGATGACAAAGATGGTATTGCCAACACGTTAGATACTTGCCCAAACACCCCGAAAAATGCCTTAGTTAATTCCGTGGGTTGTCCTGATTCTGATAATGATGGCGTCTTTGACAATCTGGATAATTGTCCCGATACAAAAGAAAATGCCTATGTAGATTTTTTTGGTTGTGAAACGATAAAACCACTGATTGAAGTTGCGTTTAATAATGACATTCTTGTGGGCGGTGAAGATAGCGAAAAACCAGGCTATACCTTATATGTCTTTGATAATGATCTTGGCAATATTGGCAGTACTTGTAACGATGACTGTGCGACGCACTGGCCACCATTATTGGTTACTGATGGCTTAGCATCAGGTGTGCCTAATTTAACTACCATTACCCGTGACGACGGCACAAAACAAGCTGCATATGATGATAGGCCGCTCTACTTTTTTAACGGTGATGTTTCAATAGATTCATCAGAAGGTACAAACATAGCGGGTTGGCATACTCAAGCTTTTGGTCTTTTTGGTGACATCGTTCCTTTATATACCTCAAGTACCGAGCAGGAGCATGCGTTAATTTATCAAACGGTGGATGCTATTGTGACTAAATTTTCCGATCGCGGTCGTGATCGTCACGCTAAAGAAGATCATTTCCAACAATACGACCATTATTTGTCACATTATTGGACCCACAGAACCGCTAAATTCAAGTTCACCGATTATGTTGCCAAAGGCGGTTCATCCATTCTGGTTGAATGGGTCAGTGAATGGCAACTAGAAGCGTTAGAATTTAGAGCTTGGTATTCTGGTATGAATACCGTGGCAGAATACCATGGTAACTATGAACCTAACGTGGTTACTGTCGGTCATGGCACCTTTGATGATGATCTTGTGCAAACCAGCACTAGCGGCGATCAATATAAATATTCAGTTACCATCAATGAATTTAGAGGCATTAATGGCAGTAACGAACCATTAAGTATTGGTCAACATATGGAAATTGAAGTCAGTCAATTTTTACTGGGTGTGCCTGAAGGCCGTGCAAATTATTATGGTACAACCTATCTGTATCAAGTGGGTAAAGGCGGTATGGTTCCTTGGAAAACCGTTGGTGATTTTGATGATAAATCATCAGAGCGTGAAAATTCTCACCCGATCGCCGAGTCAGGTTGGTTAGGTGGTAATACTACTCTGCCCTATCAATATACTAACGAGCCTAATGATCACTTTATGCAAATGGCAACCAACTTATCAAGTCTAAATGGTCAAGCATTTGTACTCGGTCGTCGAATTCATCACACCTCTTTTGTTGATGGAAAGCACGATGAAGATCCTGCCAATGGTATTTTTTCTGAAATGGTCGGTAAATCTGGTACGCATTTTGTGAATTCAAGTTGTGCAAATTGTCATGAACGAAATGGTCGAGCAGCGCCTGCGCCTGAAGGAGAAACCTTGGATAAGTGGGTCTTTAAAATTGCTGATGCTAATGGTGAACCTGATGCCAACCGAGGCAAAGTATTGCAACCTTCAAATACGGGCAATGTAACAAGTGAAGGCACTGTTTCTATAGAATCATGGACAGAAGTAAATGGTTTACGTTCACCTAATTACAGTTTTTCAAGCGGAACACCTGAGAAGTTTTCTGCTCGCATAGCCCCTCAACTTGTCGGCCTAGGCTTGTTAGAAGCGATACCAGAGGAAGCTATTTTAGCATTGGCTGACGTTAATGATGAAATAGCACCTTTTGGTATTTCGGGTAAAGCACAAAGCGCAATAGATCCTCAAACACAAGAAATTCGTTTAGGCCGCTTCGGTTGGAAAGCAGCAACATCAAGTGTAAAACATCAAATTGCAGGTGCTCTCAATACCGACATGGGCGTAATGACCTCGCTTTTATCAACACCTGATTGTGGCTCAGCTCAATCGGAAAGAGATGAGTGTGGCAACGCACAACAAGAATTAAGTGATGAGCATCTGAATAACCTAACCAAGTACATTGCCTTACTTGGGGTACGCGCCCAGCGTGGACTAGATGATGCTATGGTGCAGCAAGGCCAAGCATTATTCACTAGTATTGGTTGTGCTGATTGTCATACCCTGACCTTTCAAACCAGTATTTACCACCCCTTTAGTGAACTTAGAGACCAAACCATTCACCCTTATACCGACATGTTATTACACGACATGGGTGAAGGACTCGCTGATAACCTCGGTGAAGGCAACGCAACAGGTGCCGAATGGCGAACGACTCCTTTATGGGGGATAGGTCTATCAGCTTGTGTTACCGGAGGAGTAATCAACCCAATAGGTGGCCAAGGCAATGAAATTTGTACTCCAGTCCATAGCTATTTACATGATGGTCGCGCTAGAACAATAGATGAAGCCATTCTTTGGCATGGCGGCGAGTCATTAAGCTCTAAAACAAAATATGAAGCCCTTTCAGATAGTGATGAAGCGGCACTACTGAGCTTTTTAGAATCGTTATAAAAAGCGCGTCAATTAAATAATAATTTAAAAATTAAGAAGTAACAGATAACAATGAATATATTAAAGAAGCATACAAGTACTTTTTATTCCGGACTAAAATGCAATATTTCCAATAGCGTTAGTATTATGATGGTCTTATTAAGTTTAGTTCTCACCTTACCTGCAACCGCCGGTTGGGAAGTTAACTTTATTGATAAATTTACTGGAACCGAGGTGAATTGGGGCAACTGGACGGCACAAACCGATGCCAATTTTAATAACGAAGTTCAGTGTTATACCGATGATGATAGCTCAGTAAATAAGAATTTTGATGTATCAGACGGCACATTAAAAATAATTGCTCGCAAACAGCAAGTTAATTGCACGGGGCTAAATAATCAATCGAGAAGTTGGACCTCTGGTCGCATCAACGGCAAAGACAAACAAGAGTTTCTTTACGGTCGTATAGAAGCTCGTATTCGCTTTCATAATTTGGAAGGTGGCACATGGCCAGCCTTTTGGATGTTAGAGAATCGCATTGCCGAAAGTCCAAGAAAAAATGATGATGATTTTTCGCACTGGCCAAACCCTGGTGCCGGTGAAATTGATGTCTGGGAATGGTTCTCCAATAGTTCAGCCACTTATATCACTAATTTTTTTAATACCGGTGGTGGCAGTTGTGGCAATGAAGTCAGGTTTAATTATCCCAATGGCGCTAATGATGTCCTTAATTGGCACGACTATGCAATAGAATGGACTGAAAACAACATCTCATTTTACATCGATGATACCTTAGTAACGTCTCATAACGTGGCGAATTGCCCACAATATAAAGAGCCGATGTTTGTGCTATTAAATGTTGCTATTGGTGGTAACTTAGGTGGTCATATCGACTCAACACTTAACAAAGCAACCATGGAAGTAGATTACTTGGCGCACTGCACATCAACTAATCAAAATAACGCAACTCGGTGTAATGAAAGTACTCCCGCGGTCTATGCTGATGATGATAATGATGGCATCGCAAATGATTATGACTTATGTCCTAATACGCCTGAAGGTGAGGTTGTCGATAGTACTGGTTGCCCGTTAGATGATGCTAATATTGCGCCAACAATAACCTTATCCATCAAGCAAAATAATGTTGCTGTTTCTGCAATTGACATTAGTAAGGGCATAGTAGAAATTAGCGCTAATGTCTTTGATGCCAATGTAGACGATATACTCAGTTATTCCTGGATTTTTGGCGGAGCCATCCCCTCCCCTGTAATTAATGATGAAAAGCTTAGTTTTGATCCCACATCTATGGTCGCGGGCAGTTCACATAGAATTGATGCAACGGTCATTGATAATGGTAACCCAGCGCTTTCAACTTCAGCCAGTATTCAGTTTAGTGTCAAAGATAGCCAAGTAACGCTACCTGATGATTCGGTTGAAGTACCAGAAAAAAGTAGTGGTGGTACTTTTTACTCGCTATTATGGATGATTTTATTATCGGCCGGATTAAAAGTGATTCGCCGTTAACACTCTGTATTATTTATCGCGATTTACTTGGGAAAATTAACAGTGTTGATGAAAGAACTTTCAGTTAGCCTAATCATTATTATTTCAAGTGCGTTATTTTCTTGTGGTGGAGGAAGTCAGTCTTCTCTCCCACAAGATAAATCTCCAGAAGTAGTAGAGCCTGTAAGCAACCGCTTCACCGTTAATGACAATTACATCCTTAAAGATGGTTTGACATTTGAAGTAAGAGGAGTTGTTTATGTGCCGGGGTATCCAGGTTATTTACCTTGGCAACTTGAGAGTTCAACATCGCTATCAGCTGAGCTGCAAGACAGTATATTACAAGACATCACCGACATTAAAGCAATGGGGGCTAATACCATTCGTTTTTGGGGATCGCCGGCATACAGTTACCAAGCGCTTAAAAATGTTGGTGATTTAAATTTTATTCAAACTATTTGGATAGATGGCAACGTTGTTGATTTTCACGACCATAATTTTAAGCAAGAGACCAAAACCTATATCAAAACGGTTATTGATCGGATCTACAGTGTTTATACCGACAATAACCCACCGCTTGTAGCTTACCTTATTGGCAATGAATTAAGTGAAGTTAGCATAGTAACCACTAACGCTGCGCATCCGAAAATAACTCATTATCAAGGTAAATACATTTCCACTGGGGATGGGATAAATGCGACAGAAGCCTTTATCGCCGAAATGGCTGATTATGCGATAACCTATGAGTTTGGAAATTACGGTAAGCGCTCGTTGGTTTCTTATGCCAACGATATACGTACTGCCTACTATGTAGAAACTCCATTTCTTGATTTTCGCAGCCATAATGCCTACTCATACGCTGTACCTTATTATCGACCATCAACGTTACCTGGCAGTGTTACAGAAACCTACTTTCAAGGCTGGGTTGAAGAATTAAAATCACGTCATCCAAATATGCCCTTACTCATCACTGAAACCGGTTTAAGTGTCTCGCCCAATGCTTATAGAGTAGGTGCCCCCAATTACGGCTATGGCGGCAATACCGTTGAAGATCAAAAGAACGGTTTATTGCAAAACTTAACTGATATCCAAAGTGCAGCATTGCCTGTGGCTGGTGTTGTTATCCATGAGTATTTAGACGCTTGGTGGAAATTTAGTTTAGAAGACTCATATAGCCAAGATCCCAATGATATAGAGGAGTGGTTTGGTATAGTAAAACTCAAGAAATCAGGTGCTTGGTATAGCACTGAATTTAGAGATGTTTATTTTGAAATCAAGCAACTCTGGCTTGAATAAAAAGAAATCATAAACACACCCTGAATTAAAGCGTTTTCACAATAAGCCAAAAACCAAGTTTACGTCACCTCGAGATAACCCTAATCTGAATTTCTGATGATTGGATAGTTATGATGAAAAAACATTGCCTATATACGTCAAAGAGATAAGAGATATACAGTGGCTAATCAAAGACTTTCTGCAAACTAACCGTCTCCCTTCTTGTTAAACCAGGTCTCCATAAGCCCAACATTTTTTAATATCGGCAGCGTGTAATAAAGGCTTAGATATAACGGATAAAAATCCAACTCATCTCTTTGATTATACTGTTTCACCGAATTTCAATTGCTTAAGCTTCTTATTGCTTTATTGTAAATTCCAAACTTAGTAAGTGTGCCTAGCTTTTCATTTATCTGCGTAAACAAGCCTTTGAAACTTTGCATTTTACTGTAAGTAATTAATCACAATGCGGTAATTAGTAAAGCTTTAACGGTATACCCCTGACTTATAGCATAAAAGTCAGGGCTCCTGTAAACAACTCGAAACGCATTCTAAACATTTAAGAGAGGATAAAATGAATAACAAATTGTTTAAATCAATGCTCATAGTATGTTTGGGCCTAGCGCTAACTGCTTGTGGTGGTTCAGATTCTACAAAAGATACTGATCCGGATCCTGTGGTAAATTCAGCCCCCGTGATCTCAAGTACTGAAATTAATTCAGTAGAAGTAGGCTCAGAATATTCATATACGCTAGTATCCACTGATGCAGATAATGATACTTTAACACTATCATCAGCTAGCTTACCTGCATGGCTTTCGTTTGACAGTGCTACTGGAGTATTAAGCGGTACACCGGCAGACAGTGATATCGGCGATCATGAGATCACTTTAACAGTGAGTGATGGTACGGATGAAGTAACGCAATCGTTTACCATTAACGTTGTAGCACTCCCTGATGATGACAGCTTACCTAGTGGCGACCAATTTCTCATTGTTTCATCTTCACAAACCAGTGACATTGTTCTTGGCGAGTCTTTAATCAATGAATGGAGCACGGGTACGCAAATAGCGAGTAATATAACATACCAAAACCTCACAAGCTGGGAAATGACTTCCGGTTCTATGTCGCCAGAAGCAGGGAATTGGGGAACTGTTTTAGCCTTTGCTGGTGGTATTAATGGTGACTTCAGCACCTACACAACGTTGAAAATTAAAATAGCAACGACAACCGGTTACGAGCGTTATGCTATTGCCATTACCGCTAATGGTGTTAACTCAGAAATCACTTTACCGGTAGATAGCAGTATTATCACTTGGCAAGACATTAGCCTTGATTTAGCTAACTTTGGGCTAAACCTTTCTTCTATCGAGCAAATCGCAGTTTTTGGCGTTGGCGGAACAGCCAGTGTATCTAAAATTTATATTGCTGATTTAACTATTCATTCAGATAAAGAAATTATGGTCGATGTAGAACTTGAAAATGATTTTGTTTTTTTCTCTTCTGATGAAAACATAAGCAGTGATTTAGTCGTTGATGATGACAATATGAGTGATGAAGGTAATATTATCTTTGGTGAATGGAGCACAGGTACCATAATAAGCGATACCACTTATATCGGTTTAACCGCAATAGAACTTAGTGCTGCTGGTGGTTGGGGTGCAGTTTTAGCATTGCAAGGTGATATCTCTGATGGCATTAATATTGACAACTATGACGTTGACCTGAGCCAGTATACCAATATCAAATTCAAAATAGCGTCATCGGGTGCATTTGAGCGCTATGCGTTATCTATCGTATCAAATAACAGCGGTTCAGAGGCAGCACAAGAAGTTAGTTTTGGCTTAACTGAGCAAACTCAATGGAATGAAATTGATATAAATTTGGAAAAATATGGTGTTGATTTAACCAATGTCAGTCAAATTGCCGTCTTTGGTGTTTACGTGGATGGTGTTTCAGCAGGACAAAAAGTATATCTTAGCGACTTTATTATGTATGACCAAGGCACCCATGCTGCCAGTTTAACGAAACCAAGTTCTGATGATAAATTTGTTATCTTTACTTCTTCTGATGAACAAGTTGATATGCGGGTCGACGATAGTAGTTTAGTCAATGAGGGTAATATAACCTTTAGTGACTGGTCTACCGGTTCAACGTTTACTGGCGATGTTATTTATAATAGCCTGAATAGCTTTGAAGTAACAAAGGGAGATGGTTGGGGCGCAGTACTTGCCTTAATGGGTGATATTTACGGCGGTGTGCAAACCTATGAAATAGACGTGGCTAAATATAGTACGGTGAATTTCAAAATTGCCGCCACTGGTGGTTTTAGCGAATACGTAGTCAACTTTATCGTTGATGGCGCTGAACATCAAATTCCATTAACCGTAACATCTAACTGGTCAGACATAAGTATCCAAATTTCAGACATACCGCTAAACTTAACCAAGCTCACCCAAATAGCTATATATGGGATAGGTGGTAATGCTGGTAATAAACTCTATGTAACTGATTTGAATATATCAAAATAATAGCTGACACAATAAAAACGGGGCATTAGCCCCGTTTTTATTATGACAGGCATAAGAAAAACCTAGCTACTTCTTTTCTTCAAAACGGATATTCTTTAATAACAATTCCATCGGCCCTATTGGCTCAACTACAAACAAGCTATGAACATTATTTATCACCGCTTTCATCAGAGGATCTGAGTGGTTACTATTACCACTATTAATCAGTTGTGCAATATTTAGGCGAACTTGCTGCCATTTTCCAGTGTTCAAATTTGATAATTCAACATCACTCACCATTGGCCAACCACTGCCCATCTTTATCAATAACTTGCTTTTTGTAACAGCATTTTGTTGATGTTTTATTTTAATATCAAAAACTAATTGCCCATTTTCAAACCAATGACTTAAGTCAGCATGAATCGGATATTGTAGGGCAAGATTGCCTTTATCACCTTGTTGCTTAATGCTTATGGTCTGACCTTTCTTTGTATCAACTTCTTGATAGCTCAGAGAATTGCTAGGATCATAGAGGTTAAAGGTGAGCTTATAATTTAAACCGTTTTTATATAAACTAAAAACTGGCTTTGGCGCTAAATTTTTATCAGGAATAATTATTTTATGCCCTTCAACAAATTCAGCCTTTTCGCCGATAGTTTCGCAACCTGCACCGATTTTACCAGATAGCTTACATTGGTAAACGCGGACAAAATCAACTTGTAATGTTTGTGGAAAAATACTTTCATCAATGCCCGTATTATTAGCACCACTCGCCCATGCGCCACCCACAGCAAGATTTAATATCAGATGAAAGTTTTGATCATAAGGGGCACTGCCATCACCAACCACTAACTCATCATCAAGTAAGTACTTGCTATACCAACCTGATTTCCTTTGTGTTGCATAGTGAATGTCATCAACATACCAGCGAATTTCGCCCGCTTGCCATTCAATGGCATAGGTATGAAAGTCATCTGCAGGATTCATGGTTTGGGCAAATTTATAGGCGGTGCCTGAATGCACGTTATTTGGCCAGGCTTCGCCAAAATGAAGTGTGCCATGAATACGTGACTCTAATTCATTTTCAATAGCATCAGGTGCTCCAGAAGGCGTTTTGAGATTTGCCGCCTCAACAATGTCTATTTCGCCCGAAGCTGCCCAACCGCCATAAACATAATCAGTTGGTAGCATCCAAATAGCAGGCCAAGTGCCTTGCCCGTAAGGTAATTTGGCTCGAATTTCAAAACGCCCGTATTGCCAGTCACCTTTGTTGAGGGTGCGTAATCTAGCTGAGGTATAAGGCAATGTGGCGGTATTAGTCATATCCCCATCTACTCTGGCAGGGCCTGTATGATCTTCGCGCTGAGCAACAATAGTAAGCAAGCCGTCTTTTACAAATGAATTATCGCCTCTATCGGTATAACATTGCTGCTCGTCATTGCCACCGCCATAACAATCAACAACATGACTCCATTTTTTAACATCAATGGCATCACCTTCAAATTCGTCAGACCAAACCAGTTGCCATGATGTATTTTCACTTGATGCAGCGCCTGGCTCTACCGCATGGGCCAGAAAACAAAAAATGACGTTGCCTATTACAACAGTTAATAGAGCACTAGCCGTATTAATTAAAACAGTTAACTTGTTCATGAAATTTCTTCTTGTATACAAAAAACAGACAAAAAACAGACAAAAAAAGGGTTTACAATAACTATTGTAAACCCTTTTTATCTTTAGATAGTATTAAAATAAACTAACGTTACTCATTATGGCCAAAAGTAATGTTATCAAAGTAAACTACATTATCTTGTGCTCTAGCATCAAAGTCTGGGAATACAATCACTGAATCAATATTTATCGTTTCAGCTAAACCGATTCGACCACTGAAGTCAAAAGTAAGTTCTTCCCACTCGTTAATTTTAGTATTTGCCACTTTAATTTCAGGTTGTGCTGCAGCACCCACTGAGAATTTCATTCCAACATCACTGATAACTGACTTATAAACCATAATTTTCACGATGCTATTCGTCGCGTCCATAGTAAATGGCGTTGTATTAGCCGATGTTGTTTCAGTGCCAGCCCATGGCTGCCCTGCTTGTTTAGCCGTCATTTTGGCAACAATAGCAGAGTCATTTACTGAATCAGAGCTAGGATTTGCAACAAACTCAAGTGGATCATTCGTTTCGTTTTCAAAAACAGCCCAAGCAAAGTCACTACCTAAACCACCGGCTTCAAAGTCATACGGTGTTCCGACAGCAACAAAATTGCTCTCTGCAGGATCTTCTGATGCAGGTGTAGTAATATCATCGTAATAGAACGTCCAATCAGCAGCATTGGCATCAGCATCACCATTGATACCTAAATCAAAAATAACGGTAATCATACTTAACGTACCACTAGTTAGTGTGAAGTCAAAACTTAACTCTTCCCAACCAGAACCGGTATGACTTGCTGATTGCTCTAAGTTATAACCTTCTAACTTAAAGAGAACTGGCACAGCGCGTTGAGACCATACTTTCATGGTGAAATTATTGCTACCATCGGCAATATCTACTGGCGTTTCTAAGGTATAAGTTGAACCACCCCATGTTTGTCCCGCAAATTTTTGCATTTGCACAACTTGAGCACTGACATTAATATCTGATGATTGTGGGTTGGCAATAACCGATGAAACACCACCGTCAAAATTATTAAAGGCATAACTATCAGCAGCAGCTTCAAAATCAGTAACAGAAGTGGAACCACCTTCCTCTTCTTCATCATCACCAGAACTTGGTAGAACAATCTCATCATAGTAGAATGTCCAATCTGCGGCATTGGCATCAGCATCACCATTGATACCTAAGTCAAAAATAAAGGTAATGTCATTTAAAACACCATCAATCAACGTGAAGTCAAAAGTAAGCTCTTCCCAGCCGGTACCACCATGTGTAACTGAAACTTCTGGCTTACCCAAACTTTCTAGTTTGAATAAAACAGGTACTGAACGTTCTGAATATACTTTCATGGTAAATGAGTGACTTCCAGCTGTAACATTCAAACCGTTAGGTAATGTTAACGTACTACCTCCCCAAGTTTGACCAGCGAATTTCTGCATTTGAACCACTTGTGCACTAACATTAATGCCATTAACTTGTGGGTTGGTAATAACAGTAGAAACACCACCATCGAAGTTATTAAAAACATAGCTTTCAGGCGCGGCTTCAAAATCTACTACTTCGTTAGCAACAACTGCATCAGCTACTGTGATAGTAAAGGTCTGCGTAGTATCTTCTGTTCCATCATTTACGGTTAAAGTAATTGCGTTAGCCCCGATATCACCAGAAGCTGGCGTACCTGACAAAATGCCCGTATTGGTATCAAACGATAACCAAGAAAGTTCCGCAGGGATAGCTGCTGACATAATTAAAGTATCATTATCAGCATCGGTTGCTGTTAATGTATATGAGTAGACAACATCTACAGTAGCATTAGCAACACCAGTACTGGTGATTTCAGCTGCAGTATTTACGGGTTCAGGAATCGTTACCGTAATAGTAAAAGATTGTGTAACTTCATCAGTACCGTCACTTACGGCTAGAACAACGCTATTATCGCCTTCATCGCCATCAGCAGGCGTACCGGACAAAATGCCTGTTACCGCATCAAATGCTAACCAAGTAGGAATGGTCGTTGCTGACATTGTTAAGGTATCATCATCTGCATCAGTAGCAGTTAATGTGTAACTATATGCGCTACCCGATGTAGCTGCGTCAATACTTGTACTTGTAATCATTGGTGCATTATTTACCGCTACAGGCAATGTTACCGTAATAGTAAAAGATTGCGTTACTGCATCAGTACCGTCACTGACCGTTAAAGTAATCGCATGATCGCCAGCATCACTGTCTGCCGGAGTACCACTCAACATACCGGTAGAACCATCAAACGATAGCCATGCAGGTAAAGTAGATGCCGTTAATGTTAGTGCATCCCCATCAGAATCGGTTGAAACTAAAGTGTATGAATATGCTGAGCCTGCTTCCACGGTATTAACGGCTGTACTTGAAATTACCGGTGCTGAATTGGCAACAGGATCCGGATCCGGAGTTGTTTTAGTGTCTGAACCGCCACACGCAGAAAGCGCCACTCCCAAACTTAATATGATTAGGTTTCTCTTAAATAATTTTTTATTGTTTATATTATTCATTTATATCTCTCCTCAATGAATTGGAAGCGCTTCCCGAAATATGAATTTCATCCCCTTCATAGTGTTCAAAGTGAAGAGGTGTTGTTGTCGGAATTTTAACTAATGCTGGTTATCCCAATCATATAGTTTAGCGCTGTCGCTTATCGTTATAAAAATCTAGTCTCTATTCAAATAAACAGAAACCAACCAAAAAAGGTTGAAATCAACAATATCTTAACGAGTGGCATAAACAATATAAATACGGTGAGTTGTAACCTAATTAGCGTTGAGTTGGACACATGGTCCTTTTTACTGAGATATAACGCATTTGCAGAACTTATTGTCTACTCATTAATGTCGATGACTTAAACCCCTTTATAATAATAATCAATACACTTCTTAAGAACTCGCTGATTAAAAGATTCTCATGTAGCTATATCAGTGACGTACTACGAAAACCTAATGAGCTTTATCAACAACAGATAAATTATCATTACAATGTCTTCGATGCAGCTGAATGTACCTTACTTACATTTTTTGACCATTTCATCGCACTTAACATCCCTTCTCACCTCATTTTAATTGTTTAAGACGCGAATTTAGTTAATGTCGATCTACTTACTTGAATTTTCCTTATACACTTAGAATAACCAGTAGGCTTTAATCAATCATAAATTTCGATGGAAACGGGAAGATGACAACAAATGTAAATAGAAATACGGCAAAAGAAGATAGAATATCAGTAGGCCAAAAACTTATTTACGGCCTTGGCGCCTTTGTAAATAATTTACTCGGTGCAGCAATGGTAACTATGGCAATCGTGCTTAACTTAGGGTTAGGCATGAATCCTGCCCTCGTAGGATTGTTAGGCGCTTTGCCCCGTTTTATCGATGCCTTTACCGACCCACTAATGGGCTATATTTCAGATCATACTAAATCAAAGTGGGGCCGGCGTCGGCCCTATATATTCGCAGGAGCGATTATTTCGGGTATTGTTTTTGCCATGTTATGGCAATTACCCAAAGACCAAAGTGAAAACTTTTACTTTTGGTTCTTCTTAATTGGCTCGACACTTTTTTATATTGCTTACACTATATTTGCTACGCCTTGGGTAGCCTTAGGTTATGAGCTGACAGCAGATTACCACGAACGTACCCGTATTATGGCCGTTCAAAACTTTATGGGACAATTTGCCTGGTTAGTCGCGCCATGGTTCTTATTATTCATGCAAAATGAAGCGCTTTTTAGCGATATGATAGACGGTGCGGGTTGGTTAGCCATTATCATTGGCATCTTTACAATTTGTATTGGTATCTTACCGGCAATATTCCTCTCTGAACGTTTTATACCAATACCAACGTCGAAAAATGATACCAATGCAGCAAAACCCAAAAGAGCAAAAGCCGCAGTGTTAGATTTCTTCAAAGGGTTTATGATTACCATTAAATTTAAGCCTTTTCTTAAATTATGTGGTGCAACCTTTCTAGTCTTTAACGGTTTTATGATGGTTGCTGCTTTCCAAAGTTATGTCATAATTTATTATGTCTTCGGTGGTGATCAAGTGTTAGGTGCTGAGTATGTAGGATGGGCTGGTACAGTGTCATTTGTTGCTACATCCTGTTCGATATTTATTGTCACTAAGTTGTCCTCGATGTTAGGTAAACAAAAAGCATTTTTCATTACCATCGCTATTTCTATCTTCGGGTATGCGTTGAAATGGGTTTGTTTTACGCCCGATAATCCTCAGTTAGTGTTAATTCCACCGATATTTTTTGCTTTTGGTTTAGGTGGATTATTTACGCTAATGGGCTCTATGGTTGCTGATGTCTGTGACCTTGATGAATTGGAAACCGGTGAGCGCCGCGAAGGTATGTTTGGCTCAATATTCTGGTGGGTTGTAAAACTAGGCATGGCTGCTGCGATTGCCGCAGGTGGCTTCTTATTGAATGCGACAGGTTTTGATGTTGCGTTAGGGGGATCTCAATCTGCAGATACCCTTTTCTACATGCGTTTAGCCGATGTGCTGGTACCGGTACTTTGTTCAGTGGGAGCTATTTGGATGGTTGCTACTTACCCAATCTCTGAAAGTAAAGCACTTGAAGTGCGTCAGAAACTTGAAGCTCGTCGGGGGAAATCAGGAACAAGTAGTGCTGCAGAACCAATTGCTACTAGCGAACTAGCCCAAGCCTAAAAACGCTTGATAGTGAAAAAGTTAAGGGCAAATTATGGCTACGATTTATGATGTTGCTTATCTTTGTAGCGTATCCTTAGCCACAGTATCACGCGCGATGTCTAATAGAGTTTTTGTAGAAGACGATACTAAATAAAAAGTTCTGGCAGCCATGATGTAGCTAAATTATCAAGCCAATACTATTGTTGCGGCTGGTCATAACGAGCAAAAGAAAGAAGAAATGACTATTGATTTTCGAATAGTCGAAATTGTTATGCCTTAATTTTGCACACAGAAGCTGTATATGGTCGATACTTGATTGACTTAATTAAAGGATCTACTCCTTTAATTTTGGTTAACCGTTATATAGCTCAAATAAAAAAACTTCATCAGCTTAGATAATGAGAAAGCTGGCTACTTTGGCACCAAGTAGTTGCTAGAAAAAGGTCACTGACACATAGCTTACATTTCAGGCCCTTTCTAGAAGACATACTCTGGTGGCTAGTTATCAGGTCACACACGAGCTTTATATTAATTTGATATTGAACTTGATGAATCACTAGTTTTTGAGGGCGATTTTGAGTATGCCAACGGCGGTTCTTGCTTGGAATACCTGATTTAGAAAAATAATTTTTTTTCCGCGATAGTCTAGAGCAAAAACAAAATGGCTGCAGGTGCAGTAGTGATCGCTAACGATCATCAGTTAGAGTATTCAACAAAGCATTGGCGCGAATAGTTAATTTTGAACATTGGATAAAATAAGCTCTAGCTAAAATCATTCGTAATTAAAGCTAAATAAGACGTTTTAACATACGGATTTATGATTAAAAATAAAAATACAGCTTAAAAAAATATAGAAATATAAAATTTAATGTGCTAAAAATACAAGTTGAAAACAAACTTTGATTTGTTTTTTTATTATCTTTGACTGGAAGCGCTTCCAGAAAGTAAAAATAATGGGAGTAAGGGCAACACCATGAATGCCAGCAAATGCAAGAGCGAGTAGTTGGCAAGTGAAATCAAAGTACTACGTTGGATAGTTTTTGGTGTTCCAGTGATAGCAATATCAGTACTTGCAAATTTTGGATGAAGATTGCTAAGGGAATTTGGCCCAGCAGTACAGCGATTTAACAAGAACAGTAACTTGTTCTCTAAATTTATATAAGCAATAACATGCCTCTCAGTTTAGGCAGGAATAACCATGAATAATTTAAGTAAAAATGACAATCAAATTACCGGGAAATTTATTACCCTTGAGCATGAACGCTTTTATGCCATAGGCAACATGGACAAATTGATGCCTTTCTTTGTTAGTGTTATCTCCAACAGTGATCATTGGTTGTTTATTTCCTCAACCGGTGGATTAACCGCAGGTAGAGTATCGCCTGAAACTGCCCTATTCCCCTATGTAACTGTCGATAAAATACACGAAAGTGCTTTGCATACCGGCAGTAAAACTTTATTACGTATTAACATTGAAGGTACCACCTATCATTGGGAACCATTTAATAAAGAACATGATGGTCGCTATCCTATTGAACGGAATTTGTACAAAAACTTGTTAGGTAACAAACTGTGCTTTGAAGAAATTAATCATGAGTTACAGCTATCTTTTCGCTACACCTGGCTGACCTGTGAAAAATATGGTTTTGTCCGCCAATGTGAATTGAGTAATTTATCAAATCAAACCGTTTCGTTTGATTTAATTGATGGTCTTCAGAATATTCTCCCAGCTAATACTCCTAGATTTACGCAAACAAACTCCAGTAATTTAGTTGATGCCTATAAATGGAATGAACTTGATCAAGCTACGAGGTTGGCATTTTACACTTTATATTCCGGCATTACCGATAGAGCAGAGCCATGTGAATCGTTAAAAACAAACACGGTATTTTGCTTGGGATTAGATAATCCAAAAACTTTACTTTCATCTGAGCAATTAAATGATTTTCGTACTGGTGCGTCGCTTAAAACAGAGGTGAATAAACGTGGCGTTCGAGGAGCTTACTTTGTAAATGTAGAGTTGGAATTGACCGCAAATGAGTCTAAAAAATGGAAACTGGTGGCCAACATTGAACAAAGTCAGGGCCAAGCTGTTGCATTACGAAATAAACTGGCTAGCCCTAACCAGATAGAGGCATCCATTATCAAATCTATTGATAATGGTTCAGATGAACTATCTCGGATTATGGCTGGTGGAGATGCTTTTCAATTAACAAACGAAGAAAATGTTTCTGGGCATCATTATGCCAATGTATTATTCAACATCTTACGTGGTGGTGCTTTTGATGATCAATATCACATTAATGCTCAAGATTTCTCAAAAACAATCAAACTTTTCAATACCGACGTATTTATTCGACATCAATCATTATTTGATGATTTACCCAAACGGCAGCACTTCACTCGGCTGCTAGAAACAATAAAACAACAAAACGATCCGCAATTAGAAAGACTTTGTTACGAGTATTTACCTATTTCTTTCGGACGTCGACATGGTGATCCCAGTCGACCATGGAATCAATTTGCGATAAAACTTATTGATGAAAACAATAATCGTTTACTTACTTATCAAGGTAACTGGCGTGATATTTTCCAGAACTGGGAAGCATTGACTTTCAGTTATCCTGAATTTATTGAAAATATTATCGTTAAATTTGTCAACGCAACCACAATGGATGGCTACAATCCCTACAGAATAACCAAGGAAGGTATTGATTGGGAAGTTGAAGAACCAGATGACCCATGGAGTTACATAGGCTACTGGGGCGATCACCAAATCATCTATTTGCAAAAGATGTTAGAACTTTCTAACAAATTTCACCCGGAAAATCTCTCTGAACTTTTGCGTCGGCCGATTTTCAGCTATGCCAATGTGCCCTATCGTATCAAGCCTTTTGAAGCCATGTTAGAGAATGCCAAAAGTACAGTAATCTACGATAATGATTTAGCAGATGAAATTTCTCAACGAGTAAGCAGCTTGGGTGCTGACGGTAAATTGATCCTTAATGAAATTGGTGAAGTATACCAGGTCAACTTACTGGAAAAATTGTTAGTAACCTTGCTGTGTAAATTGGGCAATTTAGTCATTAATGGTGGCATCTGGTTAAACACCCAGCGACCAGAATGGAACGACGCGAACAACGCATTGGTTGGCCAAGGGCTCTCCATGGTAACTCTTTATTACGTACGTCGATATATTAGCTTTTTACAAAACCTGCTTACTAAAGAAACCTCATCTATATTTCTTTCTAACGAAGTGAGTCAATGGCTTAGTGAAACCGCAGAGGAATTGAGTAAAGTACGATCTATTATAAATGGCAATATATTTACTGATGATATGCGCTTCAATAGTTTAGAAGCACTTGGGCAAGCGTCAAGTCGCTACCGGCAGAAAGTTTATTCACAAGGGAAGTTCAGCGGGAAAATTGATACCCCACTCACACTGATCAATTCCATGCTAAACGATGCGTTAGCTGCCATTGATTATTCTATTAGCACCAATCAGAGACCTGATGGTTTATACAACGCCTATAATTTAATTGATATTAAAAGCAAGAGTGTTGGTATTGAAAACTTGTATCCCATGTTAGAGGGGCAGGTTGCAGCACTTAGTGCTGGTGTATTTTCACCTAAACAATCAGTGGCAGTCCTGGAAGCGCTTTTTGACAGTGATATTTATCGTACAGATCAACATAGTTTCATGCTTTACCCCGACAGACATTTACCTAACTTTTTAGAAAAAAACCAGCTGAGTGTCGAACAAGTAAAATCATCTTCATTATTAGGGGAAATGCTAGCACGAAAAGATGAACGCATCATTTTGCAAGATACTGATGGTGTTTTCCGTTTTAATGCCCAACTAACGAACTCAGGCGATCTTATTAACCAATTGCAACAATTGTCTGAACAATACGCTGATACCTCAAACCAGCAACCACTGCTTTTAGATATTTACGAACAAGTATTCAACCATAAAGCTTTCACGGGGCGATCCGGTGGCATGTTTGGCTTTGAAGGTCTGGGCTGCATCTATTGGCATATGGTTGCTAAACTACTGCTTGTCGTGCAAGAAAATTACTTTGTGGCACTCGATCAAGATGAAGATAAAGCAAGTATTCAACGCCTAGCACACTTCTATTACCGAGTACGAGAAGGCCTAGGCTTTAACAAAACACCTGAAGAGTATGGATCATTTCCAATAGATCCCTATTCCCATACGCCAAAGCATGCTGGGGCTCAACAACCTGGAATGACAGGTCAAGTTAAAGAAGAAATAATCACTCGGTTCGGTGAATTAGGCATAAGAGTCAATAGCGGAACGGTGCTATTTCAGCCGAATCTACTACGACGTCGTGAATTTTTGACCAAAGCAAGGTTATTCAGTTATGTCGATGTCAATAATCAATGGCAAGAGTTAATTATTCCTAAAGCTAGTTTAGCCTTTACTTGGTGCCAGGTTCCTGTGGTTTATATTCTTGATGACGAGGCTGAATCCAACTTAACCATCACTTTGAACAATAAAACACAACAGGACTTCAGCCTTTTGGAACTTCCTGTTAATAAGAGTGCGGACCTATTTTTACGCAATGGTAAGATCAAACAACTGACATTGACATTATCAAGTAAGCAATTATACCAAGAAAAATAAAGGCGAATGTATGCTTCCTTTTACAATGGTGAATGGCATGGTCCTGCGCCATTTTATTAGGGACATCTATAAGAACAATTGAATAAAATAATGATCAGGAGATTAAGTTGTCAAATAAATACAATAAATATATGTCTTTGGCCGGGGTTAATTTTTCTAAACTGAATAAAGAACAGTTACAAGTAATTGCTGGCAATATTTTGTCAGAAAAAATCCATGGCATTTCATTTAGTCCCTATGTCGAAGGGCAAGGACCAGGAACGCAAATAAGTACCGTTCAAATAAGCGAACGACTACAACTGATTAAATCTAATGTAAATTGGATCCGTTCATTTTCCTGTACCGAAGGTAATGAACTCATTCCCAAAATAGCCCATGACAACGGCCTAAAAACCATGGTGGGCGTTTGGTTAAATGGCAATCGGGAGAATAATGAAAAAGAGCTCGCTAACGCCATTAGCATTGCCAAGGCTGGCCATGTCAATATTCTAGCCGTAGGAAATGAAGTCCTACTTAGAAACGACTTATCCGAAGACGAACTAATTGAATATATCAATCGTGCAAAACAGGCTTTACCAGACATAAAGGTCGGTTATGTTGATGCATATTATGAGTTTGAAGATCATCCTCGCGTAGTTGATGCTTGTGACGTTATTTTGGCCAATTGTTACCCTTTTTGGGAGGGATGCCCTGCTGAATACTCTTTACTATATATGAAAGATATGCATCGTCGTGCTATGAAGGCAGGAAAAGGCAAGGAAGTAATAATTACCGAAACCGGTTGGCCAAACGTAGGAACAGCAGAAAGAGGTGCCATTCCATCAGATGAGAATGCCTTAAAATATTTTATAAACACCTATCGCTGGGCTGAGGAAGAAGGCATTGAGATATTTTATTTTTCTTCTTTTGACGAAACGTGGAAAGTAGAAGATGAGGGTGATGTCGGAGCCTATTGGGGAATATGGGACAAAAATGGCAAATTAAAATATGTAAACACCTGAATCATACACAAAATCATATAATTATAAAAAGGTTGGATTAAATGAACATAGAACACGGTAACGCAATTTGTTATTCCGGATATAGAGAAGGGCAAAACCCAAGAGAAGGGATTTATCCAAGTTATGAAGAAATTAAAGAAGATCTGCTCATCTTATCAAGTAACTGGAAGTTTCTTAGACTATACGATTGCGGACCTCATGCCGAAATAGTACTAGATGTAATTAACAAAGAAGCACTAGATTTTAAAATTATGCTTGGCGTTGACATGGCAGCAGAGATGTCGAATCCACAATGCCCATGGGGGGCGGAGTTTAGTGAAGAAACCTTGGCCAATAACAGAAGAGCAAACTGCGAACAAATTGATAAGTTAATGGTATTATCCCAACAATATCCTGACATTGTAATGTCGGTTTCAGTAGGTAATGAAGCCAGTGTCGAATGGACCGATCACATGGTGTCCGTAGACAGTTTAACCGCTTATGTTCGATTAATTAAAAGTAATATCAAGCAACCCGTTACCTTTTGTGAGAACTATGTTCCATGGACATATAAATTAGCGCCTTTAGTAGCTGAATTAGATTTTATATCAATACACACCTATCCCGCCTGGGAGTATAGAACTATGGAAGATGCTCTCGAATATACCAAACAAAATTACTATTCTGTTTCAAATCACTACCCTGACAAGCCTGTAGTGATCACTGAAGCTGGCTGGACTACGGCATCTAACGGACGAGGAATTGAAACCTGGAATGCCTCGGAAGAGTTACAAGCGACCTATTATGCTCAACTACTCGAATGGACTAACCAAGAAAAAATCCTTACTTTTGTCTTCGAAGCTTTTGATGAACCCTGGAAAGGCTCTGCTCACCCACAGGAGCCAGAGAAACACTGGGGATTATTCAAGGTTGATAGAACTCCGAAACTCGTGATGCAAAAGTTAAACGTTAGTAATGATTCTTTAGACAAAGCTAAATCTCTTTTGGTAGACGTGGCCTGATGACACCTTAATCAAACCCCTTCGATTTGGCACGATATCGAACACATCCCTCTTTAAAAGATTGCAGAATAGATTCGGCTATAATATAAAAGAATATAATAACTGATAGATTTTATGGAGAAGAATGTGTTTGATACGACAACACAAGTAAAACTCAAACTTATTTTTGAAAAACCAGTGTCTCAATTCTGGACTATGCAGTTAGGGTTTTGGCTTTTTCTATGTCTGATCAGCCTATTTACGTTAACGCTTTGGTACGATCAAGGAAATTGGTCATATATTGGTCACGTGTTCTTACAAGCCTTTGTGGGGCTTCTTCTTACCTTACCTTTATACTGGATACTGGTTCAGTTATGGCCAAAATCAGTGGCAATACGAATATCCTCCAGCATTGTTTTAGCCCTTATCGTCTCATTTGTATGGACCCTTATTCGAGTTAAAACGTTTATCATAATGACTAAAGAACAAAATGTCTGGGCTGATTTTGGCGGTTGGTATTTTGGTAGTATTTTTATTTTTTTCTGTTGGATTGGCTTATTTTATTTGACTATGTATTACAACTTGCTGAAATTTGAACACAGTGCCATGCTAAAAGCTCAAGCTAAAACTCAGGAAGAACAACTAAAAAGGGTAAAAGCACAATCTATCGCCAAAGAAGCACAAATAAAGATGTTGCGTTATCAGCTTAATCCTCATTTTTTGTATAACACCCTCAATTCTATTAATTCATTGATAGAATCACGTGAACATCAAATAGCGCAAAAGATGACCATACAATTGAGTAAGTTTTTACGTTTTTCATTAGAGAACAATCCCGACTCAATGATCAATTTAACAGAAGAAATAAACATCCTAAATCTTTTTATGGACATTGAAAAGGTCCGTTTCGGTGAACGATTAACATTCGACTTTATCATTGAAGAGCAAGCCGAAAAAGCCAAAATACCTAGCCTGTTATTACAACCAATAGTTGAGAACTCGATGAAACATGTCATTGCAAAAAATGAAAATGGCGGCACTATAAAGATAAGAGCCAAGATTGTTCAAAATAGGCTCATTTTGGAATTAAGCGATACTGGCTCTGGTGAAAAAATTAATAAACGGGTATTTGACAACTTTCAGTGTAAAGGGGTGGGTTTACGCAACACCAATGAAAGATTAGGAGTGATTTACCCAAATAATTATACCTTTAATATGCAAGTATTGCCTTCAGGCGCTTTAAAAACTACGATTAATATCCCGTACGATCATAAAGAGATGGGTGCTATCAAACTGCAAGAGGACAAAGTGCAGGAGTTATTGATATGACTAAATTAAGGACCATTTTAGTTGATGATGAACCGTTAGCACTTAGTCTCTTACGCTCAAAATTAAAAATATTTTCCGAAATCGACGTGATTGCCGAATGTAAAAATGGTAGAGAAGCAATTAAGGCAATATTAGATTTAGCGCCAGACTTGATTTTTCTTGATATTCGAATGCCAGGCATAGACGGTTTTAATGTGATTAAAAACATTCAAACCGACATGGTTCCATTGGTGATATTCGCTACTGCCTATGAACAATATGCGCTGCACGCTTTTGATGTGCACGCCGTGGATTACATACTAAAACCCATTGAAGAAGAACAGGTTCATAGAGCCATTCATCGAGCTATTGAGCGTTTCAATAAAAAAGAGGATATTCATAATAAATCAAACATCATCAGTGCCATTGAAACAATAAATAAAATAGAAGTAAATGCAGAGCAAGCTGAACAACCTTTCGTTCCTATAGTACACAACAGTCCCCAGCTAGAACAAAAAATAGCCATAAAAGGTAGAGATGAGATTACCTTATTGAAACAAAGCGAAATTGAATGGGTTGATGCTGCGGGTGATTATTCATGCCTGCACGTAAGGGGGGTTACTCATATTAAACGGTGTACCTTGAAAAGTTTGCTTCAAGATTTAGACCCATCTATATTTAAACAGATACATCGTTCTACCATAGTAAACTTAAATTTTATCCAAAAAGTTATTCCACACACTAAAGGGGAATACTTCCTGCAACTTGGTGAATACGATAAAATAAAAGTAAGTAGAAATTATCGAGAAGTGATCAAGAGCTATTTAACCAAATCATAATAGTTTGAATAACCTCAGGCCGGCTTAAACCTGATTTTTCAACAAGCTATTTTGCGTCTCTCATATTCAGTCTTTAAGTAAATTATCTGAATCAATCGTTAAGTTTCGCAGCCAATGTTTACTTTTTATTCTAAAGACAAACATAAATGCCTTGCACACCTCTTCAGAATAGGCAACCAAGACCACCCAATATAATGGCAGTGAAAAATAAAAGGCTGCCAAAAAGGTTAAGGGGATACTAAGCAGCCACATTCCTGAAATATCAATGAACATACAGTATTTATTATCTCCACCTGCACGTAAGATCCCCATAGACATTGTCATATTGAATACTTTCAAGCAGGAGCCAAAAACAATGAAAATAAAAATATCATGAGCAAGAGTCAGTGTTTCTTCCGACAAGTTCATAAAAGGTTTAAATAGGTAATATTCAAACTGCAGCATCAAAACGGCAAGAAAAAAAGTCACTATCGGTGCACTTATGGCGTAGTTACGGGCTATTGACCAAGCTTCAACAAATTCATTACGGCCTAAACGTTGACCGACTAAAATAGAGCAAGCGGATGCAAAACCAAAAAAGAAAGCGATGAGTAAACCTTCTACTGGCGCTAGCAAACTCATTACAGCCAGTTCCTGAGTCCCTATTTGGCCATAAATTAACTGATAAAAAAAAGTCCCTAATGACCAAACACCAAAACTCATCATCATGGGCCAAACTAAAGCCAGTAACTTTTGCCACTCTTGTTTGTTGCTGAAATTGGCAAGTTTAATTCGTGTGGGAAAAATAACATGTTTAATTTTTGCTAAACATAACACTAATAACAACGCATGGATCAATCGTGATATAGACGTAGCCCACCCAGCACCTAAAACGCCCAATGGCTCAACACCAAAGCCACCATTAATTAACCAGTAATTGAGCACTATATTGCAAAAGATTGCCGCCATGCTCAATATCATAGGAAATTTCACTTGCCCCATTCCTCTTAGGGCGTTTTCAAAAATCATGACAACTGCTACAAAAAGTAAACTAGGCATGGTAACCCAAAGATAACTCGCACCTGTACCTATGACTTCATGATCATCTGTAGCAAGATGTATGACTTGGTCGGCAAAATAAAAATTCAGTAATACCACGGGCATTAAAGTAACGACCGCGATCACAAGGGTCATGACAATGGCTTGACGAATATAATTTATTTTACCCGCACCGTAATACTGTGCGGATAAAATACCAACACCTGAAGCCAAACCAGACAAAATAATCAAAACAACAAATTGTACTCTATTGCCCAAACCAACCGAAGCTACAGCATTATCGCCTAGGTGAGCAACCATCATAATGTCGGTCATACTTAACATAGTCACTAAAATGCTTTGCAGAGAAATAGGCCATGCTAGTTTTATGCTGTGGGTCAATAAAGAAATGTTTCGGGCAACCATATAAAAATACTTTCACTACAATTTGATCGAGTTTTATATTTTAAAATACTGATAAAAAAAGAACATATGTAAAAATATCATATATCATGTTCAAAACTATCAATTAGTGAAATAGTATGTGGCAAGATATCCTTAACATTCATCAAGATTGCAAAGAAGAATTTTTTAATTTCGAACAACTACCAGGCAATGTCAACTCATTGATTGCATATGCAGGAATCTCAACATTACGTACAAAATACCAAATTGGTAAAATAGGAACGTCAAACGTATTAGACAAAAACAATCAAAAAAACATTCATGTTCATTACTTACTTTCAACCAATGCTGGCGAAGGTAAAATCAGCTTTAACAATACCGAACATAACATCAAACCAGGCAGTATTGTTTTAATTCCGGCAGGTACACCTTTTCTGTATGAACTTGCCGGAGACTACTGGGATATGTGCTGGTTAATGTTACATGATTGCCCTCAATATAATTATATTCACCAATTAAACCCTGATGTGTTTATTAGTTCAGATGCCAATCGCCTTTATCAAACGATGTCATTGATCAAAGAATTTAATCACAGCAATGGACGCTTTGAATCTGATATTATTTTGCGATTAGTGGAAGTATTACTGTATCAAATTGAAGAAACACTCAATGAAAACTCGAATTTAAGCGAACAGCAACTTAAATTTCATTTACTGATGCGCAGCGTTAAAAAGCAATTACAACTACCATGGTCGGTCTCAACTCTGGCTGCCAAAATGCATATGTCAGAGCCTCAGTTCTACCGTATGTGTAGAAAAGAAACGGCAATGACACCAATAAAATATATTACTTTGTTTAGATTGGAATATGCCTGTTACCTGTTACGCTACACCAATTATAATTTAGAGCAAATTGCTTTTAGCATTGGTTATGCTGATAGTGCTAGTTTTGCCCATCGTTTTAAAAAAAACTATCAATTAAGCCCTGGACGATGGCGTGTTTCAACAGAAAACCAGTTTCTGTCAACAACTTGAACATGAATTGAACTTTATCTTTTCAGTGACATGCATATTTTTGAAAACATAATAAGTTTCATGTTAAAGTAAGAGGATAACATTCCAATATAACAAGAAAAAATGACGACAATTTATGAAGTCTCCAAACTCGCAGGGTGCTCATTATCCTCGGTTTCAAGAGTAATGAATAAACACGAACATGTGAGCGAAAAGACTAAATTAAAAGTAATGGATGCGATGGAGAAGCTAAACTATCGGCCAAACTTCACCGCGAGATCTCTAGCATCTAATTGTTCGAATAGTGTTGGCGTTTTAGTTTCTGAAATTAGCGGTCCTTTTTATAGTGATTTATTATCTGGTGTTGAAAATGAATTAAGCGCGGCAAACAAGCATGCCATTATTATTTCAGGCCAAGGTAACCTTCAGAAAGAAAAAGATGCAATAGAATTTTTAATTGACAGGAATTGCGATGCGTTAATTTTGTCTGTAGATTCAGTTTCAGATGAATATCTGATCAAACTTTGTGATGGTTCAATCCCAGTCATCCTTATTAATCGTTATATAGCTGAAATAGAACAAAACTGTATCTATATCGACAATGAATTGGGGGGGTATATGGCCACCAAACATTTATTAGATAGTGGGCATAGTGAAGTGGCCTATATTTCGGGTCTATTAACTAAAGCTGACGCTCGAGACAGATTGAGTGGTTATAAAAAAGCGTTAAAAGAATTCCATATTACCTTTGATGAGACCTTGTTATATAAAGCTGACTATACCACCAAAGGCGGTAGAGAGGGCATGTTAACTTTACTTGAAAACAACCCTAAGTTAACGGCGGTGGTATGTGCAAATGATGAAATGGCATCCGCGGCAATGCGAGTTGCACGTGAAAAGAAAATAAATATTCCTGATGATTGTTCTATTATTGGCTTTGATAACGTTTATTTTTCTGAATATTTATATCCTCAACTCACCACAATTGAAAATCCAGTAAATAAAATGGCTCGCATGGCCGTTCGTTGGGTGTTAAAAAACAAGTACAAACAATCAAAAATAACCATTCAAAATCTGTTTGCTACCGAGTTAGTACTGCGAGAATCTACCCAAGAACATGATAATACTTAAAAGATGTATCACCCAAAACCAATAACCAACAACCAACAGATAAAATATCCCCCTGAACGCCCTCTTCAATTTCATTGAGAAAACTGGGTGATACCTTAATAAAGACGAGTGAACCTTCCTTTAGTATTAAACTTTTAGGCGCACTTGAGCTTTAAAATAATCTAACTGGGCCGTGTTTATAAGCGCTTTAGGTCGAATATTTTGCACTTTAGTAATAATTTTATCACTTGGCCAACCACTCGCTAACAAGATTAGGGCAATGACTAACCCTGTTCGTCCTGTGCCTCCTTTGCAATGTACAGCAATAGTCCCTTGGTTATTAATCACATTCAATATTGCTGACTTATAGGTTAGCCAAAGGGATTCAAACGCTATATTGGGTGCCTGATCATCAATAATAGGCAATTGTATCCAGGACATTTGATTCTTATGACAAACATCTGGAAGTAATGTTATCTGGTTTTTTGACATTTCATCAGCGAACATCAAAGTCAGTAATACCGAAGCCCCGGCTTGCTTTAACTGTGTTACTGACTCGTCCAATGTTACTGTTGCGCTTCCTGGGCATGGGGTAAAAATCAATTTAGCACCATTACACAGGGTTAATATTTCAAAGGGGTGTTTATTCACTAGGATACTCGTATTGAAGAGTTTTCGTTTTAATTAAAACGTAACTCAAACTCGTCATTAGTATAATATTTTCATACCATAACGGTTATTCAAAAAGGGCTACCTTTGGTTACTTATGGCGCGTGTTTTGAACAAAGCCGCTATTGCGTTCTGATTTATCTAAGACATAAGGCTCATTAAATCGATACTCTAACGGTTTGAAGTGCATTAGCTGCAATGGTTATTTCAGCATATTGATTACCAAGCTGTAAAAAATAAGTAATTGGCTTTTTGGTGGTATTCAATAACTGTACACTTAACAAGCTCGCATCATTGATTGTTGCACTCGCATGTAATGCATCATCATTAAGTCCATTAAGATACTTATATGTTTGTACTGCTTTATCACCTGGACGAATCGTTTTACTGAATTGAGCCAATATATAATAAATAGGAGTGTAATAAACCTCAAGTGTCTCAGTATCAATCATGATAGGCGCACCACAAAAGTTACCTACATGATTAGGGCCTCCATTTCTATCCAATACAATATTCCAGTCAATCCAGCCCTCAACCCAATGATTTAAACTAACAATGATATTTCTTGCGTAGCGATGAACGGGTGTGTAAATAGGATGATCTTGTGGCTCTGGCGCCCACGTTGCGGTATAAGCCCAGTCAGTGGCGTTGGCATTCCACCAAAATTCATCATTATTAAACCAACCCGATTCTTTAAATAGCACGGGGTCTAGAATACCATTGGGAGCATCCTTACCAAGGTCATCGATAGTACCTTCGGTATGAATGATTGAGAATTGGGGGAATTTATTATGAACCCTATCAAAGACATCTTCATAAACCTTAAAAGTACTTTCGTACCAATGAACAGCAGCACCATGAACAAATTTGGCGGTTTCATCGTCACTAAAAATCACATTGGCCCAATGTTCAAGCCCATCTCTATTTTGATCGTAAATGAGTAGCTTAACCTCTTTATGAGCACTATCTTGTAATTTTGGACCTAAGTGCTGCTTAATAAAGTCATTTTGACTTTCAGGGGTAAAATGCATGCTTTCCCATTGACCACTATTTCCATGGGGTTCATTTACCGGTGTTAATCCCCAGATATTTACATTTTCTGCTTGGTAAGCATCAAGATACTTAATGAGGTAGTCAGCATACGTACCAAGGTATTTTGGCTTCAGTTCACCACCAGTACCCTGGTAATTATTCTCAGGAGTACCTTTAATATACCAGTCTTCTATATTTTTCATCCATGGAGGTGCAGTCCAAGCCGAGGCAATGATCTTTAAGTCTTTGTCCTTTTGATTATTTTTAATGGCTAATGCTTCTTTGATCATAGGTAACAAATCATAGTTTTCATTTTTAATGCCTGAATGCTCATTTGCACTGAAACCATCTTTATCTGGAGCGATATTAAAATGCGTCAATGAAGCATCGTCTTTGACTTGTGCATACGAATATTTTCCTTTGACTGAAAAATCAGTGGCACCGATATGAGTTCGAGCCAATGAGAAATTTGCCCCTTCTTCGCCGTATATATTGTTCATGACTTTTCGTCTTTGTACCTCATCTAAATGCGCTAAGACATATGCAGATGACTCGGTGAAAGAGGTACCTATACCTGTGATAGTTTGTTTGATCAGGTCTGGCCGAATAACAATGACATTATTTCTGGCTATACCTTGTTTGAAAGGCAGGTTTTGTTGACGAGAAATTTGTTCTCCCGCTTCGCTAGTCAATAGAATTTCGGTGGTAGCGGAAATCGCGTAATTTAGATTGGAAACAGTAGAAATCACTTGTTTACCCTGAAGTTGAGAAATATAACCGAGCAATGCAGTCGTAGATAAACCCACTATAAAGACATATTTTCGTATATTAATTTTTTGCATTATTACGTTCGTCTCATAAAATTTACTTTGCAGCTAATAATTTGGAAACGACTACCATTGTATTCTCCCCTAGCCAATAAAAGTTCACTTGAAATATACTCTGACAAACCTATAAGGTTGTTGCCGCCTCGAATAAAGCGAAAGAATATTAGCAATAACTTTTAGCGACTTCACTTAATGGATAATGGCTGTATTCCCATCGAAGGATAAAAGGCCTGCACTCGTTACTTTAGACAACTATCTAACAAGTCATTTTTTAATACAAACTTATTGAGGTAAAGTGGACTTCGCTTGCGCCAAGTTGGACATAAGACAATATTTTAAAGTGTTTTATCAATAACACTTCAGTTCTAAATTGATCTTAGCAAAGAAGATCTAAGCAAAAATGAATCAGCTATGAAAAAACTCTCCAATGCTTCTAATTAATGTAAATACTGTTAAAAGTAGGTTGCCACTTAAGGCCGGTGCTAGGCAGTTTCAGGGAGCGACCTATTGAACTATAGATTAATGGCAAACCAAGTACGCACTTACAGCCAACCCCGGTTGAATGGAAACATGAGCTAAGCTCAAAGCCAATTCCCCGGTGGTTGATAGCATAAAGGGAGTGATAATTTTTCCTGGATCTAAGCCTTTATTAATAAAACAGGCTAAATCTATACTGATCCTTTTCCATTCACCTTGCGGCAGTTCTTTAAGCATGGTACTGATATCTATGGAACTTTCGCATTGTTCTGTACAGTTCATCGCCAATAATACCGGAGCGCTAATCGAAGAATCACGTTTTATTTCTAATAACAAAGCGCTATTATTTTCAAAGTAGGCTCTTAGATCTTCAGAAAACTGACTGCTTAATTCGACCTTTCCTTCTCCGGTACCATTCCAGGTTATTTGGCGAGCATCTTCCTGAATTAATTTATCAATGGAACGAATATGAACTACTTCATTTGCCACAATACTCGAAGTCATTTCCTGACGTCCCCCCTTGGTGCTGACAAATAAATGCCAAGGTGATATTGCTCCCCCCTCAAATATCTTCTTTGAGGCTAATTCCGTGTTTTCCTTTCCTGTTGTTTCATTTAAATCATCGGATAAAACATTGCTATCTGCATAAGTTAAACCAAAACCATACGGTAATAATGGCTGATAGTCTTCATCATAGCGGTTTATGCTGGTTTGTCTGGGTGTTGCTGGCCAAGAAAAAGATAACTTACCCGCAAAATCATAATTTATCTCGTTATTAACTTTTCGCAATAATACATCGGCAATACCTGTTCCTTCAGAGCCAGGTAACCATACAGCGACAAATGCATCTGAGGCATTGAGTTCAGGATTAACCCAGAGTGGTCGGCCACTGATAAAAACTGATACAACCGCTATGCCCTGTGCTTTTAACCTGTTAAGTAATGCCAAATCTTTTTTACTACCCCGTTGAAACTCTAAATTATCAAGGTCGCCATTTCCTTCGGCATACGGCTCTTCACCAAAAACAACAATGGCAACATCAGGCTTAGTCTCAAATGAACCATTAACACTATAGTGTAAACTACCATCCCCATTGGCTAATTGCGCCTTAATGGCCTGATAAATTGAAGTGCCGCCTGGGAAGTCTTTATTTTCATTGCCTGTGCCTTGCCAAGTGACCGACCAACCACCTGATTGTTTACCAATGTTATCTGCACCATCACCCGTGAGTAGTATATTTTGATGTAGTGATAACGGCAAAATATTATTTCTGTTTTTCAATAAAACCAAGGATTCACGCACTGCTTGTCGTGCCACTAAACGATGTTCCGCAGAGCCAATATACTCAATTTTACCTGATAGCAGTCGCTTAGCGGGGCTTGGTTTATCAAAAAGTCCCGCTCGCAGTTTAACCCTAAGAATTCGACTAACAGCATCATCTATTCTGTTTAATGATATTTCGCCATTTTCAACCTGAATGATGGTATTTTCATACAAAGATTTCCATGCATCAGTGGCCACCATAAAAATGTCTAAACCCGCATTAATAGCTTGTGGACAACTATCATTGCTACAACTTTTAACTTGACCATGACCATTCCAGTCACCGACCACAAAACCATCAAAGCCCATTTTATTTTTTAATACTTGGGTTAATAGGTAGTTGTGACCATGAATTTTCTCTCCATGCCAACTGTTAAATGATGCCATGACCGATTGTGCCCCGGCACTTAATCCTCCCACATAACCTTGGCCATGGATGGTGAATAAGTCTTGCTCTGAAGCTAGAGTGTTTCCTTGATCATCGCCACCTTCTGTACCACCGTCACCTAAAAAGTGCTTTATCGTACTGATAACACGTTCTTCACCTAAAAAATCTTTACCCATTTGTCCTTGCAAGCCTTTGACAATTGATGCGGCATAATGACGAACGATCTCTGGGTCTTCTGAATAACCTTCATAGGTTCTTCCCCAACGATCATCACGAACAACGGCGACAGTAGGGGCAAATACCCAGTCAATACCGGTAACCATGACTTCTTTTGCTGTAATTGCCGCAATCTTTTCAATTAAGTCTGGATTGTTTGCCGCCCCTAAGCCAATGTTGTGCGGAAATAAAGTAGCACCAATAACATTGTTGTGGCCATGAACCGCATCGGTCCCCCACATCGTTGGTATCGCTGAACCATCGATAGAATCATCAACAGATGCTTGATACATATTTTCAGCAAGTTTGATCCAATCTTTTGCCGTTGCATGCTTATTATTATCTGGAAAAGCGCCACCGCCATTTAGATAAGAACCAAAACCATATTTTCGCATATCTTCTACGGTAATATGACGAATTTCGGGCTGAATCATTTGGGCAATTTTTTGTTCTAAGGTCATGACTTCGAGTAGTTTCGTAATTTTTTTCTCTAGTTCAACATTAGTTTTTACTTGGATATTTAACTTAGGCCAAATATCCAAGTTATGGCTATTTTTCGCTTCTGAACTTGTTGTACTTGCATGATTTATTTTCGCCTCATGTATACAACCAATAAGAGTACAACTAAAGAGAGTGGCGACCAAGACTTTGATGATTGAACGTGATAATTTTGTATGAGTAAACATTATTTTCCTGACCCTTTTGTTTTAACTATTTTTCCCGCCGGTAAAGAAATAAAAAAACAGAACTGGATCAGAGATGTTAATTCAAAAGTATAACCGTCGGTGTCAATGCCCGATACTCGTCTCTGTGTATCTGCTGTTACTGCTGGTTCCGCCATAAAACCCACCTAATAATAGAATAATAATTCCCCAACGGAATTGATGACAACCCCTTTAAATGGAAGCGCTTACATTATTGCGAGATAGGAAGTGAATTGCAATACTTTTCGGCTAACTCCCATGAGATTCATTTAATTTTCATGGAAAGTTAGCTACTTAGATATATTAATTTTTCGAATTGGTTTTAGGTTCAACTACTGATTGAATTGATGGTTTTGATTAAAGAAATAAACAACAATGATATAAAACAAAGATGTATACATTAAATCACAGGAAAAACCATCAACTACTCACCACTTTACTAACAAATGGTAAATATTAAAAAACACGAAATAGAAAGAGTCAAAAACTTGATCTGAGTAGTTTTTATCCGCCCTGCGTCTCCCCCTCCAAGGGGTGACTTTGCGGTAAGGCGTGCCCATTTTGAGACAACTCAGACACAAATATCCATCTTTTATCTTTTTATTGTTAAATGGTCGGATTGCCGGAATATCCTCTATTATTAGTGGTTCATTCAAATCGATCAGCAGTGCTCCACAATGGCGTTGGAGCTTTTTGTTTGGTTTAATTTTATCACCGCTAGTGCTGGCATTATTTGATTATCAAAGTAATGCCACTATTGAAATTACTTGGCCCATGATACTTGTCGGTGGCTTTTTAGTAGGCTTTGGCTCTTACCTTGGCTCAGAATGTACAAGCGGTCATGGTATTTGCGGTATAGGCAGATTGTCACCACGCTCAATTGTATCGACCTGTGTTTTCATGTTGATTGCTATCGCAGTCGTATTTATCAGCAAGCATTTGCTTGTACTTTAAAGAGAAGGAATTGATGATGAAATTAACGGTTTCTTTCTTTTGTGGTTTACTTTTTGGTATCGGGTTAATTATTTCTCAAATGGTGAACCCACAAAAAGTAATCAACTTTTTAGACATTGCAGGTAACTGGGATCCAAGCTTGATGTTTGTTATGGGCGGTGATTTATGGGTATTTGGCTTAGGCTTCTTTCTTGTTATAAAAAAAATAGCTAAACCTATTTTTGCCAGTCAGTTTTTTATTCCTGAGCGTAAACTAATTGATAAAAACTTGCTTGTTGGCTCGGTGTTTTTTTGTGCTGGCTGGGGCTTAACGGGTATTTGTCCTGGACCGGCTATGGCTAACATTTTGACCTTTGAACCTAAGATATTTGCTTTTATTGGCATGATGCTAATAGGCATGTTCGTGGCTCGTTTAACATTGAAAAATACAAAACCATCAGTTGTAAAAAACGAAAACTTACCAGCAACGATGAAAGCGGTTAAATCTGATTAGTTAGGCCGAGTTGAGATCAGTTAAGTAAACAATTCTACTTGCCATACCTTCGATAATAGCATCTTTGCATTTATCTTTAACTTGGCCAGGTAGGCCGCGCAACGCATCTTGATCAATACACAGTATGATTGAATCTTCCACTGCTTTTGCTGAAGCACTTTTTCGATGTTTATTAATAAAGCTACTTTCGCCAATAAACTCACCAACCGAAACATGACCAACCACTTTATCAGTGCCATTTTTAGTAATGGCTACCTTGCCTGATAAAACAATATAAAAATTTCTATTAAGATCATCTTCTTTTTGTACGAACTTGTCTTTATAACATTTATAGCAAGTTGATGAATTTAATAATAATTCACGCTCTCCGACGGTTAAATGTTTGAAAAAATTAACGCGAGCAACGATCTCTAACAATTTTAAATGCGAAATATTTTTCAAAGGAAACATTAACAACTATCCTGTTGTAATAATGCTTTCACCGAGATTAAATCAACTATTTTGTCATCCACTTTTAGATAAGCAACGGCGCCATTTTGCTCCTGAGTACCTTCACGAACAAGTGTCGCTTCAATAACACCGGGCATATTAATTAATAACTCCGCCACCTCTTCAGCCTTTTCATCATCACTAATGTTGGTCGCAAAACTAAAGTTTTTAGACTTTTTCAGTTTTTGCATACCAAAGCTCAGTATTAGCCAAATTAAACTGGCAACAGCCATGACTAAGAAAATACTATTCTCGCCAAAACGACTAGCAACAAAACCACCAATAATTCCGCCCACAAAAGCACCTAAAAATTGGCTGCTAGAGTAGATCCCCATCACACTACCTTTCACGCCAGCAGGGGCAATTCTAGATAAAATAGAAGGCATAGTTGCTTCTAAATAATTAAATGCAGTAAAAAACAACACCACAGATAAAATTAAACTCCAAAAGCCAGTTGGTAATAACCATAGCGAAAATAGTGCAAAACTAAGCAGTGCTACGGCCGCACTAAACATCGGTTTTTCTTGTTGCTTTTTCATGGCAAAAATCATAAAAGGCACCATTAAGAAGAAAGAACCAAGCAAAGTCGGTAAATATATTTGCCAATGATCTTCTAACGCCAAACCACTGGCAACAAACTGCTTAGGCAAAGTAACAAAACAAGCAGTTAACGCCATATGCAAAATAAATACGCCCCAGTTCAAACGAGACAATTGTGGGTGACGAATTAGCTTACTAATTTGTTCAGGCAGCGCAACACTATCACCGCGTGGTGCTTTATTAACGGAATAAGGCACCATAAATTGGATCATAAACATGGCAAGAATAGTTAAAAATCCGGTGAACCAAAAAAGACCACTTAAGCCAAAAGCATCCGCAACTATTGGCCCTAAAATCATCGCAACAGTGAAAGATAAACCAATGAACATGCCAATAGTCGCCATTACTTTCGGGCGTTGTTCTTCACGGGTTAAATCAGCGGCTAAGGCTAAAATAGCACTAGCAATAGCGCCCATACCTTGTATTGCTCGCCCCAATACCACACCATAAATAGTGGTAGAAAGTGCAGCAACAATGCTGCCAATCAAAAACACCACCAAGCCAGCTAAAATCACCGGTTTGCGACCGTATTTATCTGATAAAATGCCCATTGGAATTTGTAATAACGCTTGTGTTAAACCATAAGCACCAATAGCAAGTCCTAGCCATAACGGGCTATATCCTGCTAACTGTTCACCATAAATAGCAAACACCGGTAAAATCATAAATAAGCCGAGCATACGCACACCAAAAACACTGGCTAACGAAAATGCCGCTTTTTTCTCAATACGGTTTAAACCTGAAACACTCATGGAAACACTTTTACCCTGTTCAGAAATAGAAGGAATTAAAAATAGCGGAAAAATAAAAATCGCCGTAGTTTACCATGCTAATGCTGGCAACAAAAAGGATCCTGCTCACATATATTCCCATTATATGAGTAGAAAATAACAGACCATAGCCAACATAGATGAAATAATGAAACTCAATAACGCCCCTTCTTTGACCATAGTTTTAATCTCGATTTCACCTGTACCATAAGCGATAGCATTGGGAGCAGTAGCTACAGGCAACATAAAGGCGCAACTAGCAGCCATGGCCGCAGGTATCATCAATACAGCGGGATCTAAACGTGATGAAATAGCAGCTACAGCTAAAATTGGCATTAATAAAGTTGCGGTAGCAGTATTACTGGTAATTTCGGTTAAGTAAGTAACAAATAGACAGATAGTTAACATCATTAATATTGGCGGCAAGTCAGATAAAGAAGTTAACCAATCACCCATCATGGCGCTCAAACCAGAAGCGGTAAATCCTTTGGCAATAGCAATGCCACCGGCAAACAACAGTAACATTCCCCAAGGAATAGTTTTTGCGGTATTCCAATCGAGCAAACGGCTCCCTTTACCATTGGGTACCATAAACATAATCACGACAGCAAATAAAGCAACAGTACTATCACCTACTCCTTTAATATCAATAAAACCACTCCAGCCACCAAAAGGTTCACTACGAGTGACCCACGCTAAAGCCGTTAACCCAAACACCCACAGCGTGCGTTTTTCTTCTGTTCGCCAAGCTCCAAGTTCAGGTAACACCAGATCATGTTCAAGTTTTACATTGCGTGTTAACCAAAATGCCATTATGGGTAAAGCGATGATTACCACGGGTACGCCTATTTTCATCCAAGCAAGAAAACCAAACTCTTTGCCGGTGTGTTCTTCGTAAATACCCGCAAAAATAACATTAGGCGGTGTACCAATTAGCGTACCTAAACCACCAACACTTGAGGCATAGGCGATCCCTAATATTAAGGCTACTTTAAGATTTTTATTATCAACATGGCTTAAAATAGCCAGTGCCATCGGTAACATAATTAAGGTAGTCGCCGTATTTGAAATCCACATACTTAAAAAACCAGCAGCGAGCATAAACCCTAGAACCAAACGCCTGCCACTTGAAATACCCACTAGACGAATCATATAGACCGCAAGTCGTTCATGTGCACCACTTTTCTCTAGTGATTTTGAGAGCATAAAAGCGCCCATTAGCAACAAGATGACATGGCTACCTAATGAAGAAGCAACGGCTTTATGGTCTAATATTCCGAACAAAGGTAATAGCGCAAAAGGCACTAAAGATGTTGCCGGAATGGGAACAGCTTCGCTTACCCACCAAATCACTGTTAATAAAGTGATTGCCGCCGCAATTGCAGGTTTGTCTGCCACTTGCATAAAATCAAGAATAAAATAAAAGGCGAGCGCCAATAATGGCCCAATGACGATGAAATGATCTCTGCTTATTTTCATTATTTTTATAATCTAACTACATCGAATATTAAGCAGAGAAAATAACATTATTACTTTAACTAAGCCACTCACTAAACTTATTTTGTCTTATCAATTCAATTCCCTTGGGTATATAGCTATGGCATAATACTCGGCTGTGGTTTTACCAATGGATTAATTGATAAAAAATGAAAAACATTGTAGTCAGAGGGGCGCGTACCCATAATCTTAAAAATATATCTTTGACGATTCCTCGCGATAAATTAGTTGTTATTACCGGACTTTCTGGCTCGGGTAAATCATCACTGGCTTTTGATACTTTATATGCGGAAGGACAACGTCGTTACGTTGAATCGCTTTCTGCCTATGCTCGCCAATTTTTATCTTTAATGGAAAAGCCTGATGTAGACCACATTGAAGGTTTATCGCCTGCCATCTCTATCGAACAAAAATCAACTTCACACAACCCTCGATCAACCGTGGGTACCATCACAGAAATTTACGATTATTTGCGTTTATTATACGCACGCGTTGGTGAGCCACGTTGTCCAACACATAAACAACCTTTAGCGGCACAAACTGTTTCTCAAATGGTTGATAATGTTTTAGCCCTTGAAGAAGGCACTAAAGTAATGTTGCTAGCACCTGTACTGCAAAATCGCAAAGGTGAGCATGTTAAGTTACTCGACAATTTAGCGGCACAAGGCTTTATTCGTGCCCGTATTGATGGCGAAGTTTGCGATTTATCTGATCCACCAACATTAGAGCTTCACAAAAAACATACTATTGAAGTCGTGGTTGATCGCTTAAAAGTACGTCCTGACATTCAATTACGTTTATCAGAGTCATTTGAAACTACGTTGGGTTTAACCGCAGGCACAGCGAAAATTGCCTTTATGGATGAACCAAACCGAGAAGAGTTACTTTTCTCAGCCAATTTTGCCTGCCCACATTGTGGTTATAGCATGCAAGAATTAGAGCCAAGATTATTCTCTTTCAATAACCCAGCAGGTGCTTGTCAAACTTGTGATGGTTTAGGCATTGAACAATTTTTTGATAGTAATCGTATTATTGCCAATGAGGAGCTGAGCCTTGCCGGTGGCGCGGTTCGTGGTTGGGACAAGCGTAATTTCTACTATTTTCAAATGCTACAAGCGCTTAGCGATCATTATAAATTCCCAGTAGATAAGCCTTTTAAAGACTTAACCGATGAAGCCCGTAAGGTCGTGCTTTACGGTAGCGGCACGCAAGAAATTGAATTTAAATACATGAACGATCGCGGCGATGTGGTACTGCGTACTCACCCGTTCGAAGGCATAATTAATAATATGCAGCGCCGTTATAAAGAAACTGAATCGAATGCGGTGCGGGATGAATTGGCTAAATATTTAAATAGCCAACATTGTCCCGACTGTAACGGCAGCCGTTTACGCTTAGAAGCGCGAAATGTATTTATTAACGATACACCTTTAACTGTAGTGGCAGAACTAGCCATTAGTGATGCCTTAGATTTTTTCCAAAATTTACCGCTTGAAGGACAAAAAGGCCAAGTCGCCGAAAGAATATTAAAAGAAATTAACGAGCGCTTAGGTTTCCTAGTTAACGTTGGTTTGAATTATCTGAATTTATCACGTGGCGCTAACACCCTTTCTGGCGGTGAAGCTCAACGCATTCGTTTGGCTAGTCAAATAGGTGCTGGTCTAGTTGGCGTTATGTATGTACTTGATGAACCTTCTATTGGTTTGCATCAGCGAGATAACGAACGCTTATTAAGCACCCTGACCCATCTGCGTGATTTAGGTAACACTGTGATTGTGGTTGAACATGATGAAGATGCCATTCGTGCAGCCGACTTTGTTATTGATATTGGCCCTGGCGCTGGGGTTCATGGCGGCGAAATCATCGCTCAAGGAACAATAAATGATATCTTAGATTGTAAGGACTCACTTACCGGAAAGTATCTATCTGGCGTAGAGAAAATTGAAATACCTAAAAAACGTCACCCGTTTGATAAGAAAAATGTTGTTGAATTAAAGGGCGCTAGTGGTAATAACTTAAAAGACGTTGATTTAGTGATCCCGAACGGTTTAATGACTTGTGTTACTGGCGTTTCTGGCTCTGGAAAATCAACTTTAATTAACGATACTTTGTACAAACTCGCTCATATTGAACTTAATGGCGCAACCGTCGATGAACCAGCACCACATAAATCTATCTCAGGTTTAGAACATCTCGATAAAGTTATCGATATCGATCAAAGCCCCATAGGTAGAACACCGCGTTCAAACCCTGCTACTTATACGGGTATATTCACGGCTATTCGTGATATGTTTGCAGCGACACAAGAGTCACGTTCGCGTGGTTATAAACCTGGACGTTTTAGCTTTAATGTTAAAGGCGGTCGCTGCGAAGCTTGTCAAGGTGACGGCTTAATCAAAGTAGAAATGCACTTTTTACCTGATGTTTACGTACCTTGTGATATTTGTAAAAGTAAACGCTACAACCGTGAAACCTTAGAAGTGCTATACAAAAGCAAAAATATTCATGAAGTATTAGATATGACTATTGAAGATGCTTTTGACTTTTTCAATGCAATTCCTGCAATAAAACGTAAGCTACAAACCTTACTTGATGTGGGCTTAGGTTATATTAAATTAGGTCAATCAGCGACTACACTTTCTGGTGGTGAAGCTCAACGGGTTAAGTTATCGAAAGAATTATCAAAACGTGATACCGGCAAAACTTTATACATATTAGATGAGCCAACCACAGGTTTACATTTTCACGATATTAAGCAGTTACTGCACGTAATACACCGTTTGCGCGATCACGGTAATACTATCGTGGTTATTGAGCACAACCTTGATGTGGTTAAAACCGCTGATTGGGTAATTGATCTTGGTCCAGAAGGCGGCTCAGGTGGTGGTGAAATATTAGTTACGGGCACACCGGAGCAAGTAGCTCAGCATAAAACATCACATACTGCGCGATTTTTAAAGCAGATGCTGAATTAAGGCAAAGCCTTTAAATGGACTAAATATAAAGGGAAACACATGCAACTAGCACAATTAAACATTGCTAAGGCTAAATATTCATTAGAAGCTCCAGAAATAAAAGAGTTCATTGATAATTTAGAGCCTGTTAATCAACTAGCTGAATCTACTGAAGGTTTTATTTGGCGTTTAAAAGATGACAGTGGCGATGCGACCAGTATTGAAGCATTCTCTGATCCGCGTATCATTGTGAATATGTCTGTTTGGAACTCAATCGATGCACTGAAAAATTTTATGTTCAGAACTCATCACCGTGATTTTCTTCGTCGTAAACAAGAATGGTTTCATAACATTCCAAAAGACAGTTATGTTTTATGGTGGGTTCCTGAAGGTCATATCCCTACCATTGAAGAAGCCTTGAATAAATTAGAGTTGCTTCGAAATAACGGTGATACTCCAAGCGCCTTTACTTTCAAAAGTAATTTTAGTGCCTCAGAATTTATGGAAGTGGTATTAGTATGAGGGGCGACTGTCTTTCATCAATAAATCTAAATTGACTTGAGCTTGCTTTGGTTTTTCCAAATCTATAATTTCAATCATTTCACATTCATCTCTGATCATCTCAGCAATGAGGCTAGGGTAATGTCGGCAGTCTTCAGGTCTGTCTAAATATATGCTGCATGTATACTTATTAGAGGTGAGGGGATCTGTTTTCGGCTCAAGCTGAAGAAAAGGGCACGTTGTTAGCCTTGAGCCAGATTCAGGATCAAACCATATTTCGTTGTTTTTAATGAATTTGAATATTTCAGGATTAAAGATCTCCCACAGACCTATTTCTTCTTTTGTCGCAGAAAGATCGCCACCTCCATATTTGATACAACATTTACCACATTGGTTGCAGTCTTTCATTAGCTCACCGGTAATCAGAGTATTTACCCAAGTCGTATTGTATCATTGATATTATTTTTAGATCATGCTCTGTTATAATTAACGCAGACATATCCGTTGACACAAGACTTAGTAGATAAATACCGAATAGATAATAACCGTGTAGATAAGTGTGTGGAGAATAACGTGAAAAAAGTAGGTTGTTTTATGTGCTTTATCTTGATCATCAGTATCGGGCTAACTGCTTGTAATTCTGATAGTGATAGCTCGGAACAAACTGTGCCTACAACTCTTTGTGGGCCCTTTTCTGCATGGGAAAGTTCAGATTATGTACTTCCTTATGCGGTGGATGAAGAATTTGAAGTCAATCAAGCCAATTGTTCTGGATTCGGTCATAGTGGTTTTTGGTTATATGGATATGATTTTATTATGGATATAGGGACTCCGGTACATGCTATACGCTCAGGAAGAGTGGTTTACATAAATGATGGCATTACTGATGGCGTACGAAGTGCTACCAACCTCATTTTAATTCAACATGATGATGGAACTGTTGCACTATATTCTCACCTGACAAACGCTGGCGTATTGGTAATTGGTGGGCAATGGGTCATCAAAGGAGACTTAATAGCGCTTAGTGGAGATACAGGAAATACAGGAGGATTACCACATTTACATGTTTCGTTGCACCCTTGCAAAAGTGTGCCCGGAATATTGGGTATTCCACAAGATAATTGCTACGCGATCCCATTTAACTTTAGTAACACTGATGCAAACCCTAAGGGCTTAGAAGCCCGCAAAAAATATCGTGCACTACCTTTTTAACTCGCCGTTTGAGTGCAAGAATCGTGTAAATTAATCAACTGCCCATCTTTCAATAAATAGACTTGCTCAGCCTTGTTAATCGTTTTTTGTCGATGGGCGATCATGATCCTAGTCATGGGTAAATGTTGTATTTGTTCACTGATTTTGGTTTCATTTTCTTTATCTAAATGGCTCGTTGCTTCATCCATAAACAATATGCAAGGTGATTGATATAAAGCTCGTGCCAATAACAAACGCTGTATTTGTCCACCAGAAAGATTCGAGCCCATATCGCCAACTAGAGTGTTATAACCCATGGTCATATTATTTATATCATCATGAATTGCTGCTAAGTGCGTACATTGTTCTATTTTTAAATAATTTCCTTGAGGGTCAAAAAAGCCAATATTGTCGGCGATAGAGCCCGCGAGTAAAGTATCATCTTGCATGACTGCAGCTATATACTTGCGATAGATTTTTAACCCTAACTGAGTTATATCTTTGCCATCGAGTAAAATTCGACCTGATGATGGCTGTAACAAACCAAGCATAATTTTCATCAAAGTAGTTTTACCACAACCCGAAGGCCCGGTAATGGCAATTGAGTCTCCTGCATTTAAAGATAAACTAACATCATTAAGAATATTATCTTGCCCATCACCATAACTGAAACAAATATTCTCTAGTGTTAACTGCCCTTTAGGCTCATGTAAAACCGCCTTGCCAACGAGATTTTTTTCAATTGGCGTTAAGGCTATATCGGCAATACGATCTAAGTACAATCGCATCATTTTAAACTGGATAACTTGCTCTATTAAGTTAGCAAAACGTTCAGTTAACTGTCCTTTATAAGCAATAAAAGCCAATACCATACCTACGGTTAAACTACCTGACATAACCAAATTTGCGGCAAAATAAACGACCAGTACATTTTCCAAACCAAAAAGTAGTTTATTAAATGAATCGAAGCTGATTTTTAGTCGACCTAGTCGTATTTCACTATTAATAACTTCAGCATAACGATTTTGCCAAATACCTTGTCGCTGCGTTTCATTACCAAAAAACTTGATGGTTTGCATGCCGCGAATATTTTCTAAAAAATTAGATTGTTCTTTGGCTGAGCTTTGGATCATTTCTTCGGTGGCTTGATGCAAAGGTCGATACAAAGCTAAACGTATCAGGGTATACAGAGCGATAGCTGTTAGCACAATGGCTGTAAGCTTGATCGAATAAAGCAACATCATCACTAACACAGTAACAGCCATTTATTATGTTTTAGTGTTTCACCCTCCACTACTTGAATACCGGTAACAATTCCTGCATGGCTAGCTGTGATGGTATAACTATCATTACTTTTTATTTGTGCCAACTAACGTTTAATTTCGGCTTGTTGACGCTTTAAACTGTTAATTCTGAGGGTGGTTTTCTGTGGTAAATTCTGTTGACTAAAGGCGACTTGATTAAACTCACTTTTTTGCTGCAACAATAAACGAGCGATAGTTTGCTTTTCTTGTTTAACGTCTAAAAAATCTTGTTGTTGACGTTTTTTATCTAAACTGGAAAGGTAACCTTGCTTATGTAGTGAATCAAATTGTTGCTGCTGATCTTCTAATAAAGACAACTTTTCATTTGCTAGTTTCTGCTGGGTAGTGAGTGCGTTTTTCTCAGCTTGCAGTGTTATTTTACGCTGGTTTAAATTGTATTTTTCATTAACTTGTAAGGCTTGATGTTGATTCACTTCATCAACGAGTAGTTGTAACTCCAAGCTTAGTTACCTAATGAGCTGTTCACTTAAATCAACACCGGTCACATCACTTTGATGAATAACTAAAGTTGCTAACACATCCCCTTTATTTACCTTATCTCCCTCTGCAACTAGTAGCTTTTCAATAGTACCGCCTTGATGGGCATAACTTTTTATCACCCCTTTGTTAGAGATTAAAAACCCACGGACAGTTTCTTTACGTGAATATTGAGCATTAAATAAAAATGCAACAATAACAATAACAATAACTATAACTATAGTCAGTATTATAACAACAGAGATTTTTATGGGTAACGGTTGATCCAGTGTAACAGCCCCAATTAAGCGTGCATTTTGATGGGAAACAGCTTCCTTTCTAAATAATGACACCTCAAATTCTTTGAATGTTTATGGTGAATATTTAAATACTTATTCATCAATAAACGTAACAAAGTAAAATCCAATCGTCAAATTATTTTATATTCTTTTTATGCTACCTGCGTTTGTAGTAGCATTAAAAATAAACCAAGGATAAAACGTGAATATAGAAGACTCAGCAAGACTAAGCTTTCGCCTGATGGGGAAAACAGACGTGCAAGCATTTTGGGAATTAGATCAAGACCCAGAAGTAATGCGATTTATAACTGATGGCAAACCGAGTAGCGTGGAAACAATTAATGAAGTTTTCATGCCTAGATTATTCGCTTATAGAGATTCTAAAAAGGGCTGGGGAATTTGGCAAGTATCTGACAAGAAGTCGCAAGAATATCTTGGTTGGGTATTAGTTCGCCCAATGGACTTTTTCAGCACTACCCCTAAATCAAATGATTTAGAGCTAGGGTGGCGATTTTTCAAGAAAACATGGGGAAAAGGTTACGCAACAGAGTCAGCCATTGCTGTTAAAAATGCTTTTGCTAGCAGAAGTGACATTCATTATGTTTCAGCCCTAGCACTAGAAGGTAATATTGGTTCTATAAGCGTAATGAAGAAAATGGGGATGACTTTTATTAAAAAATATCTTCATAACGATCCCCTAGGTGACTTTACTGCAGTGCACTATCAAATGTCTGTAAAATAGCTTAATCTAGTTTTTTTAAAATTGGCATATTCTGTTTGCACTCCTTCGAAATACTTTTTCGACTGGCTCATATAAATGGAAATATAATTGCCCTCATTAATACTGTTTGCATACAGCTGGCAGTATTGATATATCAAAGGAATAGACCACTGAATAACTCAACTAACACTCAAGATTACCCTAACATTTTTATCTATTTACTCGCCTTTACCAGCGGATTTTGCATTATGGGAATAGAACTTTTGGGTGGTAGAATTCTCGCACCATTTTTTGGCAGTTCGGTACATATTTGGGGCAGCATAATTACAGTTTTTATGCTCAGTTTATCTTTAGGATATTTACTCGGTGGTAAACTCTCAACGCGTTCACCATCATTAACAACCTATGGACTTATTTTTCTTCTCGCTGCCATTGCACTTTTACCTATCTCTTTATTTAGTCAGTGGATCATGGAAGCAATATTTGTCAGCATTGAAGATTCGCGTTACGGCTCTTTGTTAGCCTCGATGGCATTATTTTTTATTCCTACCGTCATTCTAGGTATGTTGTCACCCTACTCTGTACGCTTGTTAGTTAAAAGCTCGGATGAAAGTGGGCAAGTAGCAGGAAAGCTTTATTTTATTTCAACCTTAGGCAGCGCGATAGGTACGATTGTAACTTCATTTTATTTAATATTATGGTTTGATATTAATCTTATTGTCTACTGTTTTAGCGGTATATTAGCCAGCTTAGGAATACTGGCAATATTGCTCAATAAAACGCGACAATCACAAAGGGAGGAACTTAGTCATGTTTAAATTTATAACTGCGATTTTTTTGTTTTCATTATTAACCATGCCATTTTCTCATGCAAAAACAATTCATAAAGAACGATCTCTTTATCGAAATATTTTAGTAGAAGATACCGGTGATTTACGTTGTTTAAAGTTTAATGTTAAAAGCACTAAAACTCAGCAAAGTTGTTACTTGAAAAGTAAACCTCAGCAGCTTGTTTTTAATTACACTAAATTGTTAATGGCGAGTTTATTGCTCAATCCTGAACCCAAGCGTATTTTAATCGTTGGTTTAGGTGGCGGCACCATATCAAATACCTTGGCCCAACTTTACCCACAAAGCAAAATTGATAATGTTGAAATTGATCCCGCAGTCATTAAGGTAGCTCGTGACTATTTTGGTTTTTTTGAAAACGATAATGTTAAAACCTACACCCAAGATGGTCGTATTTTCATCAAGCGCGCTTTATTAAAAAAGCAAAATTATGATTGGATTATTCTTGATGCCTTTAATGGTGACTATATTCCTGAACATTTGTTAACTGAAGAGTTTTTACAAGAGGCAAAAGCTTTACTCAGTGCCAATGGCATACTCAGCTCAAACACATTTTCACTAAGTAAGTTATACGCTCATGAATCTGCTACTTATAAAGCTGTTTTTGGTGATTTTTATCAGGTCAATAATCAAGTCAATTCAAACCGAATTATTTTAGTGAGTAAAAAAGGCTTTACTGGTAATCATATTGAAGCCACAAATATCAAGGTCCTTGATGACAAGTTATCTTTATATGGCGTTGATATTAAACTTCTTTACCGCAACATAGTTAACACTAAAAGCAAACAGAACTGGCCTGAAAACACTCGTGTGTTAACCGACCAATTCTCTCCAGCAAATTTATTAAATATTGAGTAATTATAATTATTACAAATTAAAAAACTCTGATTTTGTGTATGACATAAGTGTAACAATTTCAACTAACTTATTGAAAAAAGAAACAAACATATAAAGTTAGACAATTAATTGCAGATAAAAACCTGCTTACTTTTGCTAGATCAAATCAGTAATGCATATTGACTAAAAAATAGTTGGTGACTAATGCGTTGAGCATGGCACAATGGTCTGAGCAACTCTCAATAGGAAAATGAATGAAAGTCTTTTTTATCTTAGTTTTTAGTACACTAAGCTCTATAAGTTATGCCACAGAACAAGCAGAGCAATTGTTTAATCAGCTTAAGCCATCGCTTTATCAAATAAAATTAATAGACAAAGCCAGTGGTGAGAAATCTTCTATTGGCTCAGCCTTTCAAATTAGTAGCGATGGCATTATCGCAACTAATTATCACGTTATTTCTAACTACGCCTTACACCCAAAAAAATACCGTATTGAATATCTAGACAGCCAGGGAAATAAAGGGGATTTATCACTGCAAAGTGTCGATGTTATTAATGATCTTGCTTTAGTTAAACGTGATATTGAGCAGGACATGCAGTTTTTTCAAATATCAGAAAGTGCCCCCCATAAAGGTGAAAAATTATTCTCGTTAGGAAACCCTCATGATTTGGGGATGATTGTGGTACCTGGGACCTATAATGGTTTGAAAAAAGAATCGTTTAATGACCGTATTCATTTTACTGGTTCAATTAATTCCGGCATGAGTGGCGGCCCTGTTGTTAATAAACAAGCCCAAGTTATTGGTGTGAATGTCGCAACGTCAGGAAACTCTATTGGGTTCTTAGTACCACATGACAAGTTGGTTAATTTATATCAAGCTTATTTGAAAGCCGCTCCGGAGTCTATTGAGCAACAAATGGCTGAACAATTAATGGCTAGTCAAAACAAATTAATATCAACAATATTAAGTAGCCCATGGCAAGAGAAGTCATTGGGTGACCAAAGTATTATTCCTGTTATTGATGTACCATTTATTCGCTGCTGGGGTGACTCAAATGCAGATAAAGTGGATGCTTTAATTTTAACAGCCGTTGCCAATTGCTCATTAGATGAAAACACTTACCTTTCTTCTCGTTTTTTTACTGGTTCAATGGAAATAGAATTTCGCACTATGCAGGCTAAAGATATTAGTGCTAACAAGTTTTACCATTTGTACCAACAGCAAATTGCTCGAGCTGGCTCAGGTAATCGAGCAGGAAAAGATAATGTTACCGAATACCAATGTCATCATGATTTAGTGATTCCTGATAACCAAGCAATTAATAATAAAACTATTTTTTGTACTAGGGCATATAAAAAGTTTCCAGGTTTATTTGATGTACTCTATTTAAGCGCTTCTATAGACAAAGAAAAACAAGCACTAGTTAGCCACTTTACCATTGCCGGCATTAGCCAAACGAATGCTTTAGCCTTTACGCGTAAATTTATGGAGGCTGTATCATGGAAGTAACTAACACCGGCGGAATAATTATTGAAGAAATTAGCCGCAATTATAAATTGTTGCACCGACATAAATTATCACAGCAACAAATACATATTGGTCGAGATTACCATAATGACATTATTTTAGCTGATCCCCATATTTGTCCAAGTCATCTAAGCATTGAACAAGTTAATGGGCAATGGAAAATTACAGATAATCAAACTATCAATGGCTCTTTTATTGAAAATATAAAAGAAAAGAAACATTCGGCTAATGATCACATAATACGTGATGGTGATGTCATTACATTAGGTAAAAGTCAGTTACGAATATTATTTACCAGCCACCCTGTTGAGCCAACAGTCGCATTTAGCCCTTTCGAAAGCTTTATTAATTTGATGCGTCATCCGTTAGCACTATTATTAAGTGTGGCTTTATTTTCCTTAATTGCAGGCAATGTTTTCTACCTTAACACAGCAACAGAGGTTGATTTCAGACAGTTTTTAGCGCCCACTATTGGCATGACTTTAGGTTTCGCCCTGTGGCCAGCAGGTGTCGCTTTGGTTTCTCATTTAAGCAAACAAGATGCGAGAATAATGGCGCAATTGGGGGTCAGTTTCGTTTTCTTCAACTTTATGTGGTTCAGTGATTTATTGGAAAGCATTGCTAGCTTTAATAGTGCGAGCGGCTCAATAATACCGATTTTTGTGATTATCATCTCTATCGGGTTAGCCTTTAGTTTATTTTGGCTAAACAGCTATATTGGCTTTCACATGACAGCTAGACGCCGTATTGTTGCAGCGGCAAGTATCACTTTACTCTTATTTGGTGGTAGCTATTTAGTACAATACAGTAACAAACCTGAATTTAACCCTAGACCACAATATAATTCTACTATTATGACGCCAAGCTTTTTACTTGCACCAAGCGGTAGTGCTGATGAGTTCATTGAAGAGAGTAGTAAGCTTTTTGATAAAACGAAGAAAGCGGCTTTAGAAAAGTAGCCCTTCGGCTACTTGTTCTATACCCGTGATACTTCTAAATGCGAGTTTCAGCATACCTGAACGACTCATGATCAAGGCACATCTTTTTATTAATGGTTACTCCCTTAAAAATAGATGCAACGACGAACATGATTTGCTCAGCTATCCCCGTAGGGCTGGTTTATAAACGTTTTATGCTGCGTTATTGATTTCGATAAGGGAACAACCATTCTCTTCAATCAATGCCTTGCCTAAAAACGTTTCTAATTCCAGCTTAATCCTGCATTTTGAGGTAACACAGGTATATACGTTCAGGATAAACGGAAGATTTATTTTCGTTTATCCTGAACTGTTCTTTTGCCTGTTTATCCCACGAAATTGAAACTATGGGCGAGCAATAAACCCGACAGCATCATAAACTGAAGTTAATACTTTGCTTGCGCGCAATGAGGCTTTTTCAGCACCACTTTTCATTACTTGCTCAAGGAAGGCTTCATCTTCACGGTATTGATGATATTTAGTTTGTATTGGCGCTAACATCGTTACCACGGCGTCAGCAACATCACCTTTTAAATGACCATACATTTTATCTTCATATTCAGGTATTAACATTTCTATTGATTTACCTGTAGCGCATGAAAGTAAAGATAATAGATTCGAAACGCCTGGTTTTTCTTCTAAATTATAATAAATTCGAGCTTGTTCATCTGAATCTGTCACTGCACGTTTAATTTTCTTGGCGATTTTTTTCGGATCTTCTAATAAACCAATAAAATTACCTGGATTGGTATCAGATTTAGACATTTTTTTAGTTGGCTCAAGTAAACTCATTACTCGTGCACCATGCTGAGGAATAAAAGGATCTGGCACAGTAAAAATATCACCATAAAGATTGTTAAAACGAGTCGCTATATCACGCGCTAATTCTAAATGCTGCTTTTGATCATCGCCAACAGGCACCTTATCAGCACGATACAATAAGATATCAGCGGCCATTAATACTGGATAAGTGAATAAGCCTGAATTCATGTTCGCTTCTGACTTTTGTGACTTATCTTTATATTGTGTCATTCTATTTAGCTCACCCATCTGGGTGTAACAATTTAATACCCAACTTAATTGGGCATGCTCTGGCACGTGAGATTGAATAAAAATAGTGCTCTGCTCTGGATCTACACCACAAGCAAGGTAAAGTGCTAAACCATCTAAGGTTGCTTTACGTAAATCTTCCGCCTTAGGTCGAACAGTTATTGCATGTTGATCAACCAACATATAATAACACTCATGGCTAGACTGCATATTGACCCATTGCTTTAATGCGCCTAAATAATTACCAATGGTTAATTCGCCTGATGGCTGACAGCCACTTAATACAATAGGTTTACTCATAATTTTCCTTTAAACGGTGTTTATTACCTTAAAACTTTTTAACTTTACATGCTTAATTTGATACTTTTGCCAGCTCTGCACGCATTTCATCGATAGCGGCTTTATAGTCTGTATTTGAAAATATTGCCGAGCCAGCAACAAACATATCGGCACCCGCTGCGGCAATTTCAGCAATATTATTTGCTTTAACACCACCATCAACTTCTAAACGAATATCACGACCGCTCTGTATAATTTTATCTTTTACGAGACGTAACTTATCTAAAGTAGTGGGGATAAATGATTGCCCACCAAACCCAGGATTCACTGACATTAATAAAATAACGTCTAACTTGTCCATGACAAAGTCTAAACAGTGTAAAGGAGTTGCAGGGTTTAAAACTAAACCGGCTTTGCAACCATGATCCTTTATTAACTGTAAAGTGCGATCGATGTGATCACTGCCCTCTGGGTGAAACGTTATAATATCTGCACCCGCTTTGGCAAACTCAGGAATTAAACTATCTACTGGCTTAACCATAAGGTGAACATCGATAGGTGCTCCAATTCCATAATCTCGTAAAGCCTGACAGATCATTGGACCAAACGTTAGGTTAGGTACGAAATGATTATCCATCACGTCAAAATGCACCACATCAGCTCCTGCAGATAAAACCTTGGCGACATCATCACCCAAACGTGCAAAATCAGCGGATAAAATAGAAGGGGCAATTAAAAAAGAAGACATCACTTTTACTCAATAAAAAAAGATATGCGTATTATACCCAAGACGCCTATAAATGCGAGTATCAGAAAAACTTATATAAAAGCAAACCCTATGCACTTTATTTGCACAAATAAAAGTCATCCGCACCATAGTAGCGCACTTTCATATATCGATATATTTCAATGCTCACATACAAAACACTATAAGGTACTGTTAATAAAGCTTAAATAAAATATAATTTGTTCTAATTCTATACAGGCATCATCTTTGCAGATTTTTAACCAGATTCAAAAACTTATAATAACTTAAAGAGAAAAACATGAAAAAATCACTATTAACTATCGCACTAGCATCAACTTTAGCCACATCTGCCTTTTTTTCTACATCAGTATCAGCTGTTGAAGGACTTAGCGCCAATGCAGCTGTAGTTTCACAATATTTCTTCCGTGGTATAGCACAAACTACAACAGCGACAGCTAGTGCTGGTGTTGATTACGAAAATGGTAACTTTTCTGTTGGTACTTGGGTTGCCGACGTTCAAGATGGAATGGAGGTAGATTTCTACGGTAGCTACGCTATAGACCTTGGTGAATTTGGCTTAAGCGCGGGCTTTACTTCTTACCAATACACTGGAGACTTCGACTCTGCGTATAATGAAGTTAATTTAGGCGCATCGTATAGTTTCCTTTCAGTTTCATACAATATTGGTCAGCATGATGAAGATGCTGCATTAGGCATTGATGAAGCCGATTATGACTTCCTTTCAGTAACAGCAGAATATGAAGGTTTTTACGCAACATTCGGTACTTGGGGCAAAGACTTTGATGGTGACTACCTTGAAATAGGTTACGGTGCGGAAGTTTCAGGTTTTGATTTAGGCGTTGCTTTAATTGCTAACTCTAAAGAGTTAGATTTAGAAACAGGCAAAGGCGATGAAACATTAGTATTCAGTCTTAGCAAGTCTTTCTAAAATGGAAAAATGACAATAGAGTGTTAATTGGGTATACTACGCCCAATTAACACTCTTCAATATTGAACGGAGCTTCATATGTCAAAATGGATCATGACAAAATTAACAACTTTCATCATTGCATTAACAGTTACCCTAGCTGTTACAATTAATTTCAGTAGTGCTCAAGCTAACAACCAAGCAAGTTTGCTGAAATCATGTATGGCTGTTGAATCAAACTTACCGATGAATCATAGTAGCCACCCTTGTAATGCGGCTTACATGTCAAATAAGAGTTGGGTGTCTTGGATTTCAAATGATAACAAGTCTGCTCATTTCCATTTTTTGGATCTCGTTGAACTGTTGCATTATAGTTTTCATTAATGACACGTTGAAATTAAATGACTGATAAAACACCTTCACTAAAAGACACCTTTAAAAGTGTTGCATCTGCTTTTATTGGTGTACAAAGTAATAAAAATCGAGAGAAAGATTTTACCCAAGGGAAGTTAAGTCATTTTATCGTTGTTGGTCTTATCGGTGTAATCCTTTTTATTGCGGCACTCGTTATTGTGGTTAACTTAGTAATACCATCTAATTAATTCTTGCCTGTTTCCTTTCTTTTTTTCTCATTAAACCGTATATCCATTGCTAGCCCGTACCTCCTAAGTTTGTTGTAGGATTATTTATAAAGCACCAATAATTCAGCAACTTTCTCACGTTTATTACCCTTTGGGCTTATGGTACGTTTTACTTGGATAGATTTAGTTCTAATGGCATGTTCATATATTTTACGAGTCCAAATAGTATCGTGATTTGAAATTAAAACAACTGCCTTTTGAGCCGAAGACACTTCTTCTGCTGCATTAGCTAAATCAGCCTGCTCATCTAAGCCAAAGCCATTTCCTGCGTAGCTAGTAAAACTTGCCGTCTTACTTAAAGGTACATAAGGCGGGTCACAATAAAAAACATCACCGGTCTTAGCTCGAGCAAAAGTATCTCGATATCCTTCACAAACAAAAGTTGCTTTTTGTGCTTTATCAGCAAAATAATTCAACTCTGCTTCTGGAAAATATGGCCGTTTATATTTACCAAAAGGGACGTTATAACCACCTGATTTATTATAACGACATAAGCCGTTATAACCATGTCTGTTCATATATAGAAAAACTAAAGAGCGAAAATAACTATCATTACTGTCATTGAATTCTTTTCTGAACTGATAATAGATGTCACTTTGATTGTTTTCCATACAAAAAAGTGCTCTAGCATCTTCAATAAAAGCATCTGGCTTAACTTGAAGGATTTTATAGAGGTTAATTAAATCTTGGTTAATATCGTTGAGAATATACTTAGGGTAATCGGTATTTAAGAAGACTGAACCCGCACCAACAAAAGGCTCTATCAAACACTCTCCTTTTGGTAGCATTTTAGCAATTACATCACTGAGACCATACTTTCCGCCAGCCCACTTTAAAAATGCACGATGTTTTTTGCTCATGTTTGCCTGTTCAACCGATAAAACTGAAGAGCGATTGTAGCTTGATTTAACTATTAGCGATATTTTTTATTCCAAATAAGTTAATTAAAAGCATTGATCTCTGCCTTTATACTTGAAAGCGCCTTAACCCATACTCCATTATCCACTATCGCAGTAGGTAGGGCCTGGTAAAATTGACGAGCTTGCTCTTTATTAACAAAGACTTTTGTTGTCAAAACAGCAAATAACTGACCATTTAATTTCTTTTGATAACTAAAATATTCAAGATTTGGGTATTGGTCAATAAAGCGTGACAATAAAGTCATATTATTAAAACCAACTATTTGTACGACGTAACCTGCTGGTGAATTTAAATAGTAGTTAGGGGTGAATTCTAGAGGTGAATTAGTATTTACTGACTTATTTACTTGAGCCACTTTAACTTGCTCTAGTTTATCAGACTTAACTTTCACTTCTTTCGCTTGCTCTGCTCCCTTTGTAAATCTTTCCGGTTCATCAACTAATGACTTAGGGTCTATAATTGCTTCTAAATTGAGTGCTTGTAAAATATCGGTAGTCTTAGCTGATTTATCTATATCCTTAGAAACATCACTTACCTTTCCTAGCAAAGCTGCGTGAATATCTTCAACTCCTGCTTGCTTTTCTATTCGTGCTATAGGCGTTTTTGAGTCATTGATAATGGTGACTTGCTCATTCACTGCCGCATTGAATAGGGGCAACTTTGATAGCGTAAAATTATCATATTCAATTAAAACAAACCATGAAAGTCCAATTATCGTCGCAATTGATGCGACAGATAGAATAAGTTTTTTCCAAAACTTATTAGTGAATATAGTACGGTCATGCTTAAACCTTGCATGATCGAAAGCAAACAACTGCCCTGACTTCGCATCAATTATGGCTAACTTGTTATTGAAAATACTTTTATTGTTAGCAACTGTCTGAGCCGCTTGCTCTTGTCCAAATAATGCAACATTGATTTTATTATTCGTTTTATTGGCTACATCAACCAATTGACATAGCTCGTATTTCACTTGTAATGACAAAGCATGGGCATGCTCTACAACAATAGTAATGCTGCCCTTACTTTGTTTACAAAGGCGCAGAATACTTACTGCTAATGATTTTTCAGGATCAAATAAAGTATTGCCAAATAATTGTTCAATCAATCGACAGCGCATTTGAATATCATTTAATTTTACTGAGGCTGACACAAAAGCTGCATTTGTTTCTTGAGTGGCTTTTTCTTTAGATAGGTTGATAAGAAATTGACGGGCGGCTTGAGTATAAGCATCGGTGTCATTATCTATAACTAAAACAGCTTGTTTAGAAAAGCGCTGTATGTAATCAATTCGCGCACTAACACTTATTGACGTCACTACAGGTTCACTGTTTAGTTGCACAGAAGAAGTATCTGTATTATGTGTTTTTGTGCGCGCTAATGCGGACATATTCAACCCTTTCTATCATTATTGTTTGCCTGAAACTTAAGTGCTTAGGCAGTCAAAAAATATTATAGAATTTGTTGAAGTATCTCTTGTGTTACATCATCACGAATTTCTGATTGCCCTATCGCTGTAGGAACAATAAAACGTAGTTTTCCGCCAATATTTTTCTTATCTCGGCGCATATGACGTATAAAATCATCACAGCTCATTGTTTCTGGAGCTTCTAATGGTAAATCAAACGATTTAATCAGTGACTCTATTCGACAAAGATCTGACACTTCAAGCAAATTCATTGCTACTGCTAACTTAGCAGCAAGTACCATGCCAGTGGCTACAGCTTCGCCATGAAGCCAATTACCGTATCCTTGCTCTGCTTCAATAGCATGACCAAATGTATGCCCTAAATTAAGTAGAGCGCGTACACCGGTCTCTGTTTCATCATTAGCAACAATATCAGCTTTGCATTGACAACATTTTTCAATCACTTTAACTAAAGTATTTTTGTCGCCAGATTTTATTGACGCTATATTATTTTCTAACCAAACAAAAAAGTCATAATCACCTAAAATACCATACTTAATAACTTCAGCCATGCCAGCATTAAATTCTCTTACTGGTAAGGTAGCTAAACTATCAATATCAATAATTACAGCTTTAGGTTGATAAAAAGCACCAATCATATTTTTCCCAAGCGGGTGATTTACAGCTGTTTTTCCACCAACAGATGAATCAACTTGAGATAACACAGTTGTAGGTATCTGAATGAAATCTATACCACGTTGATAACATGCAGCAGCAAAGCCTGTTATATCGCCAATCACCCCTCCACCTAAAGCAATTAAGGTAGTATCACGACCATGTTCATTTGTTAATAAATGCGACATGATACGTTCAAAATTTGCTAAGCTTTTCTCAGCTTCACCATCAGATAAAATAATTTCATCAATATCAAAATCAAAATCACCTAAGTTTGCTTTAAGGTTTTCGAGATATAAAGGAGCAACAATAGTATTAGTGACAATACAAACTCGTTTAGCACGAATATGAGTCGCAAACAGTTCAGCATTATCAAGTAAGCCAGAATCTATATATATGGGATAACTTCGAAGACCTAAGTCAAGATTGATTATGGACATATTGAATTTTACTAAATGTTTTGGTTGGAAGGCCACTTATGAACTAATTAAGTGGCTTATATAAAGAAAGAGCCTTTTATTAAAAATCTAAACGCTCAATGATTTTGTGAGCAACAACTTTGGCACTTTGGTCATCAGTTTTAATAACTACATCAGCAATTTCTTCATACAAAGGATTGCGCTCAACAGCTAAATTTTCTAAGACAGTACGTGGTTCTTCAGAAGTTTGTAAAAGTGGACGACGACGATCTCGTTGAGTACGTGCAACTTGCTTGTCTATAGTTGTTTCAAGGTAAACTACTACGCCGCGCGCTGACAAACGATTACGAACTTGGTCACTAATAACTGAACCACCACCTGTAGCTAAAACAATACCTTGTTTTTCGCTCAAGTCTTCAATAACACCTTCTTCTCTTTTACGAAAGCCTTCTTCGCCTTCAAGGTCAAAAACCCAAGCAATGTCTGCTCCAGTGCGACGTTCAATTTCTTGATCAGAGTCAAAAAAATCAAGATGAAGCCTGTCGGCAAGTTCTCTACCTATAGTGCTTTTACCTGCACCCATAGGACCAATAAGGAAAATGTTACGTTTTTCTGCCATTAGATTTACTTAATACTCGTTTGTTACGGCCATATCAAAAAGAAGGTATAACAATAGTTATATGCACTTTTGATGTTATAGAGGTCTCCCTCGGAAATTTCAAGGGCGTAATTATCGCAATTGTTAGGGTAAGATTGCAAGTAACATCGTCAGTAAGTGGTTAAAAATCTTACTTACTGACGAATATGTCAATGATACAGGTTAAAATTGTTCAGTTACTATGCGTGGAGTAACAAATATTAGTAGTTCTTTTTTCTCATTAAACTGGCTAGTGTTTCTAAATAACCAACCAAAGTAAGGAATATCACCTAATACAGGCACTTTAGAGACAGTACTAATAATCGCTTGTTGGTAAATACCACCAAGTACAATAGTCTCGCCATTATTCACTAATACTTGAGTTCCAATACGTTGAGTATCTATAGCTGGCGCTTGACCGCTTTGAACATCAGAAACGGTATCTTGAGTGACGACTAAGTCTAAAATAATTTTATTATCTGGAGTAATATGCGGCGTTACCGTTAAGCTCAGTACTGCTTTTTTAAACTGGGTTGCTGTTGCCCCACTTGAAGCTGCCTCTTGGTAAGGTATCTCAACACCTTGTTCTATGTAAGCCTCTTTTTGATTAGACGTTGTAATACGTGGACTGGCAATAATTTCACCTTTGTTTTCTTTTTCCATCGCACTTAACTCTAAATCTAAAATAGTACCATCAGCCAATCGAGCAACTTGGAAAGCTAATGCTCCTGCCGGGTTTGCTACAGGTAAGTTAACATTTAATCTATCAGCTAATGCAGGAACAAGACCTGCGTTTGCAGAGTTTGCCCCCTCTAAAGAGCCTGAAGATGCATATTGGCCATCAGTATCAGTAACTCCCCAACGTATACCAAGCTCTTCATTTATATTATCTTTTACAGTTACCATACGTGCTTCAATGATAACCTGACGAATAGGGATATCTAAAATATTCACCATTCGCTTAATATCTTCAATACTCTTCGCTGTATCTCGAATCAATAAAGTATTTGTACGCTCATCAACCGAAACACTACCTCGTGCAGACAATATGCTTGTATCTTCATTTTTAATTAAGTCTGAAAATTCACTCGCTTTTGCATAATTTATTTGAACATACTCAGAATAAAGCGGTGCTAGCTCTTCTACTTGCTGCTGTGCTTGCAAATTTTTAGCTTCTCTAGCTGCTAGCTCATCGCTTGGCGCAACCATTAGGATATTCCCTTGCATGCGCTTATCTAAGCCTTTAACTTTTAAAATAATATCTAGTGCTTGATCCCATGGAACACCATCTAAGCGTAATGTAATATTACCCGTAACAGTATCACTAGTAATTAAATTGAACTCATTATAGTCCGCAATTATTTGAAGGACAGTACGTACTGGAATATCTTGAAAGTTAAGTGAAATTGTTCGGCCTGTAAAGTCTTCACTATCACCTAAATAACCCGGTGCTTTCTTCTCTTTTTCTTTAACGGTAAGAATAAACAAGTTATCACGTTGTTTATGCGAAAAAGTGAAATTCGTATCAACATCAATAACTAAACGTGCATTACGCCCTTCTTTAAAGGTTTCAATACCAGAAACAATTGTACCAAAATCTGTGACATCAAGTTTATACAGTAAATCTTCAATTATCTGAGTATTATGAAACTCAACATTAATTTTACCTAATTTGTCATTAACATCTACAGCTACCATACTTTCTTCTAGGTAGACTAAAATCTCAGCTGAATTGCCTTCACCTAAACGAAAATCAAGGGATTTAACATGATTGATAAATTGTTCACCGGCTGGGCTCAATGTTTCAACAACTTCAGCTGATTGACCAGAGTTAAAGGTTATCGAAAATTGTTTGCCATTTAATGCAACATCAAAAACAGCCAGCTTTTCCAAATTTATTGAGGCAACAACTTTACCAGATGAATTATCCAAAATAACATTGTTAAGCCCGGCATGATTAACAATTGTTTCCTGTAATTTTTGATCAAAATTTTCAGCTGCAAAGTTAACTTTTACAAAAGCAGGATTCATTGAGGTATCAATTTCAGGCAAAGAAGAAACATTTGCAGAAAACTCAAAAACCAACTCAATTTGATCAACCTGAATCGTATTATAAGTAATACCTAATAACTTACTTTTACCAACTTGTTCTGCACTAATATTAAAAGGTGCTATCGCCATTGTTAGCAAAGTTAATAGGGTAAGCCAATTACTTTTTAAATTGACTAATCTAGTAAAGATTTTATAATTTTTCATTTTATTAAATAGCATTATTATTTCCTTTACCCTTCAGATACTGATTGAGCAATTTTAAGTACGGTTTCTCGCTCTACCCAACAACCTGCACCATCAGGTGTTAATTCTACTAATTTCACGCTTTTAGCGCTCACTTCTGTAATACGTCCATCAAACAAACCTAAATAACTACCAATTGACACTCTATGCAGAGTAAAATCTGATGCTTCCATTAACGCCCAAAGTACACCATCATCACCCATGGTGCCGCGCATAGTAAGATCACCTAAGGCAAACTTTTCTAATGGCTGTTTACGACGGCGAGGATCCGGACTTAAACATCCAGACATTTGCTGAATTTTTTGTTGAATGGCTTCTGGTTTTGGTAATGAAAACGGGCTTCTTAAACTAAATGCAGAATAATCATAATGATTAAAGGGATGTACTTCTGGCATTGGATCTATTTGACTTGTTGTTGTTGATTTGACCTGTTCCATATGCGCACTAAGATCACTTGTGTCGTCATAACAGCCAGCCATTAAAACTAGAAAAATTAAAACTAATATTTTCATGGTGTTTTAACCTCTTGCCCTTGGTAACGATATGTTTTCGCTTTTAGCTTTAAATTCAGCACATCTTTACTCGCTTGAACAATATCAATTTTAAAGTCATGCAAGGTTACAATTCGTGGTAAACCTGCAATTTCACTAACAAAATTACCAAACGAATGATAGGAACCGTTAACTTCAATATCGATTGGCAACTCAATATAAATTTCTTTACTGATCTCTGGTTGCCACTCTAATTTTACAAACTCTAAGCCACTTGTAGTACCTATAAAGGTAATGTCATCTAATAAACCAGGGGTTTCATGGCTATTGGGTAGGCTTCTTAGCTGAATGGCAAAAACTTCCTCTGCTTCAACCATTTGCGCCCTAAACAATTCTAGATTAGCGGCAACATGATATTTAGATTTATAAGACCCTTTTAAGGTTACTTCTTCAGCTTTAACACGCTTAAGTTGATCAATTTTACTGCTAACCAGTGCAGTATAACCTAGGAACATGACCATAATAGCCAAAAATATAGTTAAGACTAACTTAGCAGCAGGCGGCCATTGTCCAATATTTTCTAGCTCAAGATTTTCAAACTGTGATTTATCAAACTTCACTTGCCACCTCCATTTACTCCAGTAGTAAGTTTTGCATCATTAACCAAACCTTTAATTTTCACTCTCATTTTAAAACTGCTTAATAGTTTTGGAGAGCCATCATCAGCAACAATTGATTCAGGTGTAGCATCGATAAATAAATCAGATAATTCAATCGCTCTAATCATGTTTGCCAAATGGTTATTTGATTCACTTTTCCCAGTAATTGCTATGCTATTACCTTGTTTGTCAATTTGAGTGATGTAAATACCATTGGGAATTATTTTGGCTATTTCATCAAGTACTTGCGTACCAACATTACGACTACGTTGTAGCTGCTCAACCACATCTATACGTTTTTGCAATGCCGCTTTTTTATTATTTAGATCTTTAATTTCTGCTATTTCTATATCAAGTTTTTGAATTTCATTTTGCAAAAACTGATTACGCATTGTTTGACCATCAATACGTGCTTGAAAATAAAGGTTTACAGCAAAAGTCAATGCAAATGCACATAAACAAACAGCGATTAAAATAGTGAAAAATTCTTTTTGTTTAGCCTTGAGTGCTTCTTCACGCCAAGGTAGAAGGTTTATATATGCCATGGCGTAAAACTCCTTAATGCTAACCCTGTCGCCACGGTTAACTGTGGAGCGACTTTAGCTAACTCTTCCTCATTTATTGATTTTAACAACGTCATATCATTAAATGGATTAGCAATAACGGTATGAACGCCTAATTCGTCAGCAAGGAGCTTTTCAACACCTTCAATAGATGCGGTACCGCCAGAAACAAGTAAATAGTCAATTTTACTTGCACCACTTGAAGTCAAGAACATTTGTATCGCTCGACGGATTTGCTGCATAAGCACAGTATGAAAAGGAGCCAACACTTCAAAAGTGTAATTAGGAGGTAAATCATTGGAAATTTTTGCTGCTTCAGCTTCTTCAAATGATTTGTTGTAATAGGAAACTATAGAACGAGTATATTGTTCACCACCAAACATTTGATCTCGACTATATATATGTTTGCCAGCTTTAGTTACTGAAAACAGTGTCATGGTTGCACCAATATCAACGATAGCGACTGTTTTATCAACTGCATCATCTGGTAGTTGCGACATGCATAACTCATGAGAACGACTTACCGCATAAGACTCAACATCAATAACTTTAGTATGAAAATCCCCAGCTTCTAAAGCGGCTACTCGTGCTTCTACTGATTCAGTACGTGCTGCACTAAGTAAGACATTAACTTTACTAGGATCTGATTCATTTACATCTAACGTTTCAAAATCTAAGCTAACCTCATCTAAAGAGTAGGGAATTAAACTATCAGCTTCAATTTCAATTTGACTAGCTAACTCTTCTTCAGATAACGCCACATCCATATAAATAATTTTAGTAATAACCGTTTGCCCTGAAACTGCAGTAGCAGCTTCTTTGGCTTTCATAGAGATATTTTGTCGAATTTTTGCAATTACACTACCGACAGCTTCAATATCTTGTATTTCACGATCAACGATTGAACCACGAACCATCGGTTCTATGGCGTAATCTTCTAAAATATAGCCCTCATTGCCCTGGCTGAGTAAAACAGCTTTGACTGCGTGAGATCCAATATCGATCCCAACCATCATAGTTGTTTTCTTTTTCCATAGATTATCTAGCATAACAACCCACTAAATTATATTGTTGTAATTATTTTAGACATGTTTTTCACATAAATACATTTATTACATGGTTTTACAAGATATACTAGTATTATCTGAGAATTTTATCCATAAATAGAGCGATTGTAGTGTTTTCAACCAAAAAATTTTTCAAAGTAAGCTTTCTTTTATTATCTATTGCTATTTTTAGTATATTTGTATTGTATTTAACTTTGCGTGAAGAACTACCAGATATCAACTCTTTAAAAGATGTGCAGTGGCAAACGCCAATGCAGATTTATAGTAATAACGGTTTATTAATTTCTCAGTTTGGAGAGAAAAAGCGGAAACCTTTAACCTTTGATGAAATTCCACAACAATTAATAGACGCACTATTAGCCACAGAAGATGATCGGTTTTATTTCCATTTTGGCGTTGACCCTATTGGCATGACAAGGGCGGTTTTAGGACAACTAACTGGCAATAATAAAGGCGGTGCTAGTACTATCACGATGCAAGTTGCTCGTAACTTTTTCTTAACCAGAGAACAAACAGCTATTCGAAAAATTAGAGAAATATTTTTATCTTTCCATATTGAAAGCTTATTAACTAAAAATGAAATATTAACTTTATATATTAACAAAATACCTTTAGGGCATAGATCTTTTGGCTTTGGTGCGGCAGCGCAAGTTTATTATGGTAAAAAGCTTGGCCAACTCAGCCTAGCTCAAATAGCAGTATTAGCTGGCCTGCCTAAAGCGCCATCAACATACAACCCTATCAGTAGACCTGAACGAGCGAAATTCCGTCGAACCACAGTTTTACAACGTATGCTCATTAGTGATTATATAACTGAACAAGAATATCAGCACGCCAAAACAGCGCCTATAACAGGCAAACGTCATGGTGCAAAAATTGAATTAAATGCCCCTTATATTGCTGAAATGGCACACCAAGAAATGATTGCACGTTACGGCAAAGAACAAGCCTACACCGGTGGCTATAAAGTATTTACCACTGTGACAAGTAAATTACAGCAAGCGGCTCATTTAGCTGTTACTACTAATTTACTCCGTTATGATCAGCGACATGGCTACCGTGGCGCTATTCATTCCTTACGTCCTGAACCAGACAACGAAATAATAAATACAGACGTAGAAACTAATGATGAGGTTGACGACTCACAAATATTAAACCTATTAAAAGATGATGAAATATCCATCGCACTTGACAAGATAAATCACTATCAAATGTTAGTGCCCGCGGTTGTAACTGAAGTAAATGAAAATTCAGTTGTTATCACTTTACAAGATAATGAAAAAGCCATTATTCCCTGGGCTGGTATGGCTTGGGCTCGTCCTTACATCAGTGATCAAAAGCAGGGTTCTCCTCCAAAAGTCGCCAGCGACATATTCAATTATGCTGATGTAGTTTTGGTTAACCAACGCTCTGCTGGTGAATATAGATTGAGCCAACTACCTAGAGCAAGTGCTGCAATTATTTCTATTTCACCCGATGATGGAGCGATAAAAGCTGCCGTTGGTGGCTTTAGCTACAAACAAAGTCAATTTAATCGAGTCACCCAAGCTAAACGCCAAGTTGGCTCAAATATTAAACCTTTTATTTATTCAGCAGCATTAGATAAAAACTATACACTGGCTTCTTTGATCAATGACGCCCCTATTAATCAATGGGATAAAAGCACAGGAGTTGTTTGGCGTCCTAAAAACTCTCCTGAGACTTATGCTGGCCCTATTAGAATGAGATTAGCTTTAGCACAATCAAAAAATGTCATTGCGGTCAGATTATTACAAGATATTGGTGTGGATAATGCGATTAACTATCTATCAAATTTCGGCTTTGCGCCAGATGAATTACCACGAAACGAATCACTGGCACTGGGCTCGGCTTCATTAACACCTTTAGAAGTTGTCACCGGCTTTGCCACCTTCGCTAATGGCGGTTTTTTAATTGAACCCTATTTAATTGAACGCATTGAAAGTGCTGACGGAGAAGTGATTTATCAAGCTAATCCAAATCTAGCTTGCGATCCATGTGTTAACAGTAGCGAGTTTTTAATTTCGAGTAGCGAAGGAAATACTGTAAATACCGAGACTACTCAACTATCAGCTCCTAGAGTAATATCTGAGCAAAATGCATTTTTGATCACTCAAGCACTTAACAGTGCTATTTGGGATGTAGACTGGTCCGCTGAAAACCCTTGGCGAGGCACTGGCTGGCGCGCAAAAAAATTGAATCGGAAAGATATTGCAGGAAAAACAGGTACCACCAACGAAGGTAAGGATGCCTGGTTTTCTGGTTTTTCTCGCCGCTTAGTCACAACATCATGGATTGGTTTCGATAATCCAAGCCGTAACTTGGGTAAATCGGTTTACAACAATAACCTAGGAAAAAATCAAATTACAGGTACAGAGGCTGGCGCAAAGTCAGCCCAACCTGCTTGGATAGATTTTATGGAAGTTGCTTTAGCCGATATTACTATTGAGCCTTTTGAACCGCCAGCTGACATTGTCTCCGTACGTATTGATAAAGCAACAGGAAAGTTAAGTACGAGTACCAACAAGAGTAGTTTATTTGAATATTTTCAAGTCGGCACTGCACCAACTGAATATATCAGTCAGGACAATAGTATTGATATATTTCAGAGCGAAGGTGAAAATGAAAATAAAAGTATAGAAGAAGAGATATTTTAAATTAATTATTTATTGTTAAAAAGGGGCTTTAGTAACAAGAGCCCTTGTTTAATTTTTTCTTCGCTTTGCCCGGCAAAACCTAAGCGAATAAACTTATTCTCATTATTTTGATGATTCAAATGAAAAGCACTTTCTGCAAGTATAAATATACCTTTGCCTTTTGCTAACTTGGAAAGTGCTTCAGCTTGACTGCCAACATTAACCCACAGTGCCATACCACCCTTTGGAATGGTGAATTCCAAATTGAGACCTTCATCTACAAAAGAATTAAGCAAATCCACCATGCACTTTCTTCGCCTTTGATACCTGCGTGTTGATTTACGCAAATGACGCTCAAATCCTCCATCTTTCATCCACCTTGCCACCGCATCTTGTAGTAATACATTAGCTTTGTGGTTCATCAACGTCCGATAGCTGACTAGATGTGTTGCTAGAGATTTATCTACAGCAATAATGCCAAGACGAATACCAGGAAACATTATTTTAGAAAAACTCGACAAATAAATAACTAAACCCGACGGATCATTTGCTGCCATAGGTGGTAAAGGCTGGCTATTATAGTGAAACTCATGGTCATAGTCGTCTTCAATAATAGGTATATTGTATTGCTGCGCCAACTGATAAATTTTCACTCGCTTTTCAACTGATAGTGTCGTTGTCGTTGGGTACTGATGTAAAGGTGTTAAATACAGCAGGCGAATTTTATGCTGCTGTATTAAAGACTCAAAATCATCAACATCAATACCTTGCTCTGCTTGTTTTATGCCAATTAATTCAGCTCCTGCATTGCGTAAAGCTGTCCATGCGGGGCGATAACCTAGGTTTTCAACCGCAACTTTATCTCCTGCTTTTAACAATACTTGTGAAATGATATACAAAGCTTCTTGTGTGCCATTCACCACAATTATTTCTTTATTGGTTATCGATCTAACTCGACGCAAATAGGTAGCAACTTCTTTGATAAACGGTTGAAAACCTGCATTATCACCATAATTTAGCTCTTTGATTGATGGACGATTTAACGCGTCATTTATAAAACCTCTAAATTCATTAAATGGAAACAACTCTATGTCGGGGTTACCGCCAGCAAAATTAAATGGGTAGTTATGAGCAGGACGCGAAAAGGCGTCTTGACTGGATTTAATAATTCGCCAAGCATGATTGTCCTCTGCTTTCAAAATGATATTCATGCTGGTTGACGCACGATAAGCTGGCAGTACTTTTGCCACGGTGTAACCTTGTCTCTGCTTGGTTTCAACCCAACCTTGAGCCACTAATTCATTATACGCTGCCATGACGGTATGACGATTAACTGATAGTTGCTCTGCCAATACACGCGCTGAAGGTAGTTTCTCTTGTGAAATGACTGTGCCATTTTCAATCGCCTTTCTAAGCGCATCAGCAATCTTCAAATACAATTTTGTCTTTGTTTGTTCAATATCGAGATTCAAGGTTTTCACATATGGCTACTGGTATAGATAAAACATACAAACTGGTTGTTTTATTTATACCATAAATAAGCGAAATTATAATAGTAATTTCAACGAGGCTTACACATGTTTTATCCAACAGCAACAACACTTAGTACAAACAAAGTAACACTGCGCCCTTTAACTATGGAGCATTTAGCTGAGTTTTTTAGCGCAGGCTCTTTTCCTGATATTTGGACTTGGTCATTACCAGATAAATGCACATCAATTAAAGCCACTCAAGACTGGTTGACCTACTCTGTTCAAATGGAGAATAAAGGCGAGCATGTACCCTTTGCCATATTTGATAATGACAGTGGAAAATTTGTCGGTAGTACGCGTTATTGCTCTATAAATATTGAAGACAGAAGTCTAGAAATCGGCTTTACTTTCATTACACCCCAATTTCAACGCAGCTATATTAATACTCATGCTAAATTTTGTTTATTAAAACATGCTTTTGAAGATCACGGCGCAATAAGAGTCGAGTTTAAAACTCACGAACAAAATGAAAAATCGCGCAATGCTATTGCTCGATTAGGCGCCAAGTATGAAGGCATATTACGCAACCAGCGCATTTTGCCAGATGGTAGTTTTCGTAATACCGCCATTTTTTCAATAATTGAAGATGAATGGCCCATAGTAAAACAAAGCTTACAAGAAAAGATGGCAATAACTTATGAATAAGTTAACTACTGCAGAAAAAAATATTATTAAAAATCACGCTTTTGCACAAATATTATCATCCACGATAAACGACTTAGGCTTTGCTGAGCTAGCTTATTGTCCACTACAGTTAATTGATACAAGTACACTGTTAGGGCATTTATCTAGAAGTAACCCTTTAATGAAAGCTGTAAAAGAAAACGCTCTAGTTAAGGTGATTTTCGCCGGACCTCATGGTTACATCTCACCTCGTTGGCATAAGGAGCAAATTGTACCAACATGGAATTATGCGACAGTATCACTAACTTGTAGTTTAAATATTATTGAAGATAATATTGAAAAGTTAACTGAGATGAAAAAAATTAGTTATCATTTTGATCCTCAATGGGATTTTGAAAATTTTAACCAAAAAGTGAATACTAAAATGGTGCAAAAAATGTTGTCAGCAATTACAGTGTTTACTTTGGATATCGTAGACGTTGATAGTAAATTTAAACTATCTCAAAATCGCTCTAATGAGTGTAGAACTGCGTTTCAAGAAAACTTACGTTTAACTGGCTATAACGATTTAGCAAAAATTCAACTTCTGTGATTTAAGGTAAATCGAGAACAGATAAGCACCTAAATGTTTTTAAACTAACATGGTTGATTGGTTGACCGATATTGCAAAAACACTTAATGTATTTGTAGATAAAAATAAATACGTTTACCCAAAGGGCTAAAATTGACTTTAATTAAACCATTAGTTCGATACAGCCTAGTATTGACTTGCTTAATGATAACTTTGGCTTGCTCCACCACAACAGTTCATGTTAACAAACTCTACTTAACTGAAAATGAATCTAGAAATGTAAAAATTGCACTTGAAAAACAGGGCTTTGCTGTTGAATTTAATGAGTTGAGTTATCCTAGCGATATATACTCAACAAGTATTTTATACTCACCATTCGTTCAGGATGCGAAAGCATTAGAGACATTAGAAGATATATTGATCAGCCTTAATTATGACATTGGTAGTATCAATGCATTAGTGACGTCTAACCATTGGTATACAAAAAATACAATCGGCTTATTTTTAGTACCCGATGGTGTCGCACCTCATAGCGGTAAAAACATTGAAGATATCTCATTTCTTTATCAAGCTGAAAGCTGTGAAACTAGGGCACAATTGAATTTACATAACGATGGTAAATTCACTTACATGACACCAGAAAAAACAGAAATATCTGGAACATGGTCAATCACACAATACCCTTATATTCGATTAGAAAACGATAGGCCCTATCTTAATTTTTATTATGAAATAACAAGAAGTAAAAGAGTTGATCGAATTGGTGAAATTGAAATTATCGAACTTCACCCCTTGAGTAGTACCCTTATTATATCAAAATGCAACATGATTTATGGCATCAGAGTATAGTATTTACTCCACAGTAATAGGCAAAAGATCATATACAGTTTTAGCACTAAATATCTTTAACAAAAACCTTAGATTTACGTTGAAAGTTGTACATTTTTTTCTTACTTTCAGGTAACTTTTCCATGGTTTTCTCAACAAAACCTTGTTCTAAAAACCAGTGACTACTGACGGTAGTTAAGACAAATATTGAGGTTAGATGTTGCTGTTTGGCTTCATTTTCTAGCGCGGTAATTAATCGCCCACCACGATTGCCTTTTCGATAATCAGGGTGAATAGCAACACAAGCTACCTCTCCTGTTTGTGCATCCGGATAAGGATAAAGTGCTGCGCAAGCGATGGTTACATCTTCTTTTTTAAGAATAATAAATTGGTCAATTTCAACTTCAAGTAACTCACGTGAACGTTTAACCAAAATGCCTTCCGTTTCAAGCGGTGCCAGTAATTCTAAAATGCCTGCAACATCATCAATAGTTGCCGTCGACAATTGTTCTTTGTGATCTTTAGCAATCAAAGTCCCTGAGCCATCACGGGTAAATAACTCTTGTAATAAAGCCGTATCGCTTTGATAACTTACACAATGACAACGTTCAACACCATTTTCACCACTTTTAATAATAGCGCGAAGTAATAGTTGACGAACATGACAGTCTTTTTCATCAAGCAAGGTTTTTACTCGGCGAACACTACAGCTTTTAATAAGCTTATCCGTTTCATCAAGTAAACCTTCGTCTTCTGTAAGGGTGATTAGCTTATCCGCTTTTAAAGCAATCGCCGTTTGTGCGGCTACATCTTCTAAAGCTAAATTAAACACTTCACCTGTTGGCGAATAACCAATGGGTGAAAGCAACACAATAGAGCCATAATCTAACTGCATGTTAATGCCATCAGAGTCTATTCTACGTACCATGCCTGTGTATTTAAAATCAACACCGTCACGTACGCCCATCGGTTTAGCAATAACAAAATTGCCAGTGCTCACTCTAATTTGTGAGCCATGCATGGGTGAGTTCGCTAGACCGGTACTCAATAAGGCTTCAATGTGTAAACGCAAAGAGCCGGTGGCATCTTTCACGGCAACCAGTGTATCAGCATCGGTAACACGAACATTATTTTCAATATTTGCCATAATGTTACGCTGCGCAATGCGTTCTTCAATTTGTGGACGTGCGCCATGCACAACCACTAATTTAACACCCAAGCTGCGCAGTAAAGATATATCATGAATAATATTGGCAAAATTAGGATGTAAAACCGCTTCTCCGCCAAACATCAACACCACCGTTTTACCACGATGTGCATTAATATATGGGGCGGCGTTTCTAAACCATTTAACGTAATTTTGATCGCTATTATTCATATTTTCCATTCTTTAAAAATGACTTGTAGTTGGTAGCTTGTTGCGACGATTGTCGAGACAGGACAATATGCGTCCTACACTGTCTAATAAGTTACATCCGTGTCACTCAAGACGCGACAAAAGCTCACTTCCCTTGCCCAACAATATATTCCATCGCGACTTCATCAGCAGGATCTTTATGTGGACTTGGCTCGCTGTCTTCAATAATATTTTCCGCTAATGAGCTTTTTTCAATAGCATTGAAACCTAATTTAGTGAAATACTTAGGAATATAAGTGAGAACAATAATTTGCTCTAATTCCATTTGATGAGCAAACTCTAGTAAGTATTGTACTAACGCTTCACCTTGACCTTGATTTTGAGCGCCTTCTTCAACAACCACTGAGCGAATTTCAGCAAGACCCGTTTGATAAATATAAAGTGAGGCACAACCAACGACTTTACCGTCTAGTTCAGCGACGACAAAGTTTTGAACATCATGAATGATATTATCAAGAGTGCGGGGTAATATTTCACCTTTATCTGCTTGAACATTCACTTGCTGATGTATTTTTTCAACATCTGACATACGCGCTCTGCGCACCGACATGGCTGCAGCTCGTTGAGCATTCAAACGCTGTTTAACCTGTTTTAAGGCAATTTGAGTTTGCTGTTTACCCGGTGCTCCCACGACTTGCTCATTCAATATCTCTTCATTACCAGATTGAATGTTAGCAATGGCTTTCTCTACTTGCGTGCGAGAAGTACCACCAAGTGCTTCACGTTTATCTAACGTAGATTCAATAGATAAATGTTGATAAACATCTTGCTCGATTTGTGAGCTAAATTCTTGTAGTTGGCTAATGGTTAAATCTTCTAGAGGACAACCTTTTTCTATAGCGGCTAAAACAACTTCACCAACAATATGGTGTGCTTCGCGAAATGGAATATTTTTACCCACTAAGTAATCAGCAAGCTCAGTAGCATTAGAATACCCTTGTTGAGCAGCAGCTAAAGTACGGCTTCTATTTACTTTTAAACCATCAGCAACTAATACAGCCATTTCCATACATTCTTGCCACGTATCAAGCGCATCAAAAAGACCTTCTTTGTCTTCTTGCATATCTTTATTATAGGCAAGTGCAAGTGCTTTCATGGTAGTTAACATACCCGTTAAAGCGCCAAAAACTCGGCCTGATTTACCGCGAATTAATTCACAAGCATCAGGATTTTTCTTTTGTGGCATTAACGATGAACCAGAGCTCACCAAATCACTCATCTCAACAAAGCCTGCTTCACCAGAATTGTAGAAAATTAAATCTTCAGCAAAACGTGATAAATGCATCATTGAAATACTAGCACTGGCAAGTAATTCAATAACATGATCTCTGTCTGATACTGCATCTAAGCTATTCATGGTCGCCGTTCTAAAACCTAAACGATGCGCTAAAGCATTTCTGTCTATTGGGTAAGCTGTTCCGGCTAAAGCGCCAGAGCCTAATGGCGAAACATCCAAGCGATATAGTGCATCTTTTAAACGACCAATATCACGGTTAAACATTTCTACATAAGCCAAACACCAATGGCCAAATGTTATTGGTTGTGCTCGCTGTAAATGAGTATAGCCAGGCAGTACGGTATCTTTTTCACGCTCAGCTAAGTTCATCATCGCTTGTTGTAAATTAACTAAGGCAAACAATAAATCACCGCCCGTTTCTTTACACCAAAGCTTTAAGTCAGTGGCCACTTGGTCGTTACGACTACGTCCAGTATGGAGCTTTTTGCCTAAATCACCTGTTTTTTCAATCAGGTTGATTTCTACCCAACTGTGAATATCTTCGGCATCTGACAACAAGATTTGTTTAGGGTCTTCTTCAACCGAAACTTTCAACTCATTTAGCGCTGCGGTTAGGCGGGTTAATTCATCCGCATCTATCACACCAACTTCATGGATAGATTGCGCCCAAGCGATTGAACCAACAATATCTTGCACCGCCATACGGTAATCAACCGGTAGCGAGTCATTGAATTTTTTAAATTGTACACTCGCTTTTTCTTTAAAACGTCCACCCCATAAAGCCATGGTTATTTACTCCAATTTTTTTCGATAATACAATTTATACGGCAAAGAGAGTTAGCAACGTTATAACGTCCACCACATCCCACAAGTAAAGCCATGGTTATTTACTCCAATTTTTTTCGATAATACAATTTATACGGCAAA